>NZ_JAFCVW010000002.1:0-635553 GCF_049897245.1 Sphingomonas sp. DC5200-1
AGACATACGAACGGCCTATTTGCTTAACGTGCATCCCGGGCCTTGAGGACCCGAAACACACGAGCCGCCGCCCACATGTCCCTTCATCTTACCTACAATGTCAAAGAGCCGACAAAAACACCGGCACAGCTACCTTACCCCTTTTTCTCGGGGCGGTCAGCGCGCCAGGTTTTTTGTGACTGCCTCGGTGACCGTGTCGGCCACCGCTGCGGTGACACCCATCTAGGCGGGGGCGCCTGGGCCGTCAACACAAAAATTGCAGATTTTTTGCGGACACCCGAAAAAGTCGCTGAGGAGGCCTGCTGAGGCCCTCTACGCGTCGATCCGGTGTCGATCCCCGGTCTGGGGGTTCGTCGCGTCTCAACGCACCAGCGGCGGCCGGTTTCCCGGGCCGCCGCCTGACTGTCACATTCCCTTAGCGTCTTGCCCCTCGCCGGCCCGTGCCAGCAGCGCCCGCGCCTGTTTGAGATGTGGGGCATCGATCATCCGCCCATCCAGCTGCAGCGCCCCCGCTCCCGGTGCGGCCGCAAAGGCCGCCACCACCGCACGCGCGTCGGCCAGCGCCGCCTCCCCCGGCGTGAAGGCGGCGTTGATCGCGGCAACCTGGCCCGGGTGGATCGCCATCATACCCGTAAAGCCGTCGCGCGCGCCCCGGGCAGCATACGCTGCAAGCCCGTCCGCATCGCGAATCGCAGGGTAGACGGTCTCGATCGCCGCCACCCCCGCGGCATGCGCGCCCATCAAGGCGAGCGTCCGAACCACCTCATAGGGCGGCGTGTAGCGCCCATCCGATTCGCGTGCCGCACTGGCGCCGATCGCGGCAGGCAAATCTTCCGCCCCCCAGGTCAGGCCGGCGAGCCGCTCTGCCACCGTGTCATAGCCCCCGAGCGCAAAGACCGCGCGCGGCGTCTCGGTCGCCACCGGCAGGATCGGCACGATCGCATCGCCCATGCGCGCAACGAGCGCCGCAATGTCCGTTGCCCCCTCCGCCTTGGGCAGCATCACGCCATCCGCGCCGCGCGCTGCCGCAAGATCGGCGTCGAGGTCCCCGCTCCCCAGCGGATTGACGCGGACGAACCGAATCACGTCCGCCGGTTCCGCCAGATAGCGCGCCACCGCCTCGCGCGCCGCCGCCTTCGCCGGGATCGCAACCGAATCTTCCAGGTCGAGGATGATCGCATCCGCGCCGCTGGCCGCCGCCTTGGCGAATCGCTCCGGTCGGTCGCCGGGTACGAACAGCAGGGATCTCAGTCGCATCGCTCTCTCCTTAAGCGCGCCGTGCTAGCCGACGCCGCCGCCAGCGGCTACCGGCGCCGCATGACGAGCCCCGATACCTATGATGTGATCGTCCTCGGCGCCGGCGCCGCCGGACTGATGTGCGCCGCAGTAGCCGGACAACGCGGCCGCCGCATATTGCTGGTCGATCACAATGACGCGGTCGGCGCCAAGATCCTGATCTCGGGCGGCGGGCGCTGCAATTTCACCAATATCCACACGGCGCCCGACCGCTATCTGTCCGCCAACCCCCATTTCGCCAAATCGGCGCTGGGCCGCTACACGGCGGCAGACTTCGTGGCGCTCGTCGATCGCTATGGGATCGCCTGGCACGAAAAGACGCTGGGCCAATTGTTCTGCGACGGGTCGGCGAAGCAGATCGTCGCGATGTTGCGCGACGAATGTGCGGCGGGCGGCGTGGACTATGCCCTGTCGTCGCCGATCGGCGCGGTCGATCACGATGGTCAAGCGTACCGCGTCGCCCTGCCCCGCCGCACCGTGACCGCGCCGAAGCTGGTCATCGCCACCGGCGGCCCTTCCATCCCCAAATTGGGCGCGACCGGATTCGCCTATGATCTCGCCCGCCGATTCGGGTTGAAGGTGGTCGAGCCTCGGCCGGCGCTGGTGCCGCTGACGCTGGGCGGCGAGGAGGCGTTATTCGCCACGCTGTCCGGCGTCGCGTCGGAGGTGGTCGCCAGTGCCGGCAAGGCGCGGTTCCGCGAGGCCGCCCTCTTCACCCACCGCGGCCTGTCGGGTCCCGCCATCCTGCAGGTGTCGAGCTATTGGCGCCCCCGCGAATCGATCGGCATCGACTTCGTGCCCGATGCCGCGCCCGGCTGGCTGATCGAGGCGAAGCGCCAGCAACCACGCACCACCTTGCGCCGCGCGCTGGCCGCGCATCTGCCAGACCGGCTCGCCGAGGCACTGGCCGAGCGAATCGGCGTGAGCACGGAACTGGCCAACACGCCGGACCGGCGGCTGGACGAGGCGGCGCGACGCCTTGCCGACTGGCGTTTCGCGCCCAACGGCAGCGAAGGCTTTGCCAAGGCGGAGGTCACCGTCGGCGGCATCAGCACCGCCGATCTATCGTCGCAGACTCTCGAGGCGCGCCGGGTGCCGGGCCTTCACGCGATCGGCGAAGCGGTGGACGTGACCGGGTGGCTGGGCGGCTACAATTTCCAATGGGCGTGGGCGAGTGGCTGGGCTGCGGCGCAGGCGCTCTAGAGTTTGCCTCTTTCCTAGAAGCGTCACCCTATTGACCTCTAGCGCCCGCCCCGACCGGAGATCCTAGCCCACGCTAGGACGACGGCCGATTCGACCCGGGCGAATCACGTCAGCCGAGCAACACCCGCACGCCGATCGCCAGGATCAGCGCGGGCACCGTGGTCACCACACCGACGCGCAGAAACTGGAAGAAGCTGACGTCCTCGCCTTCGCGGCGAATGGCGATCAGCCACAGGATCGTCGCGAGACTGCCGGTGATCGACAGATTCGGGCCGAGGTCCACGCCGATCAGCAGCGCGTCGACGATCAGCTTGGGCGGGTGCGCCGCCGCGATCGTCTGCGCGGCGATCAGCCCGGCGGGCAGATTGTTGATCGCGTTGCTACCGACCGCAAGCAGGCCGCCTGCCGCCGCAGCGGTCGCGCGCAGGTCGGTCGCTGCGCCGTGCATCACCTGCGTGGCGAGCCATTGGATCAGCCCCGTTTCCGCCAGTGCCTCGACCATCACGAACAGCCCTGCGACGAGCAGAAGCACAGACCATGACACCCGCCGCAGCAAGGGCAGCGGCGTCTCGCCGGCCCGCGCCTGCACCGCGATCGCGGTGGCAAGGCCCGCACCAAAGGTCGGCCAGCCCAGATCCCAGCCGACCGCCGACGCGATCGTCAGTAGGGTCGCCGTCGCACCGATCCCGATCAGCGCCAGCCGGCCACCAGTCGACAGGCTCACCCCTTCGCCTTGCGCCGCCGTTCCGCTCAACGCGTCACGGAATAGGAAGCGCAGGCCCGCATAGGTCGCGACCAACGCCAACACCGACGGCAGCGCAAACGCGCCGAGCCACGCGCCCAGTCGCGGCAGGTCGCTGGCGTAGAGCACCAGATTCGCCGGATTAGAGATCGGCAGCACGAAACTCGCCGCATTGGCGACCAGCGCGCAGGCGAACAGCAGCGGCAGCGGCTTCACCTCCGCCTGTCGCGCCACGGCATAGACCGCCGGGGTCAGCACCACCGCGGTCGCGTCATTCGACAGGAAGGTCGTCACGACCACCCCGGTCAGGAACACCAATGTGAACAGGCGCGTGGCCGATCCGTTCGCGCGCGCCGCCGCGAGATTGGCGACCCAGTCGAACACGCCCTGTTCGCGCGCCGCCTCGGACAGCAGCATCATGCCGATCAAGAACAGATAGACGTCGCTGCCCTTCAGAACCGCGCCCCAAGCCGCCGCGGGTGCGATCAACCCGGTGACCAGCAGCAGCAACGCGCCGCCGACCGCCCAGATCGCCTCCGGCCAGCGGAACGGGCGCGCGATGACGCCTGCGGTGGCGCCCGCACAGATGGCGACCGTCGCGATCATGCGGCGTGCCCCTTCGCCTTGGGCGCGTGATGCTTCGGCTTCGTCTCGGGCATCGCCATCGCATAGAGCGCGAGGCCGACCGCCGCTATCGCTGCCAATGTCAGGAAGCTTACGGCATAGCCTGCCCCGACGATGATCGTGCCCGCCAGCGTCGCGCTGAGCGCTGCGCCCAGCCCCTGCGCCGTCGCGACCGCACCCTGCGCGACGTTGAAGCGGCCGGACCCCTTGGTCAGATCCGCGATCACCACCGGGAAGAGCGCGCCGAAGATGCCGGCTCCCACTCCGTCGAGCGCCTGCACCCCGACCAGCCACCAGGCGTCGTTCGACAGCGTATATAGCGCACCGCGCGCGGCCAGCACGCCGAATGCGACGAGGAACAGCGGCTTGCGACCCCAGCTATCAACGTTGCGGCCAACGATGACGGCGACCGGCACCATCACCAATTGCGCCGCGACGATGCAGGCGGCGGTCAGCGAGGTCGCCGAATCCTTGCCCACGGTCTTAGCGAGCAGCTGGCTGACCGACGTCAGCATTGCCGCATTGGCCAGGTGGAACAGGAACGCGATGGCGGCGAACAGCAGCAGCGGCCGGTTCTCGACCAGCACGCGCCAGCCGCCGGGCTGCTCGCACGTCTCGTCCGGTTCGCAATCGAGGCCGCGCGCCACCGCATTGTCGATGTCGCCGTTGCGAATCCGCAGCGCCGCAGCGACGCTTGCCACCGTCAGCGCGCCCATCAACCAGAAGACGACGACCGGGCCGAACTTCCACGCCAGCGCTCCGGCCAGCGCGGCGGATACGGCGTTTCCGGCATGGTTGAACGCCTCGTTCCGCCCGACGCGCTTCGAAAACAGCTTGGGGCCGAACAGGCCCAGCGTGATCGCGCTGATCGCCGGGGCGAAGACCGCCCCCGCCACCGCCGCGAGCGACTGGGTCGCGGTGACCATCGCGAAACCGTGGACGAAGGGCAGCGATACGCTGGTCAGCGTGACCAGCAATGCCGCGACGATGACGATCGCCGGCTTGTTACGGCTCCGGTCGATCAGGCCGCCTGCCGGCGTCTGCGATACCAGCCCGACGATGCCCGCGATCGTCAGCACCATGCCGACCGTCGCCTCGTTCCAGCCATGCGCCGGTCCGCGCATCGCGAGCAGATAGATGGCGAGATACGGGCCCAGCCCATCGCGCACATCCGCCAGGAAAAAGTTCAGCGCATCCAGCGTGCGCCCGGCGCCATGCGGTCCGCCGCGATCTCGGGGTGCGTGCCGTGGGGCCGGGGGAGCCAGTGTCGCCATGCAGTCGTCCTCACCGCGATGGTCGGCGCCGTGGCGGCCCCGTTCCAATCCGTCGCCGCCCAACGGCAGGCGCCGGGCTTTGATCCCGCATCGGACTAATAAATGTTACGGAATGTTGCAGAGCGCGTGTGGCGCCACCCGCCGATTTTTGCGCGAGTTGCGCAGCGGCGCGGTTTGGCGTAGGGAGCCCGCGCGGCCTCGCTCGGCCTCGGCTTCGCGGATTTGGCGCGCAGGCAGGGTCTCTTGGGGTTACGGCCACGGCCATGATGCGCACGCGATAAGCGCCACATTACCCGTATTGCCGCCCGCATTGGCCCGCGATTTCCATCGCGATTTTGTTGACCTGCTGCGCTCCAGCCCTGCCCTGTCGGCATGGGCTTCGGGGCCCGCTTTTATTTTAGGTTTCCCATGCCCTTTTCCTCCCTGCCCCCGCTTCTCGCTGAAGCGCTCGTCGCCCGTGGCTATGAAGCGCCTACCGCCGTCCAGGCCGCGGTAATCGAACCGGAAGCCGCCGGCCGCGATCTCGTCGTCTCCGCCCAGACCGGTTCGGGCAAGACGGTCGCCTTCGGCCTCGCCATGGCGGGCGAACTGCTCGTCGACGGCACGCTGCCGCCGCCGGGCCTCCCCCTCGCGCTGATCATCGCACCGACGCGCGAACTCGCGTTGCAGGTCAGCCGCGAGCTGATGTGGCTGTATAAGGAAGCGCATGCGCGCATCGCGACCTGCGTCGGCGGCATGGACGCCAGCAAGGAGCGTCGCTCGCTCAGCCACGGCGCGCATATCGTCGTCGGCACGCCGGGCCGCCTGCGCGATCACCTCGAACGCGGCGCGCTCGACCTCTCCGCGCTGCGCGTCGCCGTGCTCGACGAGGCGGACGAGATGCTCGACATGGGCTTCCGCGAAGACCTCGAGCAGATCCTCGATTCGTCGCCGTCCGAACGCCGCACGCTGATGTTCTCGGCGACCATGCCCAAGCCGATCGTCGCGCTCGCCAAGCGCTACCAGAATGACGCGCTGCGTATCTCGACCGTCGGTGAGACGCGTGGCCACGGCGACATCCAATATCAGGCGGTCACCGTCGCGCCCGCCGATATCGAACATGCCGTCATCAACCTGCTCCGCTTCCACGAAGCGGAAACGGCGATCCTGTTCTGTGCCACCCGCGACAACGTCCGCCACCTCCACGCCAGCCTCGTCGAGCGCGGCTTCGCAGCTGTCGCGCTGTCGGGCGAACACAGCCAGAATGAGCGCAACCAGGCGTTGCAGGCGCTGCGGGATCGCCGCGCCCGCGTCTGCGTCGCGACCGACGTCGCCGCGCGCGGCATCGACCTGCCCAGCCTGACGCTCGTGATCCACGTCGAAATGCCGCGCGACGCCGAAACGCTGCAGCACCGCTCGGGCCGCACGGGGCGCGCCGGCAAGAAGGGCACCGCGGTGCTCATCGTCCCCTACCCGCGCCGCCGCCGCGTCGACATGATGCTGAAGCAGGCCAAGATCGCCTGCGACTGGATCCCCGCCCCCAGCGCCGACGACATCCGCAAACAGGATCGCGAGCGCCTGATCGCGACGCTGCTCGAACCGATCGAGTTCGATGACGAGGATCGCGAGCTGGCGCAGCGCCTGATCGCCGAAAAGTCGCCCGAAGATATTGCCGCCGCGCTCGTCCACGCGCACCGCGCCGCGATGCCGCAGGCCGAAGACCTGCTCGATTCGGCAGCGCCGCAGCAGAGCGAGCGTCAGCAGGGTCCCCGCCCCGGCTTCGAGGATACCGTCTGGTTCCGCATGGACATCGGCCGCCGCCAGAATGCCGACCCGCGCTGGCTCTTGCCGCTGATCTGCCGCCGCGGCCATATCACCAAGGCGGAAATCGGCGCGATCCGCATCAACCCGAACGACACGTTGTTCGAAGTGCCGCGCACCGTCGCCGACCGGGTGCTCGCCAGCGTACAGCGTACCGCCAACCCGGAAAGCGACGAAGGCAGCCTGCAGATCGTCCCCTTCGCCGGCAATCCGCGCGCTGAGGGCGGTCATGGCGGCGGTCCGCGCGGTCCGCGCGCGCCGCGTGACAATGCCGGTCGCCCGCGTACCGGCGGCGCCCCCGCGCGGCATCAGGCCAAGCCCTACCGCAAGGGCCCCCGCGGTTAAGGCGCGCGACCGATGACGTCCGATCCGGCACCACGCGTCCGCATCCTCGTCGATGCGGACGCTTGTCCGGTGAAGGACGAAATCTACAAAGTCGCGTGGCGCCAGGAGGTGCCCGTGACGCTGGTCAGCAACGCGCCCTTCCGTATCCCGCAGCACCCGCTCATCACCCGCATTGTGGTAAGCGACGGCTTCGACGCCGCCGATGACTGGATCGCGGAACGCGCCGATGCCGCGGCACTGGTGATTACTGCGGACATTTTGCTGGCCGATCGCTGTCTGAAGGCGGGCGCGACGGTGCTGGCGCCTACCGGCAAGCCCTTCACGACCGCATCGATCGGTGGCGCGATCGCGACGCGGGCGATCATGGCAGACCTGCGCGCGGGCGGCGAGCAATTGGGCGGCCCCAAACCCTTCGCCGCCGCCGACCGCAGCCGCTTTCTGCAGACCCTCGACACGCTGCTGGCCAAGCTGCAACGCTGACGCCGACACCGGGTTCGGAACCGGATCTGTCGTTCACCGATTATCGCGGACAGTCCAACAAGGAGCATTCTCCATGTTTCGTCCGTTACTTATTGGTGCCGCCCTGGTGATCGCCGCCCCGGCCATCGCGCAGACCCAGAGCACCAATCCCGCCGATCAGCCCAGCACGCCGCTGCCCTATGATCCGGGTCACGACAGCAACACCCCACGCAGCAACGCGATCGCCGCCGAAAGCGCGCCGGGCGTCGCCGCCGCCAATCGCGACGTCGCGGCACAGGCCCGCATGGACGGCCATGCCGTGACCGCAGTCAACGCGGCCAATGACGCGCGCTATCAGGCCGATGTCGCCGCCTATCGCGCCGCGATGCGTGCCCGTCGTCAGACGATCGTCGCGAATGCCGCGCTGCAGGCGGACCGCGAGCGGGCTTATGCGATGGCGATGGCCGACTGGCGCGCGCAGGTCGACGCCTGCGAACGCGGCAAGACCCGCGCCTGCAACCTGCCGAGCCCGGATCCCCAGAATTATATGTAAGGCTGCGCGCCCAAGACTAAGCACAGCTTAGTCAAGGACCAGCGCCAGCCCGGCCGACGACCGGGCGAGTTCACTCTCGCCCGTGTCGATCGACGACGCGGCTTTGCCGCGGCGTGGCGCACTGAAGAACAACCTCGGCCCCATTAAACCCGTCACCCCGGACGTGTTCCGGGGTCCACCAGGCGGCCATGGGACGCCCGGAGGCTCAAAGCGCAAGCCTCGCCGCAGAGTGGACTCCGGAACACGTCCGGAGTGACGAAGAAAAAAGACACACCGAAACACGACCACGCCGCGGCAAAGCCGCGTCGTCGATCGACACGCGCGACGACGGGGTCGCGCGGTCGTCGGCCGGGCTGGCGCTGGTCCTCGGCTAAGCTTTGCTTAGCCTCGGGCGCTCAGCCTCAGCCCTCATCCCCCATCCGCAACGCCGCGATAAACGCCTCCTGCGGAATGCTCACCGAGCCATATTCGCGCATCCGGGCCTTGCCCTTCTTCTGCTTGTCGAGCAGCTTGCGCTTACGCGTCGCGTCGCCGCCATAGCATTTCGCGGTCACGTCCTTGCGCATCGCGCTGATCGTCTCGCGCGCGATGACCTTGCCGCCGATCGCCGCCTGGATCGGAATCTTGAACATGTGCCTTGGGATCAGCTCCTTCAGCCGCTCGACCATCCCACGCCCCCGCACTTCGGCGGTGCCGCGGTGGACGATCATGCTCAGTGCGTCGACCGGCTCCTCGTTCACCAGAATGCTCATCTTCACGAGGTCGCCCTCGCGATAGCCGATCTGGTGATAGTCGAAGCTGGCATAGCCCTTCGACAGCGACTTCAGGCGATCGTAGAAGTCGAACACCACTTCGTTGAGCGGCAATTCATACGTCGCCTGGGCGCGGCCCGAGACATAGGTCAGGTTCTTCTGGATACCGCGGCGGTCCTGGCACAGCTTCAGGATGCTGCCGAGATATTCGTCGGGGACGTAGATCGTCGCCTCGATCCACGGTTCGCTGATCGACTCGATCTTGTTGGGATCGGGCATGTCGGCGGGGTTGTGCAGATCGATCTGGCCGCCACCGTGCGTCAGGTCGATCTGATAGACCACCGAAGGCGCGGTCGTGATCAGGTCGAGGTCGTATTCGCGGGTCAGCCGCTCCTGGATGATCTCCAGGTGCAGCAGGCCGAGGAAGCCGCAGCGGAAGCCGAAGCCCAGCGCCGCACTCGTCTCCATCTCGAAGCTGAAGCTCGCATCGTTCAACCGCAGCTTGCTGATAGACTCGCGCAGCTTCTCGAAGTCGTTGGCGTCGACCGGGAACAGCCCGCAGAACACCACCGGCTGCACTTCCTTGAACCCCGGCAGCGGTTCGGCTGCGGGCTTCTTGGCATCGGTCAGCGTGTCGCCGACGCGCGCCTGCGCGACGTCCTTGATCTGCGCGGTGATGAATCCGATCTCGCCCGGCCCCAAATCGGTCAGCTGCTCGATCTTCGGGCGGAAGCAGCCGACGCGATCGACGAGGTGCGTCGTGCCCGCCTGCATGAAGGCGACCTGCTGCCCCTTCTTCAGCGTGCCGTCGATCACGCGGACCAGGATGACGACGCCGAGATACGGATCGTACCACGAATCGACCAGCATCGCCTTCAGCGGCGCGGTCGCATCGCCCTTGGGCGGCGGAATCTTGGTGACGATCGCGTCGAGGATGTCGTCGATGCCGATCCCAGACTTGGCGCTCGCCAACACCGCTTCCGACGCATCGAGGCCGATGACATCCTCGATCTCCTTGCGCACCTTCTCGGGTTCGGCGGCGGGCAGGTCGATCTTGTTGATGACGGGCACGATCTCATGGTCATGCTCGATCGACTGATAGACGTTGGCGAGCGTCTGCGCCTCGACGCCCTGCGCCGCGTCGACCACCAGCAGCGCGCCCTCGCACGCCGCCAGACTGCGGGAGACTTCATACGCGAAGTCGACGTGGCCCGGCGTGTCCATCAGGTTCAGCGTATAGGTGACGCCGTCCTTCGCGGGATACGACAGGCGCACCGTCTGCGCCTTGATGGTGATGCCGCGTTCCTTCTCGATGTCCATGTTGTCGAGCACCTGGCTCGACATCTCGCGGTCGGTCAGGCCGCCGGTGCGCTGGATCAGGCGGTCGGCAAGCGTCGACTTGCCATGGTCGATATGGGCGATGATCGAAAAGTTACGGATCTGCGAAAGCGGGGTCGTCATGCGCCGCCCCTAGCAGGGGACGACGGCTTTGCGCTAGTCGCGGCTCAGCGCCTCGATCGCGTGCAGCGCGTTGATGTAACGCGTCGAGCCCTGCCCGCTCACCAGCGCCCAGCGCACGCCGCGCTCCTCTAGGATTCGGCGGCTGAGATCGAAGAAACGCTGGCGTTGCGCGGGGCTGCCGAACATCCGCGTGCCATCGTCGACCCAAGGCAAATCGATATCGAACAGCAGGTAGATGTCCGCCGTATTGGTCCAGGTCGCGAACCAGGGATCGCGGCGGCCGAACATCATGTCCGCCCACACCGCCGTCATCAGCGGATCGGTGTCCAGGATCACGGGATAGCTGCGTTCTGACAGCGCGCCACGGGTCTTGCCGTCATGCCCCTTCGCGATCTCGACCAGATCGGCCATCGTCAGGTCGGTGCCGAACGCCTCGCAATAGGTGCGCCCGAATTCGGCGACATGCGGCACGCCCCCGAAATGCTGGACGAGCCGGGGGATCATCGCCGACTTGCCGGTGCTCTCCGGCCCGTGCAGGCAGATCGTTCGGGGCGTCATGCCGCCACCGCCAGCTGGCGTCGCGTCGCGGCGCGCCGCCAGTCGACGTAGCCGTAGACCGCCAGCGCGAGCAGCACGCCGTACACGCCGGCGGTAAACCACAGCCCCTTGGCGGCGTAGAGCGGCACGCTCGCCACATCGACCGCGATCCACACCCACCAGCTTTCGATGCGGCGACGCGCCTGCAACAGCTGTGCTGCCACCGACGCGATGGCGATCGCGCCGTCCCACCAGGGATAGGAGGCATCGGTGTAGCGATGCATCAGCGCGCTCCAGATCGCCCAGGCGGCGATGCCGCCCGCCAACCAGCGCGTCCGCCCCCGCGAATCGAGCGTGTCGACCACCACCTCGCCCGCCGCTTGCCGACTGCGCGACCAATTCGCCCAGCCGTACAGATTCGCCGCAAAGAAAAAGCCCTGAAGCAGCGCGTCGCTGTACAGCCGCGCCTCGAAGAACACGCTTGCGTAGATCGTCACCGCCAACAGCGCGACCGGATAGTTCCACAGGCTGCGACCTGCGACGAGCGCCACGTTCAGGATTACCAGTGCCGCAGCAAGGGCTTCGATCATGTTCACGCCCCACCTGCTACGGCGGACACGCATGATTTCGCAAGAGAGTGCATCGGGCGCTTGCATCCCGTTTCGGGCGTGGCTATAGGCGCGCCTCCAAGCACGGTCGGGTCGCCGAAAACGACCCGGACGGACTCCGTCGGGGAGTAGCTCAGCCTGGTAGAGCACTGTCTTCGGGAGGCAGGGGCCGGAGGTTCGAATCCTCTCTTCCCGACCATTCTTTCGCTGCGGGTCCCACCCGCGGCCCAAATACCCGCCGTGGCTTCTGCCATGGCCAAGCGCCCGTAGCTCAGCTGGATAGAGCATCAGACTACGAATCTGAGGGTCGGACGTTCGAATCGTTCCGGGCGCGCCATTTTCCAACCATCGATGAATGTGGCTCGGCATCTCGCCGACACGGTTCAGCCGCGCGCAAACGCGGCGGCCTCGGCGACCTGCGCATCGGTCGGCGTCACACCCGTATACAGGATGAACTGCTGCAACGCCTGCAACGTCGCCACCTCGGTGCCGGTGATGCAACGCTTGCCCGCCTCGCGCGCCGCGCGGAGGAAAGGGGTTTCGGGCGGATATTGCACGACATCGAAGGCGATCGTGCAGTCCGCGATCAGCTCGGCCGGAAAGGCGAGCGCGTCGGCATCGGCACCCGTCATGCCGAGCGGCGTCACGTTGATCAGCAGTGCCGCGCCATCCGTCAGCTCCGGCGACCAGCGATAGCCGTACAGCGTCGCGAGCGGTTCGCCCGCCGCCCGGTTGCGCGCGACGATCGTGCCGTCCGTGAAGCCGCTGTCGCGCAGCGCGGCGGCGACCGCCTTGGCCATGCCGCCCGATCCGCGCAACACGAATCGCGTGGCAGGGTCGACGTCGCGCAACAGATCCGCCACCGCGCCATAATCCGTATTGTGGCCGGTCAGCACGCCATCGTCGTTGACGATGGTGTTGACGCTGTCGATCGCCGCAGCGGAAGGCGCGAGGCCGTCGAGCAGCGCAATTACCGCCTCCTTGAACGGCATCGAGATCGCGCAGCCGCGGATGTTCAAGGCCCGAATGCCGCCGACCGCCGCGGGCAGGTCGGTCGTCGAGAAGGATTTGTAGACGAAGTCCAGCCCCGTCAGCTCGTACAGTCGGTTATGGAAGCGCGAGCCGAAATTGCCGGGACGCGCCGACAGGGACATGCACAGCCGCGTGTCGCGGCCGATGGGGGGCTTGGTCATGCCCCCTCCTCTCGCGTGTCGGCGCCCGCGTCAACGCACGCCATTTCGCGAACGGACCGTTGCCGTTTGCCGCCCTTCATCGCCTCGCCCACCCGCGCCATATTGCGGATCAACGAGGGCCGCCGGCGATCTGCCGCCCCTCATCGGGAGACGTATCATGATCGACCTCCGTCCCTTCGCGTCGCTGGGCGGTGCCAACCACGGCTGGCTCGACGCCAAGCATCATTTCAGCTTCGCCAATTACTACGATCCCAAGCGCGAAAGCTGGGGCAATCTGCGCGTCTGGAACGACGACACGATTGCGCCGCAGTCCGGATTCCCGCCGCACCCGCATCGCGACATGGAAATCATCACCTACGTCCGCGAAGGCGCAATCACGCATCAGGACAATCTGGGCAACCTCGGGCGGACAGAGGCGGGCGACGTGCAGGTGATGAGCGCGGGCACCGGCATCGCGCATGCCGAATATAATCGTGAGGATGTGACGACCAAGATCTTCCAGATCTGGATCCAGCCGACCAGCCGCGGCGAAAAGCCGAGCTGGGGCGCCCGCCCCTTCCCCAAGGGCGAGCGCGCGGGACAGTTCGTCGTGCTGGCGAGCGGTTACGAGGAGGACGGCGATGCGCTGCGTATCCGCACCGACGGCCGCGTCGTCGCAGCGACGCTGAAGGCAGGTGAAAGCGCGGACTATCCGCTGGGCAAGGACCGGCGCGGCTATCTGGTGCCGGCGACGGGTGCGGTCGAGATCGACGGCGTGCGGGTCAACGCCCGCGACGGCGCGGCGATCGCGGACCAGGACGTGTTGCGGGTGACCGCGCTGGAGGACAGCGAACTGGTGCTGGTGGACGTGGCGTAGGCGGCTCCTGCACAGCGTGCCTCACCGCCCAACACGCCGGTCATGCTGAGCTTATCGAAGCAGGGTGAGACTCACCTGCCCTTCGACAGGCTCAGGGCGAACGGTTCCTACGTGGCGGGCCCGGCGGCGGCTACTCGCCGCTGAGTGACCGGGCCGCGATCCTGCCCCGCAGGATCGCGAGTCCCGGTCACTCCCACTCGATCGTGCCGGGGGGCTTGCTGGTGTAATCGTAGACGACGCGGTTGACGCCCTTCACCTCGTTGATGATCCGGGTCGCGACCCGCGGCAGGAAGTCGCCGGGGAACTGGAACGCCTCCGCGGTCATGCCGTCGACCGAGGTGACCGCACGCAACGCCAGCACGCTGTCATAGGTACGGCCGTCGCCCATCACGCCGACCGAGCGGACCGGCAGCAGCACCGCGAACGCCTGCCAGATCGCATCGTACAGCCCGGCGTTGCGGATCTCTTCGAGATAGATCGCATCCGCCTTGCGGAGGATGTCGCAGCGTTCCTGCGTGACCTCGCCGGGGATGCGAATCGCGAGGCCCGGTCCGGGGAACGGGTGGCGGCCGACGAAGATTTCGGGCAGCCCCAGCTCGCGGCCCAGCGCGCGGACCTCGTCCTTGAACAGTTCGCGCAGCGGCTCGACGAGCTTCATGTTCATGCGCTCGGGCAGGCCGCCGACATTGTGGTGGCTCTTGATCGTCACCGACGGGCCGCCGGTAAAGCTGACGCTTTCGATGACGTCGGGATAGAGCGTGCCCTGCGCCAGGAACTCTGCCCCGCCGATCTTCTTCGCTTCCGCCTCGAAGACGTCGATGAAGGTCTTGCCGATGAACTTGCGCTTCGCCTCGGGATCGGTGACCCCGGCGAGCCCGTTCATGAACAGCGTTTGCGCCTGCACGTGGACGAGCGGGATATTGTAATGGCCCCGGAACAGGCCGACGACCTGCTCGGCCTCACCGGCCCGCAGGATGCCGCCGTCGACGAACACGCAGGTCAGCTGGTCGCCGATCGCCTCGTGGATGAGCAGTGCGGCGACCGCCGAATCGACACCACCCGACAGGCCGCAGATCACCTTGCCGCTGCCGACCTGGGCGCGGATGTCGGCGATCTTGGCCTCGCGGAACTCGGCCATCGTCCAGTCGCCCGTCAAGCCGCAGACGTGGCGGGCGAAGTTGGCGATCAGCTTGCCGCCATCGGGGGTATGGACGACCTCAGGGTGGAACTGCACACCATAGAAGCGGCGCGCCTCGTCGGCGACGATCGCGAAGGGCGCACCTTCCGATACGGCGACGGGGGTAAAGCCGGGGGCGAGCGCATCGACCTTGTCGCCGTGGCTCATCCACACCTGATGGCGCTCGCCCTCCGCCCAAAGGCCGTCGAACAGGCCGCAGCTGGTCTGCACATCGACGAAAGCCTTGCCGAACTCGCCACCGTCGCCGGAGACGACGACATGACCGCCCAACTGCGCGGTCATGACCTGCTGGCCGTAACAGATGCCCAGGATCGGCAGACCGGCGTCGAAGAAGCGCTGCGGCACGCGCGGGCTGTTCTCAGCAGTGACCGAGGCCGGACCACCCGACAGGATGATGCCGGCCGGCTTGATCCGGTCGAAGGCCTCATCGGAGGACTGGAAGGGCGCGATTTCCGAATAGACCCCCGCCTCTCGTACCCGGCGGGCGATGAGCTGCGTGACCTGGCTGCCGAAATCGACGATGAGAATGCTGTCGCTGTGCTGCATGGGCGCAGGCCTTAGCGGCGCAGCCGCAGAAGGCCAAGCCCGGCCGGGCGGGGCGAAGGCCCCGTCCGACGGCGCCGCTTTGCCGGGGTAGGCCAAGTCTCTGACAAACACGAAAAAGGCCGCACCATCGCTGGCGCGGCCTTCTTCTTGTCAGTACTTAACCTCCGCCCTGAGCTTGTCGAAGGGCATGGGAAGACCCAAGGGCTTCGACAGGCTCAGCCCGAACGGTGGTGGAGAGACTTACGCCGCCTCGTCGAAATCCTCGTCCGACATCACCGGGCCCGAATCCTGGCCCTTGGCCGAGACGTCGCGGTCGACGAATTCGATGATCGCCATCGGCGACGCGTCCGAGGCGCGGATGCCGGCCTTGATGATACGGGTGTAGCCGCCGTTACGGTCGGCATAGCGCGACGCGAGAACGTCGAACAGCTTCACCAGCTGCGCATCGTCGAGCAGGCGGGCGTGCGCCAGACGACGGTTGGACAGGCCACCCTTCTTCGCCAGCGTCACCAGCTTTTCGACGTAGGGACGCAGTTCCTTCGCCTTGGCGACGGTGGTGGTGATCTGCTCGTGCTTGATGAGCGCGGCCGACATGTTGCGGAACAGGGCCGTACGATGGGCCGAGGTACGCTGCAGCTTACGGCCGCCGACGCGATGACGCATGGGTATGTCCTTCGTTTGTCAGGGGGCCGTGTCACGGAACCCCAAGGCTGGCGGTTTGATAGCAGGGGACCGCCGTTCGCCCCTTTTGGAAAGTCACAAAAGTCACACCGAGAAGGGTGTCTTTCGGGCCGGGTGGCGGTGCGGCGAAGCCGCACCGGTCACGTCGATCGGGTTCGGGTTGCGGCGTTGCCGCTCCCCGACCCGTCGGCCGGGCTGACGCCGTCTTCGGGATAGCATCGCTATCCCGATGCAGCTTAGCCCATAATCTCCTGCTCGAGCTTCTTGGCCATCTCTTCGATGTTCTCGGGCGGCCAGCCGGGGATTTCCATACCCAGGCGGAGCCCCATCGACGAGAGCACTTCCTTGATTTCGTTCAAGGACTTGCGGCCGAAGTTCGGGGTACGCAGCATTTCGGCTTCGGTCTTGCCGACCAGATCGCCGATATAGATGATGTTGTCGTTCTTCAGGCAGTTCGCCGAACGCACCGACAGCTCCAACTCGTCGACCTTCTTAAGGAGGTAACGGTTGATCTGCTGCGTGTCGCCCGCCGTCTCGCCACCGGCTGCCGGAGCGGCCGCCTGGCCGATCGGTGCCGACGAACGCGTGATCGCCGAATCGTCGAAGTGGACGAACAGCGCCAGCTGGTCCTGAAGGATGCGGCCGGCATAGGCCACCGCGTCTTCCGGGGTCACCGTGCCGTCGGTCTCGATCGTCAGCGTCAGCTTGTCGTAATCGAGGTCCTGACCGACACGGGTCGGATCGACCTTGTACGACACCTGGCGCACCGGCGAATACAGCGCATCGACCGGGATCAGGCCGATCGGCGCGTCGGCCGGACGGTTGGCGGTCGCGGGCACGTAGCCCTTACCGATGTCGGCGGTCAGCTCCATGTTGAGCGTCGCGCCTTCGTCCAGATGGCAGATGACCAGATCGGGGTTCATCACCTCGATATCGCCCGACACGGCGATGTCGCCGGCCTTCACCTCGGCCGGGCCGGTGGCGGACAGCTGGAGACGCTTCGGGCCTTCGCCCTGCATCTTGAGCGCGATCTGCTTGACGTTCAGGACGATGTCCGTGACGTCTTCGCGCACGCCGGCAAGGCTGCTGAACTCATGCAGCACGTTCTCGATCTTGATCGAGGTGACCGCGGCGCCCTGCAGCGACGAGAGCAGCACGCGACGCAGCGCGTTGCCGAGCGTCAGGCCGAAGCCACGCTCCAGCGGCTCGGCCACGAAGGTCGCCTTGCGCTTGCCATCGCCGCCCTTCTTCTCAAGGCCGTTGGGCTTCTTCAGTTCCTGCCAGTTCTTTGCATTGACAGACACAGGTGTCCCCTAATTTGGGCCGGAACGGGGGCAGCTCCAGCCGGGAGAAAGACGCGCCGGCTCGTCAGCCGGCGCGTGGGTAATCAGACGCGGCGACGCTTCGACGGACGCACACCGTTGTGCGGGATCGAGGTGACGTCGCGGATCGAGGTGATCTGGAAACCGACCGCCTGCAGCGCGCGCAGCGCCGATTCGCGGCCCGAACCCGGACCCTTCACCTCGACCTCGAGGGTGCGGACGCCGTGCTCGGCGGCCTTCTTGCCGGCGTCTTCCGCGGCCACCTGAGCGGCGTACGGGGTCGACTTGCGGCTGCCCTTGAAGCCCATCATGCCGGCGGACGACCACGAAATGGCGTTGCCCTGCGCGTCGGTGATGGTGATCATGGTGTTGTTGAAGCTGGCGTTCACATGCGCGACGCCGGCGGTGATGTTCTTGCGTTCGCGACGGCGAAGACGCTGCGGTTCACGTGCCATGGATTATGTCCTGACCTTAACTAGCTGAAACGCCGGGCGATCGTTGCCGACCAGCTTCCGGCGGAGAAGGAAGCGCGCAGGCGCTTACTTCTTCTTCCCTGCGATCGGCTTCGCCTTGCCCTTGCGGGTGCGCGCATTGGTGTGCGTGCGCTGGCCGCGGACCGGCAGGCCCTTGCGGTGACGCAGGCCACGGTAGCAGGCGAGATCCATCAGGCGCTTGATGTTCATCGCGGTTTCGCGACGAAGGTCACCTTCCACGGTGTGATCGGCGTCGATCGTCTCGCGGATCTGCAGCACTTCCTGATCGGTCAGGTCCTGAACGCGGCGCTCGGCGGCGATGTTCAGCTTTTCCGTGATTTCCTTGGCCTTGGCCGGGCCAATGCCGTGAATGTAGGTCAGCGCGATCACCACGCGCTTGTTGGTCGGGATATTGACACCCGCGATACGTGCCATGAAACGTTTCTCCTAGCTCCACAGGGTTTGGCATGGCCGCACAAACCCCATCTCGTCGCATCTTCCGAGCAACACCTGCCCTGTACGCATGCACGCGACGCGCGCCAACAGGCGCCGCCGGGACCGGTGCTTCGGAAGGACAGGCAGGTAGGCGCGCGCAAACGCCCTGTCAAGCGAGCGGTTCCGCTTTCGCCCGCACCTTCATCAGCCCCACCCACCAGCGACGGATAGCGATCGCCGTCCAGAGCAGCTCCACCGCGCCGAACGGCCAGGCACCCTGCAGAAACCCATAGGCCGAGCTAAGCAGGCAACCGAAGGCGAAACCCAATGTCCACCACGGCGACCGCTCCTCCATGAGGTAGCACAGCAGCATGAACAGGATGGCGAACAGGCCGAACAGATTGAGCGCAGTCATGCCGATCGCTGTACCGCTTTGCGACGCCGAGGCCAGCCGTTAACCTTTTGGTGAGCATGTTGGCGGCATCGTTCCGCGGGTCAGCCCGAGGAAGATGTCATGGCCCTGTCGCAACACGCCTATCGCCGGATCGCCCAGAAGGTGCAGATGCCCGCGCCTGCTACGGTGCCCTGGTCGGCGCCCTCGATGAGCGAGCTGATCGCGCGGATTGAGGCCGCCCTCGCGATGCGCCGGGCAGCGTAAGGGCCTACTTTCCTTACCGTATATATCGCCGTTCGCCCTGAGCCTGCCGAAGGGCGCCTACCCACGAGCGATCCGCTTGCGGTGAGGCGCCCTTCGACAGGCTCAGGGCGAACGGGTTACGGGAACTGGTAGAGGACGCGGTAGCGCCCCCCTTAAAGCGGTAGCGCGCGCCCTCACACCAGCGGGAACGGCGCCTTCGCGGTGAACGCCATCAGCAGCAACATGCCCGACAGGCCGGCGGACAGGCCGACCAGCAGATAGCCGACATATTGCAGCATCGGCGGATTGGGCCGCTTCAGCTTGGCGTTCCGGGCCGCGCCCTGGAACACGAAGCTCATCAGCATGCCATAGGTGAAAACGATGGCCCCCAGCATAACGCTCCTTCTTGCCGTCTCCGGCGCAAAAGCCCCACATGCAGCCCCCCGGCCGCGTCCTGCCCGACACACTAAGCGCCGCGCCCTGACAAGTGGTTAACCATCGGCGGTGGGGAAAACGCGACGAGTGGGCGGATCGGCCCTGTGGTCAGGTCCGCGTCACCGGCAGCACGATCCGCGCGATCAGGCCCGGCGCGTTGTCGGCGAGTTCGAAACGCCCGTCGTGCAACCGTGCGACCGCCTCAATGAGCGCCATGCCGAGGCCCGCCCCCGGTGTGGTACGCGCCGCGTCCAGCCGCCCGAAGCGCTTCAGCGCCTGTTCGCGATCCGCCTCGGCAATGCCAGCGCCGCGGTCCTCGACCTGGATCGCAATTGCCGTCGCGTGCCGTTCCAGCCGCAGCGTCAGCGCGCCGCCATCGCCGGCATGTTTCAACGCATTGTCGATCAGGTTGCCGATCGCCTGGCTCAGCAATTCGCGATGGACGCGCATCACCGGCGCCGAGTCGTCGATTGCGACGGTGAAGACCAGCCCCGCGTCCTCCGCGACCGGTTCGTAGAGGTCGGCGATTTCGCGCACCAGTTCGGCGGGCGCCACCTCGATGAAGCGGTCGCGCGACACCGATTCGGATCGGCTGATCTCGATCACCATGGTCAGCATGCGCATCACGAGGTCGGTTTCGGTGAGCAGGCCGCCCAGCGCCGCCTCGCGCGCCTGCGGATCGGCGATCAGCACCGCCTGCTCGGTCTTGGTACGCAGGCGCGCGAGCGGGGACCGCAAATCATGGGCGAGGCTGTCGGTGACGACGCGCAGTTCGACCATCAGCCGTTCGAGCTTCGACAGCATCTGGTTCAACCGGTCCGCCAAGCGGTCGAAGGCATCGCGGTGGGCGGGCGTCAGCGGCACGCGCCGCGACAGATCGCCTTCGCTCACCGCCTCCACCACCGCGGCGATGCGCGTCAACCGCCGGCCGACGTAGCGGGCAAGGATCAGCGCCGCAACTACCCCGAGCAACAGCGACAGCAGCACGGCGATCACCAGCGCATCCTCGATCGCGCGCCGTTCGGTATCCACCACGTCGAGCCGGCGACCGGCGAACAGCCAATGGTCGCCGATCGGGCGCAGCACATAGCCGATGCCGTCGCGCGTGGTCGGCGAAACGACATCGCCGATCCGGAACGCGGTGGGCAGCAAGGCCGGTGACAGACCGGGGGGCAGCGCGCCCGCAACCGTCCGGCCCTTGTGATCCAACACCGCGATAAAGAAGGAACTGTCGTCACCCGTATGGGCCTGGGCGGTCGCCGCCACCACCGGCGGCAGCCCGCCGATGCGGTAGAGCGCGCGCATCGCCTCGGCATGTTCGATCGTGTCGCGACGCACCGTGTCGACGACCACCGCATCGGTCTGTTTCCAGACGAATCCGAGCAGCACGATATTGGCGGCCAGCGTCAACAGGATCGACAGCAGGGCGATACGGGCGGTGACGGACAGGCGCATGGCTCGCCCTATCGCATCCGGCGTTCAGCGGACAGTCCGCGACGGCCCCTTGCTAGGGGCAGCCGCTAACGCAGAACTCAGGCGGGATCGGCCGCCAGACGGTAGCCCGCACCGCGCACGGTATGGAGGATCGGGGTCGGGAAGCCTTCCTCCAGCTTGCGGCGGAGGCGACCGATATGGACGTCGACCACGTTGCTGCCGGGATCGAAATGGTAGTTCCAGATCTTCTCGAGCATCATCGTGCGCGTCACCACCTGCCCCGCGTGCCGCGCGAGGAATTCCAGCAGGTTGAATTCGCGCGCGCCGAGCGGAATCGACCGGCCGGCGCGGGTGACGGCGCGGGAGAGCAGGTCGATCTCCAGGTCGCCGACCGACAGGCGCGTCTTGGTCGGCTCCGCCCCGGCGCGGTCCGACCGGCGGACGAGCGCTTCGATCCGGGCCGACAGCTCGGCGAACGAAAAGGGCTTGCAAAGGTAATCGTCCGCACCCGCCTTCAGGCCGTCGACGCGGTCGTCCACCGCGCCGAGCGCCGACAGGATCAACACCGGCGTATCGAGCCCCGCCGCGCGAATCGCGCTGACCATGGCGAGGCCGTCGAGGCCCGGCAGCATGCGGTCGGCGATGATGAGGTCGAAGATACCCTCGCTGGCGAGGAACAGGCCGTCACGCCCGTCATGCGCGGCCTCGACCGCGTAGCCGGCTTCGGACAGGCCCTTGGCGAGATAGGCCGAGGTCGACGCATCGTCTTCGACCACCAGGATCTTGCGGGTCATGCGCGCTCCTTTCGCCTGTCTGCAACCGTCTGCCTTCAGACGGGAACGGCCGGCGGAAAGCAAGCCCTCCGCCGGCCGCCACGGCACCCCCGGGAGTGTCGGGCGCCGATCTCGTCGAACCGTTCGGCCGCGTGGCGACCATGGGTCCGGTGTACGGAATGCGAGGTGGAGGGGCGATGACCGCGACATGACAATTGCGTCATTTGCGGGTTCGGGGGCTGGATCGGTTGGGGTGAGCGCCCCTCCCCACCCACCCCGTCATTCCCGCGCAGGCGGGAATCCAGACGCGCTACCGTCCCGCATCCAGCCGAAACGTCAGAGGTTATGGATTCCCGCCTTCGCGGGAATGACGGGTACGTGGCGATGATAGCCGCCCAAACGAAAAAGGGCGGCCCCACCGGACCGCCCTTTCCTTATTCCAATCTAAACCCACTCACTCGCCGTCGAGGATCGTCGCGATCTCGTTCGCGACATGCTCGATGTCGGCCATGCCGTTGACCCGCTGCACCAGGCCGCGGGCCTGGTAGATCGGCAGGATCGGCGCGGTCTTGGCGCGATATTCGTTCATGCGCGTCCGCACGGTCTCGGCATTGTCGTCCGGCCGGCGCTTGAACTCGGTCGAGCCGCACACGTCGCAAACGCCCGCGACCTTGGGCAGCTTGAACCGATCATGATACCCCTCGCCGCACTTGGCGCAGGTGTAGCGACCCTCGACGCGCTCGATCAGCGCAGCCTCATCGACCTCCAGCTCGATGACGTGATCCAGCGTCATGCCGCGCGCTTCGAGCAGCGAGTCGAGCGACGCGGCCTGCGCCGCGGTGCGCGGATAGCCGTCGAAGATCGCGCCCCCGCCAACGCCCTGGTCCAGCCGCTCGCCGATCAGCGCAGAGACGATGTCGTCCGACACCAGCTCGCCCGCATCCATCACCGCCTTCGCCTGCAGCCCGACGGGCGAGCCCGCCTTCACAGCGGCGCGCAGCATGTCGCCGGTCGAGAGCTGCACCATGCCGCGCGAGGCCATCAGCCGCTGCGCCTGGGTGCCCTTGCCCGCCCCCGGCGGCCCGAGAAGGATGATGTTCACGCGTGTCCCCTTGTCGTCGGTGCAATCGTCGTCGCGGCGTTAACGCAGGCGCCCGCCCTTCAGCTTCGCCTTTTTGATGAGGTCGCCATACTGATGCGCCAGCAAATGGCTCTGGATCTGCGTCACCGTGTCCATCGTCACGTTGACGACGATCAACAGGCTCGTGCCGCCCAGGTAGAAGGGGATCGACAGTGCCGAGACCAGATATTCCGGCAGCAGGCAGATGATGACCAGATAGGCCGCGCCGATCACCGTGATGCGCGTCAGCACATAGTCGAAATAGGTCTCGGTGTTCTTGCCCGGGCGGATGCCGGGAATGAACCCGCCATAGCGCTTCAGATTGTCCGCAGTCTCTTCGGGATTGAAGACGACGGCGGTGTAGAAGAACGAGAAGAAGATGATGCCGGCAGCATAGAGCGCCATGTACACCGGCTGGCCGTGCGCCAGATACTGGTTGAGCGCGATGATGAAATCGCCCCACTTCGACTGACCCGCGACGCGCTGACCGGCGAACTGCGAGATGGTCAGCGGCATCAGCAGCAGCGACGAGGCGAAGATCGGCGGGATCACGCCCGCGGTATTGATCTTCAGCGGCAGGTGACTGCGATCCGCCTGCATGCCGCGCTGTGTCTGGCGCTTCGGGTACTGGATCAGGATGCGGCGCTGCGCGCGCTCCATGAAACAGATGAACAGGATCAGCGCGACGACCGCGACGATGATGCCGATCAGGCGCACCGCGTCGATCGAGCCCGAGCGACCGCCTTCCAGCAGGTTGACCAGCGTGGTCGGCAGGTGGGCGACGATGCCCGCCATGATGATGAGCGACACGCCGTTGCCGATGCCGCGGCTGGTGATCTGCTCACCCAGCCACATCAGGAACATCGTACCGCCGATCAGGCTGATCACCGCCGCGATGCGGAACGTCATGCCCGGCTCGATCACCGCCTGCACGCCATTGGTCGCCGACAGCGCTTCGAGGCCGACGGCGATGAAATAGCCCTGGATCGCGGTCAGCGCGACGGTGCCGTAGCGGGTGTACTGATTGAGCTTCTTGCGGCCCGATTCGCCTTCCTTCTTGATCGCGGCGAGCTGCGGCGACAGCGAGGTCGACAGCTGCACGACGATCGACGCCGTGATGTACGGCATCACGCCCAGCGCGATCAGCGACATGCGGCTGAGCGAACCGCCCGAGAAGGTGTTGAAGAAATCGAGCACGCCGCCCGTGGTGCGCTGGCTCAGCAGACCCAATGCGGTCGGATCGATGCCCGGCAGCGGCACGTAGGACAGCAGGCGGAAGACGATCAGCGCGCCGATCGTAAACCACAGCCGCTTTTTAAGGTCGGTCGCCTGCGCGAATTTCGCGAGGCTGATGCTTTGCGCCATCTGGTCGGCTGCGGATGCCATGCGTGTCGGTGTCCTGAAACGAAAACGGCGGGTAAGCGTTTGTCCGCCCCCGCCGCTCATATAGGCGCTACGCGCGCCTTGTCTAATCGCGACGCACCTCGTTTCTCATCCCTTCGTCCCCCCGGGGTCGTTGGCCCCGGGTCCATTCGCCCGCCGCAGTGTCGCCAGCGGGCCGATGGATGCCGAGCCAAGCCCGGCATGACGAAGGATGAGACGAGAGCGGCTTACGCCTTGAACGACGCCTTCTTTTCCTGGCGCGCCTTGTAAGCGACGCCCTTCTTGGCAGCGGCCTTCTCCGACGCCGGGACGACCGTCGGGATGTCGAGCGAGCCACCGGCCTTTTCGATCATCTCACGCGCACCGGCCGAAACGCCCGCGACGTGGAACGACAGCTTGGCGGTCAGGTCGCCCTTGCCCAGCACGCGCACGCCATCCTTGCCGCCGCGCACCAGACCGGCCGCCTTCAGCGCCGCCTGATCGATCGTGCCCTCAGCCGACAGCTTGCCCGAGTCGATCGCCTTCTGGATCGCGCCGGTGTTCACCGTGGCGTAGTCCTTGGCGAAGATGTTGTTGAAGCCGCGCTTCGGCAGACGCATGTGGAGCGGCATCTGACCGCCCTCGAAGCCGGCGATGCTGACGCCTTCGCGGCTCTTCTGACCCTTGACGCCGCGGCCGCCGGTCTTGCCCTTACCCGATCCGATACCGCGACCGACGCGGATCTTGGACTTGCGGGCACCCTGGTTGTCGCGGAGTTCGTTGAGCTTCATGATATGCACTCGCTTTCGCTTGTTACGCGCTGATGGATTGGAAGCCGGCGCGCATAGCGGCATCGCCCCCGCTTGTCACGTGCTTTCAGCGCGACGGCGCTCGCGGCAGCAGACGCGGAAGCCAGCGCTCCACGGCCCACGCGAGCACGACCAGCAGCACCGCCGCCAGCGCGAAGCCCCCTGCCCCCTTGGCACGCTGCCAATCGACCAACAGCGGCATGTGTAGGACATAGAGACCATAAGAGATGCTCGCGACCCCGGACCAGAGCGCCGGCGACCATGCGCTGGCGCGTGCCAACCACCGGCCGACCGGACCGAACATCACCGCGACCACGACGGCGGCCACCACGAAATGTCGCAGCGGTAAGATCGGATAAACGCCGATCCCATATCGCGGCTGCACCAGCGCCACCACCAGCGCGACGCCGCACAGCGCCAACAGCCATGCCAGCGGCACGGCGATCGCCCGGACGCTCCGCTCCCCATCGAGATAGGCCTGTGCCGCCATCGCCCCCGCCCACCACAAGGGATAATAGGCGATCACCAGCGCCAGATGGTTCGGCACCATCGCGAACAGCGCATAGGCCCCGCAGCCGATCGCGCCCACCGCATGCGTCGTCAGCGTCGGCCGCTTGGTCCACAGCACCAGTGTCGGGGGGAAGAAGATGTAGAAGGCGATCTCATACGACAGCGACCATAGCGGATCGTTGCCCAGATACGGATCGGCCCACACCCCGGGCTTCAGCGTCGACACGTCCTGCACCGCCAGCAAGGTCCCGATCAGCCGCCCCGCGTCGAAATGCCGCGCGAGCGTGCCATTGTCCCAATAGACGAGCGTCGAGACGATCATCGCCACGATCAGCGGCGGATAGATGCGCCGCACCCGTCGCCACGCATAGCCCCGCGGCGACAGCGCCCGGACACGTTCGTTCGCGAAGATCACGAAGCCGCTCAGCAGGAAAAAGACGATCACCGCCTCCTGCCCGAAGCGCAGCAGGTGCCCGGTCAGTCCGGGGAATCCATAGCCTTTGGCGACATGGTGCGCGACGACGTACAGCGCGGCGCAGGCGCGTGCGGCATCGAGCAGCGCGCGGACGCGGGGACTCAGCGCGGGGGGCTGTGGCCTGGTGGTCATCGAAGCCGGTCGCGCAAACGTCGTGCAGGGATCATGCGACTAGGTGGCACAGATCGCTGCCCTTTGCCCATAGGATGGATTGCGCGATCTCGGGCGCCAGGCGTCGAAACACAGCTGGTCGCCAATTCCACCCGTCATCCCCGCGAAGGCGGGGATCCAGACACGCTGCCCTCGCGATTACCGGACTAACGCTGGCCGCGCGAGATGCCTGTCCCGTAGCAATGCCCACGGCAGCAAGGGCCCCCGGATTGGCTACGGGCGATGGCACCATGTCCCTGAACTTGTCGGCGACCCGCGGCGGGGAAAAGTGATTGCTCAGCGCCCCCCTCCACCAAAGACAAAAAAAGGGGCCGGCGAACCGACCCCTTCTTCCTGTCCATCGAAATGCGAAGGGCTCAGCCCTGCACTTCGACCATATGCTGGACCTTGCGGATCATGCCGCGCACTTCGGGGCTGTCTTCCAGCTCCGAGACCTTGTGCATCTTGTTGAGGCCAAGGCCGATCAGCGTCGCGCGCTGATCCTTCGTGCGGCGGATCGGCGAACCGGTCTGCTTGATCTTGATCGTCGCCATGTCGCGTTACTCCGTGACGGCCGCTGCGTCCGCCTCGGCGGTCTGCGAACCACCGCGGCCGAGCAGGTCGGCGATCTTCTTGCCACGACGCTGTGCGACCGACTTCGGCGAAGTCTGCTCACCCAGCGCTTCGAACGTGGCGCGGATCATGTTGTAGGGGTTCGACGTGCCGACCGACTTGGTCACGACGTCCGCGACGCCGAGCGATTCGAAGATCGCGCGCATCGGACCGCCGGCGATGATGCCGGTGCCCTGCGGCGCCGAGCGGAGCGTCACGCGACCGGCACCGAAGTGGCCGTTGCCGTCATGATGCAGCGTACGGCCGTCCTTCAGCGGAACGCGAACCATCGCCTTCTTCGCCGATGCGGTCGCCTTCGAAATGGCTTCCGGCACTTCGCGTGCCTTGCCATGACCGAAGCCGACGCGGCCCTTGCCGTCGCCCACGACGACCAGCGCTGCGAAGCCGAAGCGCTTACCGCCCTTCACCGTCTTCGAAACGCGGTTGATGTGGACCAGCTTCTCGATCAGCTCTTCGCCGCCGTCGTCCTGGCCACCACGACGATCGTCGCGACGACCGCCACGGCCGCCGTCACGGCCACCGCGATTGCCGCCCGGACCACCGGGACCACGACCGCCGCCACGGCCGCCACGCGGACCGCGACCACCGCCCGGACCGCCGAAGCCGCCCTGGCCCTGCTGCGCGTCCTGGGGCGCGCCTTCAGCCGCTGCGGGCTGCACGTTGTTTTCGTCAGCCATCGTCAGAACTCCAATCCGGCTTCACGCGCGGCTTCCGCCAGCGCCTTGACACGGCCGTGGAACAGGAAGCCGCCGCGATCGAACACGACCTGCGTCACGCCCGCTGCCTTCGCCGCTTCCGCCACGCGGGTGCCGACTGCGGTCGCTGCCGCAATGTTGGCGCCCGAGGTGCCGCGCACGTCCTTTTCCAGCGTCGAGGCCGACGCGACGGTCTTGCCGGCGACGTCGTCGATGACCTGGGCATAGATGTGCTTGCCCGACCGATGGACCGACAGCCGCGGACGGGTGCCGGCACGCGCCTTCAGCGCGGTACGATTGCGCCGACGGCGCTTCGCGAACAGAGAAAGACCCTTGGTCATTACTTCTTCTTCCCTTCCTTGCGGAAGATGAACTCGCCGTCGTACTTGATGCCCTTGCCCTTGTACGGCTCCGGCTTGCGCCAGCGGCGGATCTCGGCGGCCAGCTGGCCGACCTTCTGCTTGTCCGCGCCGCTGATCTCGACGGTGGTGGCGTCCGGCGTCTTCACCTCGATGCCTTCCGGCACGTCGATGTTGACGTCGTGGCTGTAGCCGAGCTGCAGCTTCAGGGTACGACCCTGCGCCGCGGCGCGATAGCCGACGCCGGTGATGAGCAGCTTCTTGGTGAAGCCGTCGGTGACGCCCGTCACCAGGTTCTGCACCATCGTGCGCTGCATGCCCCAGAAGGCGCGGGCGCGCTTGGTGTCGTTGGCCGGCTGCACCGAAATGCCGCCGTCTTCGAGCGTGTAGCTGATCTCGTCACGCAGCGGCATGGTGAGGGTGCCCTTGGGGCCCTTCACGCTGATGATGCCGTCGTTGATCGTCGGGGTCACGCCAGCCGGTACGGTGACCGGCTTCTTACCGATGCGGCTCATCAGAACACCTCCGCGAGCACTTCGCCACCGACGTTCTGCTCACGCGCTTCCGCGTCCGAGAGAACGCCACGCGGCGTCGAGACGATGGTGATGCCGAGGCCGTTGCGGACGCGCGGGAGTTCCTGCGAGCCGGAATAGACGCGGCGGCCGGGCTTCGAGACGCGCGCGACGTGCTTGATCGCCGGCTGGCCTTCGAAATACTTCAGCTCGATGCGGACGCCGGCGGCCGGGCCCATCTGTTCGTCGCTGTAGCCACGGATGTAGCCTTCGCGCTGCAGCACGTCGAGGACGCGCAGACGCAGCTTCGACGCGGGCGAAAGGACGCTGTCCTTCTTCGCGCGCTGGCCGTTGCGGATGCGGGTGAGCAAATCACCCAGGGGATCGGTCACTGCCATGATAAATCCTTACCAGCTCGACTTGGTCAGGCCGGGGATCATGCCCTTGTTGGCCAGATCACGCAGCATCACGCGAGCAAGACGGAACTTGCGATAATATGCGCGCGGACGACCGGTGATCTCGCAGCGGTTGCGGATACGGGTCGGGTTCGCGTTGCGCGGCAGTTCCGCCATCTTGAGGCGAGCGATCAGACGCTCGTTCTCGTCCAGGCTCTTGTCGTTTGCCTGGGCCTTCAGCTTCGCAAGCTTGGGAGCATATTGCTTTACCAGCTTCTTGCGACGCTCGTTCTTGTTGATCGAACTCAGTTTCGCCATGGACTTAAGCTCTCTTCCTTACTTCAGGGAAGCCAGACCGCTCACGCGGCCTGCTTCTGCTGCTCAGCCTCGGGCTGAGGGAACGGGAAGCCGAACAGGCGGAGCAGCTCGCGCGCCTCGTCGTCCGTCTTCGCGGTGGTGGTGACGATCACGTCCATGCCGCGCACCTTGTCGATGCGGTCATAGTTGATCTCGGGGAAAATGATCTGTTCCTTAATGCCGCAGGCATAGTTGCCGCGACCGTCGAAGGACTTGGGGTTCAGACCACGGAAGTCGCGCACGCGGGGCAGCGCGATCGTGATGAAACGGTCCAGGAACTCGTACATGCGCTCGCGACGCAGCGTCACCTTGACGCCAATCGGCATGCCTTCACGCAGCTTGAACTGCGCGATCGACTTCTTGGCCTTGGTGATCACCGGCTTCTGGCCCGCGATCAGCTCCATTTCCGACGCGGCCTGATCGACGCGCTTCTTGTCCTGGGTCGCTTCGCCAACGCCCATGTTCAGCACGATCTTCTCGATCCGGGGGATCTCGTTGACGTTCTTGTAGCCGAACTTGTCGACCATCGCCTTGATGATCGTGTCTTCGTAAATGCCCTTCATCCGGGGCTTGTAGGCATCAGCCATCGATCTTCTCCCCGGACTTCACGGCCACGCGGACCTTCTTGCCGTCCTGCGTCTCGAAACGGACGCGGGTGGGCTTGCCGTCGGCGGTCACGTGCGCGACCTTCGAGATGTGCATCGGCGCTTCGGTGCGCTCCAGGCCACCCTGCGGGTTCGCCTGGGTCGGCTTGCGGTGACGGGTCGCGACGTTGACGCCCTCGACCACGACCTTGCCGTCCTTCGGCATGGCGACAGTCACGGTGCCGGTCTTGCCCTTGTCCTTGCCGGACAGGACGATGACGCGATCGCCCTTCTTGATCTTCGCGGCGGCCATTACAGCACCTCCGGCGCCAGAGAGATGATCTTCATGTGCTTCTTGCCACGCAGCTCGCGCACGACCGGGCCGAAGATACGGGTGCCGATCGGCTCCTCGTTCTTGTTGACTAGGACGGCGGCGTTGCCGTCGAAGCGGATGGTCGAACCATCGGCACGATGAATGTCCTTGGCGGTGCGAACGATGACCGCGCGATGCACGTCACCCTTCTTTACCTTGCCGCGGGGCTGCGCTTCCTTGATCGACACGACGATGATGTCGCCGACCGATGCCGTGCGGCGCTTCGAGCCACCCAGCACCTTGATGCACTGCACCCGCTTCGCGCCGCTGTTGTCAGCGACGTCGAGATTGGATTGCATCTGGATCATTGATCCATTTCCTTCTCGTCAATGGGGTGGATACCGACCCAACCCCGCCTAAAACAATGACCCCGGCGCAGCGGACTGCACCGGGGGAGCGGCCCTGTAACCGCTCCGCTGGCAGGACGCAAGCCCTGCCCTTGCCATCCGCCGGCACGATGGCCGGCGGCGTGACTTATGCGTCGACGTCGACCCGTTCCGGCGTCGCATGGGTGTTCACCCGATCGATCACCTTCCAGGTCTTCAGCTTCGAGATCGGCGCAGTCTCTTCGATGCGCACGGTCTCGCCCTGCTTGTACTCATTCGCCTCGTCATGGGCGTGGTACTTCTTCGAACGGCGGATGATCTTGCCGTAGAGCGGGTGCTTCACCTTACGCTCGACGTTCACAACCACCGTCTTGTCGCCCTTATCGGAGACGATCAGTCCGGTCAGCACGCGCTTCGGCATGTGCTAATTCCTTACTTGGCGGCCGCGGCGCGGGTGCGCTGCGACTGCAGGGTCTTGATCCGCGCGATGTCGCGACGGACTTCACGCACGCGGCTCGACTTTTCGAGCTGGTTCGTCGCCGCCTGGAAGCGGAGGTTGAACTGCTCGCGCTTCAGCTGGCCGAGGTTCTCGGCGAGCTGATCGTCGCTCTGGCTGACGAAATCGGTCTTGGCCATCTTACTCGCCTCCGAGGTGCGAGGTGTCGCCCAGGCGGGCAACGACCTTGGTCTTGATCGGGAGCTTCATCGCGGCGCGCTCGAACGCCTCCGCGGCGATCTTGCCCTCGACGCCGTCCAGCTCGAACAGGATCCGGCCCGGCTTGACGCGGGCGGCCCAGAATTCCGGCGAACCCTTACCCGAGCCCATGCGGACTTCGGCGGGCTTCGACGAGACCGGCACGTCCGGGAAAACGCGGATCCACAACCGGCCCTGACGGCGGATGTGACGCGTGATCGCGCGGCGGGCCGCTTCGATCTGACGGGCGGTGATCCGGTCCGGCTCCATCGCCTTCAGGCCGTACGACCCGAAGTTCAGGCTGGTGCCGCCCTTTGCATCGCCATGGATGCGGCCCTTGAAGGCCTTGCGGAATTTGGTGCGCTTTGGCTGCAACATGGTGTGTCAGTCCTTAACGACGGTCGTCACGAGCCGGACGGACGCCGGAGGTCTGAGCCTCCATCATCAGCCGGTCGGTCGCCATCGGGTCATGGCCGAGGATCTCGCCCTTGAAGACCCAGACCTTCACGCCGCACACGCCGTAAGACGTGTGGGCTTCGGCCTCGGCATAGTCGATGTTCGCGCGCAGCGTGTGCAGCGGAACGCGACCTTCGCGATAGCTCTCGGTACGAGCGATCTCGGCGCCGCCAAGACGGCCACCGCACATCACCTTGATGCCGTCGGCACCCAGGCGCATCGCCGACTGCACCGCGCGCTTCATGGCGCGGCGGAAGGCGATACGACGCTCGAGCTGGTCGGCGATGCCCTGGGCGACGAGGCGCGCGTCGATTTCCGGCTTGCGGATTTCGACGATGTTCAGCGACACGTCCGACTTGGTCATCGCGCCGAGCGTCTTGCGCAGCTTTTCGATGTCCGAGCCCTTCTTCCCGATGATCACACCGGGACGGGCAGCGAAGATCGAGATGCGGCACAGCTTGGCCGGACGCTCGATCACCACCTTCGAGATCGCCGCCTGCGGCAGCGTCTTCACGATGTACTGGCGGATCTTCAGATCCTCCAGCAGCAGCTGGCCATAGTCATGGCCCTCGGCGAACCAGCGGCTGTCCCAGGTCCGGTTGATCTGGAGCCGCATGCCGATCGGGTTGCTCTTGTGACCCATTATGCTTCTTCCTGCTCGCGCACGACGATGCGCAGACGGCTGAACGGCTTCAGGATGCGGGTGGACTTGCCACGGCCGCGGGTCGCGAAGCGCTTCATGGTGATCGACTTGCCGACCGACGCCTCGGCGACGACGAGCGCGTCGACGTCGAGGTTGTGGTTGTTTTCGGCATTGGCGATGGCCGAAGCCAGGACCTTGCGCGCGTCGACCGCCATCGCCTTCGTCGAGAAGGAGAGGATGTTCATCGCATCGCCGGCCTTCTTGCCGCGGATGAGGCCAGCGACCAGGTTCAGCTTCTGCGCCGAGCCACGGATCTGGGTGCCGACCGACAGGGCTTCCTTGTCGCCGACCTTACGGGGGGATGCAGGCTTGCTCATCAGCGCTTGCCCTTCTTGTCAGCGGCGTGACCCGGGAAGTAGCGCGTCGGCGCAAACTCACCCAGCTTCATGCCGACCATGTCTTCATTGACCGACACCGGCACGAACTTGCGGCCGTTGTAGACGTTGAACGTGAGGCCGACGAACGACGGCAGGATGGTGGAACGACGCGACCAGGTCTTGATCGGCGCGCGGCCACCGGCATCCTGCGCGGTTTCCGCCTTCTTCAGAAGGCTCAGTTCGACGAACGGGCCCTTCCAGACTGAACGAGCCATGGTTTAGCCCTTCCTCTTGGTCGAATGACGCGACCGGATGATCATCTTGTCGGTCGACTTGTTGTGACGGGTGCGCGCACCCTTCGTCGGCTTGCCCCAAGGCGTGACCGGATGACGGCCGCCCGAGGTCCGGCCTTCACCACCGCCGTGCGGGTGGTCGACCGGGTTCTTCGCGACACCGCGGGTCAGCGGACGCTTGCCCATCCAGCGCGAACGACCGGCCTTGCCCAGATTCTGGTTCTGGTTGTCCGGGTTCGACACCGCACCGACCGTCGCCATGCACTCGCCACGGATGTAGCGCTGCTCGCCCGAGTTCAGGCGGACGATGACCATGCCGCGGTCACGACCGACGACCTGCACGTAGGTGCCGGCCGAACGGGCGATCTGACCGCCCTTGCCCGGCTTCATCTCCACGTTGTGGACGATGGTGCCGACGGGGACCTGACCGATCTCCATCGCGTTGCCCGGCTTGGTGTCCGTCTTCTTGGCGGCGATGATCTTGTCGCCCGGTGCCAGACGCTGCGGCGCGATGATGTAGGCCAGCTCTTCGTCGGCATACTTCACCAGCGCGATGAACGCGGTGCGGTTGGGGTCATATTCGAGCCGCTCGACGGTGCCCTCGACGTCCCACTTGCGACGCTTGAAGTCGACGTAGCGGTACTTCTGCTTGTGACCGCCGGCGATGCCGCGCGATGTCACATGGCCCTTGTTGTTGCGACCGCCGCTCTTGCGCTTGCCTTCGGTAAGCGCCTTGACCGGCTTGCCCTTCCACAGGGAGGACTTGTCGACGAGGACGAGGCCGCGCTGCGCGGGCGTCGTCGGGTTGTAATGCTTGAGTGCCATGACCCTTAGATCCCCGTCGTCACGTCGATGGACTGGCCGTCCTTCAGGGTGACAATGGCCTTCTTCATGTCGGAGCGCTGGTACGGAGCGCCCTTCCACTTCTTGGTCTTGCCCTTCTGGACGATCGTGTTCACGCCGGTCACGGTGACATCGAAGAGCGCTTCGACGGCAGCCTTGATCTGCGGCTTGGTCGCATCGCCTGCGACCTTGAAGACGACGGCGTTATGCTCGGAGAGCAACGTCGCCTTTTCGGTGATGTGCGGCGCGACGATCACGTCATAATGACGGTTGTCGACGGCCTTCTGCTGCTTAGCCATTGAAGCGAGCCTCCAGCTTTTCGACCGCCGCGCGGGTCAGCACCAGCGTGTCAGCCTTCAGGATGTCATAGACGTTGGCACCGGCCGACGGCAGGACGTTGATGCCGTGCAGGTTGCCGGCGGCCAGCGCGAAGCTCGTCTCGACGGCGTCGCCGTCGATCACCAGCGCGGTCTTGCCGAAGCCGACCTTGGCGAGATCGCCGACCAGCGTCTTCGTCTTGCCGTTCTCCACCGCCAGGCTGTCCATGACGATCAGCGAGCCGGCCTTCGCATGGCTCGACAGAGCCATCTTGAGACCGAGGGCGCGAATCTTCTTGTTCAGCGACGGATTGAAGTCGCGGACGCGGGCGCCGTGCGCCTTACCACCACCGACGAACACCGGAGCGCGGCGATCGCCGTGACGAGCCACACCGCCGCCCTTCTGGCGACCGAGCTTCTTACCCGAACGGGCGACATCGGCGCGCTCGCGCGTGCCACGTGCCGTCTCGCGACGCTTTTCCAGCTGCCAGGTCACGACGCGGTGCAGGATGTCGGCGCGCGGATCGAGGCCGAAGACCTCGTCGTTGAGCTCGACGTCCGCCGCAGCGGTACCGGCGAAGGATTGAACCTTGACCTTCACGTTCAGCCCTCCTGGCCGTCGGTCGCTTCCGGCGCGCTCGTCTCAGCGGGCGTGTCGGCGGCGGTGTTGCTGTTGGCAGCCTGCTTCAGGCTGGCGGGATACGGGGTGTCGGCGTGCGCCTTCACCTTGACGGCGTCCTTCACGAACAGCCAGCCACCCTTCGAACCGGGCACCGAGCCCTTCACGAAGATCAGGCCGCGCTCGACGTCGGTGCCGACGACTTCCAGGTTCTGCTGGGTGCGGTTCTTGTCGCCCATGTGACCGGCCATCTTCTTGTTCTTGAAGACGCGGCCCGGATCCTGACGGTTACCCGTCGAACCGTGCGAACGGTGGCTGACCGAGACGCCGTGCGTCGCGCGCAGACCGCCGAAGTTCCAGCGCTTCATGGCGCCGGCAAAGCCCTTACCCTGGGTACGGCCCTGGATGTCGACCAGCTGGCCGGCAACGAAGTGGTCGGCGGACAGTTCGGCGCCGACGTCGAGGAGGTTGTCCTCGGTCACGCGGAACTCGCAGACGACCGCCTTGGGCTCCACTTCGGCCTTGCCGAAGTGGCCGCGCTGCGGCTTGGCGACATTCTTGGCCTTGGCGACGCCAGCACCGAGCTGGACGGCGGTGTAGCCATCACGATCCATTTCGCGACGGGCGACGACCTGAACGCCTTCGAGCTGCAGGACGGTGACGGGCACGTGGCGGCCGTCGTCCTGAAACAGGCGGGTCATCCCCATTTTCTTCGCGATCACGCCGGTACGCATGATCCTGCACTCCTTTTACAGAGGCACGCCGGGACCATTCCCGAACGTGCGTGCGACCCTTCCGAAGAAGGATCATCCAACCCGTGTGTAACTGCGTCGGCCCCGTCCCGGGCTGGATGCCCCCGTTGCCGGGGACGTGACGGGAGACGCTGGCCCGGCTCCGTAGAGCCGGCGGTATCTCGTGTCTGTCAGGGGCCCCACGAGGCGGGGTTCCCAACCGGCTGCCCCCGCATCACGCGGAAAACAGCAAACCCGCGGGACTCACGTCGACCGCGGGGATGCGGGCCATTACGCCAGCTTGATCTCGACGTCAACGCCAGCGGCGAGGTCGAGCTTCATCAGCGCATCGACCGTCTGCGGGGTCGGCTGCACGATGTCGAGCATGCGCTTGTAGGTGCGCACTTCGAACTGCTCGCGCGACTTCTTGTCGATGTGCGGGCCGCGGTTGACGGTGAACTTCTCGATGCGGGTCGGCAGCGGAATCGGGCCGCGGATGAGCGCGCCGGTGCGACGCGCGGTGTCGGCGATGTCGCCGGTCGCCTGGTCGAGAACGCGATGGTCGAACGCCTTGAGGCGAATACGGATGTTGCTGTCCATGATCCCTACCGATGCGAGGAGCACGACCCCGGCCGTCTCCACCGCGGTGATGCGGAGGACTCGTGCCGCAGGTGCTGGACCGGCGGGATGAGATCCCACTGAAACAGCGGGACGACGAGAAAGAGCCGAAACTCAATAAAACTGAAGGGCGGCCCAATACGGCGGCCCTCATAAAAAGGCAACAGCCCGACTCTCCTTTTTTAGGAGAGCCGGGCTGCTGCTGTTCCGGTCGGCGCGGGGAATACCCCCGCCCCGTCTGGTTCTTACTTGTCGATCGCGCTCACGACGCCCGCGCCGACGGTACGACCGCCCTCACGGATGGTGAAGCGCTGGCCGACGTCCATGGCGATCGGCGCGATCAGCTTGATGCCGAGCGCGATGTTGTCGCCAGGCATGACCATCTCGGTGCCCTCGGGCAGCTCGACGGTGCCGGTCACGTCCGTGGTACGGAAGTAGAACTGCGGACGATAGTTCGCGAAGAACGGGGTGTGGCGGCCGCCTTCTTCCTTCGACAGCACGTACACTTCCGACTTGAAGTCGGTGTGCGGCTTGATCGAACCCGGCTTGCAGAGCACCTGGCCACGCTCGACTTCGTCACGAGCGACGCCACGGATCAGCGCGCCGACGTTGTCGCCCGCCTGGCCCTGGTCGAGCAGCTTGCGGAACATTTCGACGCCGGTGACGGTGGTCTTGCGGACTTCCGGGTGGATGCCGACGATTTCGACTTCTTCACCGACCTTGATGATGCCGGTTTCGACACGGCCGGTGACGACGGTGCCGCGACCCGAGATCGAGAACACGTCTTCGATCGGCATCATGAACGGCTTGTCGAGCGGACGCTCCGGCTGCGGGATGTAGTCGTCGACGGCGGCCATCAGCTCGAGCACGGCTTCCTTGCCGAACTTGTCGTTCGAACCCGACAGCGCGCAGGTCGCCGAACCCTTGATGACGGGGATGTCGTCGCCCGGGAATTCGTACGAGCTGAGCAGCTCGCGGATTTCCAGCTCGACCAGCTCGAGGATTTCCTCGTCGTCGACCAGGTCGACCTTGTTCATGAACACAACCATCGCCGGCACGCCGACCTGACGGGCGAGCAGGATGTGCTCGCGGGTCTGCGGCATCGGGCCGTCGGTCGAGGACACGACCAGGATCGCGCCGTCCATCTGGGCGGCACCGGTGATCATGTTCTTCACGTAGTCGGCGTGACCCGGGCAGTCGACGTGCGCATAGTGACGGTTGGCCGTCTCATACTCGACGTGCGCGGTCGAGATGGTGATGCCGCGAGCGCGCTCTTCCGGAGCCTTGTCGATGTTTTCGAAATCGACCTTTTCCGACAGACCCTGGTCGGCCAGCACCTTCGTGATCGCTGCGGTCAGCGAGGTCTTGCCATGGTCGACGTGACCGATGGTGCCGATGTTGAGGTGCGGCTTGTTCCGCTCGAATTTTGCCTTAGCCATTTTCCTACCTTCTGATTCGAATTCGGTGCCGCCGGGGGGCTACGCGAACGCGGCCCTTTAGCGGGAGTTTGTGGGTAATGCCAGCCCCTCGTGGGAGAGGCCGACCGGGGAGTAAATCCCCGGTCGTCGGACGGGGTCGACTGCGTCGACCCGCCGGCCGGCCTTGCGGCGACTTAGGGCCAAGCGCGCTTGGCCCTATGCGCCTCAGGCCATCTTCGCCTTCACTTCGTCTGCGACGTTCTGCGGCACTTCGTCATAGTGCGAGAACTGCATCGAGTAGCTGGCGCGGCCCTGCGTGAACGAGCGCAGCGAGTTCACGTAGCCGAACATGTTCGCCAGCGGGACCATCGCGGTCACCGCCTGCGCGTTGCCGCGCGTGTCGGTGCCCTGGATCTGGCCACGACGCGAGTTCATGTCGCCGATGACGTCGCCCAGATAGTCCTCGGGGGTGACGACCTCGACCTTCATGACCGGCTCGAGCAGCGTGATGCCCGCCTTCTGGGCGCCTTCACGCATCGCACCGCGCGCGGTGATTTCGAACGCCAGCGCCGACGAGTCGACGTCGTGGTACGCGCCGTCATACAGCGTGATGTCGAAGTCGATGATCGGGAAGCCGACCAGCGAACCCGTCGCCGCCGTCTCGCGGAAGCCCTTTTCGATCGCGGGGATATATTCGCGCGGAATGTTACCGCCCTTGATCTCGTCCTTGAAGACGATGCCCGCGCCACGCTCGCCCGGCGTCAGCTTCACCTTCACGCGACCGAACTGGCCGGTGCCGCCCGACTGCTTCTTGTGCGTGTAGTCGATGTCGACGGCCTTCTTGAGGTATTCGCGATACGCCACCTGCGGCGCACCGACGTTTGCCTCGACCTTGAACTCGCGCTTCATGCGGTCGACGAGAATCTCGAGGTGGAGTTCGCCCATCCCCTTGATGATCGTCTGGCCCGATTCGTGATCGGTCGACACGCGGAACGAGGGATCCTCGGCAGCCAGGCGGTTGAGCGCGATGCCCATCTTTTCCTGGTCGGCCTTGGTCTTCGGCTCCACCGACAGTTCGATGACCGGCTCGGGGAATTCCATGCGCTCCAGGATGATCGGGTGCGCCGGATCGCAGAGCGTGTCGCCCGTCGTCGTTTCCTTGAGACCCGCCAGCGCGACGATGTCGCCCGCACGCGCCTCTTCGATGTCCTCACGCGAGTTCGCGTGCATGAGGAGCATACGGCCGATCTTTTCCTTCTTGTCCTTCACCGAGTTCAGGTAGCCGCCCTTGACCAGGACGCCCGAATAGATGCGCGCGAAGGTGAGCGAGCCGACGAACGGATCGTTCATGATCTTGAACGCCAGCGCCGAGAAGGGCGCCTCGTCCGACGACGGACGCTCGTCCGGCGTTTCGCCGTCGAGCTTGACGCCGTTGATCGCCGGCACGTCGAGCGGGCTCGGCAGATAGTCGACGACCGCGTCGAGCAGGGGCTGCACGCCCTTGTTCTTGAACGCCGAGCCGCAGACGACCGGCACGAACGCCATCGACAGCGTGCCCTTGCGGATCAGCGCCTTCAGCGTCTTCGTGTCGGGCTCGTTGCCCTCGAGGTACGCTTCCATCGCCTCGTCGTCCTGCTCGACGGCGAGTTCGATCAGGTCGTTGCGATACTTCGCCGCCTTCTCGACCATGTCGGCCGGAATATCCTGATATTCGAACTTCGCGCCCAGCGACTCTTCGAGCCAGATGATCGCGCGGTTCTCGACCAGGTCGACGAGGCCCTTGAAGCCGCCCTCGACGCCGATCGGCAGATACAGGACCGCCGGCTTCGCACCCAGACGATCGATGATCGAATTGACGCAGAAGTAGAAGTCGGCACCGGTGCGATCGAGCTTGTTGACGAAGCACATGCGCGGCACGCCGTACTTGTCGGCCTGACGCCACACGGTTTCCGACTGCGGCTCGACGCCGGCAACGCCGTCGAAGCAGGCGACCGCGCCGTCGAGAACGCGCAGCGAACGCTCGACTTCGATCGTGAAGTCGACGTGGCCCGGCGTGTCGATGATGTTGATCAGGTGCTCAGGGCCCTGACCCTCTTCGGCCTTCCACTTGCAGGTGGTGGCGGCCGACGTGATCGTGATCCCGCGCTCCTGCTCCTGCTCCATCCAGTCCATCGTCGCGGTGCCTTCGTGCACTTCGCCGATCTTGTAGGACTTGCCGGTGTAATAGAGGATGCGCTCGGTCGTGGTCGTCTTGCCGGCGTCGATGTGCGCCATGATGCCGATATTGCGATAGCGCTCGAGCGGATGGCTGCGGGCCATGATCGTGATTTCCTTAGAGATATGGGGAGCGCAGCTTTCGCCGGCTCCCCATGATATAGTTTAAAAGCGGTGCGCTTCCAAGCCTTACCAGCGGTAGTGCGAGAACGCCCGGTTCGCTTCCGCCATGCGGTGCGTGTCTTCGCGCTTCTTCACCGCGTTGCCGCGGTTGTTGGCGGCGTCCATCAGCTCGCCCGAGAGGCGGGCCGACATGGTGTTCTCGCTGCGGGCACGCGCCGCGGCGATGAGCCAGCGGATCGCGAGCGCCTGGGCGCGCTCCGGACGGACCTCGACGGGGACCTGGTAGGTCGCACCACCGACGCGGCGCGAACGCACTTCGATGCCCGGCTTGATGTTGTTCAGCGCGTCGTGGAACACGCCGATCGGCTCGCGCTTCGCGCGCTGCTCGACGGTTTCCAGAGCACCGTAGACGATGAGTTCTGCGACGGACTTCTTGCCGTCCAGCATCACCGAATTCATGAACTTCGACAGAACCTCATCCCCGAACTTGGGATCAGGCAGGATGACCCGCTTTTCGGGACGACGACGACGTGCCATTTCAAAAACCTTTCAAACTTCAGCCTTCTGGACGAGCCTCTCGGGAGGCCGACCGGCTTACTTCGGACGCTTGGCGCCGTACTTGGAGCGGGACTGGCGGCGATCCTTGACGCCCTGCGTGTCGAGCACGCCGCGCAGGACGTGGTAGCGCACGCCGGGAAGATCGCGCACACGGCCGCCGCGGATGAGCACCACCGAGTGCTCCTGCAGGTTGTGGCCTTCGCCCGGGATGTACGAAATGACTTCGCGGCTGTTGGTCAGGCGGACCTTGGCCACCTTGCGAAGCGCCGAGTTCGGCTTCTTCGGGGTCGTCGTGTAGACGCGGGTGCAGACGCCGCGCTTCTGCGGGTTCTGCTCCATCGCAGGGACCTTCGACTTGGCCTTCTGCGGGTCGCGGCCCTTGCGGACCAGCTGGTTGATCGTCGGCATGAAGCCTTCACCTCGTATATGGGTTACTTTGCTGGAGCCATCACAGCACTTCGGAATACAAAAAGGGACGCGGACGGCGAAACGCCACCCCGGCCCCACAACTTTTGCATCCAGCAATGTTCAAGCTTGCCCACCGGATCGCTCCGATGGAACGGGCGGGCCTATACGCAGAGTCGGGCCGGCGGTCAATCCGGGGCGGTCCGGCCACGCCGCCACACGTCTACGATGGCGCCTTAACCACGCGGCAACCGGTCCGGGTGCAGAACAGGCCCATGCCGCCGTTCCGACCTGCCCCTCCCCCCATGCCGGTCGCGGCGCTTGCGAGCGCGGCGGTGGTGGCGGGTCTGTTGCCCGATACCGGCTGGAGCGACGCTTTGGCATTGCTGGCCATCACCGCCGCGCTGTTCGCCGCGCACGAACGCCGCCATCGCGATATGGCGATCGCCGCGGCGCTGGGCGTCGCCTTATCCCCGGCGGGGCTGCTGCTGGCGCCGCTATACCTGGGCCTCGCCATCGGCCGCGGCGCGATCCGACACCTGCCCGTGGCCGCCGTCATCGGGCTGCTGGTCGCCACCCATTTGCCGTGGACCGCGCCGGCCGCTCAGCTGCCGAATCTGGCGTTGCTTCCCGCAGCATGGCCGGCAAGCCTCGCCTTGGTCGCCGCAATCGGCGTCGGCGCGAGCGCGTGGCTAGCGGCACGCGGATCCATCACCCGTCCGGCCGCCTTGTTCGCCGAAGCCCGCGTAGGGATCGTCGTGCTGGCCATGCTCCTGCCACTGCCGCCGGGCGTGCTCGGCTTCGTGGTGATGATCCTTGCCCTCCCCCTGTCGACCCCCGTCCGCTGCCACGCGGCGAACGACAATGTCGTCGTGCGCCGCCCGATCCGCCTCGCCGCCTGACGCATTCGCCCCCCGCGCCGTCTTTCGTCACACGAGCCGCTTGCGGTTTCGCCCGGACAGCGCTAGAGGCCGCCCCCGGCTGCAGGAGTGTAGCTCAGTTGGTAGAGCATCGGTCTCCAAAACCGAGGGCCCACGGTTCGAGTCCGTGCACTCCTGCCAGTTCGCCACCGAACGGCGAACACGCGCATCGCGACGAACACTTCGAAAAATAAGACTGACAGATGAATGATCTGTCATAATCCTTGACGAAGGTTGTTTACGCCGCCGTCGGGCATCCCTACACGCGCCCGCATCATGGATGAAGCGACCCGCCACACCCTCGTCATTGCGATCATCGCGGTTCTGCTTCTGATCGGCACGCCAGTGCTGATCCTGAAGTTGCGCAAGCGCAAGCGGGACAAGCTGCGGCGGCGCGGGATCAAACGCTACGGCCATTGATCGCGCGAGGCAGGCGGGGCGCCCTTGCGTTCGGCGCCCCGTACGGCTATTTGCGCAGGCCATCCGACAGCTGAGGACGGGCAGCGCCGGTTTCCCATCACGGGAAAGCGGCGGAAGGCTCATGCCCCGGCGGTACGGATTTTCGTGATTCCAGCGGGTTTCTGAGAAAAACAGTGGCAAAGACGACCCCCATCGAATTCATCCGCCAGGTCCAGGCCGAAACCAAGAAGGTGGTCTGGCCGACCCGGCGCGAGACGATCATGACGGGCGTCATGGTGGTCATCATGACGACCATCCTCGCGCTGTTCTTCCTGGGCGTCGATACGTTCTTCAACGCGGTCGTCCAGGCGCTGCTCAAGCTCGCGAAGTAAAGGTTCAGGCAATGGCGCGCTGGTACATCATTCACGCCTATTCGGGCTTCGAGGGCAAGGTTCGCGACGCGATCATGGCAGAGGCGACGCGCCTCGGCCTGGAGCAGCTGGTCGAGCAGATCGAAGTGCCGACCGAGACGGTGACGGAAGCCCGTCGCGGCAAGAAGATCGCGGTCGAGCGCAAGTTCATGCCGGGCTATGTGCTCGCCAAGCTGAACATGAACGACGACGTCTACCACCTCGTCAAGAACACGCCCAAGGTCACCGGCTTCCTCGGCAGCATGGGCAAGCCGCAGGCGATCAGCGAGGCGGAAGCCGCGCGCATGCTCAACAGCAAGGAAGAAGCGGCCGCCGCGCCCAAGACCAAGATCAAGGTCGATTACGAGATCGGCGATGCGGTCAAGGTGCTCGAGGGTCCGTTCGCGAGCTTCAACGGCGTCGTCGAGGAACTCGATTTCGACAAGGCGAAGGTCAAGGTGTCGGTGTCGATCTTCGGCCGCGCGACCCCGGTCGAGCTGGACTTCGAACAGGTCGAACGCAGCAAGTAAGACGTGCCGGCGCCTGACGCTGGCAATCTTGCAGAAACACACGGGAAAACCGGGGCTTAGGCTCCGGTTTTTTTGTGTTTCCGGCCGACCGGGCAGGGCCCCACGGTGGCAACCCGGCACGCGTTCGGCCATTGTGCCTGCATCACGGTCACCGGTCCAAAGGCCGGGACCGCCGCAGGAGACCCATGATGCCCCCTCACCTTCCCGTGCTGGCCCTGACGCTTGGTCTGGCCGCACCAGCGATGGCGCGTGATGTCGCGCCGGCGGTGACGATCGACCACAGCGCACAGCTCGATCATCACAGCGGCCCCGTCACCGCCCGGTATCGCGGCGCATTGGTGGTCGACCAACGTCAGATCGGCGCCGTCGCGCCCGCCGGTCGCCCCTCCAGCCTACGCTGCCACTGGACCGCCCAGCTCGCAGTCGACCGCCACGCCACCACCGCGACCGGCGCCACCACGCAGCGCAGCTTTGTCAGCGATCGGTCGCTATCCGGCCATCGTCCCGGCTGGTGCGCCGGCCAGCGCGACGCCATCGCGCGAGACGTCGTCGAGCAGTCCATCGCGCTGGACCGTCACATCCAGGCGGTCGCCCGCGAGGATCATGACGTATTGCGTGCCGAGCTCGATCGTCTGCACGGCAGCGTTGCCGCCGGATGATCGACATTCTTGCGAAAACCGCCCTCGCTGCCGGCGCACTGCTGGCGACCACGCCCGCCATCGCGCAAGTCGCGACCAGCGCCGGTATCGAGGCGACGACGGACGAGAATCGCCGCGGCATCAGCTGGAGCGAGGGGCGCGCCTCGATCGCGGGGGATGCCACGGTCAGCGGCTACGGCCTCGATCTCACCGCACGCGTCGCGGCGCTCCGCGGATCGGACCGGCACGGGGGCGCGGACGCGGTCGCCGACCTGACGCTCGGCAGCGGGTGGGACGTCGGGGCGGTGCGGCTGCGCGCGCAGGGCACCGCGCATATCTTCGGCGGCGCACGTGGCAATATGGACTATGCCGAACTCGGCGGGTCGGCGAGCTATACCTATGGCCCCGCCGATCTGACTGCAGGGGCGATCTGGGCACCCGAGCAGCGTGCGATCGGGGGCAGCAACCTGTACCTTTATGCCAATGCGAGCGCGGGCCTCCCCGGCACGCCGCTGACCGCGATCGCCGGGCTCGGCCATTCATCGGGGACGGTCACCGACCCGGTCCGCGCGCAGCGGTTGCGCCCCGGCGGCAACTACACCGATTGGCGGCTTGGCGTCGAATATCGCCGCGATCGCCTGACGCTGGGCGTCGACTATGTCGGGACGGACGTCACGCGCGCCGATGCGTTCGGGGCGTTCGCGGATGCGGGCCATGCCGGCGACAGGCTACTCGGCCGGGTCCGCTTCGACTTCTGATCCCGCGCGCCGCCACGGGACGCGATCACGCCGCCTGCGCGATCTCGTCCCGTTCCGCCGCGCGCAGTGTCAGCACCGCGGTCCCGCCCAGTCCCTTGCCGTCGCTCTCGAGACGCAGGCTGCCCTCCATCGCGGTCATCGAATTGGCGCACCAGTGCAGGCCCAGCCCGCCCGATTTGTGCGCGCGCGTCGAAAAGCCGCGCTGGAACAAGGTCGCACCCGTCGCCGCGTCGAAGCCCTCGCCATCGTCGCGAATCCGCACCACGACCTCATCGCCTTCCTCGTCGATCGTCACCCCGATCGACCCGCTCTGCCGCCCGGTCGCCGCGATCGATTCGGCCGCATTACCCAGCAAGTTGCCGATCACCTGGCTCAGGATCACGCGGTTCGCCAAGGCCAGATGCGCCTCCGCGGGGAAGCTGAACGCGATCGACGCGCTGTCCGAATAGCGCGCGATGGCCGCGTTGCGCGCGACGATCTCGCTGAGGTCGCAGCGTTCCAGACTGGGGCGCTCGTGCGCCTGCTTCTGCTGCTGGCCGATGATCTCCAGCACGTGCGCCATCGCCTCGCGCCCCACCTCCAGCTCGCGGCGCATCGCCTCGCGGCTCGCCATCTTGGCGGCGAAGGCGGCCTGGACGAAGGCGGCAAGCTTGGCACGGCGCTCGGCCGGCAGATCGTCGCGCGCGAGTTCCGCGATCGCCCGTTCCAGTGTCGCGCGATCGATCGGCGGCGCCTGCGCGATGCCCTGGCTCAGGATCGTGCTGATCGGATTGAGCGCGTTCCGCACATTGTGCATCACCGCGACCGCGCTTTCGCTGCGGCCCAGCGCGAAGCTCTGCACCTCGATCTGTTCGCGCAGGTCCTTCAGCTGCGACAGCATCGCGTTGAGGCTGCGGCCCAGCGAGCCGAATTCGTCGCGCCGCCCGTCGTCCTGGAACAGCGCCATCGATCCCGACGCACGCACCCGCTGCATATGCCGTTCGACGCGCAGCAGCGGCGCCAGCACCAGCCGCGCGATGACGCGGCGCAGGACGAGCAGCACGATCAGCAATAGCAGCGTCGACCCGGCGATGGCGAGCAGCAGCATCCGCCGTCCCAGCAGCGACACGTCGCGCACGACATGGAATCGGGCCGCGGCAACGGCATGGCCGTCGACGCCCGCGATCGGCACGGCGATCGCCATCGTGCGCTTGCCCGGCGTGACCATCGGCGCATCGCCCAGCCCGGACCGGTCGATGCGCGCATCGAGGCGGATCAGGTCGGACAGCTGACGCGACGTCACCTGCCGCGCCATCAGCACATAGCCGCGCGGGCTTCCCGTACCATCGGATCGCCGCACCTGCGCCACACCGATCGCCGCGACCACCGGCCCCAGCCGCGCATAGAAATGCCCGGAATTGTTACGCCCGATCACCCTGGCCAGATCGGCATGCGTCGCCAGCTGCACCAGCGCCGTGCGCAGCCGCGCCCGTTCGCGCCCGCTGGCAGGGTCGAGCCAGCGTGCGATCCGCAGCGTCCCCTGCGGCGTCACATAGGCCATGCCCTGCACGCCGAGGTTGGTCATCGCCAGCGGCGAGAAGCTGTCGCGTTCGAACGTCGCCGCCGCGGGCGACCCCGGCGGCGTCGCCATATAATCGTAGCTCTGCGTCCAGTCGCCATAGTCGCGCACGGCGTTTTCGACCTTGGCGGCATATTCGCCCAGCGCCGCCTGCGTCCGCTCGACATGGCCGGCGATCGCCTTGGCCTCCAGCGCCGAAAAGCTCGGCGTGATGACGCTGGCAAGCAGCAGGGTGATCCCCAGCGCACCGGCGACGCCGACCGCGGTCAGGATCAGCACCAGCTTGGCACCGAGCGAGGCAGGACCGATCGGCCGCCGGCGCCCGAAGGGCCACCGGGTCCGTAGCGCCGGGATCATCCGTGCGTGCCCGTGGCGGCTCCGGCTTCGACCAGGTCCTGGTTAAGGAACCGCTGCTCAGCCAACGCCAGCGCCGCATCGGGCGCAACAGGCCGCGAGAAGAAATAGCCCTGCAGATGGCTCGCCCCGGCGAGTCGCAGCGCCTGCACCTGCGCCTCCGTCTCGACGCCCTCGGCGATCACCTCCAGCCCCAGCGCGCGGCCCAGATGGATGATCGAATGCACGATCGCGGCACTCTCGCGCTCGCGGCCCATGCCGTCGATGAAACTGCGATCGATCTTCAGGCTGTCGAGCGCGAACTTGCGGATGTTGTAGAGCGAGGAATAGCCCGTGCCGAAATCGTCCAGAGCGATGCGGAATCCCATCTGGCGCAGCTTGTAGAGCGTTTCGGCGGCGCGTTCGGCGTCGTCGAAGATCGCAGTCTCGGTGATCTCGATCTGCACGCGGTTCGGCGTCACGCCGGCGCGCTGCACCGCCTCCATGATGTGGCCGACGAAATTGTGGCGGCGGAACTGGCGGGGGCTGAAGTTGACCGAGACATATTGGCCAGGGAAACGCGTCACCATGGCGAGCGCGGTGTCGAGGATCCAGTCGCCCAGTTCGTGGATGACGTTCGATTCCTCGGCGATCGGGATGAAGGTCGCCGGGCTGATCGGCCCATATTCCTGCGTGTTCCAGCGGACCAGCGCCTCGAAGCCCGTCACCTCCAACTGGTTGCGCGCGACGATCGGCTGATAGACGAGGCTCAGCTCGTCGCGCGCGATCGCCTGGCCCAGGCCATGTTCGATGCGGCGGCGGAAACGGATGCCCTCGTCCATACTCTCGTCGAACAGTCGGGTGACACCACGACCGGCGCGCTTGGCATCGTTGAGCGCCAGATCGGCGCGGCGCAGCGCGTCGATGGGATCGCACACCCCCGCCCCCTCGACGACGACCAGACCGGCGGAGGCGCCGCTCTGCACCGAATTGCCGAATACCTGATGCGTACCGGCACAGGCCGCGACGATGCGGTCGCAGGCCATGACCGCCGCCTCGTCGCCCGGCGCATCGAACAGCACACCGAATTCGTCGCCGCCCAGACGCGCGACGATCGCCCCCTCGGGCGCCTGCGCATGGAGGATGCTGCACACTTCGCGGATCAGCGCGTCGCCGGCCAAGTGGCCCAATGTGTCGTTGACGATCTTGAACCGGTCGAGATCGAACATCGCGGTCGCGAACAGGCCGGGCCGCTTGGCGCGATCACCCAGCGCGCGCAGGAAGGCGAGCCGATTGGGCGCATCGGTCAGCGAATCGTGCGTCGCCATATGGATCGCGCGGCTTTCGTTCGCAGCGAGTTCGGCGCTCTGCTCCTCGAGCTGGACGATCTGGGCCGCGAGCTGCTCCCGCGCGGCGGTGAGTTCGCGATCGACCTGCCAGCGATGCGCCAGCGCGGTCGCGGTCTGGACGATTTCCGCCGCTTCGAACGGCTTGGCGATATAGAAGATCTTGTCCGCCGGCCCTGCGACCTTGCTGATCTCGATCGGCGAAAAGTCGGAAAAGCCGGTGACGATGCACAGGTTGATCTCGGGATCGAGCGCGCGGATGCGGCGCGCGGTTTCACGGCCGTCGATGCCCGGCGGCATGCGCACGTCGATGAACGCGACGGCATAGGGCGTCCCCGCCGCCAGCGCCGCCTCCACCGCCGCGACCGCGTCGAGGCCCTGATGGCAATGCGTCAGGTCGAAGCTGTCGTCCGCCGCCGCATCCGCCGCCGGCGCGTCGTCGCCGAACAGCTCCGCCGCCATCGCGTCGAGCGCATTCTCCGCAGCACCGCGCTGCACCGCGAAGCAGCGGGCATAGCTGTCGTGCATGGCCGGCTCGTCATCGACGATCAGCAGGCGCTTCGAAACGGCGGCGGTCATCTGCAGCAACTTCCCTCTTATGGTTGACGAGGGAGTAAGCAGATGCGGTTAAGGCGTCGTAAACGCCCCCGCCGACGCGGCCGTGCCCATGCGTTCGGCCAGCGCCTGCTCACCGAGCACGATCGCGCCGAGCGGCCCGGCATTGCCCCCCAGCGCGGGCGGCACGATAAACGCGGGTTCGGCGATCTCGGGCAGCGCGATATAGCCGGCGAGGCTCTGCACCATCGCGTCGCGGACGCGCGGGAACAGATGGTCGTTCCCGACCATCACGCCGCCGCCCATCACGATCCGCCGCGGCACGCCGGTCAGCACCAGCGTATGGCACAATTGGCCCAGCACATGCGCGACGGGTTCCCACACCGGATGGTCCGCGGGAATGTCTTCCCCCTTGCAGCCGGCGCGCGCGCCGATCGCCGGCCCGGCGGCCAAGCCCTCCAGACAGCTGCCGTGGAACGGGCAGATGCCCATCCAGTCGTCGCCCGGCATGCGCTGCGGCCGGATATGGCCGAATTCGCTGTGCGTCAGGCCGTCGACCGGCTTGCCGCCCGCGATCAGGCCGACGCCGATGCCCGTGCCGACGGTGACATAGGCGATATCGGGCAGGCCCTTCGCCGCGCCCCAGCGCGCCTCGGCCAGCGCCGCGCCGACCACATCGGTGTGGAAACCGGTCGGCACCTGATAGCGCGCGGACAGACGGCCCGCGACGTCGGTGCCCGCCCAATGCGGCTTGGGGGTCGAGGTGACGTGACCGTAATCGGCGGCATGCCGGTCGATCGAGATCGGACCGAAGCTCGCGATACCCAGCGCCTCGAACCCGCCCCAACCGTCCAGCACGGCCTCGACTGCCGCCAGCGCCTCGTCGGGCCGGGTCGTCGGGATCTGCACGCGGTCCTGAATATCGTCCGGTCCGCGCGCGAGGATGCAGACGATCTTCGTGCCCCCCAATTCGATGCCGGCAACCAACGGGGGCACACGGTCCATTCTGTCATCCCATCCCATGAAAGCAGCGCAACGGTCGCGCGGGGCCCGCGCTTATTCCACCGTCACCGATTTGGCGAGGTTGCGCGGCTGGTCGACGTCGGTGCCCTTCGCCACCGCGACGTGATAAGCGAGCAATTGCACCGGCACCGCATAGACCAGCGGGGCGATCAGCGGATGGACCTTGGGCATCGTGATCGTCGCGACGCAATTCTCGCCCGCCGCCTGGATGCCGTCATAGTCGCTGATCAGCACGACCTTGCCGCCGCGTGCCTGCACCTCCTGCATGTTGCTGACGGTCTTTTCGAACAACGGCCCCGATGGCGCGATGACGATGACGGGGACGTTTTCGTCGATCAGCGCGATCGGCCCGTGCTTCATCTCGCCGGCGGCATAGCCCTCGGCGTGGATGTAGCTGATCTCCTTCAGCTTCAGCGCGCCTTCCAGCGCCAGCGGATAGTCGGTGCCGCGGCCCAGATACAGCACGTCGCGCGCGGCGGCGACGACGCCCGCCATTTCCTGGATCGATTCGTCATAGGCGAGCGCGGCGTTGAGCGCCGCCGGCGTCTCGGCGAGATGCTTGACGATCTCGCGTTCCTCGCCGTCCTTGAACTTGCCCTTGGCGCGGGCGAGGTTCGCAGCGAGCGCGGCGAGCACCGCGAGCTGGCAAGTGAAGGCCTTGGTCGATGCGACGCCGATCTCCGGCCCGGCGTGCGTCGGCAGCAGCAGGTCCGCCTCGCGCGCCATGCTGCTGGTCGGCACGTTGACCACCGCGGCGATCGTCTGCCCTTCGCTCTTGGCGTGGCGCAGCGCGGCGAGCGTGTCCGCCGTCTCACCCGACTGGCTGATGACGATCATCAGGCCGCCCGGCTCCATCACCGGCGCGCGGTAACGGAATTCGGACGCGACATCCAAATCGACCGGCACGCGGGCGAACTGTTCGAACCAATATTTGGCGACCATGCCGGCGTAGAAGCTGGTGCCGCACGCGACGATCGTCACGCGCTTGATGCCCGCCAGGTCGAATTCGGGGATCGGCAGCGTCACGCGATCCTCCATCCGCTGCAGGTACGACCGCAGCGTCTGGGCGACGACGATCGGCTGTTCGTAGATCTCCTTCAGCATGTAATGGCGGTGATTGCCCTTGCTGATCAGCTCGCCGGTGACGCCCGAGATGGTGATCGGCCGCTCGACCGGATGGTTGTCGCGGTCATAGACCTGCGCGCCTTCGGTCGTGCAGACGACCCAGTCGCCTTCGTCCAGATAGGCGATGCGCTGCGTCAGCGGCGCGAGCGCCAGCGCGTCCGAGCCGAGATAGGTCTCGCCCTCACCATAGCCGACCACCAGCGGCGAACCGAGGCGCGCGCCGATCAGCATGTCGGGGTGCTTGCGGAACAGAATGGCGAGCGCGAACGCGCCATGCAGGCGCGGCAACACCTCGCGCACCGCGCCGACGGGGTCGAGGCCGGCTTCCACCTTCTCGCTCACCAGATGTGCGACGACTTCGGTGTCGGTTTCGCTGGTGAACACGCGGCCGCGCGCGATCAGTTCGTCGCGGAGCGCCTTGAAGTTCTCGATGATGCCGTTGTGGACCACCGCGACCTCGTCGGTCGCGTGCGGGTGGGCGTTGTTGGTGGTCGGGCCGCCGTGGGTCGCCCAGCGGGTGTGCGCGATGCCGGTCGTGCCGGGCAGCGGCGCGGCGGCGAGTTTCTTGGCGAGGTTGACCAGCTTGCCGCTGGCGCGGCGCCGCTCGATCTGCCCGTCATGGTCGGTAGCGATGCCCGCCGAATCGTAGCCGCGATATTCCAGCCGCTTCAATCCGTCGAGCAGACGGTCGGCAACGGCCTCGGCCCCGACGATTCCAACGATGCCGCACATGTTATTTCGCTTCCTTCTTGGCGCGCATCATCGCGCGGAATTTGGTGGCCCAGCCAGGTTTGGCAATCTGCGGCGGCCGGACGAGCGCGAGCGCGCCGGCTTCGACATCCTTCGTCAGCACCGAACCCGCCGCGACGATCGCGCCTTCACCGACCGACACCGGCGCGACGAGCGCCGAGTTCGATCCAATGAAGGCGCCCGCGCCGATGCTGGTCTTATACTTGAAGAAGCCGTCGTAATTGCAGGTGATCGTACCGGCGCCGATATTGGCGTTCGCCCCCACATCGGCATCGCCGATATAGGACAGATGGTTGACCTTGGCGCCCTTGCCGATCGTCGCCTTCTTCACCTCGACGAAATTGCCGACCTTCGCCTTTTCGGCCAGGTCCGCGCCGGGGCGCAGGCGGGCATAGGGACCGACATCAGCTCTGGCGCCGACCTTTGCGCCCTCCAGATGGCTGAAGGCGCGGATCGTCGCGCCGTCCGCCACCGACACGCCGGGGCCGAAGACGACGTTGGGCTCGACCACGACATCGCGACCAATTTGCGTGTCGTGGCTGAACCACACCGTGTCGGGCGCGATCAGCGTGGCGCCGTCCGCCATCGCCCGATAGCGGCGTGCCGCCTGCCAGCCGGCCTCGACCGCGGCGAGCTCTGCGCGGCTGTTGACGCCCGCCACCTCGTCCTCGCCCGTTTCGATCACCACCGCGCGGCCGCCCTCCGCGACGGCGAGCGTGACGATGTCGGGCAGATAATATTCACCCGCCGCATTATCGTTGCCGACCGCCTCCAGCAGCCGCCACAGGTCGCGCGTGCGCACCGCGGTGACGCCCGAATTGCACAGGTCGACCGCGCGCTCCTCGGGCGACGCGTCCTTGAATTCGACCATCTTGGCGATCGCGCCGTCCGCGTCCGCGATGATCCGGCCATAGGCGCGCGCATCGGCGGGGCGGAAGCCGAGCACCGCGACCGTCGGCGCATCCTCCGCCTCCAGCCGCGCGGCGAGCCGTGCCACCGTCTCGGTTGCGAGCAAAGGCGTGTCGCCGAAGCAGACGATCGCAACGCCCTCGAAGTCGGCAAGCGCGGCCTTGGCCTGCAACGCGGCATGCGCGGTGCCCAGCTGCTCGCGCTGCCACGCGATCTCGACACCCGTGGCGGCGACCGCCGCTTCGACCTGCTCGCCGCTCGCGCCGACCACGACGACGCGGCGCGTCGCCCCGGCCTGGTTCAAACTGTCGATCAGGTGGATCAGCATCGGCCGCCCGGCGATCGGGTGCAGCACCTTGTGCAGATCGGACTTCATGCGCGTACCCTTGCCCGCGGCAAGGATGATGACGGCGAGAGGACTGGTCATGGCGACGTCGCCTGCCACGGAAGACTTGCCATTTCCATAGGGAGACGTCACCGGCGCGGCATATGACGCTAAATTCATCGCCCGATCCGTTTTTCGACATTATCGGCTTCGACCTGGACGGCACGTTGCTCGATACGAGCGGCGACCTGGCGGCGGCGGTGAACCATGCGCTCGCCTCCATCGACCGGCCGCTGCTGACCGTCGAACAGGTGAAACCCATGATCGGCGGCGGTGCGCGGCATATGCTGGCACAGGGGCTCGCCGCGACCGGTGGCTGCGACGAGGCGACGCTCGACGTGCTGCATCGGCGGCTGCTCGACCATTATGAAGCGAACATCGCGGTCTTGACGCGGCCGTACCCCGGCACGCTCGAGGCGCTCGACACATTGGCGGCGCGCGGCGTGCGGATCGCCGTCGTCACCAACAAGCTGGAATCGCTCGCCCGCAAGGTGATCGACGCGCTCGACCTGACGCGGCGCTTCGCATGCATCATCGGCGGCGACACGATGGGTCCGGGCAACGGCAAGCCCAGCCCCAAGCCGATCTATGAAATGCTGGCCCGCTGCGGCGGGGGCACCGCGGCATTCGTCGGCGATTCGATCTTCGACGTGCAGGCGGGCCATGCGGCGGGCCTGCCGACGGTGGCGTGCTCGTTTGGATTCCTGATGCAGCCGGTCGAGGAACTCGGCGCGGACGCGATCATCGACGGCTTCGACGAACTGATCCCGACGCTGGAGCGGCTGGCGGTTCGCTAAACCCCACCCACCCCGTCACCCCGGACTGGTTCCGGGGTCCACTCTGCGGCGAGGGGGACGGCTTGAGGCTCGTACGTTGCCCCCGCGGCCCGGTGGACCCCGGACCAAGTCCGGGGTGACGCAGTGTGCCGGGCTAGGCTTTACCCTTACGCCACTTGATCCACAGATGCCGCGCCAGCATCGCGGGCGGCATGCGCAGCCAATGCGAGCGCACGTAGAACGCCAGCCGCGTCACCGGACGGATCGGTCGCCCCCAATCATCCCGCGCCAGCAGGCGACGGCGGAAGAGTCGGTCATTCCACCGCGGCGTCAGGCGAATACGACCCGAACTTTCGTACGCCCGAACCTGCGTCCCGAACAGCTGCTGCGACAGCCTCAACGCGCGCACCACCGCCTCGTGCAGACCATGGCGTGCCGCCTCTTCGACCAGCGGCAGGCCGAAGTCGGGATCGTCCTCCGCCGCCTCGCCATACAGGCAGTGGATATCCCACAGGTTGCGCAGGCCCCCCGCCAGATCGCCGTCAGCGAGCAGATGCGCCGCCGCTTGGACGATCATTGCCGCCGGCGACAGCACGGACAGCCCGTTACCAAGCGGCACCGCATCCGCGATCAGCGCCGCCGCGTCGGGCCGCACCCGCGCGGTCAGCGGCAGGATCGTATGGTGTACGTCGATCATCCGGTCGCGCTCCGCGTGGATCAGAGGCGGCAATTCATGCATCCAGCGCCGATAATAGGCGTCGTCATACGGATCGGGCTTCACCCATTCCCAGCCCGCCGCGATCAGCGCCGCCTCGACGGCATCCAGCGCCGCGCGCGGCACGAGGATATCGAGGTCGCCGATCGACCGCCCCTGCCCCGCCGCCAAGCCCGCTGCGACGAAGGCGGTCCCCTTCAGCAGCACGACCGGCACGCCGAGCGGCGCCAGCGCCCGCCGCGCCATCTCCGCCTCCCACAAGGCCGTGCGGCGCCCATTCTCGGCCGCGGCGCGCGCATCGCTCAGCAGCAGCGCGACGTCCTCGGGCAGTGGCAGGCCGTGCAGCCGCCACGCGAGCGTGCCCAGCAACTGTTCGGCGCGCGCCATGGTGACGAGGCCCGCCCAGTCGGTGTCGAGCGCCAGACTGGTCGGATCGGCGAGCGCGCGGGCGAGGATCAGAGCATCCGCCACAGCGCCTCCACCTGCTCCACCGCCGCCGCGCCGTCGGGATAGTCGATCGCCATCGCCGGCGTGTCGCACACCAGGCGGGTCAGTGCGTCGAATCCGGCCTCGCCCAGCATGACGTAATTGGTCGACGCCTGCGTCAGCCGCACGAACGCCTCAGATACGGCGACCGCACGCGTTTCCGCCGCAAAGCCGTGCCGCGGGAACAGCAGCAGGGCGGGCTGCGCCGGCTCGTCCATCGCGCCGACGCTCAGCGCATCGGGCACCATGTGGCGGATGTCCCCCTTGGGCGTGGCCGCCAGAAGTGGCCCCATTCGCGCGCTCGGCCAGGCCGCCATGGCCGCGGCGATCCCGTCGTTCTTCAGGCTGATCAGACGCGGAAAGGCGTGGACCAGCCCCGTCTCGGGATCGATCAGCGCGAATTCATCGCCCATGAAGCGCCAGCCGCGCGCGGCGAGCAATGTCGCCAGCGTCGATTTGCCCGCCCCGGATTCTCCCGTCATCAGCAGCGCCCGCCCATCGCGTTCGACGCACGAGGCATGGATCAGCAGATAGCGCCGGCAGCCCAGCGCCAGTTGCAGGTTCATCGCCATCTCGGCAGCGAGCAGCCCCTGCGCCAGCGGCAGCGGCGCGGCTTCGGGCAGCATATAATCGCCGCCGATCCGCACCGATGGCCGCACCCAGCGCCGCCATGGCCGCGTCGCCTCCAGCCGCACGGTGAAGTCGGGCAGGTTCGGCGAGGGGTAATAACGATACAGCTCTTCCAGCGCCGCGATCGGCGCGCGCCAGTCGCTGCCGATCCGAAAGCCGATCGGTCCGATCCGAACGCAGAAGACGTGCCTCATGCCGCCCCGATCGGCTCCGCTTCAACCAGCCCGGCCGCGACCAGCTCGTCGAGCCGCGCCGCCAGTGCATCGGAACCGCCATCGCCCAGCTCGAACGCCTCGCCGAGCCGGGCGAGCAGGCCGTCCCGATCGAGCGGTCTCGCAGCCAATACCTCGAGGATCTCGGGCGCGGGGCTGGCAAGAAGATGCGTGATCCCCGACGATCGGTGGAAGACCGCGACCAGCATATCCAGCTCGCGCCTCAGCAGCGTGTCGGGCGCCGCGGCGCGATAGCGCATCGGGTCAGCGCGGCATCTGCAACGAGGCGAAACAGGTAAAGCCGCCCTGCCCGCGCTGCAGCCGCCGGATATAGGCCATATAGGCGCGGCTGCTGTCGTAGGTCGTACCCGGCAACTGCCCGCCGGCGAGCGCGCGCTTCACCTCGTCGCCCTTGAATGGGCGACCCGGCGGCGCGAACGCGCCCTTGGTGCCCGCCGGCACGACATTGCCATATTGGTCGATATACTGGCCCGCCCGGCCCAGGTCGGGCACCGGGATCTCGCAAGTCATCACCGACGCCGCGCTCTGTGCCAGTGCCGGGCGGATCGAGACGACCGCACCCGCGGTCACCGCACCGAGCATCAGCACCCGGCGGCGCGTCGACACGCCCTCCGTCACCGGCGCAGCATCAGGCTGTCCGGCGGTCTGGTCCGCACCGTCGATCGGCGTTTCGTCGCTCATGACACCCCTGTTATCGCAAGCGTGCCTTTCATATTCGTAAGCCACTGGCAAGTATGGCGCGCGTACCGTGGCGGGACGGTCTGCCGCGGCGTTGGCGCCGCGCGCCCCGCAAATTGCGTCATGCGCCCCCTCCCGCAAGCGGTCATCCTCGGCTAGCGAGGACGCCATGCTAACCCGATTCGCCCGGCGGCTCAGCGGCGCGCTCGTCATCGCGCTCGGCACGGGCGTGGGCGTCTATGCGGTCGGCGGCAGCGTCGACGGCGCGGCGGTGACGGTGGTCGGCGCCATGGCCGCCGCGCTCGCCGCCATGGGCCGCGGCGATCAGGGACAGGCGGCCGCCCGCGCACGGGGGCCCGACGCCGATACCCTGCTCGGCGAGGTGCTCGACGTCATCGCCGAACCCGTCTTGCTCGTCCGCCGCGGCATCGTCACCTGCGCCAACGCCTCGGCCCGCTCCGTACTGGGCAAGCATATCGTCGGCGAGGACGTGCGCGTTGCCATCCGCCATCCCGCCGCCGCCGACCGCCTGGGCCCGACCGGCACGCTGCCTGGCCGCCCGGTCGAACTGGTCGGCGTCGGCGCACCCGACCAGCGCTGGGAGATGCGCACCGGCGAAACCACCGACGGCATGCGCATCGTCCATCTCGTCGACCAGAGCGGCAATTACGCCGCCGAAAAGATGCGCGTCGATTTCGTCGCCAACGCCAGTCATGAATTGCGCACCCCGCTCGCCTCGATCCTCGGCTTCATCGAAACGCTGAATGAGGAGGCCGGCGAAGACCCTGCCCTCCGCGCCCGCTTCCTGAAGGTGATGTTCGACGAAGCTCGGCGCATGCAGCGGCTGGTCGAAGACCTCATCTCGCTGTCCCGCATCGAGGCGGAGAAATACCGTCTGCCCGGCGAACGGCTGGACCTTGGCGAATTGCTGGAGGACGTCGCCGCAGAGATCGCCGCCGCGCGCAGCCCGCGCGCCGGCGACGTGTCGGTCACGATCGATCCCGGCCTGCCCGCGGTAACCGGCGACGAGGCACAGCTGTCACAGCTGTTCCACAACGTCATCGGCAATGCGATGAAATACGGCCGGGCGAATACGCCGGTGCGCGTGTCCTTGAGTCTTAACCGCTCGAAACTGGTCCAGCTCGTCGTCCGCGACGAAGGCGAGGGCATCGCGCCGCAGCACATCCCCAGACTCACCGAACGCTTCTACCGCGTCGATGCCGGCCGCAGCCGCAGCGTCGGCGGCACGGGGTTGGGCCTCGCGATCGTCAAGCATATCGTCGAACGCCACCGCGGCCGGCTGGATATCGCGAGCCGCGTCGGCATCGGCACCACGGTGACGATCGCGCTGCCGGCAGCGGAGATGGAGACGGCGGTCGCCACGCCGGCGGCGGCGAAGGCCTGACGCCGACCGGCCGGCTGCGAGTCGCGCGACGCGTCCCCCCCCACCCCGTCACCCCGGACTGGTTCCGGGGTCCACCGGGCCGCGGGGGCAGCGTGTGAGCCTCCTACCGTCCCCCTCGCCGCGGAGTGGACCCCGGAACCAGTCCGGGGTGACGGGGGAGGTGCGGCAGCCGCCTGCACATTAAAAGTGCCCTGACGGCCGCACCCGCCGCCCCACCCGCCACCCATGTCATCAAAAGGCAACAAAACCGTCACAGAGGCGGGTTGGGCGACGCGCGAGTCGCCCGCGGGGATCCGATGCGCTGTCTTCCTTCCGGCCGCTTGCTGGCCGGCTCTCTGCTGACGCTGGCGCTCTGCCTTGCAGGGTGCAAGGATCAGGCGAATGGCGGCGGCAGCGGCGCGCGTGATCAGATTGCCGTCGTCGGCTCGTCCACCGTCTATCCCTTCACCACCGCGGTGGCCGAGGCGTTCGTCGCGGACAATCCCGACGCACGATCGCCGGTGATCGAATCGACCGGCACGGGCGCCGGCATGAAGCTGTTCTGTGCCGGCATCGGTGCGGGACACCCCGATATCGAGGATGCCTCGCGCCGGATGAAGCGCAGCGAATATGCCGCCTGCGAGGCGCACGGCGTCGGGCCGGTGCTCGAAATCCAGATCGGCATCGACGGCATCGCCTTTGCGGAGGCCAAGAACGGGCCCGGCATGCGCCTGACCCCCGCCGATTTGTATCGTGCGCTCGCCGCGACGCCCTTCGGCAAGCCCAATCGCGCGAAGACGTGGCGCGACGTGAACCCGGCGCTGCCCGCGACGCCGATCCAGGTCTATGGCCCGCCCGCGACCAGCGGCACGCGCGATGCGCTCGCCGAACTGATCCTGACGCGCGGCTGCGACGCGATCGATCCACGCGCGCGCCTGCTGGCACGGAGCAAGCCCGACGCGCATCGCGCACTGTGCACGCGGGTGCGCGAGGATGGCGCCTATGTCGATGCGGGCGAGAACGACAATCTGATCGTCCAAAAACTCAGCGCCAACCCCGATGCGATCGGCGTGTTCGGTTACAGCTATCTCGAACACAATGCGGATACGGTGAACGGCGTCGCAATCGACGGCGTGCTGCCGACCTATGACGCGATCGCCGACGGCCGCTATCCGGGGTCGCGCCCGCTGTACCTCTACGTCAAGAAGGGGCATTTGCGCGCCATCCCCGGCCTCGACACGTTCCTGCGCCTGTACGCCGCGGCCTGGGGACCGGGCGGGCCGCTGGTCCGCCGCGGCCTGATCGCCGCGCCCGCTGCGGTGCGTGCGGCGTCGGCGGCGGTGATCGCGAACGAGACGCCGCTGAACCCGGCGGATTTGCCGTCGTGACGGTTGCCCACCTCACCCCGTCACCCCGGACTTGGTCCGGGGTCCACTTTGCGGCGAGGGGGCGGGCTGGAGGCTCCGGCGCTGCCCCCGCGGCCCGGTGGACCCCGGACCAAGTCCGGGGTGACGGAGTGCGTGTGGCCGGCGTCCCAAGCTCCACGCGAGCCGCAGCATGAGCGGCCTCGCCCTCGTCATCGTCGTCTTCGGCCTCGCGCTGATCGGCTGGCTCGCCGCGCGGATGCGGGCGGCGACGTTCCGCAAGCCGGGGGTCGCGCGCTTCACCGCTCTGCCCGTCCATTACGGCTATTTCGTCGCGCTCGCCGCTCTGGTGCCGCCGCTCCTGTTCCTGGCGGCGTGGAGCCTCACCTCGCCCGCGCTCGTCACCGATGCGGTGATCGCGACGCCCGCCGCCGCGACGCTGCCCCCGCCGGGCTTCGAGCGCGCCTCGATCCTGTCGGAAGCACGCGCTCTGGCGAGCGGGCGCAGCCATGTGCCGTTCCACGTGCTGTCGGTCCGCCTCGCCCCCGCCTATGCCGCCGCGCAGGCGCGCTACGACTGGATCGCCACCGCGTTGGCCTTGTGCCTCGCGATCGGCGGCGGCGCCTTCGCCTTCACGCGTGTCCGCCCCGATTTCGCCGCCCGCACGCAGGTGGAGCGCGTCGTGATGCTGCTGCTACTCTGCGCGTCGCTCATCGCGATCCTCACCACGGTCGGCATCGTCGCGTCGCTGCTGTACGAATCGGGGCGCTTCTTCGGCATCGTGCCGATCGGCCAGTTCCTGTTCGGCACGCATTGGTCGCCGCAGGTCATCCTGCCGGACGATCCCGGCGCCAGCCTGGGCGCGGTGCCCCTGTTCTGGGGTACGTTCTTCATCGGCGCGGTGATCGCGATGGCGGTCGCCGTCCCCTTCGGCCTGATGAGCGCCATCTACCTCACCCAATATGCGCATGCCGCGACGCGCCGCTGGATGAAGCCGGTGCTGGAGATGCTCGCGGGCGTCCCCACCGTCGTCTACGGCTATTTCGCTGCGCTCACCGTCGCGCCTGCGGTCCGCCAGCTGGGCCTTGCGCTCGGCATCGCGAACGCCTCGTCGGAAAGCGCGCTGGCGGCGGGCGTGGTGATGGGGATCATGATCATCCCCTTCGTATCGTCGATGGCCGACGATTCGATCGCCGCCGTCCCCGCCGCAATGCGCGACGGCAGCTTGGCGATGGGCGCCACGCAGTCGGAAACGATCCGCAAGGTGATCCTGCCCGCGGCCCTGCCCGGCGTCGTCGGCGGCATCCTGCTCGCCGTCTCCCGCGCGATCGGCGAAACGATGATCGTCGTCATGGCGGCGAGCGGCGTCGCGACGCTCACCGCCAATCCCTTCGCCAGCACCACCACCGTTACGAAGCAGATCGTCGACCTGCTGACCGGCGAGGCGGAGTTCGACAGCGCCAAGACGCTCGCCGCCTTCGCGCTCGGCCTCACCCTGTTCGTCATCACGCTGGCGCTCAACGTCGTCGCGCTGACCGTCGTGAAGCGGTATCGGGAGGCCTATGACTGATCCCCGCCCCCTCCGCGATCCCGCCGCGGTGAAGCGGCGGACGCAGCGTCGCTATGCCGCGGAACGTCGCTTCCGTCGGCTGGGCCTTGCCGCGGTCTGGCTGTCGGCGGGGTTCCTCGCCTTCCTGCTCGCGACGATGATCTGGCAGGGGGCGAGCGGCTTCCGCCAAACCCGCATCGCGCTGCCGATCGACCTCGCCGCCGCGCGCCTGCCGATCGCGCCGGCACAGCTGAAGGGCCGCGGCGCCAATCTCGCGCTCGCCGATGCGGGGCTCGAACAGGTGGTCGATGCCGCGGCGATCCATGCCTATGGTCCGCGCGGGACCGAGCTGTTGTCCGATGCCGCCTGGCTCACCGTGCGCGACGCGATCAAGCGCGATCCCGCACTGCTCGCTACCCGGACGACCTTCGCCCTCCCCACCGCGACCGACATCGACGTCGCCGCCAAGCATGACGGCACGCGCAGGGCCGAGGCGATCGTCGCCCGGCTGCAGGCACGCAGCGTGCTGTCCGAAGGGTGGGACATGCGCTTTCTCGCCGGCGCCGATGCGACCGATCCGGTGCGCGTCGGCATCTGGGGCGCGCTCAAGGGATCGCTGCTCACCATGGCGGTGACGCTGGGCCTCGCCTTCCCGATCGGCGTGCTGTCTGCGCTCTACCTTGAGGAATATGCGCCGCGGAACCGCTGGACCGACCTGATCGAGGTATCGATCAACAACCTCGCCGCCGTGCCCTCGATCATCTTCGGGCTGCTCGGCCTCGCGGTCTTCCTCAACACCTTCCACCTGCCGCGATCCGCGCCGCTGGTCGGCGGGCTGACGCTGGCGCTGATGACCATGCCGGTCATCGTCATCGCCGGTCGCAACGCGATCAAGGCGGTGCCGCCATCGATCCGCGACGCCGCCCTCGCGATCGGCGCGTCGCCGGTGCAGGTGGTGTTCGACCATGTGCTTCCCCTCGCGCTGCCCGGTATCCTGACCGGCACGATCATCGGCATGGCCCGCGCGCTGGGAGAGACCGCACCGCTGCTGATGATCGGCATGCGCGCCTTCATCGCCGCGCCGCCCTCGCGCCTGACCGATCCCGCCACCGTCCTGCCCGTGCAGATCTTCCTCTGGTCGGACGAGGTCGACCGCGGCTTCGTCGAAAAGACCAGCGCGGCGATCATCGTGCTGCTCGTCTTCCTGCTCGCGATGAACGGCCTCGCCATCTACCTCCGCAACCGTTTCGAGACCCGCTGGTGACCCCCAAGATTTCCGCTCGCGACGTCAGCGTCCGCTATGGCGACACGCAGGCGATCGACCATGTCTCGATCGACGTCGATTCGGATAACATCGTCGCCTTCATCGGCCCATCGGGCTGTGGCAAGTCGACCTTCCTGCGCACGCTCAACCGCATGAACGACACGGTCGCGAGCGCGCGCGTGACGGGCCAGATCCTGCTCGACGGCGAGGATATCTACGCCCCCGACATGGACGTCGTGCAGCTGCGCGCGCGCGTCGGCATGGTGTTCCAGAAGCCGAACCCCTTCCCCAAATCGATTTACGAAAACGTCGCTTATGGCCCGCGCATCCATGGCCTCGCGACCGCCCGCGCCGACTTGGACGATTTGGTCGAGGAATCTTTGCTCCGCGCCGGCCTATGGGATGAGGTGAAGGACCGTCTGTCCGACAGCGGCACCGCGCTGTCGGGCGGCCAGCAGCAGCGGCTGTGCATCGCCCGCGCCATCGCAGTCGAACCCGAAGTCATCCTGATGGACGAACCGTGCAGCGCGCTCGATCCCATCGCCACCGCGCGCATCGAGGAGCTGATCCACGAACTGCGCGGCCGCTACGCCATCGTCATCGTCACGCACAACATGCAGCAGGCCGCGCGCGTATCCCAACGCACCGCCTTCTTCCACCTCGGCCAGCTGGTCGAATGCGGCGCGACCAGCGACATCTTCACCAACCCGCGGGAGGAACGGACCCGCGACTATATCACCGGACGGTACGGCTAATGGTGGATCACACGGTCAAGGCATTCGACGCCGATATCGGCCAGCTGCGCGGCATGATCTCGCAGATGGGCGGGCTTGCCGAAGATGCCATCGCGCTCGCCATGCAGGCGCTCGCCCGCCCCGATCCCGAACTCGCCGCGCGCGTGCGCGCCGACGACAAGGCGATCGATGCGATCGAGGCGGAGGTGGAGCGGCTCGCGGTCCGGATCATCGCGCTGCGCGCGCCCATGGCGGTCGATCTGCGCGAGGTGGTGGCGGCGCTCAAGATCGCCGCCGTCGTCGAACGCATCGGCGATTACGCCAAGAATATCGCCAAGCGCGTGCCGATGATCGATGCCGACGGGGGCAGCCACCGCATCGAACCTTTGTCACTGCTCCCCTCGATGGCCCGCATGGCGAGCGACATGGTCCGGGCCGCGCTCGACGCTTTCGCGGCGCGTGATCCGGAAGCCGCGATCCGCGTCGTCGAAAGCGACGCCGCGCTCGACGATTTCTACGACAGCATCTTCCGCACGCTCGTCACCTACATGGTCGAGAACCCGCGCACGATCAGCCAGGTCGCCCACCTGTTGTTCGTCGCCAAGAACCTGGAGCGCGTCGGCGATCACGCCACCAACGTCGCCGAGATGGTCTATTTCGCCGCAACCGGAACCCAGATGGCCGATCGCGACCGCGACGGCGCTACGCACGAGGACATATTCTGATGGCACGCGCATCCATGCTGCTCGTCGAGGACGATGCCGCTCTCGCCGAATTGCTCATCTATCACTTCAAGCGTGAGGATTTCGACGTCGCCCATACGCCCGATGGCGAGGAAGCCTTGCTGCTCGCCAAGGAAAAGACGCCCGACATCGTGCTGCTCGACTGGATGGTCGAAGGGCTGTCGGGGATCGAGGTCTGCCGCCGCCTGCGCCGCATGACCGAAACGCAGAACGTGCCGATCATCATGCTGACCGCGCGGGGCGAGGAAGAGGATCGCATCCGCGGCCTGGAAACGGGCGCCGACGATTATGTCACCAAGCCCTTCTCGCCCCGCGAACTCGTCGCCCGCGTCAGCGCGGTGCTGCGTCGCGTCCGCCCCGCGCTCGCCGGCGAAGCGCTGACCTATGACGACATCGAGATGGACACGGTTGGCCATAAGGTCCGTCGTGGCGGCGAGGTCGTGCCGCTGGGCCCCACCGAATTCCGCCTGCTCAAGCACTTCCTGGAACACCCCGGTTGGGTGTTCAGCCGCGAACGCCTGCTCGACGCGGTATGGGGCCATGACAGCGATATCGAGAGCCGAACGGTCGACGTCCACATCCGCCGCCTGCGCAAAGCGATCAACATCGGCGACCGGCCCGATCTGATCCGCACCGTGCGCTCTGCGGGTTATTCCCTCGATTCAGGGACTTAATCGCAAAGAATCGAATCGGCGGCGAAACGAAGGAGAAAAGTCTGCGGTGGGACGTTGGGCCTCGGTGCTGACACCTGTCGGCGCATGAGGTTTCAAAGGAGATTCCCGCGATGAAGCTCATTCTGCTCGCCGCCACGGCGATGATCGCAGCGCCGGTGATGGCGCAGACCACGCCGGCCCCCGCGCCCGCCGACCAGACGATGACCCCGGCTCCGGCCGATCCCGCCGCAGCGCCCGCCGACGCGCAGACGCCGCCGCCGCCGCCCGCCGCCCCGGCACCGCAGGCGAGCATGCCGCCCGCTGAGACCACCGGCTCGCCCGCCGGCGGCTACGCGCCGACCGGCCCGGCCGTGACCGGCGGTACGCCGGGTTCGACGCTGCCCCCGGTCTTCCGTCAGGCGCCGACCCCGGATCAGGCCTTCCCGCCGCCCCCGGCGAAGGAAAGCTACCCGATCTGCAAGAAGGGCCAGTATGACGGCTGCATGCAGGCGAGCCAGGCCCCGCACAAGGCGAAGCGCCGCGCTCGTCGCTAAGCACGGCTGACCATCGGCGGGCGCGACATCCTGTGTTGCGCCCGTTCGAAGGTCCGGTATGGAAGGCGCTTCATTCCATCGTGGAAGGAGCGCCTTTTCCATGTCCAGTCCGATCCGCTTCGATGATCGCGTTGCCATCGTCACCGGAGCCGGCGGCGGCCTCGGTCGCCATTACGCCCTCGAACTCGCCAAGCGTGGAGCCAAGGTCGTCGTCAACGATCTCGGCGGCGCCCGCGACGGCACCGGCCATTCCGACGCGGCGCTCGCCGTGGTCGAGGAAATCCGCGCGGCTGGCGGCGAGGCGATGTCGAACGGCGGCAACGTCGCCGAATACGATCAGATGGTCGAGATGGTCGCCCGCGCCAAGGAAGCTTGGGGCGGCGTCCACGTCCTCATCAACAACGCCGGCGTCCTGCGCGACAAGACCTTCGCGAAGATGGAGCCCGCCGATTTCGAATTCGTGGTCCGCGTCCACCTGCTCGGCTCGGCCTTCGCCACCAAGGCGTGCTGGGAGACGTTCCGCGAACAGAATTACGGCCGCGTGCTGATGACCTCGTCATCCAGCGGACTGTTCGGCAATTTCGGCCAGGCCAATTACGGCGCCGCCAAGCTGGGCCTAGCCGGCCTCGCCAAGACATTGGGGATCGAGGGCGCGAAGAACGACATCCGCGTCAACACGATCGCCCCGACCGCCGGCACGCGCATGACCGAGGATCTGTTCCCCGCCGCCGCCTTCGAAGCCTTCGCGCCTGAAAAGGTCGCGCCCGGCGCGCTGTATCTGGTCAGCGAGAACGCGCCGAGCAACGTCATCCTGGGCGCCGGCGCCGGCGTCTTCCAGGCCTCCTATGTCACGCTGACGCCCGGTACGCTGCTGACCGGCGAAGCGCTCTCGCCCGAAGGCGTCGCCGATGCGTGGGACGCGATCGCCGACCGCCATGGCGAGATCGTGCCGAAGACCGGGGCCGAACAGGCGATGACGATCGGCAAGCTGCTCCAGGGCGGCTGAGCCGCCAGCCTGCGCGCCCCGCCGGCTCGGGCCGGCAGGGCGCCAGGGATCAGTCGACGAACGCGCGCTCGATCACATACGTCCCAGCCTTGGCGTTCGAGCCTTCCTCGAAGCCGATGCCGTCCAACATCGCCGCCGTTTCGCGGATCATCGCCATCGACCCGCACAGCATGATGCGGTCGGTTTCGGGATCGAGCTTCTTCGCGCCCTGCACCGGATCGCCGAACAGCGCCGCGCTCTCGATCAGGTCGCCGATGCGCCCCGTCGTGCGGAACGGCTCGCGCGTCACCGTCGGGATATAGTGGAACTGCGTCGCTGCTTCCTCCGACACCAACGGATCGTCGGCGAGGCGCGCCTGCAATTCGTCGTGATAGGCCAGGTCGCTGACCTGCCGCACCGAATGGACCAGGATCACCTGATCGAACATGCTGTACACGTCGGGATCGCGCGCCAGGCTGAGGAACGGCGCAAGGCCGGTGCCGGTCGAGAAGAAGAACAGCCGCTTGCCGCCAATCAACGCGTCGGTGACGAGCGTCCCCGTCGGCTTCTTCCCCATATACACTTCGTCGCCCGCCTCGATCAGCTGCAGCTTCGACGTCAGCGGCCCGTCCTCGACCTTGATCGACAGGAATTCCAGCTCCTCGGCATAATGCGGGCTGGCGATCGAATAGGCGCGCATGATCGGCTTGGCGCCCTCGCCGTCACCGGGCAGGCCGATCATCACGAACTCGCCCGAGCGGAAGCGGAAGCTCGCCGGGCGCTCGACCGCGAAGCTGAACAGCCGGTCGTTCCAGTGGCGCACCCACAGCACCTTGACGTTGGCGAACGCCTTGGTTTCGGGGATCGTCTTCGGCGTGCGGGTATCGGTCATCGCGGGCAGGACTTCGGGTTGTTCGAGAAGCGTTCGCAATATGAAGCACGCGCGCCACGGTCAACCGAAGCAAAGCTTGTCGGGACCCCGTCCGGACATTGCCGAGCCTTGCCCCCCACCCCATATCCGTTCCCGATATGGTCATCCAGATTCGCACCACCCTCGACGAGCCGGAAACCGGCCAGAGCTTCATCCCCCACCGCCCCGCGCGCCCCGACAAGGTGGAGGGCGGCCGCCCGTTCAAGCTGGTCAGCGAATATCAGCCGTCCGGCGACCAGCCGACCGCGATCGCCGAGCTGACCGCGACCGCGCGCGCGGGTGAGAAGGACCAGGTGCTGCTCGGCGTCACCGGTTCGGGCAAGACCTTCACCATGGCCAAGGTGATCGAGGAATTGCAGCGCCCTGCGCTGATCCTCGCCCCCAACAAGATCCTCGCGGCGCAGCTCTACGGCGAATTCAAAAGCTTCTTCCCCGAAAACGCCGTCGAATATTTCGTCAGCTATTATGATTACTACCAGCCCGAGGCGTATGTCCCCCGGTCGGATACGTATATCGAAAAGGAATCCTCGACCAACGAGTCGATCGACCGCATGCGCCATTCGGCGACGCGCTCGCTACTCGAACGCGACGACGTGATCATCGTCGCCTCGGTCTCGTGCCTCTACGGTATCGGCTCGGTCGAGACCTATTCGGCGATGATCTTCGACCTGAAAAAGGGCACGACCGTCGACCAGCGCGAGATCGTGCGCAAGCTCGTCGCGTTGCAGTACAAGCGCAACGACGCCGCCTTCCAGCGCGGCAATTTCCGCGTGAAGGGCGACACGCTCGAAATCTTCCCCTCGCACTATGAAGACAGCGCGTGGCGGATCAGCTTCTTCGGCGACGACATCGAAGAGATCACCGAATTCGATCCGCTGACCGGCAAGAAGGTCGCCTCGCTCAACAGCGTGCGCGTCTACGCCAACAGCCACTATGTCACCCCCGGCCCGACGCTCAAGCAGGCGGGCGAGGCGATCAAGCACGAGCTGTCCGAACGGCTGAAGGAGCTGATTGCGGAAGGCAAATTGCTCGAAGCCCAGCGCCTCGAACAGCGTACCAACTTCGACCTCGAAATGATCGCCGCGACCGGCAGCTGCGCCGGCATCGAAAATTACAGCCGCTTCCTCACCGGTCGCCTGCCCGGCGAACCGCCCCCCACCCTGTTCGAATATCTCCCCGAAAACGCCGTGCTGTTCGTCGACGAAAGCCACCAGACCGTGCCGCAAATCGGCGCGATGGCGCGCGGCGACCATCGTCGGAAGATCACGCTCGCCGAATATGGCTTCCGCCTGCCCTCGTGCATAGACAACCGCCCGCTACGCTTCAACGAATGGGACGCGATGCGCCCGCAGACGGTCAGCGTCTCGGCGACGCCCGGCAATTGGGAGATGGAGCAGACCGGCGGCGTCTTCGCCGAGCAGGTGATCCGCCCCACAGGCCTGATCGACCCGCCCGTCGAAATCCGCCCGGTCGAGGAACAGGTGCAGGACCTGATCCAGGAGTGCAAGGCGACCACCGCCAAGGGCTATCGCACGCTGGTGACGACGCTCACCAAGCGCATGTCCGAAGACCTCACCGAATATATGCACGAAGCGGGTATCAAGGTCCGCTACATGCATTCCGACGTCGAGACGCTGGAGCGTATCGAGCTGATCCGCGACCTGCGCCTCGGCGTCTACGACGTCCTCATCGGCATCAACCTGCTGCGCGAAGGCCTCGACATCCCCGAATGCGGGCTGGTCGCGATCCTCGACGCCGACAAGGAAGGGTTCCTGCGCTCCGAAACCTCACTGATACAAACGATCGGCCGCGCCGCGCGCAACGTCGATGGTCGTGTGATCCTCTACGCAGATCGCATCACCGGCTCGATGGAGCGGGCGATGAACGAGACGCAGCGCCGTCGCGAAAAGCAGGAAGCGTATAACGCCGAACACGGCATCACGCCGACGACGATCCGCCGCAACATCGGCGACATCATCGCGCACGTCAGCCAGGGCGATCAGGTCACCGTCCCCATCGACGAAGACCGCCCCCACATGGTCGGCCACAACCTGCGCGCCTATATCGAGGACCTCGAAAAGCAGATGCGTAAGGCTGCCGCCGACCTCGAATTCGAAACCGCCGGCCGCCTCCGCGACGAAATCCGCCAGCTCGAAAACGAAGAACTCGGCCTGCCCGCACACGAGCAGAAGGCCCCGATCATGGGCCGCAGCAACGAAGGCAAACCGGGGACGCGCAAAACGCGATATGGGAAGGAACAGAAGATGCGGATGGGAGGCCGACGGGGGCGGTAATCTCGCCGCCGCGGCGCTCCGCCAAAATTCTTTTCGAATTGTTCTAGGACGACAGCCTGCTCCGCCTTACAGTCGAAAGACTTAGGGGGAGTGTTTGCGTGACGGATCGTTGTTTGGCCGGCAATGCCGGCAAGAAGTCGTTGAAATTGCTTTTACGACTGTCGACGGCCGGCGTCGCCTTGGGACTGGCGGCATGCGGCGGCGGGAATGGCGGGGGCGGGACGACACCGATCGCTAATCATCCGCCGACGTTCACCTCGGTGACCACTGCCAGCGTCACCGAAAATTTCGCCGGGTCATTCTATCAGGCGGCAGCCACCGATCCCGATAACAATGCGATCACCTATTCGATCAGCGGCGGCAGCGATGCCGCACGCTTCGTCCTGGACGGCGATCGCCTGCGCTTTGCCGCCGCACCGAATTACGATCTGCCGACCGACAGCGACGAGGACAATGTCTATCTCGTCCAGATCACCGCCAGCGACGGTCAGGCCACGACGACGCTCGATCTGCGCGTAACGGTGACCAACGACCGCGAAGGCGTCGTGGTCCGCCGCATCGGCACCGGCTTCGATCGCCCGGTCGGGTTCGTCTCCATTCCTGGCGACACACGCGTCTTCGTGCCCGAACGCGGCGGGCGCATCTTCCTGTTCGATCCCACCAGCGGCACCAAGACGCTCTTTCTGACGGTCAATGTCTCGACCGCCGGCGAAGGCGGCCTCGCCGCGATCGCGCCTATGGCGGACTATGCGAAGTCGGGGCAGTTCGTCGTGCTGTACACCGCGAGCAACGGGGCGTTGATAGCGGCGATCGGCCAGCGGTCCGGCATCTTCGGGTCGCCGGCACTGACGTCCGAGACGGTGTTGTTTGCGGCCATGCCCGCCGGCGCAAGTGCCACGGGCACCGCCCAGCTCGCTGCGGACGGCAAGCTCTATATCGCCACCAGCGATGCCATCGGCGCCACCGATCCCGCCTTGGGCAGCCAGTCCGCGACGTCGACGTTCGGCAAACTGTATGTCGTCGAGCGCAACCCCGATCCCTTTGCCGGGGTCAGCCCGCAATATTTCCTCACCCGCCGCATCGCCAGCGGCCTCCGCTATCCGCGTGGCACCACGCTGCTGGATGGCCGTTTGCTGCTCGCCGATCGCGGCGGCGACAGCCGGCATGAGGTCGACCTGATCGACCCTACCGCCGGCAGCAATTTCGGCTGGCCCTATAAGGAAGGTACGGTCACCGTGCGCAGTGGCGCGCCGGCCGGCCTGGTCGATCCCGCGCTGGAATATCGCTTTGGGACGGGCCCCGGCATGGGCACCGGCATCGTCGGCGGGGTCGTCTATCGCGGCGCGATTGCCAGCCTGTCGGGCCAATATGTCTTTGCCGATCGCAGCGGCGGCATTTTCGCGACGAGTGCGGCGAAGCTGGGCGGCACGCTCGTCACCGCCAGCACGATCGAGCGGCGGCGGGCGGATTTCGCGCCGGACGTGGGGACGCTGAACGAACCCACGGCGGTCAACGCCGATGCCAGCGGCACCCTCTATATCGTCGATGCCGGTGGCGATATTTTCCGGGTGGATGCGGGCTGAGCGCCCGCATCCCGTTCACCCCGCCGCCAAATTCTCGCTGCCGACGCCGTAATAGCTCGCGACGCGATCGGCGTAGGCCTGGTCGAAGACCGGCGCGTTGTTGGACCAGCTCGGGCCGCCTTCCAGGATGCGGCGGTCGATGGTGATGACGTACAGGTCGCGGACCGGATCGAACTGCAACAGGCCGAACGGCACCGGGTAGAAGCTCTTGCCCATCCCCAGGAACCCGCCGAGGCTCAGCACGGCGTGCGTCGTGCGGCCCGATCCCTTGTGGACCATCAACGCATAGACCGCGCCCACCTGATCCCCGTCGCGGCTTTCGACCTTCAGCGAATGGGCGATATTGGCCTGCGCGAGCAGCTGGGTGGTGGCGGTCTGCGTGTCGGTGGACATCGAAAAGCTCCTGTTTCGTGCCGGGTGAACCGCCTTGTGGCCGCGCCGGTTCCATGTTCACGCGCCTTGAGCGCGCCTGCCGCTTCGCCCATAAGCCCCGCCCATGCGCCGTTTCGCCTTCAATCCTGCCCCCGGTCTCGCCATCGCCCTGCTCGCCGCGCTCGGCGCCTGCGTGCCCCAGCCGATCGCGCCGCCGGCCACGCCGACGCCCGCTCCGGTTCGCCCGCAGCCTGCGCCAGTCGCAGCGCCGCGCGGCAGCGACTGGCGCGACTGGCCGCTGACGCCGGGCACCTGGACCTATCGCCGCGATGCGCGCGGCAGCCTGGCGCTGTTCGGGATGGCGGGCAGCGACGCGTTGGTGACGCTGCGCTGCGACCTGTCGGGCCGTCAGATCTTCCTGTCGCGCGCCGGCAGCGTGCTCGCACCGGTGACGATCCGTACCACCAGCACCACGCGCGCCCTGGCGATGCGCCCGACCGGCGGCACACCGCCATATGTCGCGACCACGCTCGCGCCCAACGACAGCCTGCTCGACGCGATGGGCTTCAGCCGCGGACGGTTCGTGGTGGAGCAGCCCGGCAGCGGCACGTTGGTCCTGCCCGCCTGGGCGGAGATCGAGCGCGTGACCGAGGATTGCCGGCGCTAGCCCAAAGGCCCGGGGCCAAGGGGCGCGATGCTCGTGCAAAACGCGTTGCATTACAAGTCTTGCATGTGGCCGCGGCGATGCGCACATTGCCGGTGTGGCGGGGGTCCCCGGCACATGGCTATCACAAGCGAAAGGAGGTGATCCGATGTCTCATGGTTCAGCAGTGGGGTCGGTTCAGTTCGTTCGGGGGACTGGCTTCTAACACCCGATACGGCGGCACCGGGGGGTATCCTCCCCCAATCAACGATGCCGTCATGGGTTGAAGAGGCCTCATGGTCTCCCGGGCTGGAGCTCTCCGGCCGCTGACCATGTTTGGGGGGTGTCGGGTCGCCGGGAGGCGCCCGGCACCCTCTTCTCATTTCGGGCTACAGGAAGCGGTGCATTATCAAAGCATCGACCGGGCCCAGCCGAGGATGGTCGAACGCCTCGGGCACCCGCCCGACGATCGCAAAGCCCAGCGCCTGCCACAGGTTCGCCGCGACCGTGTTGCTGGCGAGCACGAAATTGAATTGCATCGCCCGAAAGCCCGCGGCCCGCGCCGCGTCGAACGAATGCTCCGCCATCGCCCGCGCGACGCCCTGCCCCCGCGCCGCTTCGGCCGTGACATAGCCCGCATTGGCGACATGCGCGCCGCCGCCCGCCTGATTGGCTTGAATGTAATAACTGCCTAGCAGCACGCCATCGCGCTCGGCCACGAACACGTGATGCGCCGCCGCGAACCAATGGTCCGCGATGGCCGCCGGGGTCATGTCGCGCGGCAGGGCATAGGCCTCGCCCAAGGCGATCACAGGCGCGAGCATCGCGACGGTGCCCGCCACGTCGTCGGGGTTTGCCGCGCGGATCGTCGGCGCCGTCACGCCGCTGTCCGGTGCGACGGGGTCTCCTCGATCAGCGTGTAGAGCATTGTCTCCTCCCCTCCGATCCGACGCAGCAGCTGCTGCAGGATCTGCCGCGTGGCGGCCCCGAAGGCAATCCAGTCGTCCGCGATCCGCTCCGCCGGCCAGGCCGCGATATAGGCGCGGTAGCGGTCGGCCAGCGCCCCCATCTCCGCCGCGAAACGCGTCGCGACCTCCGCCGCGCGCGGGTCCCGCCCTGCGCGCAACCGGGGATAGAGCAACGCATCCTCCTTCGCGAGGTGCGCCAGCAGCTTGCGGGTCAACAGCCAGCGCGCCTTTCCCAAACGCGACGGATCGCAATGCGGCGCCGCCACGCAGGCCAGCAGCGCTGCGGCCAGCTCGCGCAACTCGTCATGTTCGGCGGAGAGCGTCTTCCTGCTCAGCATGGCCATCCCCCACAGATTCGACGTAGTATCAAATACTAAGCCGCCTCGGTTTCCGCCGGGTAAATATGGGGCATTGTTACGTTCCATAGCGGCGCCAGAACGAATCGTTGTGTAAACACAACAGATCGTGCAGAATGGACGCATGCACAACCGCATCGCCCTGTTCCGGAACGACCGCAACGTGTCGCGGCGCGAGCTGGCGGAGGCGGTCGGCGTCAACCCGCAGACGATCGGCTATCTCGAACGCGGCGACTACAACCCCAGCCTCGAATTGGGCCTGAAGATCGCCGCCTATTTCGATTTGCCGGTCGAGATGATCTTCTCGCTCGCCCCCTTCCCCTCGCTCACCGACGCGCTGCGCCGGGCCGGAGACGCCTGATGGGCTATGACAGTCGCCGCTGGACCGGGCGCTATGCACCGGGAGAGATGCCGCCGGAGTTCGCCGGTGGCCGGCCCTATCGGCGTCGTTCTTTGCGATGGTGGCTGATGGCCGCCGTGGTCGTCAGCCTTGGCCTAGCTCTCGTCCAGTTCTGGGTGCCGGGCGACCAAAGAACCGGCCTGCCAATCGGATGGTTCGTCGTCATCGGCATCATGAACATGGGCTCGGGCCGCTCACCCTTCGCCAAGGGAGGCTGGATGCAAGACTCGTACGACGAGTTCGAACGCGCGGCCCTGATGCGCGCGACACAGCGCGCCTATTGGGTCGTCACATTGCTCGGCGCCGGTGCGTTCGGCTGGTGCGCACTCGCCACGTCCTATGGCTGGCCGATGCCGCACCGCTGGGGCGACTGGGCGGTCTGGGGCCTCGCGCTTGCCGCCACCGCCTCCAACCTGCCCACCCTGTTCGCCGAATGGGCGATCCCGTTTCCCGATTCCGAGGACGCCGCATGAGCTACCGCGACGGCTACGACATCCGCAAATGGCAGGCGCACGAAATCAAGCAGCGTCCGCGTCGATACTGGGTTCGCTGGGGCATGAGCGCTGGCCTCCTCTTCGTCCTCACGATTCCCGTCCTCGCGATGGTCGGCGCCTATGATCGCGGCACCGTGCTGCCGAACGTCATGCCGATGAGCATGCTGCTGCTCATCACCTCGCTCCAGTCCCCTTTCACGCGCGAGGCGTGGCTGAGTCCGGCCGGATTTGCGACCTTCGACGAGTTCGAACGTACCGCGCTGTCGGACGCGATGCGCCGCGCCTATCTCATCGACATCCTCGTCGTCAGCATGCTGTTCGTCTGGCTGATGCTCGCCAGCCGTCTCGGCTGGCCGATGCCGGCGACCACCAGCCAATGGGGCGCGATCGGCTATGCCACGGTGATGACCATGCTGACGCTCCCCGTCCTCTTCGCCGAATTCATGGTGCCGATGCCCGACCAGGAGGATGAATCGCTATGACCGACAAGACGCCCCTTCAGCGCCTCGACGCGCTCGTCGGCTGGACCGGCATTCCGGCGCTGTCGCAGCACCCACCCCGCCGTCGTCCCTTGCGCTGGCCCGCGACGATCGCGCTGGCCCTGGCCTTCGCCGGCATTGCCCTGTCGCTCAGCCGCGGCATGCAAACGCCGCTCGCGCTCGCCGGCTATGGCATCGAGATGCTGGGCTTCGCACTCGCCATGGTCGTCAAGATCGTAGGCCCGCTCAAACCCTATGGCGGCACCGAAAAGACTGACGAATGGGACCGTGCCGTCCGCGCCCGCGCCTATCTGTGGACCTTCGCCGTCTTCGCGATCACGACGATGCTCGCGCTGTTCGCGCTGATGGCCGGCCTCGCGCTCGACTGGCCCAAGCCTGCGCTGATGCAGGGCGCGGCACAGACGCTGTTCCTGCTCTTCACCATCCTAAACGCCACCCCCGCCGCCCAAGCGAGCTGGGCAGTCCGCTGGCAGCAGGACGACGATCAGGCGGGGTGAGCATTGCGATCGTAGCGAAGCACTCCACGGCGTCCTGGTCCGGCTCTGGATTGCTTCGCTACGCTCGCAATGACGAACGTGAAGTAGCGCGCCAGAACCGCACAAGCCCAGAGGCAGCGCTATCAGCCGTTTGGAGCCGGCGTCTGCATCACGCCGGCTGCAACAACCCTTCCTTCGCAATCTTGTCGCGCCACACCAGCGGGGCGAGCTGGTGGACGTTGTTGCCCTCGCTATCCACCGCGACGGTGACGGGGAAGTCGCTGACCTCGAATTCGTAGATCGCTTCCATCCCCAGATCCTCGAAGCCGACGACCTTGCTGCCCTTGATCGCGCGCGCGACCAGATAGGCGGCGCCACCGACCGCCATCAGATAGGCACTCTTCGCCTCGCGGATCGCATCGGTCGCGGCGGGGCCGCGCTCCGCCTTGCCGACGCAGGCGAGCAACCCCTGATCCAGCATCATGCGCATGAACTTGTCCATGCGGGTGGCCGTGGTGGGGCCGGCGGGACCGACGACCTCTTCACCGACCGGATCGACCGGGCCGACATAATAGATCACCCGGCCCCGGAACTCGACCGGCAGTTCCTCGCCCTTCGCCAGCATGTCGGCGATGCGCTTGTGCGCGGCGTCGCGACCCGTCAGCATCTTGCCGTTCAGCAGCAGCCGGTCGCCCTGCTTCCACGACTGCACCACCTCCGGCGTCAGCGTGTCGAGGTCGACGCGGATCGCGGCCTTGTCAGGCGTCCAGTTGACGTCGGGCCATTCCTCCAGCTTCGGCGCCTCCAGATAGGCCGGGCCGCTGCCGTTCAGCGTGAAATGCGCGTGGCGGGTCGCGGCGCAATTGGGGATCATCGCAACCGGCTTGCCCGCGGCATGGCACGGCGCGTCCTTGATCTTGACGTCGAGGATCGTGGAGAGGCCGCCCAGTCCCTGCGCGCCGATGCCCAGCGCATTGACCTTGTCGAAAATCTCGATGCGCAGCGCCTCGATATCGTTCTTCGGCCCGCGCGCCTTCAGCGGCCCCATGTCGATCGGCTCCATCAGCGCCTGCTTGGCGAGCAGCACGCAATGCTCCGCGGTGCCGCCGATGCCGATGCCCAGCATGCCCGGCGGGCACCAGCCCGCGCCCATCTGCGGCAGCATCTCGATCACCCAGTCGACGATCGAATCGCTGGGGTTCATCATCTTGAACTTCGACTTGTTCTCGCTGCCGCCGCCCTTGGCAGCGACGTCGACCGAGACGGTCGCACCCGGCACCATCTCGACATGCAGCACGCAGGGCGTGTTGTCGCGGGTGTTGCGGCGGGTGAAGGCGGGGTCGGCGAGCACGCTGGCGCGCAGCTTGTTTTCGGGGTGCAGGTACGCCCGGCGCACGCCCTCGTCGATCACCTCCTGCATCGATCGGCTGTTGTCGTCCAGGCGGCAGTCCATGCCCCATTTGACGAAGACGTTGACGATGCCGGTGTCCTGACAGATCGGGCGATGCCCCTCGGCGCACATGCGGCTGTTGGTCAGGATCTGCGCGATCGCATCCTTGGCGGCCGGGCTCTGTTCAGCCTCATAGGCGTCGCCCAGAGCGCGGATGTAATCCATCGGGTGATAGTAACTGATGAATTGCAAGGCGTCGGCGACGCTGTCGATCAGGTCGGCGGCGCGGATGGTCACGGGCAGGCTGGTCACGGGCGAAAGCTCCTTCGGGAAGCAGCCTTTACCCCCCGGCTGCGCCCCCGCCAAGCATCGCCGCGATACGGCCGCTTCGGGCCCCTTTGCAGGGATTTATCAAGGATCGGGGGGGTATTCGGGTCGTATGAATCGCATGACCCGACCTCAACCTCTCGATATGCGGGGACCGGACGCGTCGGCGATGACGATTCTGGGCGTGCGCTACGACAGCCCGGGCTATGTCGTCGTGTCGCTCGGGCAGCGGCTCGGCATGGTCGCGACGCTGTGGCCGCTGGCCTGTGCGTCGCTCGCCGCAATGTCCGTGCTGCTGGGCGTGGGCGCCCATGCGACGGGCCTCTCCCTGCCCTTCGTCATCGCCATCCTGCTGATGATCGCAAGCGCCAGCGTGCTGTGGTTCGCCGCGTTTGGGCAGCATAGCGATCGCTGGCCGGTGTTCCAGCGCGTGCGCGTCACCGGGGTCGCCGCGCTCTCCATCGGTGGCGCGCTGGCCGTGCTCGCCGCCGATCTGCCGCACGGGTCGTTCGCCATCGTCTGCTGGGTCAGCATCGCGGCGACGGTCGCGCTGGTCGCCCTCGCGCTCCAGCCGATCCGCATCGCCACGCTGTCGCTGGCGGTCGGCTTTTCGCTGATGCCCGCGGCGGCGGGTCATATCCTCGCCACGCTCGCCGCGCTCCCCTTCGTCATCGCCTTCGGCTTCGTGATCGTGCGCCTCGCCCGGATCGATGCGCGCACCGCTTATGATCACATGATCGACAGCGGCAACGGCCGCCTCGCGCTCAAGATGATCGCCGAATTCGAAGATCACGGCACCGGCTGGTTCTGGGAAAGCGACCGGCAGGGCCGGCTGACCTATCTGTCGCGCAAGGTCGCCGACGATCTGGTCCAGAACGGCCAGCCGCATCCGATCGGCCAGTTCCTCACCGACGTCTTCCGCATGGACGGCGCGGCGATCGGGACCGAGCGCACGCTCGCCTTCCATCTGTCGTCGCGCACCGCCTTTGCCGATTACATGATCTGCGGCGCGGGCGACGCGCCGGAGGTTGCCGAACGCTGGTGGTCGATGTCCGGCCGGCCGATGATCGACGATCTCGGCCGCTTCGGCGGCTTCATCGGTTCGGGCAGCGACCTGACCGAAAAGCGGCGTTCGGATGCCGAGATCACGCGCCTCGCCCTGTTCGACAGCCTGACCGGCCTCGCCAACCGTCAGCGCATGCGCCACAGCCTCGACAAGACACTGCAGCAGCAGGCGATCACGCACAGCCCCGCCGCGCTGTTCCTGATGGACCTCGACCGGTTCAAGGCGGTGAACGACACCTTGGGCCATCAGGCGGGCGACGAGCTGCTGAAACAGGTCGCGCAGCGCCTGCAACGGATCGTCGGCGATGCCGGCCTCGTCGGGCGCCTCGGCGGCGACGAATTCCAGGTCCTGCTGCCCGGCAACGACCGCCGCGACGCGCTCGCGCTTCTCGCCCGCGACCTGATCGCCGGTCTGTCGCAGCCCTATTTCGTCGCCGCCACGTCGGTGACGATCGGCTGTTCGATCGGCATCGCGATCGCGCCGCAGGACGGGAAGGATGCCGAGGCGCTGATCCGCAACGCCGACCTCGCGCTCTATGCCGCCAAGGCGGACGGGCGCGGCGTCCACCGTTTCTATTCCGACGACATGCTGGCCGGCGCGAAGAGCCGCAAGGCGCTCGAAGACGACATGCGCCTCGCGCTGACCGAGGGCGGCTTCGTCCTCCATTATCAGCCCGTCGTGTCGACCAAGGACGCGAAGATCGTCGGCTATGAAGCGCTGATCCGCTGGCACCATCCGGTACGCGGGCCGATCTCGCCAGCCGATTTCATCCCGGTTGCCGAGGAATGCGGACTGATCGAGCCCTTGGGCGAATGGGTGTTGCGCACCGCCTGCGCCGATGCCGCGCGCTGGCCGGGGGACGTGCGCGTCGCGGTCAACGTCTCGCCGATCCAGTTCGCCAACCCTGCCTTCCCCGCGCTCGTCACCTCCGCGCTCGCGCATAGCGGCCTGCCCGCGCGCCGCCTGGAATTGGAGATCACCGAAGGCGTGTTCCTCGCCGGCTCCGGCTCGACCGATGCGATGTTCAAGGCGCTGAAGGCGATCGGCGTCCGCCTGGCGCTGGACGATTTCGGCACCGGTTATTCCAGTCTCGGCTATCTGCGCACCGCGCCGTTCGACAAGATCAAGATCGACCAGAGTTTCGTGCGCGGCGCCGCCGCGCCGGGCAACCGCAACGCCGCGATCATCCGCGCGATCGTTTCGCTCGCCGAGACGCTGGGGATGGAGACGACCGCGGAGGGCGTCGAGATCCAGGACGAGATCGATCTGGTCCGCGATCTCGGCTGCAGCCACATCCAGGGCTATGTCTATGGCCGCGGCGTGCCTGCCGCCGACGTCATGGCGCAGCTCGGCGAAGCCGCGCCCGCCCACCCCGTCGGCCACCGCATCAGCCGTGCGCCGCGCACGCGCATGCTGCGCTCCGCCCGGATCGAGATCGGCCGCAAGCAGGGTGACGTACGCATCCGCAACATGTCGAGCAGCGGCGCGCTGATCGACGGCATCACTATCGATGGCGAAGCGGTGGGCGTCGATGTGATGCTTGAGGTGGCGGAGGACATGATGGTCGCCGCGCGCATCGCCTGGGCGCATGACGGCCGCGCCGGCGTCGCCTTCAACGAACGCATCGACCTCGACCGGCTCAGCACTCTACAGAACCGCCTGCGCCACGGCTGACCCGACGTCACAGTCCCGGCGTTAAACACGCATTTACCATCACCCGCTAACCCGGTTCGCACCCGCCGGCATTCCGCCGACCGGGTGGCAGGAACCGCCCTCGATGAGCATGCACGCGCCGATCGACATCACCACGCTCGGTCTCGACGAAGCCGCCATCCACGCTATGCGCTTCGCGGGCGGGGTCGAACTGCACAATCCCTATATCGACCTCGTCATGGCGCGCGGCTTCCTCAATGCCGACGAATGCGCGCTAATGTGTACGATGATCGATGCCAACCGCCAGCGGTCGCGCGTCGCCGATGGCGTGTCGCAGATGCGCACCAGCGAAACCTGCGCGTTCGACGTCGACGAACCGCTCATCCAGTTGCTCGACCTGCGCATCTCGCTGTTCCTCGGCGTCGGTCCGCAGTTCGGTGAGAGCGTGCAGGGCCAGCGCTACGCCGTCGGCCAGGAATTCCGCAGCCACGCCGATTATTTCAAATTGACCGATCCCGAAGATACCTCGCACCTGCTGCGCTGCGGCCAGCGCACCTGGACCGCGATGATCTACCTCAACGAGCCAGAGGCGGGCGGCGAGACCTATTTCCACCATCTCGACCACGATTTCGTGCCTGAAATGGGCACCATGTTGTGCTGGAACAACATCGACGCCGAAGGCAAACCCAACCCTTACACGGTCCATCAGGGCAAGCCGGTGATCGCCGGCACCAAGTACATCGTCACCAAGTGGTTCCGCGAGCGCCCCTGGAACAGCCCGCTGCCCACGCCGGCGCCGGTAGCGCCCCCCGCCGTCGACAGCTCGGTCCGCGCGATGCGCGCGCTGAAGGGTCGCCGCTGACACGGGCGCGCCGGTGCCGCTCGCCCTCCTCCTCGCCCAGCTCGCCACCGCGCCCGCCGCGCCGCCGCAACCCGACATAGAGGTCACCGGCCGCCACCTCTCGCGCCTGCGCCTGTCGCTCGACCTCGACGGCAGCGTGCTGAAGGCCTGCCGCATCACCGTCTCCAGCGGCGACGCGCTCATCGACGAGCAGGCCTGCCCCGCCGCCCGCACCTGCGTCGCACAGCGGCCGCGGACCAGCACCGCCCTGCTCGCCTGCATCGACCAGCGCATCGGCGCCGCCGTGCGGGCGCATGATGGCATGCCGGGCAGCACCAACGGCATGGGGCGTTAAGTCTCGATCCCCCTCCACCATCCGTTGTGAAGCCCCACCCGCAGGCATAGAGCATCCCGCGAGGAGCTATGCCGCGCCATGACGCTAACCGAGCTGGGCACACGCATCTGCATCATAGGGCCGTCGAACAGCGGCAAGTCGACGCTCGCGCAGGCCATCGCGAAGGCCCGGGGCTTGCAGGTGGTCCACCTCGATCAGCTCCACCACCTCCCGCACACCGACTGGGTGCCACGACCGCCAGCGGAGTTCGCGGCGCTCCATGATGCCGCGATCGCCGGCGACCGCTGGGTGATGGACGGCAATTACTCGCGGCTGCTCCCGCAACGGCTGCAACGCGCGACCGGCGTCATCCTGCTCGACGTTCCGACGACGACCAGCCTGTATCGATACGTCCGACGCTGCTGGTTCGAGCGCGACCGCCGCGGCGGGCTGGAAGGTGGTCGCGATAGCGTGAAATGGGACATGATCCGGCACATCACCATCGCCACCCGAGCCAACCGGACCCGCTACCGCACCCTGTTCGACGGCATCACCCTACCCAAGACACAGATCGCGTCCACCGCAGCGCTGACCGCCTTCTACCGCGCCAACGGCTTGCGGCGATAAGGTCGCAACCGTCATTTGACGGACGGCGGGGTCAGCGCAAACGGACGACGCCCTCTCAAAGCACCCCCACGACCGGCGCGCGGAAGCACAGCGGGATCGTCCGGTCCGTCAGCGCACGCGCTGCGAACGGGGGAACACGGCCGCCGGTGAAGGGGACGAACAGCGCCGGGCCCAGCCGGCAGCGGTCGAGCGTGCCGTCGGCGCGCTTGGTCATGCGCAGCAATTGCGTGCTCGTGTCGGACGGGCCGATCGGCATGAGGATGCGGCCGCCGACCTTCAGCTGGTCGACCAGCGGTTGCGGCACCGCGGTCGCGCTGGCGGCAACGACGATCCCGTCGAAGGGCGCCTGCTCCGGCCAGCCGAGGAAGCCGTCGCCCGCCCGCACGGTGACGGTGGCATAGCCCATCCGGCGCAACCGCGCGGCCGCCGTGCGGGCGAGCGGCGCGACGATCTCGACCGAGGCGACGCGCGCCGCGACCGCCGCGAGCACTGCCGCCTGATAGCCCGATCCCGTGCCGATATCGAGCACATGGGCGCTGCGATCCGCGGGCAGGTCCAGCGCCGCGGTCATCACCGCGACGACATAGGGATCGGAAATCGTCTGGCCGTGGCCGATGTCCTGCGGCAGGTCGACATAGGCCGCGGCGCGCCCTCTGCCGTCGACGAAGTCCTCACGCGGGATCGAGCCGATCGCCGCCAGCGCGCGCGCCAGGGCCGGCGTGTCCGCCGCCGGATCGTTGCTGCGAATGTCGGCACGGATGTCGGCGACCATCGCCGCGCGCTGCTTCGCCGGGGTCTGGTGCGCACGCGCCTTGGCCAGCACGGTCAGCATATCGACCCCCGCCACCGGCCGCTGCGCACAGCCGGCGAGCGTCAGGGCGGAAAGGACGAAGAGGAGGGACGAACGACGACGCATCGCCGCGGCTTCGACGGTATCCCGGGCCGCCGCAACGAAACTTTCGTTCATGTTTGGCGGACGCGACGACATGGGTTGAATCGCGTCCGAATTGGCCTCTTCGGCCGCTAAAAAAATTTTCATGCCGCCACTCGCCGCTTGCACTTTCCGGAAGCCGCGGAAGTCCACGCGTCGCGGCCCCTCGACCGACCCGCCGCGCCCCGTTCGCACCGGAACCGCACGGCTGTCGCGTCATTAAGCCTCTTGCCCGCGGCGACGCTTTGCCACAATTTGTGGGGGTTGCGTTCGGGGGTGAACCCAATCGCTGGTAGAGATCGATGGCGACATCCCTTGTCGGATTCGCCATAGGGCACAATGCGGCCGTGAACCGCGACCCCTTTTTGTTCTCACCATCGGGGCGCCCGGGTGATATGCTGCGCATGTCGCCCCGAGTCGAACATGTATGGAACAAGGGACGGTAATCGATGGATTTCAGGGACACGCAGGGTGAGGCCATGACCGATACGATCGACGCCACCGTCGCCGCCGAGGCGCCCGCCGCAGAGGCGAATGGCGGCAGCAAGGCGATCCACGCCCGCCCCTATCCCGTCGAGGTCGACCATAGCCGCGACGCACTGCTGACCGATTTCGGCAAGGAAACGCTGAACGATCGCTATCTGCTGCCGGGCGAAAGCTATCAGGACCTGTTCGTCCGCGTCGCCTCGGCCTATGCCGACGATGCCGCGCATGCGCAGCGCCTGTACGATTATATCAGCCGCTTGTGGTTCATGCCCGCGACGCCGGTGCTGTCGAACGGCGGCACGGGGCGCGGCCTGCCGATCAGCTGCTACCTCAATTCGGTGCCCGACAGCCTGAACGGCATCGTCGACACCTGGAACGAGAACGTCTGGCTCGCCTCGCGCGGCGGCGGCATCGGCACCTATTGGGGCAGCGTGCGCGGCATCGGCGAACCCGTCGGCCTCAACGGCAAGACCAGCGGCATCATCCCCTTCGTCCGCGTGATGGACAGCCTGACGCTCGCGATTTCGCAAGGGTCGCTGCGCCGCGGTTCGGCCGCCTGCTACCTCGACGTCAGCCACCCGGAAATCGAGGAATTCCTCGAAATCCGCAAACCCTCGGGCGACTTCAACCGCAAGGCGCTGAACCTGCACCACGGCGTGCTGCTGACCGACGCCTTCATGGAAGCGGTGCGCGACGGCCGCGAATGGAATCTGCTCAGCCCCAAGGACGGCACCGTCCGGGCGACGCTCGACGCGCGCTCGCTGTTCCAGAAGCTCGTCGAAACCCGCCTGCAGACGGGTGAGCCGTACATCGTCTTCGCCGATCACGTGAACAAGGCGATGCCCAAGCATCACCGCGACCTGGGCCTGAAGGTCTCGACGTCGAACCTGTGCTCGGAAATCACGCTGCCGACCGGCCGCGACCATCTCGGCAACGATCGCACCGCGGTCTGCTGCCTGTCGTCGCTCAACCTCGAAACGTGGGACGAGTGGAAGGACGACAAGGTCTTCATCGAAGACGTGATGCGCTTCCTCGACAACGTGCTGCAGGACTATATCGACCGCCACGAACCGGGCATGGAACGCGCCGCCTATAGCGCCGCGCGCGAACGCTCGGTGGGCTTGGGCGTCATGGGCTTCCACTCCTTCCTCCAGGCGCGCGGCCTGCCGTTCGAAGGCGCGATGGCGAAGAGCTGGAATCTGCGCATCTTCAAGCACATCAGCGCGCAGGTGAACCAGGCGTCGATGACGCTCGCCGCCGAGCGCGGGCCCTGCCCCGACGCCGCCGACGTCGGCGTGATGGAGCGGTTCAGCTGCAAGATGGCGATCGCGCCGACCGCGTCGATCAGCATCATCTGCGGCGGCACCAGCGCGTGCATCGAACCGATCCCGGCGAACATCTACACGCACAAGACGCTGTCGGGCAGCTTCTCGGTCAAGAACCCGTATCTGGAAAAGCTGCTCAAGGAAAAATCCAAGAACAGCGACGCGGTGTGGAACTCGATCCTCGAACACGGCGGCTCGGTCCAGCACCTCGACTTTCTGTCGGTGGAAGAGAAGGATTGCTACAAGACCAGCTTCGAAATCGACCAGCGCTGGCTGCTCGAACTCGCCGGCGACCGCACGCCCTATATCGACCAGGCGCAGTCGCTGAACCTGTTCATCCCGGCGGACGTCGAGAAGTGGGACCTCCTGATGCTCCACTTCCGCGCCTGGGAGCTCGGCATCAAGTCGCTCTACTATCTGCGCTCGAAGAGCGTGCAGCGCGCGGGCTTCGCCGGATCGGGCGGCGTGGAAGCGGACAACACCATCGCCGCGCCGAAGTTCGAAATCGGCGAGACGACGGACTATGACGAATGCCTGGCGTGTCAGTGAGGTGTGGGCGGCTTCGGATGGCGTAAGCCATTCGAAGACTCGCCACGGCGGGCAGCAGCGTCGGCATGAGCCGACGATGTCTGACGGCGTGGCGTAGCCGGCGAGGGGCCACCCTCACCCTCCCACCCGCTGACGCGGGCGGGCCCCTCCCTCTCCCGGGGGGAGAGGGGTGAGGTGCCGCCAATTCCCTCTCCCTCTGGGAGAGGGAGGGAGCGCCCGTCAGGGCGCGGAAGGGTGAGGGTGACATGCTATACAAAGACGCACCGTCCGGCACCGTCCAACGCGCTCGAGACCTACGCCGCAATGCCCCCGGGCCCGAACGCCACCTGCTCCGCGCGCTCCGCGACACCTATCCGCATCTGAAATGGCGCCATCAGGCGCCGCTGGGACCTTTCTACGCCGACATGCTGTGCTTTTCCGAAAAGCTGGTCATCGAGGTCGACGGCGATACCCACGCCGGCGCGGAAGGCTCAGACACGTCCCGCGCAGGTTTCATGGCCCGTGAAGGCTACAGAACGATCCGCGTCTCGAACACGGACGTGATGACAAATCTCGAAGGCGTGATCGAACACATCTCCTTCTCCCTCCGGGAGAAGGAAGGAGCGGCGCAGCCGCGGAAGGATGAGGGTCTTTCGCCCAAGAAAAAGGGCGGCACCGCATGAGCGGCACCACCCTCACCCTTCCGCCGCCTGACGGCGGCTCCCTCCCTCTCCCGCCGGGAGAGGGAGGCGGCCCATCACGCCTCTTCGAACATGTCCTGGGCGTTCTGCGCGGTGGCCGACAGGCGCACCGTGTCGCCTTCGATCTCGGCGACCAGGCCGGCCGGCAGGTAATGGTGCTTGGCGCCCTGCCCGTCTTCGGTGCTGGGGCTGTCGTTCTTGGTGAGCTTGATGCGCTCGCCCTCGACATGGTCGACGGTGCCGACGTGGACGCCGTCCGCGCCGATGACCTTCATATGTTCCTTGATGTTGCTGTGATCGTGCATCATGCGTCTCCTGGCTTGGGTTCGGCGATGAAACGACCCGTGTTCCAAATGGATGCATCGGAGGCGCAGCACTGATGCCGCGCGAGAGCCTCATCATGTTCGCCGTCGCCGCGGTGCTGGGCCTCGCCGGCCTATGGCTGCTGCTCCAGCTGCGAGCGCCCCAAGGCCCGGCGCGCGTCTACGTCTATCGCATGGCCGGCATCATGATGGTCGCCGGCGGCATCGTCCTCGGCTTTTCGGCCTATGCGATGTGGCAGTGGAGCGCGCAGCCATGATCGCCGCGATCGAACCGTGGATTCGCGTCGCGTTCGGTGCATGGCTAATCGTTCTCGGCTATCGCTGGGCGCGCCACCCGAACCGATTCGTCGGCCACGGCGTGATCCCCATCACCGTACCCCGCACGATCCGCGGCCTCGGCATCGTCGCGATCCTCGTCGGCGCGATGACCCTGGCCAGTTATTCTTCCAAGCTTATCCCGGAGTAACCCCCATGTCCCTCCTCCAAGCCTCCAAGCAGTACAAGCCGTTCGAATACCCCTGGGCGTTCGAATTCTGGAAGCGTCAGCAGCAGCTCCACTGGCTCCCCGAAGAGGTGCCGTTGGGCGAGGATTGCCGCGACTGGGCGCAGAAGCTGACCGATCACGAGCGCAACCTGCTGACGCAGATCTTCCGCTTCTTCACGCAGGCGGACGTCGAGGTGCAGGATTGCTACCACGAGAAATACGGCCGCGTGTTCAAGCCGACCGAGATCAAGATGATGCTGACCGCGTTCAGCAACATGGAGACGGTCCACATCGCCGCCTACAGCCACCTGCTCGACACGATCGGCATGCCCGAGAGCGAGTACGGCGCCTTCCTCGAATATGCCGAGATGAAGGAAAAGCATGATTACATGCAGAACTTCGGCGTCGACAGCGACGAGGATATCGCCCGCACGCTCGCCATGTTCGGCGGCTTCACCGAAGGCGTGCAGCTGTTCGCGTCATTCGCGATGCTGATGAACTTCCCGCGCTTCAACAAGATGAAGGGCATGGGCCAGATCGTCAGCTGGTCGGTGCGCGACGAATCGTTGCACTGCGAAGGCATCATCAAGATGTTCCACACCTTCGTGAAGGAACGTCAGTGCCTGACCAAGGCGGTGAAGGACGATATCGCCGACGTCTGCCAGACCACGATCCGGCTCGAGGACAATTTCATCGACCTCGCGTTCGAAATGGGCCCGGTCAACGGCATGACGCCCAAGGAGATCAAGAAGTACATCCGCTACATCGCGGACTGGCGGCTGGGCCAGCTCGGCCTGAAGCCGATCTACATGATCGACGAACACCCCCTGCCCTGGCTCGCCCCGCTGCTCAACGGCGTCGAGCACGCCAACTTCTTCGAAACCCGCGCGACCGAATATTCGAAGGCCGCGACTAAGGGCCAGTGGAACGACGTCTGGGACAGCTTCGACAAGCGCCAGAAGGCGAAGGCGGTCAAGCCGGCCAACGAGGACTTGGGGCTACTCGACGGCGGCGACATGTTCTCGCGCGCTGGGGTCGCGGCGGAGTGACGAAATAGGGCGATGTTTGCTTTTTAGATTTTGCTACCCCATGCTTCCAGAGTAATAGTTCGGGAGGCATGGGGTGGCTCTAGAAATCTGCTTTACGGGATCAGAGGCTAGACGACATCACATCGAAGCTAATGCCGGATTGGAATCGCTAGCGGGCCTAGCTCATGCCGCAACTTTGATCGCGCATTTTGCTGCAACCAATGTCGTCCGGCAACGGCAGCCTTACGACGATCGCCTTCGCTTCTTTTTTCAGGAAGCCCGCCCCGGAAGCTTAACTGCACTTCTAGCTCTTGGCGGGGATTTAGCGACCGGAGCTGCAGGTAACCTCGTTTATGACTTGGTGAAAGGCATATGGAAACGCGCTACCGGCACCGAAGGCGATCTACAGGCCGGGGATCATCTTTACCGAGGCGGCGATATAGACGCCTTGACGGAAGCCGTGTCGCCTTCGCTATTGCGTGGACATGCTTGGATTGGCGACCGAGACAAGAACATATCCATCAAAACCGGCCGACAGATTCTGCTCGACCTAAATTCAAATACGAAAGACTACCTTAAAAACGAGATATTTGAAGAAGGCACTAGTACGCAGGACGTTTCTGTAGCCGCGCTGAACGTTAACTCCAGACACGGCAGAGCATTCTTCTTTGATATTGGCCGAACCATACCTTTTAAGGTCGATCGCAACGCCAACCCCCGAACACTGCCTACTCTCGCCCGCTTTCTACGCGACTACGCCGAGCGGAATGGTGCCACAGTAAGCATACACTTCAAAAAGATTTTATACATAGATGGCCGTCTTAAGCGCGTCATTATATACGATTGCTATGGGGTTGATGGTGAAGATTGACCAACTCGCCCATGCTCATGTCGTGAAGTAAATCACCGGGCGATCACCTCAATCACGCCAAACCATAGCCACCCGCTTCACCTCGGCCAGCCACTTATCAAACCGCGCGTAGCGTGCCTGCGGATCAGAACGCATTACCTCGCCGCCTCGGACCGGCGTCCGGCCCCTTAAATTAGCGGCGGATATTTCCGCCGCGTATGCAGCACAGTCAGCACGTCAATCTCGCTTTCCGAGGCGATGGCATAGACGATCAAATACGGCAGGCCGACGACCGAGAACTCGCGCGTTCCGTCCACCTGACCGACACGACCCAGAAACGGAAACTGCCCGAACATCATCGCCGTCTGCGCGATCCGGCTGACCACTCGATCCGCTGCGGCGCGATCGTCTTCAGCGATCCAGTCGCGGATCGCCTGAAGGTCATCCTGCGCTTGCGGCGTGAAGTTAACCCTCAAGCGAGAGGTTTCGTAGCACCTGATCCACCGGGATCATCGCAGCGCGATCGCGGCTCTGCTCCAACCCCCGCTCGATCTTGGCGCGCTTCCACGCGTCATACCCGGCCTCGGTCACGACCGGTTCGGCGTCGAGTTTGTCGCGCTGATCGACCACGTATGCCATGCTAGAAAGATACCTCATCCGCAGCGGCAATGTAAGACCCGCTCCCTCACTCCACCATCGCCTCATTCCCCGCGAACCCCAGCCGCGTGATCCCGGCGCGCTTCACCTCGGCGAGCACCGCGTCGAACCGGGCGTAGCGCGCCTCCGGGTCGGTGCGCATCACCAGCAGCGCCTTGGGGTCGGCGTCCAGGGCCTTGAACCGCGCGGGCATGCCGGCATCGCTCAGGCCCACGCCATCCAGCGTCACCGTGCCGTCGCGCGCCAGCACCAGCGGGTGCGTCACCGTCTCGGACGGCGGCGCCTTGCCCTGCGGCAGGTCGATCGGGACTTTGTGCAGCACGGTCGGCAGCGTCAGGATCATCATCACCAGCAACACCAGCATCACGTCGATCAGCGGCGTGATGTTGAGGTCGGACAGCGGCGCGTCGAAGGCGGGGCCGGCCGGGGCGGAGAAGGCACGCTTGCGTGGCATCCTGACGTCTCCTTATCGATGTGATGGTAGAACATCACGATGCACGCCCGTCGTCAAGGGGCGGCGATTAACCCTCCCCCGCAACCATCCGGCAACACGGGCCGGGCCAGACTGGCGCGATGTTCCCCAACCCGCGCCTCTTCCGCAGTCGCTGGGCGGCGCTGCTCTGGGCGGGCGGCGTCCTGTGGTTCGCCTATGACGTCGCCGGATCGGCGCCCGCCGGCAACGGCGCCGCCGCCCCTGCGACCACGACCGATGGAACCGCTACGGGCGCCAATGCCGCCGACGTCGCCGCCGTCGCCAACCTGCTCGCCCCCTGATCGCGCGCACCGGGGCTGCGCCGCGGCGATCCGGCATGGCCTGTTGGATCGCACCGCTCCCGCCGCCCAGCCAAGCCGCTAATCGATCGCGGCTTTTCCTGCGTCCCACGACGCCCCCTGTCCTACACGCCCGATTGCGCGTAGCTGGATCGGCTCCTCGAACAGGAGCATCGTGTATGTCATCCTTCCCCGACGACGATCCCGCCCCCATCCCGCGCTCGCATGCGGACGACGACGCCTTCGACCCGCCGTCCTATCGCCGGCCCAAGCGCAAACCCCCGCCCCGCGCGCCGCGCGAGATCGTCGAGGATCGCCTGACCGTCGAGCTGCGCCGTCGCCACGACGGCTGGACCGCGGAACGCCAGCGCATCTTCCTCAACACGCTGGCCAACACCGGCCGCATCACCGAGGCGGCGGAGATGGCGGACATCACACCGCGCTCCGCCTATCGCCTGCGCAACCATCCGCAGGGCGCGGCCTTTGCCAAGGCGTGGGATGCCGCGATGATGCGGGCCAGCGGCCGATTGCTCAGCGTCGCGATGGAGCGCGCGATCAGCGGCACGCCGCAGGTCGTCTGGCGCGAAGGCCGCATCGCCGCCGAAACCTGCCGGCCGTCGGACCGGATGCTGATGTTCCTGCTGCGGCACCTCAACCCGGGGCTGTTCGATTCGCGCGATGCGGCGAACCTGCGGGCGCATCATCTCGCCGTCCGCGCGATGGGCTTCGGGCCGGCGATGGAGGCGATCACCGACACCGATGTCGAGGCGGACCTGATCGACATCGACGATTACCGCCCGCACCCGCCGCCCGACCATGAACCGTAAAACACGTGCGTCGGCGTGACTTTTGTGACTTTTCGAACCGTCCGCGGCTCAGCGTCGCCGCCGCACCGGCACCTGGAAATCGGCGGGTTTGTCGGCGATCCACGCCAGAAAGCGCGCGATGTCGGGATGCGCGCGCAGCACCGCGGGCTCGGCATAGTCGCGGGCCAGCTGCGCGTTGGGCAGCGTCGCATGGATGGTGCGATGGCAGATCGGATGGACCGGCGCGGTCACGCGGCCGCCTTCGGATTTGGGGACCAGATGGTGCCACTCCACCTTGGCGCCCAGCGGCCGCTCGCACAGCGCGCACGTCGCGGGCGCCGCGGTGCGGGCGGCCAGGGCCTGGGCGGCGGCCAGCCCCGCCTTGCGCTTCACGCGTCCGGTCATGGCCCGGATATAGGGACGCCCGCGCCCCGCCCCAATGCAAAGGGGGCGGACCTGCCCGCAGCAGATCCGCCCCCTCGCGTGTCAGTCGTCACCCGTTGCCGGGTGCGTCATGCACTTAGAAGTGCGCGACCACGCCGCCCATCGGACGGAAGCTGTGCGCGTTGTCGAAGGTCGACACTTCGAGACGCAGGCGCAGGCCCGAATTGCCGGTCAGGCCGCCCAGACCGATGTCCTTCGGGCCGACTTCGGTGCCGATGCCGTACACGGTCGCGTGATAGTCACGCTTCAGGTCGCCCTGCACGCCCGGTGCGAAGTTGTTGAAGTTGTTCCAGCGGTAGCCGACCTTGCCGTAGAACAGGCCGCTGTCGCCGGCGCGGAAGCCGAAGCGGCCGTACGCGCCATACTGCCAGTCGATGTCACCCGACACGCCCTTGGCGACCGCGCCCTCGGCGCCGACGAACACGGGGCCCAGCGGCACGTTGAAGCCGACGATGCCTTCGATCAGCGCGCCGTCCAGGTTATAGCCCTTGGGCTGCGCGGGGATGCCGGCGACGGTCTGACGATCGAACTGCTCCCAGCCGCCCATCACGGCGACATAGGGCTCGATACCGAAAGCGCGCGTGCCGTCCGGAGCCTTGGGCGCGGTGTCGGCCTGCGCGTCGACGGGGGCCGGCGCGGTCGCGTCGGTCGTCGCGGTCGTCGCGGTCGTCGACATGTCCTGCGCGAAGGCGGGGACGGCAAAAGACGCTGCCGCAACGGCGGCCGCGAGGGCGAGCTTACGCATGATGTGAATACCTTTATTGCCTCAACTCGGGCGGCGGGGACCGTGTCCGCTCGCCGCCCAGGCCCCTCCAAACACGGAGATTACGGCTTTGTTGCAGCGCGGGACGGCTTTTACCGGATCGGCCGGGAAACGTGACAAACTTGCCACAGTTCCTGTCCAGCCGATGAACGAAAGCGCGCAATTCCAAGGCAGATGCCCCACCAGCGCCGCAATTGGGGTGTGACGGAAATACCAAGGCGCCGGCAAATATACTAACGCAGGTGCGAAAGGATCGGGGCCAGACATGGCTACGGCGCCACCTTCCGGGCGGAAGGCAGCGCCGTCAGCGCATGGTGGAACGGGGGACGATCAGGGCCGCAGCGCGGCGTCGTCGGCATCGTCCAGCGTGTCGTCGTCGGTCGCGTCGGCGTCGAAATCGTCCTGCGCGTCGTCCTCGTCCATGTCGGCTTCGTCCATGGTCACGCTGGCATCGGTTTCGCCGACCTCTTCGGAATCCATGTCGACCTCGTCGATCGATTCGTCCTCGACATCGTCATCGCCCAGGTCGGGATTCAGATCGGTCAGGACCAGGCCGTCGCTGGGGCCGTTGCGCGTCGCCTCCAGGATTTCGGCGCGCTGGCTCTCGTCATAGCCTTCCTCGTCATAGCCGTCGTCGCCCGACCCGTGGCTCTGCACCTGATGTCCACCCATCGTATCTCTCCTGGATTACCCGGGTCGAACGGCGGGGATGCGGGCCGGGTTCCGTCAGGCGGGACGGAACAGGCGGAACCGCTCGGTGATCGCGACGACCAGCAGCGACATCAGGCCGCAGATCAGGAACCCCGCGGCCAGCGGCGCGGTGGTCCCGTTGAACGCCTGCCCGATGACAACGCCCACCACGGCGCCGACGGTGATGCTGGTGAACCCCTGCACGCTGGAGGCGGTGCCGGCGATCCCGCCCATATTCTCCATCGCCATCGACGAGAAGTTGGACGTGGCAAGGCCGAAGCACCCCATGGTCAGTGCCTGCAACACGACGAAGCCGACCAGCGTCTCATATCCGGCCAGCGCGATGGCGAGGTGGATCGCGCTCAGCACGACCAGCATCGTCACCGCGCTATGGCTGATCAGCCGCGTGCCCAGCCGCATCACCAGCCGCGCATTGGTCAGGTTCGCGCCCGCCATCAGCGTCGCGGTCACGGCGAACATCACCGCGAGCAGCTTGGGCCGGTCGAACGTATCGAACATGATCTGCTGCACCGAATTGAGATAGCCGTACAGCGCCCCCATCAGCGACGTCGACGCCAGCGTATACCCCAACGACAAACGGTCGCCGAGCGTCTGCTTCCACCCCGCCCAGATCCGCGACACCGACAGCGGCTGCCGCGCTTCGGGGCGCAGTGTCTCGGGCATGCGCACGAAGAACCACATCCAGATGCCGAGGCTGAGGCCCGCGACCACCCAGAAGATGCCGCGCCAATTGGCGAACAATAGCACCGTCTGCCCGAATGCCGGCGCCATGACCGGCACGACCATGAACACCATGAACGCGATCGACATCACCCGCGCCATCGGCCGGCCGTGATAGCAATCGCGCACGATCGCCACCGTCGCCACCCGCGTCGCCGCCACCATCGCGCCGCCGAACACCCGCGCCGCGAGCAGGAGCGTGAAGCTCGCCGACACCGCGCAGGCGATATTGGCGACCACATAGCCCCCGATCGCCCACAGCAGCACCGCCCGCCGCCCATAGCGATCGGCCAGCGGCCCATGCGCCAATTGCGCGATGCCGAAGCCCAGGATGAAGGCGGTGATGATGAACTGGCGCTGGTTCTCGGTCGCCACGCCCAGCGACCGGCCCATCGCCGGCAGCGCGGGGAGCATCGAGTCGATACCCAGCGCCGCCAGCGACATCAGCGCCGCCACCAGCGCGACGAATTCGACGAAGCCGATCGGGGCGCCCGCAGGCTCCGGGGCGACGATGGACGGGGCGCCGGCAACGGCCGGCGCGGTGGACAAGGTCTGACGGGTCACGATGGCTTCCCTGTAGGCGCAAGCGACGCGAACAGGAACCCGCTACGGCACCGATGGTGCCGCCTCGCCGGTGTCAAAGGGCGCGCACGGCCTCCAGCACGGCAGTGGCATGGCCCGGCACCTTCACCTTACGCCACGCCCGCACCAGCGTGCCGTCGGCGCCGAACAGGAAGGTCGCGCGCTCGATGCCCATATACGTCTTGCCGTAGAGCTTCTTCTCACCCCACACGCCGAAGGCCTCGCAGACGCTGCCGTCCTCGTCGCTGCCTAGGGTCACGGTCAGGCCATGCTTGGCGATGAACTTGGTATGCGCGGCCGGTGAATCCTTGCTGATCCCCATCACACTCGCCCCCGCGGCGGTGAAGTCCTCGGCCAACGCGGAGAAATCCTGTGCCTCCCGGGTGCAGCCGCTGGTGTCGTCCTTGGGGTAGAAATAGATGACGGCCGGCAGCGGCAGATCGGTCAGCCGGATCGTCTGGCCATCGGGGGTCGTCACGCTCACCGCCGGGATCGGCGCGCCGTCATCCATCGCATCCTCCTGTCATGCCGCGCCATGCGGCATCCACCTCCTGCCGCGTCGCCGCGAAGGCAGCAAGCACCGCCGGCCAGTCGGGCAGCCGCAACGCCCGCGCGATCAGCGCCTGCGTCGCGGGCGGCGGCTCCTGTGCATCCGGTGCGACCAGCCGCAGCGTCACGAGCAGCCGCGTCAGCAGATCGTGCGCGGTCAGCAGTCCATCGGGCAACGCCCCCGCCGCAGTCAGCGCAGGGATGGCAACGCGCAGATCGGGGTCGAAGCCGCTCCGCTGCAGCAGTTGCGCCAGATGCACGGTGAACTCCAGATCGACAAGCCCTCCCGGTAGCAGCTTCGCGTCGAGCGGCCCGGCGGGCGGCTTGTGCCGCGCCATGTCGGCACGCATCGCCGCCGCCTCTGCGGGCAGGTCCCGCTCGGGTCGCGCGCCCTCCAGCACCTCGGCGATCACCCCGGTGACGGCAGCACGGGCCGCGGGCGATCCGAACACCGGCCGCGCCCGCGTCAGCGCCATATGCTCCCACGTCCAGGCGTCCTCCCGCTGGTAGCGCGCGAAGGACTCGACCGACACCACCAGCGGCCCTTGCGTTCCCGACGGCCGCAGCCGCGTATCCACCGGATAGAGCGGCCCCGCCGCCGTCGGCACCGACAGCGCGGCCGTGATCCGCTGCGCCAGTCGGTTGTAATAGAGCGTCGCACCCAACGGCTTCGCGCCATCCGATTCCGCCGCAAAGTCGCCGGTGAACAGATAGACGAGATCGAGATCGCTGGCATGCGTCAACGCACCACCGCCCGTGCGACCGAAGGCGAGGATCACCAACTCGCTGTCCGGCACCCGGCCATGTGCCCGCGCGAATTCGGCGACCGTCCCCGCCGCCAGCACCTCGATCGCCGCCTCCGCCAGCCGCGCATAGCCGCCCGCCGCGTCGAGCGGGTCCGCCGCCCCCGCGACGATCTGCGCCCCCACGGCAAAACGCTTCTCGCCGACCAAGCGCCGAACGGTATCGAGCAGCGCCTGATAATCGCCCTCGTCCGCCGCCCCCATTTCGGTGGCCAGTTCGGCAACGCTGCCCAAGGGTTCGAACGCGCTCGCGTCGATCAACCAGTCGATCAGTTCCGGCCGGGTCGCGAGGGCGTCGGCGAGCGGCGCGGCATGGCTGAGGATCGTCGCGAGCAACGTCGCCAGCCCCGGCCGCGCCTCCAGCAAGCGCAGGATGTTGATCGCGCTCGACAGCCGCTCGAATAGGACATCGAGCCGCAGCAGGGCCGCGGCGGGGTCCGGCGCCCCGGCCAGCGCCGGCATCAGCACCGGCAGCACCGCCTCCAGCGCCGCCCGCGCCGCCGGGCTGCGCAGTGCGGGATAGCGCCCTGCCCGCCACCCTGCGATCCGCGCGGCGGCCTTGCTCGCCCCCTCGCCATCGGCCGCGAACCCCGCCGTCTCGAGCCAGTCGGCCAGCGCCTGTGGCTCGTGCGGCAGCCCCGCCGCCTGCTCGTCGTCGAGCGCATCATAGATACGCCCGGCGGTCGCCACCGGTTCGCGCAACAGCTCGACCAAGTCGGCCCCGTTGGCCAGCCCATGAAGCCGCGCCACCCCGTCCAGCGCCTCGCCGGTCGGCAGCGTGTGCGTCTGCCGATCGTCCACCATCTGAACACGATGCTCGATCGTGCGCAGCAAGGTATAGGATCGGGCGAGCGCGGCAGCCTCGTCCGCGCCGATCCAGCTGGCCCCGGCGAGTGCCGCCAAGGCATCGCGCGTCGCCGGTGCCCGCAGCGCAGGATCGCGCCCGCCATGGATCAGCTGATGGATCTGCGCGAAGAACTCCGCCTCGCGGATACCGCCCCGCCCCCGCTTCAGGTCGTAGCCGGGGCCGAAGCGCTGACCGCTCGCATAATGGTCGCGGATGCGCCGTGACAGGTCGCGGATTTCGCCGATCGCGCCAAAGTCCAACCCGCGCCGCCACACGAACGGTCGGATCGCATCGAGGAAATAGCTGCCTAGCGTCTTATCACCAGCCGCCACCCGGGCACGGATAAACGCCGCCCGCTCCCATGCCAGCGCCTGGCTTTCGTAATAGCCGATCGCCCCTTCGACCGGCAGCGCGATCGGCGTCGCTTCGGGCGATGGCCGCAGCCGCAGATCGACGCGCAGCACATAGCCGTCGCCATCCCGCGCCTGCAGCAACTCGACGACACGCTTGGCAATCCGCACCGCCGCCTCTTCCGGTTCCTCACGCGCCCGGTGCGGCAGCGTTCTGGGGTCGAACAGCAGGATGGGATCGATGTCGGATGAATAATTGAGTTCGCGACTGCCCTGCTTGCCCAGCGCGATCGCGACGAAGCCGCGCGGCTCCTCCCCCGGGGTACGCTCCGCGATCGCGGCACGGATCGCGCGATCGAGGGCTGCGTCGGCGAAATCCGTCAAGGCGTGCGTGACCGCGGTGAGATCGAGCGCCCCGGCGAGATCGCCGATCGCCACTGACAGCGCCAGCGCCCTCCGATCCAATCGCAATTGCCGTGCGACTGGCATATCCGCCTCGGCGCTGGTGAATCCCAGGTCGATCTGCCCCGCCGCCAGTCGCTCCGCCAGCACCGACTCACGGTCGAGCAACAGCGACAGGAACGGCGCATGTGACCGCGCACGCTGGATGGCATCGGTAAAATCGGGGCCAGAACCGGGGGGCATCGCGTCACATCCTCCGCGAACGACCGGTTTCGTTCGCACGCAACAATTCGCGTATCCGGCCGTTGGAACGATTATGAACGCCGATGCGCATCCCGTCGAGAAAAGCCGTCAGGGCGACTATGTCGTCCGGCGCCCGCGCTCGACCGACGCACTCGGCCACAGCCTGCGCGGCGCTTTCGGTAGCTCCGACATGCCCGATGACTTCGCGGTGCTATTGAAGCGGATCGATCGCGCGACGCATTGATTCCCGCCAGCGGCGGGCTGCATCAACGCCCGCGGCTGAGCTCGTCGACTTCGCCCATGATCGTATCGAGCGCCGTCTTGTTGACGTCCTGCTCGTGCTCACGGCGCGACGGCAGCGTGCCATCGTTCAGGATCGTCTCCAGTGCCACACGCCCACGCGCGACGCGGCTCTTGATGGTGCCGACCGCGACCTGACAGATTTCGGCGGCTTCTTCATAAGCGAAACCGCCTGCACCAACGAGGATCAACGCCTCGCGCTGCGGCTGCGGCAGGTGGAGCAAGGCACGCTGCATGTCGCCCAGTTCGACGTGACGATCCTGACTTGCCGGCGCCGCCAGAATGCGGTCCGCGACCAGATCGTCCCACTCGCCCTTGAAGCGCGCACGCCGCATCTGCGACAAATATAGATTGCGCAGGATGATAAAGGTCCAAGCGCGCATGTTCGTGCCCGCCTGGAAGCGCTGACGCGCCGCCCATGCCTTCAGCAGCGTTTCCTGCACGAGATCGTCGGCGAGATCGCGGCTGCCCGACAACGAGCGACCGAAGGCGCGCAGATGCGGGATGACCTGCGCCAGCTGTTTCTTGAACTCGGGATCCGACAGCGCAACGTGTTCGACCGGCTCGACCACCGCATCGTCGTCATCGTCATACTGGTCGTCACGCGTAGCGGGCTGGGTCATGCAAATCCGTTCGAAGCCGGGGACAACATCGCCGCCTGTCTGGCGAAAATAGGTGTCTCTTCCGGCAAATACCAGTCGTGCGGCCGAAAAGCCTTGCGGTCAGCGCAAGATCAGAAAGGCGAATATGGCGATGACGAGCACCAGCGAAATGCCGAGCACATAGCGGGCAACTCCCGGAGTCGCGCCCGCACGGGCCTCGGTTGCGGTGACATGCACTGGTTCGTTCGGATCAGCCATGATCATCAAACCCCCGAAACCCGTTTTGGGTCCGTAACTTTTCGTCAATGCCTCACGGGCGGGCGGGACAGCGCCCGACCCCGCCCGCTATGTCGTCACGCAACCGCCGTCGGCACCGTCGCCTCGTCGAAGAACAGCGCCTGACTGATCGCCGCCTTCACCGTCGACCGCTGGAACGGCTTGGTGATGAGGAACGTCGGCTCGGGCCGCTCGCCGGTCAGCAGGCGCTCGGGGAAGGCCGTGATGAAGATCACCGGCACCTCGAACTCGGCAAGGATGTCCTTCACCGCGTCGATGCCGGAGCTGTCGTCGGCCAGCTGGATGTCCGCCAGCACGAGACCGGGGCGATCCTCCATCGCCAGCGCGACGGCTTCGTCGCGGGTGACGGCGACACCGGTCACCTCATGGCCCAGATCACGCACGATCGTCTCGATATCCATCGCGATGATCGGCTCGTCCTCGATGATCAGCACGCGCGCACGCGTCTGCTTCTCGATCTCGGCCAGCGCCTCGGCGACCAGCGTTTCCACCTCGCTGGTGTCGACTTCGATCAGATAGGCGGCGTCCTCGGGCGAGAAGCCTTCCATCGCGGTCAGCAGCAGCGCCTGTCGCGACAGCGGCGTCATGCGAGCGAGGCGCGCGCGCGCCACCGCTTCGGTGCCCTCGGCGTCGCTCTGCGAGGTCTGCGCTTCACCATCGGCATTGGCCGACGCCCAGATGCCCTGGAACATGCGATACAGGCCAAGCCGCGGATCGACGTCCCGCGGAAACTGGTCCGGCGCCGCAACGATCGCCTCCAGCGTCGCACGGACATATTTGTCGCCTTGATTCTGACTGCCGGTCAGGGCCCGGCCGTAGCGCCGCAGGAAAGGAAGGTGCGGTGCGAGTTGCTGTCCAAGCGACATGGGTCGTGTTCACTCCCTGAGATACTGAACGGGCACCCCATCTGAGCGGGCCCCCGTACCTTTACAACGGTGTTTGTCGAAGAACCCACCCGCCCCCTCGGACCTGCGGAATTTTCGCGCTGCAATGGAACCAACGAACGCGACTTTGGTTTCATCGCCACTTGAACGGCCAGACCGCACCTGCAAAGCGGGGCTGTTCGTGTGGCGTCGACTGCCCGGGTTCAGCCGGGTCACCAGGGGGACATGTTGGATTTGCCCGGCAACAAGGACAAGAAGGCGTCTTCCAAGAAGTCTCCTGCCAAGGTTCAGAGCAAGGATCGCGACATGGGCGCGGCCCTGCGCTCGGCCTATCAAAAGACGATCGAGGAACAGGTGCCTGACGAAATGCTCGACCTGCTGAACAAGCTCGCCTAGCAGGGGGCATGGCCTCCCAACCCGACGCAGCCTCTTTACCGCGCCGTACGGCGATGGCCCCCATGTTCATGCTGTCGCGCCTGCCGACCGGCGCCAAGCTCTTCATTACGCTCAGCGTTGCGCTGCTGCTGCTCGCCTTGATTGCGATCGGCGCGACATTGCAGACCGGCCGGACCGCCGACGCCGAGGCGCGCGCCCGGCTGCGCATCGCCGCCAACGAAAGTGCGCGCAGTATCGCCATCGAGCTTGTCGGCGACATGACCGCATTGCGCGTCGCCGTCACCGCGCTGCAGGCCGACGCCGGTGACGCGCCCAGCTGCGCCCGTGCGCAGGGGGTGTTCGCGCAGCAATCGACGATCGGCACGCGCTTCTCGATCGTCGATCGCAATGGCCGATTGCTGTGCGGCGAGCCCTTCGACGCCAATGTCGCGCTCGATACCAGCACGCCGGTCGGCGCAGCAATTGTACCCGACCGCGGCCTAATCCTGTCACTGCCGGGCTTGCGCCATGGCCCCTCGGCGCGCGTCTTCTTCCCCAAAGCCTTTCTGACGCAACTTGCGGCCCCCGGCACGCGGGCCATGCCGCTCGCGAGCGCGCTGGTGCATGACGACGAAACGCTGACCCTCTCGCGCATTCCTGACCTGGGCGCGTTCGATCGGGTCGAGACGGTGCAGACCGATCTGGGCCTCGGCGGCTTGGCGTTGCGCACCAGCATCCGCAGCGCGCCCATTACCTCGTCCTTCCTCGTGGCGCTGATGCTGCCGCTACTGATGTGGGCCGCGGCGGCAGGTCTGTCGTGGTTCATCGTCGACCGGCTGCTGATCCGGCCGCTGCGCGTGCTCCGCGCGAGTGTCGCTGCCTACACGCCCGGTGAGGTCATCGATCCGGGCAAGCTCGGCCCCTTGCCCGCGCAGGAGATCCGCGAACTTGGCGACACCTTCCGCGCGATCAGCCGCACGGTCGCGCTGCACGAGGCCGGCCTGGCGGAGGCGGTAGTACGCCAGACCAAGCTGACGCGCGAAGTCCACCATCGCGTGAAGAATAATCTTCAGGTCATTTCCAGCCTGATCAACTTCCACGCCCGCGGCGCACCCAGCCCCGATGCGACGGCAGCCTATGCCTCGATCCAGCGCCGCGTCGATGCGCTCGCCGTCGTCCACCGCAACCATTTCGCCGAGATGGAGGACAATCGCGGCCTTAACCTGCGATCGGTGATCGGCGAACTCGCCTCCAATATCCGCGCGACCGCACCGGAAGGGGCCACCAGCCTGTCTATCGTGCTGGATGTCGATCCCTACCTTGTGAACCAGGACGTCGCCGTCGCCGTTGCCTTCCTCGTCACCGAGACGATCGAACTGGCGATGAACTGCGATGCCGCCGCCCAGGTCCGGGTCGCAGTCAAACCCGGCGAGGACGATAAAAAGGCTAAGCTGCGCGTCGTCTCGCGCGCTTTCGTGGAAAGCGAACGCCTGGAGACGTTGCTGTCGACCCGCTACGGCCGCGTGATCGAAGGTCTGTCGCGACAGCTGCGCGCGCCCCTGCATCACGATCCGATGACCGGCGCCTATGAAATCGCGATCGCCGTGATGGGCCGCGATTGACGGCTTATCGACGATAAAGATTCGTAAAAATTCGCCGGCGGACGTGGAACCGCGGTCCGTCGGCCGGGTTATGCACTGCGGATCGTGACCTTATGCCCCCCGCTCTCGCGATCCACGACATAGGCCCGGAAGCATCCACCCTCCCCCCCCCCCGGTGATGCTTTCGGGCCTTACTCATTTCCAGCCGGAAAACTTTTGTCCCCCTGCCCGCTCAGTTGCGGAGCCGGAACGAATGGCCCGACCGATCATTGTTCTCGGGCTATCACGTTCAGGAGGTTTTATGCGCAAGGTTCTCGGTTTTGCGGTCGTCGCGGGCGCGCTCATGGTCAGCGCATGCAACACGGTGGAAGGCGTCGGCAAGGACGTCAGCTCGGCGGGCCAGACGGTCGCCAAGACGGCCGACAAGTCCAAGTAAGCCTTCGGGCTCAGCCTCACCCGGCTGCGCAGGGCCTTCGCTCCTCGATGAGCGGAGGCCCTTTTGTTATACCTCGACGATGTCGGTGCCGGTATCCTTGCTGCGGCGACGCTCGGTGAACCAGATACCGATGATGGCAAGTTCGTAGAGCAGGATCAGCGGCACCGCGAGCAACACCTGGCTCATCAGGTCGGGCGGCGTCAGCACCGCCGCGATCGCCGTTGCCGCGACGATGGCATAGCGGCGCGCGCCGATCAGCTGCTTGCGCGTCACAATGCCTGCGCGCTCCAGCAGCATCAACAATACCGGCAACAGGAAGGCGAGACCGAAGGCGAACAGAAACTGCATCACGAACGACAGGTAGTTACCGATGCCCGGCAATGCCTCCTGCTGCACGCCGCCGATATTTCCCTGGAAACCCAGCAGGAAATGCAGCGCCATCGGGATCGCCATATAATAAGCGAGCGCCGCGCCGGCGATGAACAGCACTGGTGTCGCGAGCAGGAACGGCAGCAGCGCGCGCTTCTCCTTGCGGTACAGGCCCGGCGCGACGAACTGCCACAGCTGGTTGGCGATCACCGGAAAGGCGATCATCATTGCCGCGAAGAAGGCGACCTTCACCTTGACGAAGAACGCTTCGAATATCTGCGTGTAGATCAGCGTCTTCTGCCCCACGGCCAACAGCGGCTGGACGAGGAAGGCGAAGATATTCTCGGCAAAGAAATAGCTGACGCCGAAGGCCAGTACGATCGCGACGATGCAATAGAGCAGGCGACGGCGCAGTTCGATCAGGTGATCGAGCAGGGGCGCGCGGCTGGCATCGATCTCGTCTTCCACGTCGCTCATGACGGCGTAACGTCGGACTGCTGGGCGGGCTTATGCTCGGGCGCCGGGGCAACCACCGGCTTTTCCACCATAACCGGCTCTGCCTCGTCGTGCTGGACCTCATGCTGCCCGGCAGGCGTCGGCGCGGGCGAGACACCCGCGGCCGCATCGGATTCCACATCGGAGGTCATCGGATGCTCCGCCATGATCCGCGCATTTTCGGCGGCCCAGCGCTTTTCCATTTCGGCAAGCTCCGCCTCACGGACCATATTGTCGAAGCCCTGCCGGAATTGGCGCGAGACGCCGCGCGCCTTGCCGACCCAATAGCCGACGACGCGCATCGCCTTTGGCAGGTCCTTCGGCCCGATCACGACAAGCGCCACGATCGCGACCAGCAGGAACTCGCTCGAATCGATGTTGAACATGGACGCCGAATACTATCGGGCGACGCGGATCAACGCTGTTCGTCGCGGATGCGGTTACCGTCGCGATCGAACGCAGGATCGGCGGTCTTCTGCGCCTCGATACGCGCAGCAGGCTTGGTGGCCGCGTCGTCGTCTTCGGCCATGCCCTTCTTGAAGTTCTTCACGCCCTTGGCGACGTCGCCCATCAGGTTCGAGAACCGCCCGCCACCGAGCAGCAGGATCGCGACGACGGCGAGGACGAGCAGATGGATCGGGCTGAAGCTGCCCATGGCATATCTCCTAGAATGCCCAACTATCTAGTCGCTCTCATCGTCCTTTGCCACCTCCAAAGCTTCCTCCAGTGCAAGATCGACAGGGTCGAGCAAACCGGCGGCGCGCAGGTCGTCGATGCCCGGTAGATCACGCCGGCTGGAAAGCCCGAAATGCGCGAGGAAACCGGGCGTCGTCGCGAACATCAGCGGTCGCCCCGGCACCTCGCGGCGACCCGCGGGGCGCACCCAGCCCGCCTCCATCAGCACGTCGAGCGTGCCCTTGGCGGTCTGCACGCCGCGGATCGCCTCGATCTCGGCGCGCGTGACGGGCTCGTGATAGGCGATGATCGCCAGCGTCTCGGTCGCGGCGCGGCTGAGGCGGCGCACCTCGTCGCGGTCGCGGCGCAGCAGATGCGCAAGATCGGGCGCGGTCTGGAAATGCCAGCGTCCACCGCGGTGGACGAGCGTGATGCCCCGCCCCGCATAATCCTGCTCCAGCCGGGCCAACGCCGCGCGCACGTCGATGCCGCCGACATGCGCACGGATCGTGTCGATTCCCAATGGTTCGGCGGCGGCGAACAGCAACGCCTCCACCGCCCGCGCGCCATCGTCCGGTGGCGTCATGTCAGCGCCCGAACGTAGAGCGGTGCGAAGGCGGCCTGCTGGCGCAATTCGACGCGCCCCTGCTTGGCGAGCTCCAGCGCTGCGAGGAACGACGAGGCGAGCGCCGACTTGTGCAACCGCCCCGACCCTTCTGGCAGGAAGCTTTCGAGCATCGACCAGTCGAGCCGCTCGCCGACGAGGCGCGCCACGCGCTCCAGCGCCGCCTCCAGCGTCATCACCTCGCGATCGGCGACGACATGCATCACGGGCCGCGTTCGCGCGCTCACACGACCGTAGGCGGCGATCAGATCATAGATCTCCGCCTGCCATTGCGCGTGCCGGATCGTGCGCAGCCCTTCCGGCGCGGCACGCACGAAAACGTCACGGCCCAGCCGGTCGCGCGCCATCAGCCGCGCGCCCGCCTCGCGCATCGCCTGCAACCGTTCGAGGCGCAGTTGCAGCCGCAGCGCCAGTTCCTCGGGATCCGCTTCGTCCTCCGCCTGGCGCGGCAGGAGCAGCGCGGATTTCAGATACGCCAGCCATGCCGCCATCACGAGGTAATCCGCCGCGACCTCCAGCTGCACCGACTGCCGTTGGTGGATGTAGCGCAGATATTGCTCGACCAGCGCTAGGATCGAAATGCTGCGCAGATCGACCTTTTGCGATCGCGCCAGCGTCAGCAACAGGTCGAGCGGCCCTTCCCAGCCCTCGAGGTCGAGCGTCAGCTGTTCGGGTTGCGCCACCGATCCGCCGTCAGGCCAGCGCGAGGAAGGCGTCGCGTCGTGCGATCAGCTCCGCGAAATCGCCCTCGGGCGCGCCGACGCTCGCCATTGCCGTGTCCAGCCGCGCCCGTGCCGAGTCGCTGATCGACCCCAGCCGCCCGGCGATCTCGACCATCTCGTCCATCCGCGCCCAGCAGTCGAGGACGAGGTCGCACCCCGCGGCGATCGCGCCTGCCGCCTTTTCACCTGCGGTGCCCGACAGCGCCTTCATGTCGATATCGTCGGTCATGAGTAGTCCGTCGAAGCCGATCATCCCGCGGATCACATCGTGGACGATGGTCGGGGAGAGCGTCGCCGGGCGCTCGGCATCCCAGGCCTCAAACACGATGTGCGAAGTCATGCCCATCGGCGCATGGCGCAGGGTACGGAACGGTTCGAGGTCCGCCTCCAGCGCCTCCGCCGACGCGCTGACCGTAGGGAGTAGATGGTGGCTGTCCACCACCGCGCGGCCATGGCCCGGCATGTGCTTCACGACGCCGACGACCCCACCGGCGGCCAGCCCCTCCAGCATCGCACGACCCAAGGCGGCGACCTGCATCGGCTCGGAGCCATAGGTCCGGCAGCTGATCGCCTCGGTCGTATCGGGCTGCGCGATGTCGAGGATCGGTGCGCAATCGACGGTGATGCCGACCTCAGCCAGCATCAGGCCTAGCGCTTGCCCGTTGGCGCGCATCGCCTGGATCGCCGACATGGGCGCGGTGTCGTACAATTTGGCGAAGGCCGGCCCGGCAGGGAAGGCCGGCCATTCAGGCGGCCCCATGCGCGCGACACGACCGCCTTCCTGATCGATCAGGATCGGCAAGCGATCGTTGCCCGACAGCGCCCGCAACGAATCGGTCAGCGCCAGCACCTGTTCGCGGGTCGCGATGTTGCGTTTGAAGAGGATGTAGCCGGCGGGCTCCGCCTCGGTGAAAAAGGCGCGTTCGTCGGGGGAGAGCTCTAGGCCGGCGATGCCGAATATGACGGGCTTCATGCCGGACCAGTTAGCGCGGACGCCGCCAATATGCGAGCGCCGCGCCACCGCATAACGCCTCAGCTGGCGACGAAGCAGCTTTCGCCGGCGACGCGCAGACGGCCGCAGATGTCCGCCGCCTGGTTGGCGCTGCCCGCGTTGACGCGCAGGCGGTACAGCGTGCGGCCGCCGATCGCGACCGACTGGACCGACTTGCCGAGCGGCGCGAGATAGCTGAACCGCTTCGAAAAGCCCGTCCATGCCGTGTTCGCCGCCGCCTCGCTGGGATAGGCCCCGAGCTGGACCAGCGAGCCGCTGGCCGCCGGGCCCGCCGCCGCGCTACGCTGCGCGCTCACCGGCTGTGCCGCGACAAGGCGACCGCCCGAGGCCGGCACCTGCGCCACCGCATTGGCACCGCCCGCGCCGCTGGGCTTGGCGGTCGGCGCGACGCGATGGCCGTCGATCGGCTTCTCCGGCACCGCGCTCAAGTCGATCGAGCCGTTGCCCGCCTTGCCGGCGCTGGTCGCGATGGCGGCATTGCCCTCGCCCTTCACCTTCAGGCCGCCGGGATCGTCGGGCTTGACCTTATAATCACCCTCCTGTGCGACGATCAGATCGCCGTCGGGGGTGGCGCGGTTCTGAAGCTTGTAGATGCCGAAGATGATCGCGGCGAGTACGGCCAGGCCCAGTACGACCAATGCGAGCACCTTGCCGATCGGCGCGCCGCGCTCCTCGTCCGGCTCGACCGTTTCGAGCCAGGGCAGCCGCTCCTCGTCCCGCAGGTCCAGACCGTCCGTCATCACTTCATCTCCGAAACCGCGACAACACCCATGATGCTGAGGCCATTACGAATAATCTGTGCGATGGCGCTCGCCAAGGCGAGACGCGCACGCGTGGCATCATGATCCTCGACCACCAGGAAACGCCGCTCCGGACGGTCGTTGCCGACGTTCCACAGGGCATGGAACGAAGCAGCTAAGTCATACAGATAAAACGCAATTCTGTGCGGCTCGCGTGCCGTCGCGGCGGTTTCCACGATACGCGGGAATTGCGCCGCCAGCTTCACCAGCGCCAGCTCTTCCGTATCAAGCCGGGACAGGTCGGCACCCTCGGCCGCGATCCCCGCTTCCTCGGCGCGGCGATGGAGCGAGGCGACGCGGGCGTGGGCATATTGGACGTAGAAGACCGGATTGTCCTTCGACGCCTCGACCACCTTGGCGAAATCGAAGTCCATCTGCGCGTCTGACCGGCGGGTCAGCATCGTGAAGCGGACGACGTCCTTGCCGACTTCGCGCACGACATCGGCGAGAGTCACGAAATTGCCCGCGCGCTTCGACATCTTCACCGGCTCGCCGCCGCGCAGGAGCCGCACCATCTGGACGAGCTTGACGTCGAAGCGCGTCTTGCCTTCGGTCAGCGCGGCGACGGCGGCCTGGATGCGCTTGACGGTGCCGGCATGGTCGGCGCCCCAAATGTCGATCAGCTGGTCGGCCGACTGGCTCTTCTGAAAATGATAGGCGAGGTCGGCGCCGAAGTACGTCCACTGGCCGTTCGACTTCTTGATCGGGCGGTCCTGATCGTCGCCGAATTGCGTCGAGCGGAACAGCGGCAGCTCGACCGGCTCCCAATCCTCGGGCGTTTCGCCCTTGGGGGCTTCGAGCACGCCGTCGTAAACCAGGTCGTGATCGCGCAGCCATGCTTCTGCGGCTTCGGGCTTGCCCGCCGCCTGCAATTCCGCCTCCGACGAGAACAGGTCGTGGTGGATGCCGAGGAGGGCGAGATCGTCCTTGATCATGACGAGCATCGCCGCGACCGCGCGGGTGCGGAACAGCGCGAGCCATTCGCCTTCCGGCGCCGACGCATAGCGGTCGCCAAATTCGTCGGCGAGCGCCTTGCCGACCGGGACCAGATAGTCGCCCGGATAGAGGCCTTCGGGGATCGCGCCGACGTCTTCGCCCAGCGCCTCGCGGTAGCGCAGGTGCGCCGAGCGGGCGAGCACGTCGACCTGGCCGCCGGCGTCGTTGACGTAATATTCGCGGATCACATCGTGCCCGGCGAATTCCAGCAGGCTGGCGAGCGCATCGCCGACCACCGCGCCGCGGCAATGGCCCATGTGCATCGGGCCAGTCGGGTTGGCCGAGACATATTCGACGTTGACGCGCACGCCCTTGCCGCTGGTCGAGCGGCCGTAATCGTCGCCCGCCGCCGCGATCTGGGTCAGTTCATCGCGCCACGCCGCGTCGGTCAGGCGCAGGTTGATGAAGCCGGGGCCTGCGACGGTCGCTTCGGCCACTTCGTCCAGCGTACCAAGTTCGGTCGCCAGCGCTTCGGCGAGCGCACGGGGGTTGGTCTTTGCGGGCTTAGCGAGCACCATCGCGGCGTTGGTCGCGAGGTCGCCATGCGTCACGTCGCGCGGCGGCTCGACCGTCACGTTGCGGCGGTCGAGATCGGCGGGCAACGTGCCCGCGGCGACCAGGGTATCGAGGGCCGCGGCGACATGCGCGGCAAAGCGGGTGTAAAGCGTCATGAGCGTCCGTTCGGCGAAAGCGCCGCGCTCTACCGCAAGACGGGGGTGGGTTCAAATCGCCCGGACATAGACAACATGAACACCTTGGGCGAAACGATCCGGGGTTATCGTTTGCGGTTGCGAGACAGTGAGAACGAGCCGTGTGAGACCATAGCCTGCGCTCGGGTAACGGCGTGGGCGATGAAGCAGAAACTTGCCCTGCAGGACAGAGCCGCTCGATTAAACTTCGTACTCAGCGGGTTACGCCACACACCCTCCCACACTCGATCAAACGCGCAGCAATCCGCCGATCGCCGCGGTGCGCTGGCTTGCCGGGAAGAGCGCGGTCATCGCGCGGGAGGGATCGACGGCAAAATGGTCCGCCACCGCGCCGCCGATCAGCGCGTCGAGCTGCGTGGTCGGTTTCAGGTCGCGCGCTTCGTACAGGTTGGCGGTGGCGAGGCCGGGCCAGTCAGCGAGCACGCGGCCGCCCTTTACCGCGCCGCCGAACAGCATCGTGGCGGTGCCCGTGCCGTGATCGGTGCCGCCGGTGCCGTTGACCGCGACGGTACGGCCGAATTCGGTCGCGACGAGGACCAACGTGTCATCCCACACCGGACCGAGCCCCGTCTGGAGTGCGGAGAGCATCGCATCGAGCCCCTTCAATTGCTGCGCCAGCCGACCGCGCTGGCCGGCGTGCGTGTCCCAGCCGCCGGTTTCGATCGTCGCGATCCGCGCACCATTCGCGGGGGCGAGCAGCCGCGCGGCGAGTGCGCCGGTGGCGGCGGCGTTGCGGCCATTGTCCTTGGCCAGATCGTCGGTCAGCGCGCGCGTCTGCATCGCCTCGCCCCACAGGCGGTGGAGCTGGTCGTCGCCGCGATAGAGCTGCGTCACCCGCGCCATCAGGTCACCGGACGCATCGGGCAGCGACGAGGGCGCGTAGCTGGCCACTTCGCGCGCGCCGCGCAGCGCCATCGGCACGGTGGCGGCGACGGCGATCGCCTTGGCATCGTCGGTCGGCACGATCCCGAGCAACCGGTTCATCCAGCCGTCCTTCAGCTGGTAGGCGCCGATGCCGCCCGTCTCCAACACGTTCTGCCCGTCGAAATGCGACCGATCGCGGTAGGGCGAGGCGACGGCGTGGGCGAACAGCGCCTGCCCCTTGCCGTACAGCGCCGCCGCGGTCGTCATCGCCGGGTGCAGCGCGAACATCGCGTCGAGCTTCGTACCGTTGGCGACATCGGCGGCGAGATCGCCACGCGCGCCGACGAAGGCCGGATCGCCGACCGCGCCGATCGTGCCCAGGCCATCAGCGGCGCCGCGCTGGATGATGAAGACGAAGCGCTTGGCCGTTGCCGCTTTTGCGAAGGCGATGCGGGGGGCGAAGGTGCCGAGCAGGCCGAGGCCGCTGCGGGCGAGGAAGGCACGACGGTCCATGGGATTACCTCCGCATCATTTCGGGCGAGACGAGCAGCAGCGCGAGAGCCTGAGTCGGGCTTTCGGCACGGGACAGCGCCTGGGCGGTCATCGGCGACAGCGCGGCGGGAAACAGCTGCGGCGCCAGCGCGCGGGCGTCGATCGAGGGCGGCGCCTTGGAGGCGAAACGCTGTGCCGCCTCCACCCGGCGCAGCACCGCGTCGGGGGCCGCCCAGCTGGCGGCGGTGTCGTCGTAACCGATCGGCTGACCCGGCTTCCACATGGGCTGGCCCAATTGGTCGAGCAGGCCCTGCATCGCCTTCGCCGGCACCTCCGTGACCCCGAGCGCGCGATAGCTGGAGACGCTCCATTCCCACGGTGTCTTGAACTTCGCGGGCGTCGCGGACCAGGCTTCTGGCGAAGCGATCAGTGCGCGATAAACCGTGGGCAGATCGCCGCGCGATGACAGGAACGCTTTTTCCAGCCGCGCGACCATCGCGGGGGGCGGATTATCACCGGCGAAATGGCGGGCGAGCTTGGTCGCGATATGGCGTGCGGTCGCGGGATGCACCGACAAATCGGTCAGGACCGCGGAGGCCTGCGCCTCGCCGTCCTGCCCGTACGCCTTGCCCATGATCGTCCGCGCGCCCGGTTGATGCACCTGGGGCACGAAGGCGAAGCTGCCCACCGGCCGATCGGCGACGAAGCGCGCCGCCGGGCCGCCGCCGATCCCGCCGACCGTCCAGCCGGTCATCGCGCGCGCGAATTCGGTCACGTCCGCCTGGGTATAGCCGGTGCGCACGCCGAGCGTGTGTAGCTCCATGATCTCGCGCGCGAGGTTTTCGTTGAGGCCGGAACGGCGGCGGCCCTTGGCGCGCAGCCCAAGCGGGCTGTCGGGACCGATCGATACCGCCTGATCGAGGTAGATCAGCATCGCCGGATGCCGCTCGACGGCGAACAGCATGTCGGCGAAGCGACCCATGACGTGCGGGCGGATCGCCTCATTCTCCAGCGTGCCGGCAAGGCCGATCAGTTCGAGCTTGTCGGCCGAAGTGGCGAAATGGTTCGACCAGAAATGCACCAGCCGTTCGGCGAAGGGCGTCGGCGTGGTGAGCGCAGAGGCGGTGCGCAGGCCGACGAGGTTGGTGTAATCGTCCTGCGCGAGTCGGCGGGCATCCTGTCGCGCGACCTGCTGCGCGCTGCGTTTTTCCTGCGCGGGCGATGGGGGTGCCATGATGGTGGCCGCCATGTTGGACGTCATCGGCATCATCGTCGACGCGGGTGACGGTGTCACGACCGCCGCCGGGGCGGGAGCGCCCTGCTTGGCCATCGCGGCCTGACGAATCGCCCGCTGTTCGGCTTGATAAGCGGCGATATCCTCCGCCACCGCGGCGCTGGTCGGGGCGGTGACCAGCACGGGCGTGGCGGGCTGATAGGCGTCGATCTGGTCAAGCAGCCAGCGTTTGGGATTGCCGGGCGGCTCCTGCCCCCGCGTGGCCCCCAGGCCGAACCGGTTCATCGCTACGGCAGCGTCCGACATCACGACTCACTCCACCTCGTAAGAATGGGCATAATCGAGGTTTGTCGCAGAAGTATGCCGATGGGATGGGCAATGGGACGTCACCCCAGCGCAGGCCCAGGCTGGGCTCCTTCGCGGCTCTTGCATCGTGCCGTCACCGGGAGATCCCAGCCAGCGCTGGGATGACGCGTCTAGATGACGGATGGGGTGTCCGACCTGCGCCTCAGAACCCTTCGGGCAGGTCGATGTCGCCGACCAGTTCGCGGTAGCGCGCGATGGCGTAGCGGTCGGTCATGCCGGCGATGAAGTCGGCGATGTGGCGGCTGCGGGCGGGCTCGTCCGCCGGCACGTCGGCGGCCCATTCGGGGCTCATCGTCGCCGGATCGTCGCGATAGGCAGCGAACAGGCCGCGGACGATGCCATGCGCGGCATCCGCCGTCGCGAGCTGGCGCGGGTGGTGATAGAGGTTGGCGTACATGAAGCGTTTGAGATCGCGCTCCTCCTCGCGCATCGCGGGCGAGAAGCCGCATAGCGCCTGCCCCGCTGCGCGCACATCGTCGACGGTGGCGACGCCCGACGCGGAGATGCGCCGGCGCGTTTCCTCGATCAGGTCGTTAACCATCGTGCCGATCTGGCTGCGCACCAGCTCATGCGCCAGCCGCCGCGGCGCGATGTCGGGGAAGCGGGCGCACGCCGCATCCCAGCCGCGCGCGACGATCGGCACCGCGAGCAGCTGGTCGAGCGTCAGCAGCCCGGCGCGCAGGCCGTCGTCGATGTCGTGGTTGTCGTAGGCGATATCGTCGGCGATCGCAGCGACCTGCGCCTCCAGGCTGGCGTGGCTCGTAAGGTCGAGCGGGAAGGCTGCGTCCGCCTCACGCAGCGCCCAGCCGGGATGGCGGACCGGGCCGTTGTGCTTGGCCAGCCCCTCCAGCATCTCCCACGTCAGGTTGAGGCCGTCGAAGCGCGGATAGGGCCGTTCGATATGCGTCAGCGTGCGCAGCGTGTGGCCGTTGTGATCGAAGCCGCCCGCGTCGGCAAGCGCCGCCTTCAGCGCATCCTCACCGGCATGGCCGAACGGCGGGTGGCCGATGTCATGTGCGAGGCATAGCGCCTCGGTCAGGTCCTCGTTGAGGCCGAGCACGCGCGCGATCGTGCGGCCGATCTGCGCGACCTCAAGGCTGTGCGTTAGGCGGACGCGGAAATGATCGCCATCGGGCGCCATGAACACCTGCGTCTTGTGGCGCAGGCGGCGGAAGCTGATCGAATGGATGATGCGGTCGCGGTCGCGCTGGAAATCGTCGCGGGGGCCGCGCGCCGTCCCCTCCCCTTCGGGATGGAGGCGGCCACGGCTGGCGGCGGGATGGGAAGCCCAGGGGGCGATGGCGGTCATGCCGCCGGCCTTACTTCGCCGACAGCCGCTCCACCACCTGTCCCGCGTCGCTGGTGAAGGTAAAGGCGCCGATCCCCTGCTTGGTCAGCTGGTTGACGAAGCTGCGCGCCTCCGCATCGGTCTTGAACGGGCCGGTCAGCACGCGGTTGGTGGCGCGCAGCGGCGTCTTCCAGCCGCTCTTGCCGACGAGCGCGGGTGCCTTGGCCTTGGCGGCGGCCCAGGCCTTGGGCAGATCGTCCTCGTTGGCGCCGCCCGCCACCTGTACCCAGATGCGCGACGGATTGGCGCGGGCGAGCTTCTTGGCCTCGGCGACTTCCTTGGCCTCGGCGAGTTTCTTCTCGGCCGCTTCCTTCTTGGCGGCGGCGGCTTTCTCGTCGGCGAGCTTCTTCGCGGCGAGCGCCTTCTTGTCGGCCAGCGCCTTGCGGTCAGCCGCGCGCTTGTCGGCGGCGGCCTTCAGGGCGAGCGCCTTTTCGGCGGCGGCGTCGCGTTCCTCCTTGGCCTTCGCCTCGGCGAGCACGCGCACGGCGGTGTCGTCGGCGGTGGCGGGGACGGGTGCGGCGCGGACCGGCTCGGTCACGCCCAATTCGGACGCCGGGATCGACAGGCTGGCGACGATGCGCGCGAGCACCGAGTCGCTATCGGGCTTGGCCGGGGGTACGGACACGATGGGCGTCGCGGTCGCGACTTCCGCCGGCCGGGTCGCGGGGAGCGGCTGCACGACCGCGGTCGCTGGCGTGGATGCCACCGTCGTGCTGGCGGCGGCCGGTCGGGCGGGCGTCGCCGTCGCGATCGCCGGATTGGCCGTCACCGGCGTCGGCGCGACCGCCGCCGTCGCCGTAACGACGGGCTGTTGCGGCGTGACGGTGGCGGCCGCCGGGTTCGCCGTAGCCGGTGCGGGCGTGACCACTGGGCGCGTGATCGCGCTGGCAATCGCGACATTCGCGGCGGACGCGGTGGTCGGGGTCGCCGACGGCACCGCGGGCGCGCGTGACGGCAAGGGCTGCACCATCGCCGTCGTGCTCGCCTGCGCAACGGGCGCGGGGTTTGCGGCGGCGGGCACCGGCTGGACGCGCGCGAGGGCCGCGGTCACCGCTTGATAGGACGGAGCGCTGGCGGGCGTGGCGACGGGCGGCGTGTTGGCCGCGAGCGCGACCGTCGGCTGCTTGGTCTCGCGTGTGGTCCGGCCGCGGCGCGTTTCGCGACCAGTGGGACGCGTCGGCGTCTGGACCGCGGCCAACGCCACCGGCGGCCGTTCGGGCGCGAGCTGCGGCAGGACGGGCGCGAGGCGGGCGTCGGCGATCCGTTCGGGCGAGGCGTGAACCTCACCGAAATGGACGGCAAAGGCGCGATCGGCAGGCGACAGCGCCGGCAGGCGCTGGAAGAAGGGCAGCAGCCCCTGCGCCATGCCCTGCGGCAGCATCGTCGTAACGATCTTTTCCGCGCCGGGCTGGTCGCCGGTCATCGCCAGCACGAAGGCGCGCGTCCGCCATGCGCTGCGATCCTGCTTGCGTACCAGGGGATCGAGCAGCTGCAAGGCCGCGTCACGCCGGCCGACGATGCCGAGCGACAAAGCGTAACGCTGGATGACCTCGTCATTCGCGCCGGCCTGCATGGCCAGCCGATAATCGCGCTGCGCCCGCTCCGGCTGGCCGATCAGATCGTAGGCGAGGCCGCGATCGCCGGCATAACGGCGCACGTCATATCCCGCCGCCTCGGCCTGCGCGAAATAGCGCAACGCCTCGCCTGGGCGTTCCGACCGGACCAGGATCGCGCCCTCGCCCGCCTTGATGCGGGGATCGTTCGGCGAGACCTTTTCGGCGCGCGCATAGAGCGACGCCGCGCCGCTGAGGTCGCCCAGCGACAGCGACAGGTCCGCCGCCGCGACCAGCGCGTTCAGATCGCGGGGATTGGCGGCGAGCGCCCGCATCTGCTCGGCGAGGCGATCCGCGTCGGTGGTGCCGGGCAGCGGCTGCACGACCTCCTGCGCCGGGGATGCGGCCGGGACGGATGCCAGCAGCAGGGCCGCGGACGCCAACAAAGCGGGGACGATGACACGCATGAGATACCATCACGCTAAAGCCGGAACCGGCTGAACCGGCAATGTCCGGCGCCCGGCGGCGCGGTGAAGCGAGACGCGCCGGCGACGAATGCGGGTTGGGTGGTTCGGAATGGGACGCGGTGGAGAGGTGCGGGAGGGGCGCTTGGTACTGGCATTGCCCGGGGCGCACGCATGACCGGTCGGGAGGCCGTGGCGTTTGCCTCAAGCACCACGTCACCCCGGACTCGGTCCGGGGTCCACTGTGCGGCGAGGGGATGGCTGGAGGCTCCAGCGTTGCCCTTGCGGCCCGGTGGACCCCGGAACAAGTCCGGGGTGACGGAGGAAACGGGGCGAGCGGCACCCGCCAATCGGTTACAGGGCTTTAGGACGTGAGCAGTCCGGACGATGCCCTTGCTTCACCTGCCGGTTGCGTGCGGCGTTGATGCAGCCGGTCGGAAGCCTTGCGAACCAACAGTTCGGGAACCCGCAGGGCTCGCCCCAAGTACCACGTCACCCCGGGACGAGTCCGGGGTGACGGGTTGGATGGGGCGAGCGGTCGCCCCGATGCAATTACTGGTTGTTCTGGCGGTGCAGGAAGCGCGGGAGGTCGAGCGGCTCCTTCGAATCGCCTTCGCTGTCGTCGCGCGCCGGGCCGCGGGCGGCGTTCGACATGCGTTCGAACAGCGTGCCGCCCAGCTTGACGCGCGGCTGCGGTGCGGCGTCGGCGGGGGCCGCGTCGCTGCCGGGCGCGATCCACGAGCGACGGCCGGCGGGGGCCTGAGCTGGCGCGGCAGGCTCTTCGCCATAGGTCTTGGGCGTCGGCGGGACCATCGTTTCGGCGCCCAGCACTAGTTCGTCGTCCGCGGCGGCAGGCGCGGAGGGCTGTACCGCTTGCGTCGGCTGGAGATCGAGCGGCGCAGGCTGCGGCGCGGGCTGGGCGGCCGGCGGCGCGGTGAACGACACCGACGGCGACGGCGCGGCCGCCGGAGCGGACGCGGGTTCCGGCGCGCTCACCGGAGCCGACGTAGTCGCGCTGGGCCGGAACGAGGTGCTGTCGTCGGTCTTGCGGCCCATGCCGAAGCTGAACGACTTGGTCGGTTCGGCCGCGGGGGCGGCGAGGCCGGACTTGGCGTCCGAATCGATGCCGGTCGCGACGACCGACACGCGGATGCGGCCTTCGAGCTCGGGGTTGAACGCCGAGCCCCAGATGATGTTCGCGTCGGGATCGACCAGATCGCGGATGTGGTTCGCCGCTTCGTCGACCTCGAGCAGACGCATGTCGTCGCCACCTGTAATCGAGATGATGACGCCTTTGGCTCCCTGCATGCTGACGCCGTCCAACAGCGGGTTTGCGATCGCCTTTTGCGCCGCCTCGAGCGCGCGGTTGTCGCCGGACGCTTCGCCGGTGCCCATCATCGCCTTGCCCATTTCCTGCATCACGCTGCGGACGTCGGCGAAGTCGAGGTTGATGAGGCCGGGCATGACCATGAGGTCGGTGATGCCGCGCACGCCCTGCTGCAGCACCTCGTCCGCCATCTCGAACGCTTCCTTGAAGGTCGTGTTCGCGTTGGCGATCAGGAAGAGGTTCTGGTTGGGGATGACGATCAGCGTGTCGACATACTTCTGCAGTTCCTCGATGCCGCCATCGGCGCTCTTGGCGCGACGGTTGCCTTCGAAGCTGAACGGCTTGGTGACGACGCCGACGGTCAGGATGCCCATGTCGCGCGCGGCCTTGGCGATGACGGGCGCGGCGCCGGTGCCGGTGCCGCCGCCCATGCCGGCCGCGATGAAGCACATGTGCGCGCCTTCCAGACGCTTGGCGAGATCGTCGATCGTCTCTTCCGCCGCAGCCCGGCCGATCTCCGGCCGCGAGCCGGCGCCCAACCCTTGCGTGATCTTCGCACCCAGCTGGATGCGCTGCGGCGCGATCGACGACTTCAGCGCCTGCGCGTCGGTGTTCGCGACCAGGAAGTCGACGCCCTGCACGTCGGCACGCATCATGTTGGCGATGGCGTTGCCACCCGCGCCGCCCACGCCGATCACGGCGATACGGGGGGTCAGTTCGTCGACCTCGGGAGTGATGAATTCGATGCTCATGGCCTAAACTTTCTCCGCCCCTGTCCGGAATTGCGCGCCGGGACCCTGATTAACCTTTTGCCTCAACGATTCACGCTCTTCCATAGGAAATCCGCGCGAAAGGTCATCGGCGCTTAATAATTTGCCCGCGCCGCCTGAATCAGCTTGCGGACCATGCCCATGCCACGCTGGCGATGAACGGTGGTTTGCTGGGGTGCCACCCCGCGCAGATCAATCGGATCCGACGCCGCATAGAAGGCAAGGCCCGCCAGCGTCGCGAACGCCGGCCCGCCATGCGCCTCCGGCAGCGCGGTCAGCCCGCGCGGCCGGCCGATACGCACCGAGCGGCCGAGCGCCTGCTGCGCATAATCGGCGATGCCCTTCAGCTCCGCACCGCCGCCGGTCAGCACGACCTGCCGCCCCACGGGCCCTTCAAATTTCAGCTGGGCGAGCGACTTGCGGATCTCGTCCATCTGATGCTCCAGCCGCTGGCGGACGACGCCGATCAGCTGCGCCTTGGTGATCTGCATGCCGCCGTGGACATCATCTTCGGCGGCGATCGGCATCACCGGGATCATCTCGTGATTGTCACGCGGGGAGGCATTGGCCGAACCGTGGAAGCACTTCATCCGCTCCGCCTGCGCGCGGCGAGTGCCGAAGGCGCTGGCGATATCGTCGGTGATGTCCTGCCCACCCATCGGGATCGAGCACAGGCCGACCAGCATGCCGCCGGCGAACAGCGACACGTTGGTGATCCCCGCCCCCATTTCGACCAGCGCAACGCCCAGCTCGCGCTCTTCGTCACTGAGGCAGGCAAGGCCTGTCGCGACCGGCGCGGCGATGATCGACTTCACTTCCAGATGCGCCGAGCGGACGCACAGATCGAGGTTGCGCACCGGCGACCCGTCCGCGGCGACGACGTGGATGTGGACGCCGAGGCGATCGGCGTGGAGCCCCAGCGGCTTCTTCACGCCGGTGAGGCCGTCGAGCGTGTACAGCGCGGGCTGCGCGTGCAGCACCATCCGCCCCTGCGGATCGATCGAATTGCGCCCCGCCGCGAGCAAGGCGTCGATATCCTGCTGTTCGACGCGATGGCCGCCCAGTTCGAACTCGACCTCAGCGACGTCGCTGACGAGGCCGCCGGCGGAGAAGCCGACCCAGACGTTCTCGATATTGATGCCGGCGATGCGTTCGGCCTGCTCCACCGCCTCGCGCACCGCGGCTTCGGTGGCGCCCATGTCGGCGATATAGCCGCGCTTGACGCCGCGGCTTTCGCGCTGGCCGGTGCCGAGCACGATCAATTCGCCGCCGTCGCCCTTTTGCGCGATCATCGCCGACACCTTGGACGAGCCGATGTCGAGCGCGGTGATGAGTCCTTCCGGTGCTGCTTTCGCCATTATCCCTCGGCCCCCGTGTGCGCGTCTGCCGCGTGTCGATCGCCGGTGTTTCCCGCACCGGTATCGGTCTGTGTACCCGCCGGCGCCGCGATCTCACTGGGATCGGGCACGTCATGCGCCATGCTGGCGCCGGGCTTGCGCGCGACGAGCTTGCTCGGATCGCGCATGTCGAACCGCATCCAGCCGCGCCCCAAAAGAGGCCGCGCGCCGTCGAGTTCGGCGAATTTGAGCAAAGCTGCGGGCGCGCCGTCTTCGGGCAGCGCCAGCGTCTCGCCGCTGTCGAAGGTCAGGTCCCAGCGGCGGTTGCCGATCCAGGTCGCCGCCTTGACGCGAGGCTTGAGCGCAGGGGCCGCGGCGAGCAGCGCCTGATAGCCTGCCTCCTGCCGGTCCGCGCCGGGGCCGATCACCAGCGGCAAATCAGGGATCGCATCCGGCTTCACCGGTTCCAGCAGCACGCCGTCCTTGTCGATTAACGTCAGCTGGCCGTTGTCCTGCCACACCGCCGCCGGGCTGCGCTCGACGATGTCGATCAGCAGCGTGTCGGGCAGCCGGCGCGAGACGTGTGCGTCGGCGATCCAGCCGTAGCGCAGCAGCTTCTGGCGCACCGCCTCCAGATCGACGAGCGGCATCGCGCGGCTCTGCTGGTCGAGCGCGACGGCATAGACGCTCATCCGGTCCATGCGCTTGAGGCCGGTTACCTCGATCTGCTCGACGCGGAAGCCCGCCTGCCCCGCGCCTTCGGCGATAGCGGTGCCGATCATGCCGGGGATGCCGATCCAGGTCAGCGCGGCGAGCGCCACGGCGATGCCGCCGCCGGTGATCGTCCACGTCGCCGCCTTGCGGATCGTCTCCTCGCTGACCGGCAGCGCGGCGATCGCACGCTCGAACAGCCCGACCTTACGGACGGGCTGTTTGCGCCGGGCAGCGGGGCGCTTGGGCGGCGGGCCGCGCTTGATCGTGCGGCTCATCCCACCGCAGCCTTCGCGTCGGCGAGCGCCTCGTCGACGATCGCCTGGACGAGCTGTTCGTAGCTCATGCCGATGTGGCGCGCCTGTTCGGGGACGAGGCTCAAGGGCGTCATGCCGGGCTGGGTGTTGACCTCAAGCAGGAACAGGCCGTCGACCCCGCGCTCGTCATCCCAGCGGAAGTCGGAGCGGCTGGCGCCCTTGCACCCCAGCAGGCGATGCGCCTCGAGCGCGAGCCGCTTGCAGGCGTCGGCGATCTCGTCGGGGATGTCGGCAGGGCAGACGTGTTCGGTCAGGCCATCAGTGTATTTGGCGTCGAAATCGTACCAGCCGGTCTTGGGCTTCAATTCGGTGACGCCCAGCGCGCGGTCGCCCAGCACGGCGGTCGTCAGCTCGCGGCCGCGGACATAGGGTTCGGCGAGCAGTTCGTCGAACTCGGCCCAAGGTCCCGCCACGTCGCGGCCGATCGGGTTGCCGTAATTGCCGTCATCGGTGACGATCGCGACGCCGACCGACGAACCTTCGTTGATCGGCTTGAGGACATAGGGGCGCTGCAACGGATCGCGCTCGTGGATGTCGGCGGACTTGACGATCCGGCCGCCCGGCATGGGGATGCCGGCGGGGACGAGCACCTGCTTGGTCATCACCTTGTCGATCGCGATGACCGAGGTGGCGAGGCCCGAATGGGTATAGGGGATGCCCATCAGGTCGAGCATGCCCTGCACGCTGCCGTCCTCGCCCGGCGAACCGTGCAGCGCGTTGAAGACGAGATCGGGCTGCGCCGCGGCAAGGCGCGCGGCGACGTCGCGGCCCATGTCGATCCGCGTGACGCGGTGGCCGTTCGCCTCGAGCGCATCGGCGCAACCGTTGCCCGACAGGAGCGATACGGGGCGTTCGGCGGACCAGCCGCCCATGAGAACCGCGATGTGCATCAATTCCTCCCCCGCAAGGGGGAGGTGGCATGCGCAGCATGACGGAGGGGGAGGACACGGAACAGCGGAGAGGACACTGCCGTCCTCCCCCTCCACCACTCGGCAGACGCCGAGCGGTCCCCCTCCCCCTGGCGGGGGAGGAACTGGATCGCACCGTTCACGCCGCCACTCCCACGCGCTGAATTTCCCATTCCAACGTCACGCCCGACTGCGCCTTCACCTTGTCCCGCACCTCTTCGCCCAAACCTTCGATATCGGCGCTGCTCGCCGAGCCGAGGTTGAGCAGGAAATTACAATGTTTCTCAGATACCTGAGCGTCACCACGCCGCAAGCCCCGGCAGCCGGCGGCGTCGACCAGCGCCCAGGCCTTGTGCCCGTCGGGGTTCTTGAACGTCGATCCCCCGGTCTTCGACCGCAGCGGCTGCGATGCCTCGCGCGCGGCGGCGATGCGGTCCATTTCCGCCTGGATCACTGAAGGCTCGGCGGGCGCGCCGCGGAAGGTCGCGGATACGACGACCGCGCCGTCGGGCAGCGCGCTGTGGCGATAGGTGTAGCCGAGGTCCGCGAGGCCAAGCGTCACGCGTTCGCCGGAGCGCAACACGACGTCGGCCTCGATCAGCACGTCCTTGACCTCACGGCCGTAGGCGCCGCCGTTCATCCGCACGAAGCCGCCGACCGTGCCGGGGATCGAGCGCAGGAATTCGACGCCGCCGATGCCCGCATCGCGTGCGGTCGAGGAGACGAGGATGCCGCTCGCTCCCCCGCCACAGCGGAGGAAGACGTCGTCGAGCCGCTCAACTTGCGCGAAGGCCTTGCCGAGCCGCACCACCACGCCCGGCACACCGCCGTCGCGGACGATCAAATTCGATCCCAGCCCCAGCGCCATCACCGGGACCGCCGGGTCGAGCGCGGAAAGGAACGCGGACAGATCGTCGGCGTCCTTCGGCTCGAACAGCCATTGGGCATTGCCCCCCGCCTTGAACCAGACGAGCGGCGCCAGCGCGGCGCCCTGCGTCAGGCGCCCGCGGACCGGGGGCAGTGCGGTCACCAAGGCCCGACGCCCCAGAGCCGCGTCCACGCCTGGAAGGCGGCGAGGTTCGCCTCGGCCGCCTTGCGCGTCGCCTCCTGCGCCTCGACCATCGCGGCGCCGGCATCGACCGCGTGGCCGCCGGCCTCCAGCGCCTGGCGCTGGGCGTCGAGCATCTGTTTCTGGAGCTTGAGGCCCGCATCGAACCAGTCGGTCATCGCCGTGCTCCGATCGCGGCGGCGAGGCCCGCCGCCCATTTGGTGATGTCGCCCGCGCCGAGGCAGACGACCATGTCGTTGGGCTGGATCGTTGCGGCGAGTTCGTCGGCGAGCGCATCGGCGTCGGCGACGGTCGCGGCGGAGCGGTGGCCGCGACGCTTCAATCCCTCGACCAACGCCTGCGCGTCGACGCCCTCGACCGGCGTCTCGCCCGCGGCATAGACCGGAGTCACGAGCACGCGATCGGCGTCGTTGAACGCGGTCTGGAACTCTTCCATCAGGCTGCCGAGGCGCGAATAGCGGTGCGGCTGGACGACGGCGATGACGCGACCCTCCGCGCCCTCGCGGGCGGCGGCGAGCACGGCGCGGATTTCGACCGGGTGGTGGCCGTAATCGTCGATGATCGTGACGTTGCCGTCCTCCATCGCCACTTCGCCGACATGGGTGAAGCGGCGCTTGACGCCGCCGAACGCCGAAAAGCCGCGCTGGATCGTCTCGTCGGGAATGCCGAGCTCCAGCGCCACGCCGATCGCGGCGAGCGCGTTCTGGACGTTGTGGCGGCCGGGCATCGGCAACTCGATATTCTCGATCGAGCGGCTGGTGCCGTCGCGCTCGCGCACGATGCATTCGAAGCGGTTGCCGCCCGGCACCGGGGTCACGTTGACGCCGCGGACGTCGGCCTGCGCCGAAAAGCCGTAGGTCACGACGCGGCGGTCGCGGACGCGCGGCAGGATGTTCTGCACCTCCGGGTGGTCAAGGCACAGAAGCGCCGCGCCGTAGAATGGGACGTTTTCGACGAATTCGACGAACGCGTCCTTCACGCCGTCGAAGCTGCCGTAATGGTCGAGGTGTTCGGGATCGATGTTGGTGACGACCGCGATCGTGCCGTCGAGGCGCAGGAAGCTGCCGTCGCTCTCGTCGGCCTCGACCACCATCCAGTCGCTGGCGCCGAGGCGCGCGTTGCTGCCGTAGCTGTTGATGATGCCGCCGTTGATGACGGTGGGGTCGACGCCGCCGGCATCGAGCAGCGCCGCGACCATGCTGGTCGTCGTCGTCTTGCCGTGCGTGCCGGCCACCGCGACGGTCGACTTGAGGCGCATCAGCTCGGCGAGCATTTCCGCGCGGCGGACGACGGGGATGCGCCGTTCCAGCGCCGCCTCGACCTCCGGATTGGTGCGGGTGATCGCCGTCGAGGTGACGACGACGGCGGCGTCCGCCACGTTCTCGGCGGCGTGGCCGATCGTGACGGCGATGCCCTTGTCGCGCAGGCCCTGGACGACATAGCCTTCGGCGACGTCCGAACCCTGCACGGTATAGCCGAGGTTCTTCATCACCTCGGCGATGCCGGACATGCCGATGCCGCCGATGCCGACGAAGTGGATCGGGCCGATGTCGGTCGCGACGCCCCTAATCATGCGGTCACCGCCTTGGGCTTGGTCGGCACGCCGACGGGGAGGCGCGACAGCGGGGCGTCGAGGCTTTCGACCAGATCGGCCAGGTCGCTGACCGCGGTCGGGCGGCCGACGCTCTTCGCGCGCGCGGCGGCATTTTCCAGTGCCGCGGGGTCGAGGCCCAGTTTCTGCATCTGCTTGGCAAGCTCCACGGCGGTGAATTCGGGCTGCGGGATGGTGCGCGCGCCGCCCGCCTTGGTGATCTCGCGCGCGTTCGCGGTCTGATGGTCGTCGGTCGCGCCGGGCAGCGGCACGAGGATCGCGGGCCGACCAGCCGCGGTCAGTTCCGCGATCGTCGAGGCACCGGCGCGGGCGATGACGAGGTGCGCCCAGGCGAGCTGTTCGGGCATGTCGGGCAGATAGGTGGCGAGTTCGGCCGGGATCTGATGCTCGGCATATTGCGCGCGCACCGCGTCGATATCCTCGATCCGCGCCTGATGCGTCACCTGCAGGCGGCGGCGGAAGGTGACGGGCAGCATGGCGAGCCCGTCGGGCACCACCTGGCTGAGGATGCTCGCCCCCTGGCTGCCGCCGGTGACGAGGACGCGGAAGATGCCGTCCTCTTCCAGCAGCGGATAGGGTTTCGCACGCAAGGCGAGCACCGCGTCGCGCACGGGATTGCCGACGAGGTGGACCTTGTGTTCGTGCTTCGCCGCCAGCCGTTCGGTCGTCTTGTACGAAGTCGCGATCGCATCCACCTTGCCCGCAACGACGCGGTTGACGCGGCCGAGGACGGCATTCTGTTCATGGACGGCGGTCGGGATCTTTTCCGCGAACGCCGCGAGCAGCGCGGGGAACGCGGGATAGCCGCCAAAGCCGATCACCGCGGCGGGCTTGAACGTGCGGTACAATTCACGCGCCATCGCCCTGCCGCGCAGCATCTCGCGCACCGCACTCGCCCAGCCCTGCGGCTTCTTCACCTGGAAGCGGCCCGCGGGCAGGACGTGCGTCTGGACGTTGTCGAACAGGCCGGGGAAGCGCACGCCGCGCGCATCGCTGACCAGCGCGACGCGATGGCCGCGCCGGGTCAGTTCCTCCGCCAGCGCCGCGGCGGGGACCATGTGACCGCCCGTGCCACCGGCTGCCAGGACGTAATGCTTGCTCAATTCGAACCCCATCTCACCACATACGGGCTGCGCGTCAGGAACGGATTGCGCCGGGTGAAGGCGAGCAGCAACCCCATGCCGATCGACAGCGCGATCATCGACGACCCGCCATAGCTGATGAACGGCAGCGTCATACCCTTGGACGGCGCAAGGCCGGTGTTGACCGCCATCGACACCAACGCCTGAGCCCCGAACTGCACGGCGAGGCCAGAAGCGGCGAGCAGCTTGAATTCGTCCTGTTCGTCCAGCAGCTTGACGAACACGCGCACGACGATCGCCAGGAACACCAATGCGATGATCGCGCAGGCGATCAGGCCGAATTCTTCGCCGATCACCGAATAGATGTAATCGGTATGCGCTTCGGGCAGGCCGAACTTCACCGTACCGCCGCCGGGGCCGGTGCCCGTCCAGCCGCCGCTGGTGATCGTCGCATGCGCGGCGTTGGTCTGGAAATGGTCGCTCGCGCCCTCGCCCTCGACACTCGGAAACAGGAAGGCGTCGATGCGGTTGCGGGCGGTGCTGTAGAACATGTAGGCGCAGACGAGGCCGACCGGCACCATCGCGATAATCCCGCCCAGCACGCGCATCGGCGTGCCCGCGATCATCAGCAGCGCCATCCATACGGTGCAGAAGATCACCGTCTGCCCGAAGTCGGGCTGCATCATCAGCAGCAGCGCGATCAGCCCGGTCATCGCACCGGTGATCAGCACGGTCGGCAGCGTCGGGTCCTTCGCCTTCAGCGACAGCAGCCAGGCGACCGTGACGATGAAGAGCGGTTTCAGAAACTCGGACGGCTGGAACGAGGCGAAGCCATAGCCGATCCAGCGCCGTGCGCCGTTGATGCTGTTGCCGACGAAGGGCGTGAGCGCGAGGCAGACGATCAGCACCGCAGCGCCGATCAGTGCGAGCCGGCGGGCGAGCGGCACCGGCAGCATCGACACGCCGAACAGCACGGGCAGCGAGATGCCGACCCAGATCAGCTGGCGCCAGAAGTAATAGAGCGCCGTGAACTTGTGATGCTCGCCCGAATAGCGGACCGCGGTCGCGGGGCTCGCCGCCGCCACCGCCACCAGCCCGATCGCGATCAGGAACAGGGTGAGCAGCAGGAGCATCCGGTCGATGTCCCAGAACCAGGTGCCGAGCGGCGATCGATCGCCGCGGCCACCCGAGCGCTTCACCTTGGCGATCAGGGTGTCGCGCTTGTCGTCGGTCATGCTGGCGCCCGTCATGCTAGAGCCTCGACAGCCGCGCGGAACGCAGCGCCCCGCGCCTCGTAATCGCGGAACTGGTCGAAACTAGCACAGGCCGGCGACAACAGCACGACCTCTCCCGGCTGCGCCGCAGCGGCGGCGGCGCGGACGGCGGTGGCGAGGTCGCCGCTGCGTTCGACGTGGGGGAGCTTGGGGGTCAAGATATCTGCGAACAGCTCGGCCGCCTCGCCGATCGTATAGGCCGCGACGACGTGACCGAGGAACGGCGCGCAGGCGTCGAGATCGTCGCCCTTGCGCTTGCCACCGACGATCCAGTGGATGCGTTCGAACGCGCCGAGCGCGGGCGCGGTGCTTTCGGGGTTGGTCGCCTTGCTGTCGTCAATGAAGGCGACGCCGTTGCGCTCGGCGATGCGCTCCATGCGGTGTGGCAGGCCGGTGAAGGTTTCAAGCGCTGCGGACAGTTCGCCGGCGGGCACGTCGAGCCTCGCCGCGACGATACGTGCGGCGGCGACGTTCTGCGCATTGTGTGGACCGCGCAATGCGGGTCCGAACACCGCGCCGTTATATTCGGCGGTCGACACTTCGATCAGATCGCCCCGATCGCGAAGCGCGCCGGCAATGTGCCGCGTGGCGTCATCGTCGATGCCAACAACCGCGAGATGACCCGCTGACTGCATCTCGAACAGCCGCGCCTTGGACGCCGCATAGCCCTCGAAGCCATCATACCGGTCGAGGTGATCCGGCGTGATGTTGAGCAGCACCGCGACGTCGCAATCGAGCGTCTGCGTGAGGTCGATCTGGTAGCTCGACAGTTCGAGCACATAGACGCCGCCTTCCGGCAGCGGCTCCTGTTCGAGGATCGGCAGGCCGATGTTGCCGCCCATCAGCGTCGGCACGCCCGCGGTCTTCAGGATATGGTGGACCAGCGCTGTCGTGGTCGACTTGCCGTTGGTGCCGGTGATGCCGACGACCTTGTGCGGCGGCAGTTCGGCGCGGGCCTGAGCGAACAATTCGATGTCGCCGATCACCGGCACGCCCGCGGCCAGCGCCTGCGCGACCAGCGGGTGGGTGTTGAGGGGGACGCCGGGCGACACGACCAGCCCGGCCGCGCCCGTGAGGTCGAGGCTTGCGGGATCGTGGACGATGACGCCGTCGATCGCTTGCGCCCGTTCGCGCGCGGCGGGATCGCTGTCCCAGGCGACGACGTACGCTCCGGCGGCGGCGAGCGCACGGACGGTCGCCATGCCGGAGCGGGCGAGGCCGAGGACGGCGTAGCGTTGGCCCTTCCAGGCGGTGGAGAGGATCATGCCGCGCTTGCCCAAATCGATCCGTCACCCCGGACTTGGTCCGGGGTCCGCTCTGCGGCGAGGGGGATGGCTAGAGGCGCACAGCGCCCCCGCGTGGCCCGGTGGACCCCGGACCAAGTCCGGGGTGACGGTGTGTTTGGGGCGACCGGCATCGTCCTCACCGCAACTTCAGCGTGGACAGGCCGGCGAGGGCCAGCACCAGGCTGATGATCCAGAAGCGGATGACGACGGTCGGCTCGCTCCAGCCCAATTGTTCGAAATGATGGTGGATCGGCGCCATGCGGAACACGCGCTTGCCGGTGCGCTTGTAGAAGAACACCTGGATGATGACCGACAGCGCCTCGACGACGAACAGGCCGCCGATGATGCCCAGCACGATCTCATGGTGCGCGACGACCGCGATCGTGCCGAGTGCGCCACCCAGCGCAAGGCTGCCGGTATCGCCCATGAACACCGCAGCGGGCGGTGCGTTGAACCACAGGAAGGCGAGCCCGGCGCCGACCACCGCGCCGCAGAAGATCGCGAGTTCGCCCGCGCCCGGCACGTGCGGGATGCCCAGATAGGTGGCGAACTTCACGTTGCCCGCCAGATACACGATCAGCATGAACGCCACGCTGGCGATGATGACCGGCATCGTCGCCAGGCCGTCGAGCCCGTCGGTCAGGTTCACCGCATTGCCGAAAGCGACGATCGTGAAGGCGGCGAACAGCGGGAAGGCATAGCCCAGGTCGAGGTACAGCCGGTCGGTGAACGGCAGGTACAGGTGCGGGCCGTTCTGCTGCATGATGATCCACGATGCGATGCCGGCGATGGCGAACTCCAGCAACAGGCGCGTCTTACCCGACACGCCGGCGGTGCTCGCTTTGCGCACCTTGTCGTAGTCGTCGAGGAAGCCGATCGCACCGAAGCCGAGCGTCACGAACAGGCACGCCCAGACATAGGGGTTGCTGAGGTCCATCCAGATCAGGATCGCCAGCGCCATGCTGGTCAGGATCATCAGTCCGCCCATCGTCGGCGTGCCGCGCTTGGCGAGGTGCGTCTGCGGGCCGTCGGCGCGGATCGGCTGCCCCTTGCCCTGGCGGACGCGCAGCCAGCCGATGAAGCGCGGCCCGATAATCAGGCCGATGAACAGCGCGGTCGCCACCGCCGCGCCCGTCCGGAAGGACTGGTAGCGGATAAGGTTCAGCAGCCCGGTGAAGCCCAGGTGCTCGGCGATCCAGTACAGCATTTACGTTCCGCCCCCCATGCGATCTGCGATCGCAACACCTGCCTCCAGCCCCGCGACCAGGCGCGACAGGCCGACACCATTAGACCCTTTGACGAGTACCGCGTCTCCTGCCCGGACCAGGTTCTTCAGCCGGTCCAGCGCCGTCGCAGCATCCGGCACATGCATGATGTCGACGCGTCCCTCAAGGGCCTGCGCCAGCGGCGCCATCGCTTCGCCGACGAGCAGCGCCGTTTCGACGCGCGCGGCCAGGATCGGTTCCGCGAGGGCGGCGTGATAGGCGGCGGAATCGTCGCCGAGCTCGCGCATCTCACCCAGCACCGCGACGTGACGGCCGGGCTCCTCGGCTAGCACCGCCAGCGTCGCACGCATCGAGGCGGGGTTGGCGTTGTAGCTTTCGTCGATGACGAGCATCTCGCCCCCACCGACGCGCGCCGTGACACGGAGGCCGCGCCCGGCGAGGCCGCCCATCTCGGCGAGCGCGAGACCCGCACGGGCGAGGTCGGCGCCGGTCGCATCGACTGCGGCGAGGACCGCGAGGGCGTTCGACACCCAGTGCATGCCCGGCTGCGACAGCGTGAACGACAGCTCGCGGGCGCCGACCTTCGCGGTGACGAACGACCCGCCCGAGGGCAGACGCATCGCCTCGACCGCATGGACGTCGGCGCCCTTGGTCAGACCGAAGGTGACGGTGCGTGCGGCATAGGGGGCGGCGGCCGCCATCAGCCGGTCGCGGTGCGGGCTGTCATAGGGGACGATGGCGACGCCGCCCGGCTCAAGACCCTGGAAAATCTCGCCCTTGGCGTCGGCGATGGCGCTTTCGTCGGCGAAGAATTCGGTGTGGGCAGGCGCGATGGCGGTGATGATCGCGATGTGTGGGCGCACCAGGCGCGTGAGCTGCGACAGCTCGCCGGCATGGTTCATGCCCATCTCGAACACGCCGACCGTCGTGTCGCGCGGCATGCGGGCGAGGCTGAGCGGAACGCCGGTGTGGTTATTGTAGCTCTTCACCGAGCGATGCACCGCGCCGGTCAGCGAGCGGTCGAGCGCGGCGAACAGCGCTTCCTTGGCGCTGGTCTTCCCCACCGAGCCGGTGACGCCGATCACCGTGCCGCTCATGCGGGCGCGGGCGGCACGGCCGAGGTCGTTCAGGGCCGCGAAGGTATCGGCGACGCGGACGTGCGGATGGGGCGTGTCGGCGGACACGATCGCGCCGGCGGCCCCTTGCGCGAAGGCCTGATCGAGGAAGCGATGGCCGTCGGTGCTGTCACCGGTGAGCGCGATGAACAGATCGCCGGGACCGACCTCACGGCTGTCGAACGCGACGCCGGTGACGGCGAAGTCGGTCGAGGCGGTGCCGGATGTGGCAGCGGCGATTTTGGCGGCGGTCCAGAGGGGACGCATCATCGCCCAACTCCTTCGTCACCCCGGACTTGTTCCGGGGTCCACCAGTCCGCGAGGGGCAGGCAAGAGCCTCCAGCCATCCCCCTCGCCGCTGAGTGGACCCCGGAACAAGTCCGGGGTGACGAAGAGTACACGCCCCTCACGCCGCATACTCCCGCGCCACGCTGACGTCGTCGAACGGCAGCACCAGATCGCCGACGATCTGGCCCTGTTCGTGGCCCTTGCCGGCAATCAGCACGATGTCCTGCGGGCCGGCTTCGCGGATCGCGGTGGCGATGGCTTCGCGGCGATCGCCGATCTCGCGGGCGTCGGGCGCGCCCTTCAGGATCGCGGCGCGGATCGCGGCGGCATCCTCGGTGCGGGGATTGTCGTCGGTGACGATGGCGAGGTCCGCCTGCATCTGCGCGACCTGCCCCATCGTCTCGCGCTTGCCCGCGTCGCGGTCACCGCCCGCACCGAAGACGACGATCAGCCGGCCGCCGGCATGCGGCTTCAACGCGGCGATCGCCGCCTCCAGCGCGTCGGGCGTGTGCGCGTAATCGACGTAGACGGGCGCGCCGCCGCGCGCGATCGCGGCGCGCTCCAGCCGGCCGCGGACGGGTTGCAGGCGGGCGAGATTGGCGATCGTCTGCGTCACGTCGCCGCCGGTCGCGATGACCAGTCCCGCCGCGACGAGCGCGTTCGCTGCCTGATAGCCGCCGATCAGCGGCAACGTAACGCGATGCGTCGCGCCATCCGCCTCGATCACCAGCCCCTGCCCCAGCAAGGTCGGATCGCGCTCGACCAAGCGTAGCGTTTGGCCGCGCTCGCCGACCGTCACCAGCCGATTGCCGCGCGCCTGCGCGAGGTCGATCACCCGCGCCGATTCGACGTCGTCCGCCCAGACGACCGCGGCGCCATCGGGGCTGAGCACCTCGGAAAACAGGCGCAGCTTGGCGGTGAGATAGGCGCCCATGTCGCCATGATAGTCGAGGTGGTCGCGGCTGAGGTTGGTGAAGGCCGCCGCGGCGACGCGTAGCCCCTCGGTGCGATATTGCGTCAGGCCGTGGCTCGACGCCTCGAAGGCGACATGCGTCACGCCCTCGCGCGCCAGCCCGGCGACGTTGGAGAGAAAGGTGACGACGTCCGGCGTCGTCAGCCCGGTCGTCACGCGCTCGTCGGCGGTGGTGACGCCCAGCGTCCCGATCGAGGCGGCATGCTCGCCCGCCATCCGCCACAATTGCCGCGTCATTTCGACGGTGGAGGTCTTGCCGTTGGTGCCGGTCACGGCGACCGCGACCTCGGGAAACGGCGCGAAAAATTGCGCGGCAAGCTGCGCGAAGCGTTCGCGCGGACTGTCGGACGGGATTGCCACAGCGCCCTCCACCGGCACGCCCGGCCGCGTCACGACGGCGATCGCACCCGACCGCACCGCGTCGGCGATATACTCCTCGCCATTCACCCGCGCGCCCTGAAACGCGCCGAAGACGGTGCCCGGCGCGACCTTGCGATGGTCGATCGCAAAGCCGGTGACCACCGCCTCTTCACTCCCGCCGGTGAGCGTCCCCAGCTTCATGTCGCGCTCCTCAATAGTCGGCTCGTCAATTGCCGTTCGCCTGCTTCGGCGGCGTCTCCTGCCAGATCAGCGGCATCATGTCAGCGACGTCGATGTCGCGCTGCGCATCGGGCACCACGCCGAGCATCGATCCGACGCGGGCGATCGTGCGGCCGACGACGGGCGCGGCGTTCCAGGCGGCGGTCTTCCAGCCGCCCGTTTCCTTCGTGCCCTGCGGCGAATCGAGCATCGCGAGCACGACGTATTTCGGCGCATCCATCGGGAAGGCCGCAGCGAAGGTCGCGACGTTGCGCGAATGGTCGTAGCCGCCCGCGACCGCCGCCTCGGCGGTGCCGGTCTTGCCGCCCACGCGATAGCCGGGCGCGTCGCCCTTGCGGCCCGTGCCGCGCATGACGATCAGCCGCAGCATCTGGCGCATCTTGTAGCTGGTCGCCTCGCTGATGACGCGACGGCCGGCGGGTGCCTGGCCGGGGGCGATCTTCATCAGCGTCGCCGGGCGCCAGATGCCGCCGTTGACCAGAGCCGCATAAGCGCTGGCGAGGTGCAGCGGCGTCACCGCGATGCCGTGGCCATAGGCCGTCGTCATCGTCGTCGTCCGCGCCCAGTACCGCGGCCACAGCGGCCGGCCCTTTTCGCGCAATTCGATGTCGGGCCGGGTGTCGAAACCCAGCTTGCGGAACATCGTCTGCATCTTCTGCGGACCCACCTCATCGGCGATCCGCGCGGTGGCGATGTTGGACGAATAGATCAGCGTTTCGGGCATCGACAGCCAGCGCTGCGGATCGCCGCGCTCGTCATGGATGGTGAAGCCGCCGACCTTCAGCGGATGCGTCGCGTCGAACTTGCGGTTCATCGTGATCGTGCCGGTGTCGATCGCGGTCGCGACGGTGATCGGCTTGAAGGTCGAGCCCAGCTCGAACACGCTCTGCGTGGTCAGATTGCGCAGTTCCTCGCTGCCCGCCATCCCGACGCGATTGGGATTGAACGTCGGCAGCGAGACCATTGCGAGCACTTCGCCGGTATGGACGTCCATCACGATGCCGCCCGCCCCGCGCGCGGAGAAGGTGCCCATCGCGCGGCCGAGTTCGCTTTCCATCGCCGCCTGCACGCGTGCGTCGATCGCCAGCGCGACCGGCTTGCCCGCCTGCGCCGGATCGAGCAGCCGCTCGTCGAGCACGCGCTCCATGCCGCTCATGCCGTGGCCGTCGGTCGACAGGAAGCCCAGCGCATGCGCCGCCATCGTCGACTGCGGGTACAGGCGCTGCGTTTCGCGAGCGAAGACCAAAGCCGGCTCGCCGATCGCATTCACCTGCTCGACCAGCGCGGGGCTGGCGCGCCGCTGGAGGTAGACGAAGCTGATGTTGCGGGTGAGCTGGTGGTAGAACCACGCCTGATCGCCACGATCGGGCATCAGCGCCGCGAGCCGGGCGGCGATCTCCATCTTGTCGCCGATGATCTTGTTCGGATGGACGGCAATCGTCCACGCATCGATCGTCCGGGCGAGCGGCGCGCCGTTGCGATCGACGATATCGCCGCGAGCCGCCAGCGCCGCCGTGCGCGCTGCGGCCTCGCCGCCCGACAGGATGCCGAGCATCGCCAGCCGGCCGATGATCAGGACCACCGCCGCCGCGAACAGCATCATCAGCATCATCAGCCGCATATGCGACGTCGCGACCAGCGCGTGACGCTGGCCGGCGCTGCGATGCTGGGCCTGGGCCGGACGGGCGACGATGACGGTCAACGTTTGCGGGCCTCGGCGCGCGCGCTGCTGAGGATATCGCCCAGCGTGCTGTCGGACAGCAGCTTCTTGTCGAGCATCGCGACCGCTTCGGGCCGAACCTTCGCCACCGCCGCCTTGGCGCGGGCCGCCTCGTTCAGCTTCGCCAGCATCGGCGCGCTCTTTTCGATCGCCGCGACCTTGATCACCGCGCGCTGCGCCTTGGGCATGGCGGCGGCGACCTGCACCACCGCCGGGGCCGGCGTGGCGGCGGGCGCGGCGGCGCTGACGCCCGGCTGCGACGGCACGACCAGCGACGCCATTTGCATCCCGGACTTGCCATCCGTGGGCACGCCCACCTGATTGACGTCGAGGCTGGCGAGCGCCGCCTCGTCGGTCACGAACTGGCCGGCGGTCGGCGCGGCGAGTGAAAGCGTTTCGCCGTTCCACTTTTCGAGCTGGGCGAGGTTGGCGCGCGTTTCGAACTCCGTCTCCAGCGCGCGGATATCGCGCTGCGCGGCGTCGATCTTGCGATCCATGCTCTCGAGCTTCTTGCGCTCGGTCGCGACCTGCAGCGAGACCAGGTAGAAACCGAGGACGATGGCGACGCAGCCACCGAACCATCCGATCCCCTTCAACCGATACGCCGCCGTCATGCCGTCACCTCTTCATTCCATGCAGGGGCGGCCGTCCGGATGGCGGTCCGCAATGTTGCCGATCGTGCGCGCGGGTTGCGCGCGAGTTCCGCCTCGCCGGCACGGATGCCACGACCGACGGTCGCGAAACTGGGTGCCCGCGTCGCCCCCGCCTGCGGCAGGTGCCGCGAGCCGCCAGGCGTGTTGCCCGAGCGTTCGCGTAGGAAGCGCTTGACCATGCGATCCTCCAGGCTGTGGAACGTCACCACCGCCAGCCGGCCGCCAGGCTTGAGCAGCCGCTCGGCGGCGGCGAGGCCGTCGGCCAGCTCGCCCAACTCCCGGTTCACATGGATACGGATCGCCTGGAAGGTCCGCGTCGCCGGATCCTTCTTGTCGTGCGGCCGGTGGCCCAGCGCCTTGCGCACGACGGCCGCCAGTTCGCCCGTACGGGTCAGCGGCCGCGCAGCGACGATCGCGCGCGCGACGCGGCGCGACTTGGGCTCGTCGCCATACTGGTACAGCACGTCGGCGATCGCGTCCTCGTCAGCGGTGTTCAGAAAGTCCGCCGCGCTGGGGCCGTCCTGCGCCATCCGCATGTCGAGCGGGCCGTCGGACTGAAACGAAAAGCCACGCTCCGCCTGATCGAGCTGCATCGACGACACGCCGATATCCATCGTCAGGCCATCGACGGGGGCGTCGATCGCCGCCTCCATCGCGGAGAAGTCGCTGTGGACCAGCGTCAGCCCCTCGATCCCAGCCGCCCGTCCTTCCCGAATCGCGTCGGGGTCGCGATCGAAGGCGATGACGGTGGCGCCGGTCTTCAGGATCGCGCGCGTGTAGCCGCCCGCGCCGAAAGTGGCATCGACCATCACCTCGCCCGGGGCGGGGGCGAGTGCGGCGACCACTTCGTCGAGCAGAACGGGGATGTGGGGGGCGTCAGTCAAGCGGCACCCCCTTGTCCTGGCAGTAATAGCGGCAGGCAGCGACCATCTGGGGGGCGATGCCCGGCGTCGACAGCAGCGTCTTGGGGTCCCAGATCTCGATATAGTCGAGCGTGCCCCAGAAGAAGGCGTGCGCGCCGATATTGGCGTAGAAGCGCGGGAAACCGGGCATGATGAAGCGGCCGGAGCCGTCGAAGGGCACGGCTTCGCCGTTCGCGCCGCCACGCTTGATATTGTGGTCGATCTTGCCGTCCGCACCGCGCGACAGGGCGACGCGCTCGTTCAATTCGCGCTTCAACTCGGCGATATAGGCGGGATCATAGGCGATCAGGCAGGGCTGATCTTCATGCGCGGCGATGATGACGGTGCCGCCGTCCTTGCCGTCGGCGCGGGGCGCATTGGCGGCCAGCGTGTGGCGGAGCGCATTGGGGATGGCGACGCGACCCTTGTCATCGACAAGAGCGAGTCCGCTTCCCTGATAGTCGCCCCTTTCCAACACGCCCGTCTCGCACCCTGACGCGCACGGCCCATCGTCTGGAAAGTCGGATTTTCACCGCCTCCCATACATCTGCGCCCAAACGCAAACGATGATGCCTGCCCCGTTGTTAACTGTCGCTACCAACAGCCAACCGGGGATGCAACGGGATTTTTGGGGATGAGCGGGGAAAAGCCCCCTGAAGGCGGCTAAATGGGCGGGAAACACCCCCATGGTGGCATGGATGCCACAGCCGCTAACCGCGGGTGCGGGCGTGCGATTCCGCCGGCGCGGGGCGCCGTCCCCGGTTTTCCCCGAAAATGGATCATCGTGCGGCTTGCGCGTTGCCCGTGGCCGGCGCGACGCCGAGTTCGGCCAATGGTTCGCCCGAGGCATCGGCCGCGGCTGCGGCGCCGGCATTGGTCATGGCGATATTCGCGACGACGTCGGCCTGGGCGGATCCGGCGGTGGCAATGGGCTTTTCGCGCGTTGCCGACCCCAGAATCGCGGTGGCGATCGCGATGAGCATGACGACAGCGACAAGGCCGATCACGCCGACCTTGATCCGTTGCATCGTCTGGTGAGTGTCTCGCACGGCTCTCATCTTGTCGTGCGGCTGTACCGCTTTGTCGGGCGCTTGTCGATTACCCGGCGAGTCGGGGGCGGTTTCCGCCCATTCTCCCGTCACCCCGGACTCGTTCCGGGGTCCACTCCGCGGCGAGGGGAGTGGCTCGAGGCGCAGGCCGCCCCCGTGCGGATGGGTGGACCCCGGAACATGTCCGGGGTGACGGGGGAGTAGTGTTACGCCAGCCCCTTCTCCGCCCGCCAAGCCGGATCGTGCAGCGTCGAGAGATAGCGGAAGCCCGTGTCGCACAGGATCGTCGCGATCCTTTTGCCCGGCCCCAATTGCTTCGCCAGCCGCACCGCGCCCGCAACGTTGATGCCGGACGACAGGCCCAGGCACAGCCCTTCCTCGTCGAGCAGGCGGCGAACCCAGTGATAGCCCTCCTGGTCGGAGATGCGGAACTGCGTGTCGATCGGCGCGCCCTCCAGATTGGCGGTGATCCGCCCCTGCCCGATCCCTTCGGCGACCGACGATCCCTCGCTGCGCAACTCGCCGTGCGCGTAATAGTCGTACAGCGCCGCGCCATGCGGATCGCTCAGCGCGATGCAGACGCGCTCGTCCTTCGCCTTCAGCCCCAGGCCGACGCCCGCGATCGTGCCGCCGGTGCCCGCCGCGCAGGTGAAGCCGTCGATCCGCCCGTCCATCTGCTGCCAGATCTCCTCCGCCGTCCCGACGATATGCGCGCGGCGGTTGGCGACATTGTCGAACTGGTTCGCCCAGATCGCATTGTCGCGTTCCTCCGCGATGCGGCGGCTGGTGTGGACGAAGTGGCAGGGACTGGAATAGGGCGCCGCCGGCACCAGCACCAGCTCGGCCCCCAGCGCGCGCAGCGTGTCCATCTTCTCGCGGCTTTGCGTTTCGGGCATCACGATGATCGTGCGATAGCCCTTGGCGTTGGCGACGAGCGCCAGACCGATGCCGGTATTGCCCGCCGTGCCTTCGACGATAGTCCCGCCGGGATGCAGCACGCCACGCGCCTCCGCATCCTCGACGATGCCCAGCGCCGCGCGATCTTTCACGCTCGCGCCGGGATTGGCGAATTCGCATTTGCCGAAGATGTCGCAGCCGCTCGCCTCGCTCGGCCCCTTCAGCCGGACGAGGGGCGTGTTGCCGATCAGGGCAAGCGTGTCTGGGGTCGTATGCATGCCCGCTAGATGGCGCGTGGCCGGGCCTGCGACAAGCAAAGCTGCACTTGGGAAGCGCAAAGCCGCACGATCAACCGAACGACCAAATCCGACGGATCGCCTTGACGCTCCCCCTTCGCATGCGCAAAGCGTGCCCTCGCTATGAAGAGCCTCCCCCTGTTCGCCGCCACCGCCGCGCTTCTCGCGCTGGCCGCCTGCAACTCCAAGCCCGCGCAGCCGGACGTGCTGGATTCGAATCCGGATCCGATGGCCAACCAGCTCGCCAACCGCGCGCCGGTGGAACTGCCGCCCGCGATCAAGGCGGAAAAGACCTTCCGCTGCAAGGACAACAGCCTGCTGTACGTGACGCTGTTCGACGGTGACAAGCTCGCCCTCGTCAAGACGTCGCAGACCGGCACGCCGACCCGCCTGACCGCCGAAAAGGCCGGCGAGCCGCTGACCGCCGAGGGCGGCTGGAAGCTGACCGGCAATGCGTCGAACATCACCGTGTCGCAGCCGGGCAAGGCCTCGCAGACCTGCAAGTCGTAAGCCACGACGGACCGACTTTTCACAAGGGCCGGCGGAGCGATCCGCCGGCCCTTTTCTTATGCGCGGCGCACGGCCACCCTTCCCACATTGCTATTGCGAACGATCCGCAAATTCAGTAGCTGGCCGTCGAGACCGGAACTGTCCGGCCGATTCCAGGAATTTGCTGCGTGATCCTTGCACACGACCGGCGCGTCGCCGTGTCCGTTCTTGCCATCGCCTTCGGGCTTGCGGCGCCGGCGATGGCGCAGACCACCGGCGGCGATACGCCCTCGCCCGAGACCCAGGCCGACATCATCGTCACCGCGCGCTCGGCCAGCGCCAGCATCACCGGCAGCCACACGCCGCTGCTCCGCTATCCGCAGTCGGTGCGCGTGCTGGACGAGGACGACCTGACGCCGCTCAATGCCACGCGGCTGCAGGATGCGCTGGATTATGCGGGGGGCGTCACCCGCCAGAACGATTTCGGCGGCCTGTGGGACAAATATGCGATCCGCGGCTTTGCGGGGGACGAGAACACCGGGCCCGACATCCTGATCAACCGCTTCGGCAGCAACCTGGGCTATAATCCCCCGGTCGACAGCGCGACGATCGAGCGCGTCGAGGTGATGAAGGGCGCGAGCGCCGCTTTGTCCGGCCGCGGCGAGCCGGGCGGATCGATCAACATCGTCACCAAGGCGCCGCTCGATCATGCGCATGCCGCGGCCAGCGCGATGGTCGGCAGCTGGGACCAGCGGCGCGTTACGGGCGACGTCGGCGGCCCGATCGCCGATGGCCTGTCCGTCCGCCTGATCGGGGTCGTGGAAGACCATGACAGCTTCCGCGACCATGTCGGCGGATCGCGCCGCCTGATCGCGCCCTCGATCGCCTGGACGCCCGCGCCGGGGCTGCGCCTGCTGTATCAGGCCGAATATATGCGCAACCGGTCGGTGCTCGATCGCGGCGTGGTCGGCATTGGCGGCAACGCCCGCGCGATGGATCGCGCCACCTTTCTCGGCGAGCCGGCGGACGGCCGCATCACGCAGCGTATCCTGTGGCAACAGGCCAGCCTGTTCGCCGATCTGGGATCGGGCATCGGCCTGGAGCTGGGCGGCAGCCAGCGCGACGGGTCGCTACACGGCTTCGGCACGATGGTCGATTTCGGCGCGCGCGGTCTGCAAAGCGACAGACGCACCGCCGGGCGCGACCGCCGCTATCACGACTTTGCGTGGAACGATCTGTCGTTGCGTGCCGAACTGACGGGGCGGCTTCGCCTGCTGGGGCTGGAGCACGACCTGCGCGTCGGCATCGACAGCGTACGGCACGCGCTCGACTTCCGGCTGGATCGCGCACGCGGCACGACGACGCGGCCGATCCTGCTCATCGATCTGTTCGCCCCCGTCTACGGTCAGCCGCTGCCGACCCCGCCCGCTTCGCTCAGCCGCACCGCATCGTTTCGCAGCGAAAGCCTCTATGCGCAGGACGTGATCCGGCGCGGTCCCGTCACCGTGCTGCTCGGCGCGCGATGGAACAGCTTTCGCGAGGACGTCTTCAACCGCCTGACCATCCGCGAACTCGACACGCGCGATGCCGGCGTCACGCCGCGCGCGGCCGTATCGTTGCAAGTCCGGGAGGGCGTATCGCTCTACGCCAGCCGGGGCGATTCGCTGCGGCTCAACCCGTCCGACGGCACGGCGACCTTCGATGCCGAACGCAGCCATTCGACAGAGGCGGGGGTCAAGGTCAGCCTGTTGCAGCGCCGCCTGACCGGCACCGCCGCCGTGTTCGACATGGAAAAGCGCAACGTCCTCAACCCCAATTTGGTCGATCCGTTCGTGAAGAGCCAAATCGGTCGCCAGCGGTCGCGCGGCGCGGAGGCGGAACTCACCTATTCCCGCCCCGACGATCTCTACGTCACCGCCGCCTATACCTATGTCGACGCGACGATCCGCAACGATCAGGACCGCACGCTGATCGGCAAGCCGCTGTCGAACGTGCCGCGCCATGCGGGCAGCCTGTTCGCGCTGAAGACGGTCGGCCGCCTGGGCGTGGGTGGTGGGATCACGTACGTGGGCACGCGCGCCGGCGATCCGTTCGGCACCAGCTATCGCCTGCCCGCCTATACGATCGCGCGGGCGACGCTGAGCTATGCCGTCACGCCGCGAGTCAGTGTGCGCGCGGACGTCGATAACCTGTTCGACACTTATTATATCGCCAGTTCGTATGCGAACGTGTGGACCGTTCCCGGTGCGCCGCGGAACGTGCGCGTGACGCTGGCAAGCCGGTTCTAGGACCGATCCGCGGCCGGACCGGTCACAGCATCCCGATATCGCGCAGCCACTGCTGGAGCGCCCCCGGCCATTCGCGCGTCACCGGGTCGCCGGTCGGACGCATCCCGAAGGCGTGGCCGCCTTTGGCGTACAGGCGCATGTCGACCGGCACGCCCGCGTCGGTCAGCGCCAGGGCATAGGCCATGGGCTGGCGGATCGGGTCGGTGGAATCGTTCATCGCGTGCAGGATGAAGGTCGGCGGCGCCTTGGGGCTGATCGTCACCCATGGCTGCAATTCCAGGCTGTTGCGGCCCTTGCTGTCGTCGAGCATGCGCGCGGTATAGGCGATCACCGCAAAGTCGGGGCGCGGCGATTGGCGATCGGCGGCATCGGCGATGGGATAGGTTCGCGCCTCGGTGTTGCTCATCGCCGCGGCCAGATAGGCGCCGGCCGAAAAGCCGATGACGCCAATGCGATGCGGATCGATGCCATAGCGCGCCGCCCGCACGCGCAGCAGCCCCATCGCGCGCTGCGCATCCTCCAGCCCCAGCAGCACCTTGGGCCGCTGCTGCCGCCCGTTCACCACGGGCCATGCTTGCGGCACCCGGTATTTCAGCACCGCGCAGGTGATCCCCTGCCGCACCGCCCAATCGCAGATTTCGGTCCCCTCCAGGTCCATCGCGACGACGGTAAAGCCGCCGCCCGGCAGCACCAGCATGGCCGTGCCCGTGTTGCGCCCCTGCGGCCGGAACACCGTCATCGTCGGCCGCGTGATCGATCCCGCCCAATGCCACATCCGCCCGCCGACGATCGCCGAACCGTTGCCGGTTTCCTCCGGCGCATTGCCGCTGTCCGGCTTGGCGAGCGGGACGGTGGCCGCCCATAGCAGCTCCTGCCGTCCACCCGCCGGCGCCTGCCAAACGCCGGGTCGGGAAACGATCGGCACGCTTTCACGCGCCGGCCCGGTTGCCCGCCCACCTGTCGACGATGCAAGCGACGCGGCAAGCAGGATCGCAGACCCAAGGACGGCACGGCGCAGCATATCGAACTCCCGATCCGGATGGTGGCGCAGCGCATCATCGCCCGATGCCGCCGCGCCTTACGTCCGGCCCGTATCGGGCGACATCGCGCCCGACAAAGCACCTTTGCTCGGGCCAGCCCCCCAGTTTCCCTCATGGCGCGGATCGCGCATTGCCCGATCGGGTCCAGAACGGTACGATCCCCGCCCATGGCAACGATCGCGATCTACAGTTCGAAGGGCGGCGTCGGCAAAACCACGCTGGCCGTCAATCTGGCCTATTGCGCCGCCACCCTGTCGAAGCGGCGCACCGCCTTGTGGGACCTCGATCCCCAGGCGGCGAGCAGCTGGGTGCTGGGTCGCGATCCCGCGGGCGATCAGGCGCGCGCGTTGTTCACCAAGGATACGAAGGTCGCGCGCCACGCCCGGCCGACCGAGATCGCGAAGCTCGACCTGATCCCGGCCGACGCATCATTGCGTGACCTCGACGTGCTCCTGCACGATCTCGGTAAGAAAAGGCGGCTCGACAAGCTGGTCGCCGACCTCGGCAGTTACGATCACGTGCTGCTCGATTGTCCGCCGGGGCTCACCGAAACCAGCGAACAGGTGATCCGCGCCGCCGACCTGATCGTCATGCCGATCATCCCCTCCGCCCTCGCGCAACGCGCCGCAGAGGAAGTGGTGCGCCATCTGGGCGGCAAGGTGCCGGTTCTGCCCGTCCACATGATGGTCGACCGCCGCCGCCGCCTGCACGCCGCCGCGCTCACCGCGCAGCCCGACTGGCCTGCGATCCCGATGGCGAGCGCGGTCGAGGCGATGGCGGATCATCGCGCGCCCGTCGCCACCTATGCGCCGCGCAGCGCCGCCGCGACCGCCTTCGCCGGCCTGTGGCGCGCGATCGAAAAGCGGGTGGCGCGCTGATCCGACGCGCGATGCGGGTTATCCGCATCTAAATCGTGCGAGCTTGCCCGTCGTCCCGGCCGGAGCGGGCCACCTTGCCATCGCCCCCGTGCACCGCCACCTTCATTGGCGATGGAGACGCTCGACCCGAAACTCGTGCTCGGCGCCTATGCCATGGGCGTCTTCCCGATGGCGGATCACCGCGACGCCGACAGCGTCTATTGGGTCGAACCGCGCACCCGTGCGATCCTGCCGATCGATGGCTTCCACCTCTCCGCGTCGCTGCGCAAAACGATCGCGCGTGACCGCTTTCGCGTCACCGCCGACACCGCCTTCGAGCGAATGATCCAGCTGTGCGCAGAAAGCGCCGACGATCGCCCGGAAACCTGGATCAACAGCGGCATCGAGCAGGTGTTCGTGACGCTGCACCGCATGGGCTATGCGCATTCGATCGAATGCTGGGACGGCGACGATCTGGTCGGCGGCCTGTATGGCCTGGCGCTGGGCCGGGCCTTTTTCGGCGAATCGATGGTCAGCCGCCGGACCGATGCGTCGAAGGTCGCGCTCGCCTGGCTCGTCGCGCGTCTGAAGGCCGGCGGGTTCACCTTGCTCGACTGCCAGTTCCAGACGCCCCACCTCGCCTCCTTGGGCGCGGTGGAGATCGACCGGAGCGATTATTGCGCGTTGCTGGCCGGCGCGCTCGACGGGGCGACCGGCTCGTCGGCGGGCGCCGCATCGTCGCCCTCGCTCGCATCGGCGTCCGCACCGCCCGATTTCTTCGCGCTGGAGCGCGCCGCGCCGCCACTCGCCGCCGATACCGTGTCGGGGCCGGTTTCCGGCCAGGACATCGTGCAGCTCTTGGTCCACACGTCATAGACGGGGTGCTGGACGACGTTCAGCGCCGGCCGTTCCTTGAACAACCAGCCGGAAAAGGCGCGGCGCCAGTGCCGGTCGGTGCCGCGCACGTCGAGCTGTACGAAGGCGCCGGTCAGCGGATCCTGCTCCCACGGCGCGGTCTTCTCGCAGGCACGCAGGCGCACGATCGCATCGCCGACGCGCACCGCCTGCCCCGGCTTCAGCGTCAGGTCGCGGCTGACGCCGTTGCGCTTGTTGAGCAGGCCGACGACGGCGACCCGTTCGGCCATCGGCGTACCGCCGGTGGGCAGCGTCGTATCGGAGGCGGCGATCGTCTCGATCCCATCGCCCTTGGCGGGATCGGCGGGCAGGTCCTGCGTCGCGACCGTCCGGTTCGCCGGCCCATTACTGCCATGCCAGGCGCGATAGCCGAAGACGCCGGCCACCGCGAGCGCGACCAGCAGGACGCCGGCGGCCAGCCAGCGGCCGATCCGTGGGCTCACCCTTCGGGCGTCCACGCCTCGTAATCGCCGGTCGCGGCGGCGCGCTTGCCGCCCTTCTCCAACGAGCCCGAGGGGCGATAGGCGAGCGGCGTGCCGGTCATGTTGGGGATCGGCGGCTTCTGCCACGCACGCACCGGCGGCAGCGCGCGATCGGGCACGTCGTCGATGTGATGGTGCAGCCAGCTGAACCATTCGGGCGGCACCCGGCTGGCATCGTTCGCACCCTCGTAGATCACCCAGCGCCGCTTGCGGCCACTGCCGTCCTTGCCGCCTTCGTAATAGACGTTGCCGAGCTGGTCGGTGCCCATCTGCGCCATGCCGCGCAGGCCATAGAGCATCGTGCCCCACGACGCGCCGGTCCACCAGGTGAAGGGATTGAGGTTGATGCCCATAGTGGCTCAGCGCTTACCCGTGTCCGCTGCGCCCTTCAACAGGGGATCGCGATCGGGGATGACGGCCGTGACGAGAATCCGCGCGAAGAGCGTCGGTGGTCGGGCCGCCCCCTCACTTGGCCCAGGTCACCTTGTCGCCTTCCGCGATGCCAAGGTCCGCCGAGCGGCCGCCGACCAGTTCCAGCACCGCCGCCACCGGCTCGCGCGACAGGACGGGTGTTTCGGAGAAGGGCACCGTATTTTCGGCGATCGTCGCGATCGTGCCGTCGGCGCGGATGAACAGGATGTCGAGCGGCGTCGGCGTGTTCTTCATCCAGAAGCTCGCCTGACGCGGACCACCGCCCTCGGGCGGATAGGGCCAGAACAGCATGCCGCCATCGGGCTTCAGGTCGGTGCGGTACATCAGCCCGCGTTCCTGCTCAGCGGGCGTCACCGCGCGTTCCACCGTAAAATTATGCGTGCCGTTGGCGCTGGTGATCGTGATCGGCAACAGCGTCTTGGCCGCATCCTTCGCCGCCGTATCGTGCGAGAAGACACCGGTCTGCACCGCGACCCCGGTCGCGCCCAGCCCCAGCGCCGCGACGATCGCCACCAGCGCCTTCGTTCCGATCATCGCTCAATCCTCTTCGACGCTGACCGCCAGAGGCCCCTTGTTGCCCGCGACGATCCGCGCGCGCAACCGCTGGCCGGGCTCAACCACCGCCAGCCCCGCACGACGCAGCGTTTCCATATGCACAAACACGTCCGCCCCATCCGCATCGCGGACCAGGAAACCATAGCCCTTCAGCCGGTTGAACCATTTCACCACCGCGCCTTCGAACGCGCCGGCCGCATCGATCAGGCTGAGCGGATCGACGCGATCGGGATTGCGCGGCGGACGGGGCGCATCCTCGATCGCGTTGGTCAGGTCGATGCCGATCACTTCGCGCGCCTGATAGCCGCGGCCGCGCTGCACCGACAGTGTCTCCACCCGCGCCCCTTCGGGCAGGCTGCGCCGGCCGTGCGGCTGCAACACCGAAAAATGGATCAGCACGTCGCCATAGGCCGGATCGTCCGCCACCGCGAAGCCGAAGCCGCGCGTCGCGTCGAACCATTTGACGACGCCGCCAATCGCGATGGGGCCGTCGTCTGCGACGGCCCCGCGGGTCGTCGCGTCCGGCGCGACGGCGTCGATCGTATCCCCGGATTCCACCGGTCGCCCGAACGCGCGTTCGCGGTCGCCGGGCATCTGCCCGTCGTCTCGCTCGTCGCACTCCCGTTGCGGCTCGCCACGCATTACTGCACCCCTGTCGCCGACACGCTAGCACGGTTCGTCGCAGCCGCAATTATGAAACGAAAGCCTTTGCGGGTTTTTAGGCCGCTCAGGGCAAGAAAAAGGCTTCAACCGCAGCCTCATCGTCCGATTCGAGCCCCAGATCGGACAGGTCGCGCGCCGCCAGTATGCGTCGGGACAGATCAAGCGGATGGCCGGCGCGCAGCATCGCGGCTAGTTGCCGGTCGCGGATCGCGCGGTCCGTGACGTCCGGCCCGAACGGTCCGACGCGCCGTCGCCGTGCGAAGGTGAGCGCCGCGGTCAGCGCCCGCGCGGCAATGTCGGGCGCCAGATCGTCCGCCACGTCCGCGACATGCGCCTGGCGCAGCGCCGCGCCGACCCGTCGCGCGCCCAGCCCGCGCCGCGCGAGCGCTGCCGCCTTGCTCTCGGCGTAGAGGCGGTCGTCGACATAGCCCAGCGCCGCCATGCGCTGGGCGATCGCTGCCGGATCGGCGGGCTCGCCCTCCCAGCCCCTTTCGCGCACCTTGCGCCGCAGATAATCTGCCAGTTTCCCCTGCGTCGTCGCAAACCGTTCGACGTAGCGCAGCGCCAGTCGGTCGAGCGCGGCGGCGTCCAGGGGACGCGGGGGGCGACGTTCGGCGGGCATGGCCATGTTGTTGCCACAGTGGCAACGGAATGAGAACGTTGATCGCGCGTTAAAGCGCCAGGATATGACAGCCGCATGATAGCGGCGCGTGAACAGGAATTTCGATGACCGATCAGTCTGCGGCTTCGCCGACTCCCCGACCGGCCCCTACCCCGACGCTCGACGCGCTGCCGCGCCGCTTCGCCGATTTCGCCACCTTGGGCGAGGCGCTGGACTATGCCGCCACCGGCGTGCGCGGGCTGAATTTCCACGACGCGCGCGGCACGCTGGCGCGCCCCTATCCCTTCGCCGAGCTGCGCAGCGACGCGATCGCCGCCGCCTATCGCCTGATCGCGGCGGGCGTGCAGCCCGAAGATCGCATCGCGCTGGTCGCCGAAACCGGGCCGGAATTCGCCGCTTTGTTCTTCGGCACCATCTATGCCGGCGCTTGGCCAGTGCCGCTGCCGCTGCCGACCAGCTTCGGCGGCCGCGATTCGTATATCGAGCAGTTGCGCGTCCAGCTGGCGAGCTGTGACCCCAAGATGCTGATCTTCCCGCCCGAACTCAGCGCGATGGCAGCAGAGGCCGCTAAGCTGGCGGGCACGGACGGCATCGACTGGTCCGAATTCGCGACCCGCGCGGCGCCGGAAGCCGCGCTGCCGCAGGCGAATGGCGAGCAGATCGCGTACCTGCAATATTCCAGCGGCTCGACGCGCTTCCCGCACGGCGTCGCGATCACGCACCATGCGCTGCTCAACAACCTCGCCGCGCATAGCCACGGCATGCAGATCGACGGCACCGACCGCTGCATCAGCTGGCTGCCCTGGTATCACGACATGGGCCTCGTCGGCTGCTTCCTCTCGCCGATCGCCAACCAGGTATCGACCGACTATCTGAAGACCGAGGATTTTGCGCGGCGCCCGCTCGCTTGGCTCGACATGATCTCGCGCCACGACGGCACCGCTTTGTCCTATTCGCCGACCTTCGGCTACGACATCTGCGCGCGCCGCATGTCGTCGCAGACGAAGGCCGCCGAGCGGTTCGACCTGTCGCGGTGGCGGGTTGCGGGCAATGGCGCCGACATGATCCGCCCCGACGTGATGCAGGCGTTCGTCGATGCCTTCGCCGATGCGGGCTTCAAGGCGAGCGCCTTCCTGCCCAGCTACGGCCTTGCCGAGGCGACGCTGGCCGTGTCGCTGATGCCGCCGGGCGAAGGCATCCGCGTCGAGCTGGTCGAGGAGACGCAGCTGTCGGGCGGGGGCGATTCGCTCGCCGCCAATGACGGCCCCCGCCCGCAGCGCTTCCGTGCCATCGTCAATTGCGGCAAGCCGGTGCGCGACATGACGGTCGAGATCCGGGAAGAGGACGGCACGCCCCTGCCCGACGGTGCGATCGGCAAATTGTGGTGCAAGGGCCCCAGCGTCATGGTCGGCTATTTCCGGGATCAGGAGGCGACCGACGCCTGCATGGTCGACGGTTGGCTCGATACCGGTGACATGGCCTATATGTCGGACGGCTACATCTATATCGTCGGCCGCGCCAAGGACATGATCATCGTCAACGGCAAGAACCACTGGCCGCAGGACATCGAGTGGGCGGTCGAGCAGCTCCCGGGCTTCAAGTCGGGCGACATCGCCGCCTTCGCGATCACGACGCCCGGCGGTGAGGAGACCCCCGCCGTCCTCGTCCAGTGCCGCAGCAGCGACGATGCCGAGCGGCTGCGCCTGCGCGATGAAATCCGCGAGCGCGTCCGGTCGGTCACCGGCATGAACTGCGTGATCGAACTGATCCCGCCACGCACGCTGCCGCGCACCAGCTCGGGCAAGCTCAGCCGGGCCAAGGCGCGCAACCTCTACCTCAGCGGCGACATCAAACCCTATCCGATGGCCGCATAATTCGGTGGTCAGGGCGGCGAACCGGCGCCGCCCTAACCATCCGTAAACGTTCAACACCTTACCGTCTCAGGCGTGACAGTCGCGCCGCTCCAAACCCTCGATTCCGAAACGATCGGATTCGCCCAATTGCTGGGCCTGACCGACGGCGCCGATGCCGCGCAATGGGCGCGGATCCGATCCAAACAGCTCGATGCGGGGCGCCATCTGGCGCTGTTCCTGCTCGCGGCGAATCTGATCGGCGCGGCCCTGGTCGTTCCCCTGTTCGCGGGTAACGAGCCCCTGACGTATCTGATCGGCTGGGCCGCGCTGGTCGGGATCGTGGCGGTCGCCGTGGCGATCCGCCGCCTGAGCACCCATCACCGCGACGGTGGCTATGCCAGCGCCCGCGACGTCCGCACCACGCTGTGGGAGGGGGTAGCGCTCGCCGTCGTCTGGGCGGTTCCCGTCTTCGCCTTCCGCGTCGATCCCGGCTCGCACGGCACCTACGCCCTCTGGATGATCCTCGCGCTGCTGATGACCGCGGGCGCGATGGCGATGGCACCGCTCGCGCTGGCGACGATCGCCTTTTTGGGCGGATTGGGCGCCGCCTTGTCGCTGAGCATCGCGTTGGACGGCAGCCCGACCGGCGCCGCGGCGACGGCGCTGTTCACCGTCATGCTGATCGTCATCTGCCTCCATCGCGCGCGCGCGCTGGTGGTGATCCGCGCGGTCCAGATCGCGCTCGCCGAACGGAACGACACCGTCAGCCTGCTGCTGCGCGAATTCGAAGAGACCGCCGCCGACTGGCTGTGGGAAACCGACGCGGGCAAGCAGATCGTCAAGGCCTCGCCGCGTTTCGCCTATGCCTGCGGCCTCGATCCGATCGCGATCAACGGCCAGTCCTTCCTGCGCGTCCTTGCCGGGCCGGCATGGGACACGGGCCACTTTTCCGACGCATTGCGCGAGCTCGCCGCCAAGATGAAGGCGCGCGAAAGCTTCCGCGACCTGCGCATCCCGGTGGAAGTGAATGGCGAGCAGCGCTGGTGGCAGGTCTCGGCCAGCCCGCGATTCGACGAAAAGGGCAGCTTCTGCGGTTTCCGCGGCGTCGGGTCCGACGTCACCGAACAATGTATGAGCGCCGATCGCATCGCCCGAATGGCGCGCTTCGACACGCTGACCGGCCTGCCCAACCGCCTGATGATCAACGAGACGCTGGCCCAGGCGATGGCGGAGGCGGAGCGCAACGGCCAACGCTGCAGCTTCATGATGATCGACCTCGACCGGTTCAAGGCGGTCAACGATACGCTCGGCCATCCGATCGGCGACCGGCTGCTGGCCCGCGTGTCGGCACGGCTCGCGCAATTGATGGACGCCTCTACCGTCTGCGGGCGGCTGGGGGGTGACGAATTCGCGGTCGTCGTGCGCGACGCGACGCGGATCGACGCGGTCGAGGCGCTCGCCCGCCGCATCATCGACACGCTGTCGCAGCCCTATGAGATCGACGCGCACACACTCTACATCGGCGCGTCGGTGGGCCTCGCGATCGGTCCGCGCGACGGGCGGACGGCGGAAATGTTGATCCGCTCCGCCGACCTTGCCCTCTATCGCGCCAAGGATGCGGGCCAGAGCCTGGGCATGGCGACGACAGCAGAGGGCGTCGAGACCGAGGAGGAGCACCGGCTGGTGCAGGAACTGGGCTGCACCAAGGTACAGGGCTTCTTCTTCAGCCGGCCGCTCAGCGTCGAGGACGCCCGTGCGCTCGTCGCGCGCAGCTGGAACGCCTCGGCGGCCGCCTGACCCTATTTCTCGGGGTCGTGCCCCCAGTTCATCAGCGAATAGCGCCAGTCGCTGTGCGCCTTGTCCTTGTCGGGTCCGCCCTGCGCCAGATGGCGGCGGACATAGCCGACCACCTTCTTCATATGCGCATAATCGTCATCGGTCAGGTCCGCCTTGGCCTTGCGCTTGATCGCAACGATCCGCTTGCCTGATTTGTGGCCGACGCTCTCGCCCGATCCCTCGCCGTCCTCGCCCTTCCAGCCGACGCGCTTGCTCTCGTCGGTGTCGAGGAATTTCTCGAGTTCGGCCGGCGCCATGTTCACCGCGTCCTTGAAATCCTTGTAGATCTGTTCGTGATCGTCGGCCATCGCATCGTTCTCCTTGCGCGCCGCCAACGATCGCCCGCTGCCGCAGTTGCACGCGATCAGCCGAGCATCCCGCTATAGGTCTGCGCCGCCTGCGGCAGCCAGAGGCGCGCCGCGATCCCGCCGACGAGCACGACGATCACCGCACCCCATGCCCAGCGGCCCCGCGGCATGCGGCCCAGCACCACCCAGCCTATCGCGGTCGCGGTCATCGCCCACAGATGATAGCGCAGGTCCGATGCGATGCTGATCGCGGCAAAGCTCGCCTCCTGCCCGACCGCCGAGGCGAACAGCGCCGCCGCGAGACCGCCCGCCGCATCCTCCGCCCGCCATGTCGCGGCCAGCCCGATGACGGCGAGCACCGCCCAGAGCACAGGCCAGCCGAATGGCGCTTCGACGAGCACGCCCGCCAGCTGCTGCCAGCGCCCCGCCGCCTTGCCCGGCGCGCGGAAATCATAGGGGTTGGGCTCGTTCGCCACGGGCGGTGCCGCGCCATACCAATGCAGCGGCACCAGCCAGCGATCGGTCGCATTCAGATGCGACAGCCGATGCGCGGCATAGGCGAGCGGGTGATGCAGCACGGCCCGCGCCAATGTGCCGTAGAGCGCCCCGACCGACGTTGCGCGCAGCTTGGCCGTCTCCGCCCCGCACCGCCCGCCGTCCCCAAGCGGGTCCCAGAAGAACGGGCGCACGCAGGCCCGGGCCCGCAGCGTCGCAATCTCGGGCCGCGTCAGGCCGGTGTCCGTGTCGTCGGTCGCGACCGCAATGCCCGACAGGTCGTACATCGCCTGCGTCCGCTCCACCCCGCTCGCGCCCGCGCCGAGCAGCCGATGGTTGATCGGTCCCGCCGCCGCCAGCACCAGCGGCACGGCCACAGCGATCGCCGCCAGCCGCCAGCCGGTCCGGCGCGGCGGGATCGTTGCCATCGCCGCCAGCGGCACGACGGCAAAGACCGCATTGGCGCGGACCAGCATCGCATAGCCCGCCAGGCACCCCGCCGCCGCCCATGCCGCCGCGGGCACGCGCACCCCGCGCAGCCGCCACGTCGCGACCAGCCCGGTCGCTGCCAGCAGCGCCGCGAGCATCTGCAGATCCTTCAGCACCACCGCCTGCCAGCCGAGCAGCGCCGGCCAGCACGCCAGCCCCAGGATCGCGAGCGCCGCCAGCCGCCGCCCTTGTGCGGTCAGCGTCACTGCCAGCGCGCCGAAGCCACCCCAATAGCAGAGCATCTGAAGCACCAGCATCGGTGCGGGGCCATGGGCGCCGAACAGTGCCCACAGATGCGCCATCGCCGGCGGGTGCCAGTCGTCATACCGGCCGCTGAGCGCCTGCCGATATTGGGCGAGGCTGTCGTACGAGACGTAGCCCGGCCAGAACAACGCGAGGCTGCCGCCGAACAGGATCGCGACCGCAAGCGCCACGCGCGCGGCGGTGACGCGGTCGGTATGTGGATCAGACGCTCGGTTCATCGCCTCGTGTCCATCAGCGCGCGATTAATCGACGGACGTCGTCATTGCGAGCGCAGCGAAGCAATCCAGGGCGTCCCGATCGGGCTATGGATTGCTTCGCATGCGCTCGCAATGACGGGAAATCTCGGCGTATTACCGCCCTAGAAGTGCAGCGCGCGGCCGTAGGCGCTGAGCGTGCTTTCGTGCATCATTTCGCTCAGCGTCGGGTGCGCGAACACCGTTTCCATCAGCTCGTGCTCGGTCGTTTCCAGCTGGCGCGCGATGACATAGCCCTGGATCAGCTCGGTCACTTCCGCGCCGACCATGTGCGCACCCAGCAGCTCGCCGGTCTTGGCGTCGAACACCGTCTTGATGAAGCCTTCCGCCTCGCCCAGCGCGATCGCCTTGCCGTTGCCGATGAAGGGGAATTTGCCGACCTTCACGTCATGGCCCGCATCCTTGGCCTTCGCCTCGGTCAGGCCGACGCTGGCGACCTGCGGGCGGCTGTAGGTGCAGCCGGGGATGTTCCACGTCTCGAACGGATGCGGGTTCTGGCCGGCGATCTTCTCGACGCAGACGATGCCTTCGTGGCTCGCCTTATGCGCCAGCCAGGGCGCGCCGGTGACGTCGCCGATCGCATAGATGCCCTCGACGTTCGTCCGGCCGTAGCCGTCGACCTTAATATGGCCACGCTCGGTTTCGACGCCCAGCGCCTCCAGCCCGATATTCTCGGTGTTCGGAACGATACCGATCGCGACGATCGCGTGGCTGAATTCGGTGCTGGTGACCTTGCCGTCCGCGCCCTTGATCGCGGCGGTGACGCCGTTCGCGCCCGGCTCCAGCTTTTCGAGGCCCGACTTGGTGAGGATCTTGATCCCCTGCTTGGTCAGCGCCTTGGTCATAAAGTCGCTGACTTCGGCATCCTCGACCGGCAGGATACGGTCGAGCATCTCGACGATCGTCACGTCGGCGCCCATGTCGTTGTAGAAGCTGGCGAACTCGACGCCGATCGCGCCCGATCCGATGACCAGCAGCTTGGTCGGCATCACTTCGGGCACCATCGCGTGACGGTACGTCCAGATGCGCTTGCCGTCGGCCTTGGCGAATGGCAGGTCGCGGGCGCGGGCGCCGGTGGCGACCATGATGTGCTTGGCGGCAAGCTCGACGGTCTTGTCGCCCTGCTTGACGCTGAGCTTGCCCTTGCCGGTCAGCGTGCCGAAGCCCTCGACCACCGTGACCTTGTTCTTCTTCATCAGGCCTTTGACGCCGGCATTGAGCTGCCCCGCCACCTTGCGACTGCGATCGACGATCTTGCCAAGGTCGAAGCCGACATTGTCCGCCTTCAGGCCATAGGCATCGGCGTGGGTCATATAATGATAGACCTCCGACGTGCGCAGCAGCGCCTTGGTCGGGATGCAGCCCCAGTTGAGGCAGATGCCGCCGAGGCGTTCACGCTCGACTATCGCGACCTTCATGCCCAGCTGGCTCGCGCGGATCGCCGAGACATAGCCGCCGGGGCCGGAGCCGAGGACGATGAGATCGTAGGTGTCAGCCATGGTCGTTCCCTGGGGAAAGGAGTTTGGAGAGAGAAGAGATCAGAATGTCAGGCCGGCAACGGCGCGACGCGCCGGGGCTGGCGGTTGGTGTCGGTGGCGACGAAGACGAAGCGGGCTTGCGTCACCTTGCACGCGTCGTTGGCGTGGCGGGCGCGGCGCCAGGCTTCGACCTCGATTGTCATCGACGTGTTGCCGACCGCGACGAGGCGGGCATAGACCGACACCTCGTCGCCGACGAGCACCGGTGCGTGGAACTTCATCGCGTCGCAGGCGATCGTCACCGCGCGGCCGCCGGCATGGCGCGAGGCGACCGAGCCTGCGGCCAAGTCCATCTGCCCCATCAGCCAGCCACCGAAGATGTCGCCATAGGGGTTGGCGTCGGCAGGCATGGCGGTGACGCGGATCGTCGGCGATCCGTCCGGCAGGCCGCTCATGCGCTCATCCGATCGGCAGCGCGGGCGCGGCGCAGCGGGCCGATGCCCATCAGCACCGTCGCCACCATCGCGGCGGCCCCGCACCACCAGATCACCTCACGGCCCAGCGGATAGGACCAGGCGGCAGCCCAGGTCATCGCCACCGCCGCAATCAGGCCCGCCGCGATGGAGATCACCTCCATCGCCGCGCGCGAGATCGGCAGGCGGGACAGGAAAGCCAAACGCGTCATCGCAGGCGTTTCCCGGTCAGGCGAGCATGCCGAGCGGACGCTCGACCAGTTCCTTGAACACCTTCATCAGCTCGGCGCCATCGGCCCCGTCGATCGCACGGTGATCGAAGCTGCCGGTCGCCGACATGACGGTCGCAACCGCCAGTTCGCCGTTGACGATATACGGACGCTTCTCGCCCGCGCCGATCGCCATGATCATGCCCTGCGGCGGGTTGATGACCGCTTCGAACTGCTTGATGCCGAACATGCCCATGTTGCTGATCGACGCGGTGCCGCCCTGGAATTCCTCCGGCTTCAGCTTGTTGTCCTTGGCACGCGCGGCGAGGTCCTTCACTTCCGTGGAGATCGCCGAAAGGCTCTTGGTGTCCGCGCCGACGACGATCGGCGTGATCAGGCCCGACGGCGTCGACACCGCGACCGAGATGTCGGCGCGCTTGAAGCTGATCAGCTGGTCGGGCGTGAACATGACGTTGCACTTGGGCACCGCGATCAGCGCCTGGGCCAGCGCCTTCACCAGCATGTCGTTGACCGACAGCTTGACGCCGCGGCTTTCCAGGCTGGCGTTCAGCTCGCCGCGCAGCTTCAGCAGCGCATCGAGCTGGATATCCACCGTCAGGTAGATGTGCGGCACCGTCTGCTTCGATTCGGTCAGGCGGCGCGCGATCGTCTTGCGCATGTTGCTGAGCTTGGTCGCCTCGTGCGGGATATCCGGCACGGTGGCGGGCTTGGGCGCAGCGACCGGCGCCGGAGCAGCGGCGGTGGGGGCGGCGTCGGCCTTTGCGGCGACAGGCGCAGCGCCGGGCTTGGCGCCCTCGACGTCCGCCTTGACGATGCGGCCGTTCGGCCCGGAACCGGTCAGGCCGGACAGATCGACGCCCTTGTCCGCAGCGATACGGCGCGCGAGCGGGCTCGCCTTGACGCGGCCGCCCTTGTCGAACGCGCCGGCATCGGCGGGACGGCCATGGTCCTCCGCCTGCGTGACGGTGCGCTCGACGGGCTTCGCCTCGCTGCCGGTCTTGTTGGGATCAGCGGGGTTGGGCTTGGCCTCCGATTCCTTGGCGGCGGGCTGCGGCGTCTCGCTCTTCGTCGGGGCGGATACGGAGGCGGCGTCCTCGCCGTCTTCGGCCAGGATCGCGATCACCGCGCCAACCTTAACGCCGTCGGTGCCTTCGGCGATCAGGATCTTGGCGATCGTGCCTTCGTCGACCGCCTCGAATTCCATCGTCGCCTTGTCGGTCTCGATCTCGGCCATGATGTCACCGCTCTTGACGGTGTCGCCTTCCTTGACGAGCCATTTGGCCAGCGTACCCTCCTCCATCGTCGGCGACAGCGCGGGCATCTTGATCTCGATCGACATGCAGGTCCTCTTGCCTGGGGAGCGGATTGCTCCTTCGCGCCGCAAAGCCGGGGGGTCAACCCTTGCACGCGCTTCATCCACGCGGCACGTAACGGAAAAGGGGAGCAGCCATGCGGATCTACCTGGTCGTGATCGACGATAGCCCGGAGGCGGAGATCGCGCTGCGCTTTGCCGCGCGCCGCGCCGTGAAGACCGGCGGCGGCGTCGAAATTCTGACACTGATCCCGCCACAGGAGTTCATCGCCTTCGGCGGCGTGCAGGCGACGATCGAGGAAGAGGCGCTGCAACACGCCGAAGGACTCGTCGCCGCCGCCGCTGGCACGCTCGTCGCCGAATCCGGCCTGAAACCGGCGATCACCGTCCGTCAGGGCGACGGCCCGCGGATCATCCGCGAAATCATCGCCGCCAATCCCGATATCGCCGCGCTGGTGCTGGGCGCGGCGGCCGGCGGTGCGCCGGGCAAGCTCGTCGCGCATTTCACCGGCACCGACGCGGGCGCCCTGCCCGTCCCGGTCATGATCATCCCCGGCTCGCTGACCCGTGAGGCCATCGATTGCCTCAGCTGAACCCAATGAAAAAACAATGGAAATTTGCTTTTGAATAGCATAAAATAGGACATCTTGGAGACCAGCATGATACCTGTGGCGCGATACATCGACACGCTGGCGCTCTTGATCCAGGCGCTGCAGACGCTCGACGAACTGGGCGAAGGCATCGCCGCCGCGCATCTCAGCGGCGTGATCGACATGATCAGCCAGCGCGGCGACGTCCCCTCGCACCTGCACCACTGACGACTCGGACGGCGCACCGGCCAAGCCGCTGGTGTGTCGGATAAATCCGCGCCTTCCCCCTTGAGCCGACCCGCGCGGCGGTCCACACCGTCGGCCATGATCCTCGCGCCGCTTCTCGCCGCCGCCGCTGCGGCCGCCACGCCCCCCGCACCGCCCCCCGCACCGCCGATGCCCAGCGCCGCCCGCCTGCGCGGCGACGTGACCGCGCTGGTCGGCTTCGGCACGCGCCACACGCTGTCATCCACCACAGACCCCAAGCGCGGCATCGGCGCCGCACGCAACTGGATGGCGGCGCAGCTGACCGCGATCGGCAAGAATTGCGGCGGCTGCATCCGGGTCGAGCGGATCAGCCGCCGCTTTACCGGTCCGCGCGCGCCCAATGGCGTCGTGGTCGAGGATGTGCTGGGCATTCAGCCCGGCCGCGATCCCAATCGCGTCATCATCGTCGGCGGCCATATCGACAGCCGCGTCACCGACGTGATGGACGCGACGCACGACGCCCCCGGCGCCAACGACGATGCCTCGGGCGTGGCGCTGGTGCTGGAAACCGCGCGCCTGCTGTCGAAGCGGCAATTCGACGCGACGATCTTCTACGTCGCCTTCTCGGCCGAGGAACAGGGGCTGTGGGGCGCCGAACTGCTCGCCGACACCGCGCAGCAGCGCGGGTGGCAGGTCAGCGCGATGCTCAACAACGATATCGTCGGCAATTCGATCGGCCAGGGCGGCATGAAGGATGCGGGCCGCGTCCGCGTCTTTTCCGAAGGCATCCGCGCCGCCGAGGATCTGCCCGGCCAGATGCGCCGCCGCGGCGACGGCGGCGAGGACGACGGTCCCAGCCGCGCGCTCGCCAAGGTGATCGACGGCATCGCCCGCCGCATCCCCGGCGGCCTCGACGTGGTGATCGACCGCCGTCCCGATCGCTTCGGCCGCGGTGGCGACCACGAACCGTTCCTGAAGCGCGGCTATCCCGCGGTCCGATTCTCGGTCGGTGCGGAGAATTGGGACGCGCAGCACCAGGACCTGCGCACCGAAGCCGGCGTGACCTATGGCGATACGATCGACCGTATGGACTTCGCCTATCTGGCCAAGGTGACCGCGATCAACGCTGCGACGATCGCCCGCCTCGCCGCCGCCCCCGCCGCGCCGGCAACCGTGACGCTGTCGGGCGACCTGTCGCGCGACACGAAGGTCAGCTGGACGCCGGTGCCGGGCGCCGCTGGCTATCGCGTTCGCTGGCGCGCGAACGACACGCAGGATTGGAGCACCGCGCGCGACGTACAGGGGGATCAGACGACGATCGCTCAGGTGCCGGTCGACGACACCTTCTTCGCCGTATCCGCGCTGGCGGCGGATGGCAGCGAGAGCGTGCCGACCTTCGGGGGGCGTGCCGTCCGGCGCTGACCGGACGGCCGGCGATCAGCCCTTCGCGCCGCCCTTGCGCGCGTCGGCGATCTCCGCAAAGCCCTGATCGAGCAGCCTTTCGACCCGCCGGTCGCGCGCCTGGATCGATCGTTCGCCGATCACCACTGCGATCAGTCGACGGCCGGCGCGCTTCGCCGATGCGGCCAGCGCGAATCCGGCCTCGGCGGTATAGCCCGTCTTGATTCCGTCCGCGCCCTCGAATGCGCCGAGCAGATGATTGTGGTTCTGCACGCGCCGCCCGGCCCAGCTGAACGAGCGCGTCGAAAACACCGCATAGCGTTTGGGATGTTCGCGCAGCAGCGCCAGCGACAGCTTCGCCATATCCTCGGCGGTACTGAGGTTCGCGCCGGGCAGGCCGGTCGCGTTGGTGAAGGATGTGTCCGTCATGCCCAGCGCCCGGGCGCGTTCAGTCATCATCCGCGCGAACCGATCCTCAGTGCCGCCCACCGCCTCGGCCAGCGCCACCGCGACATCGTTGGCAGAGAGCACCGCGACCGCGCGAATCGCGTCCTCCACCCCCATGCGCGCGCCGGGCTTGAACCCGACGCGCGAGGGTCGCTGGCTGGCGGCATAGCGCGAGATGCGGATCGAACCGCTGGGATCGAGCTTGCCGTCGTCGATCGCATCGAACGTCAGCAACAGCGTCATCATCTTGGTCAGCGATGCCGGCCGCCGGACGATCCCGGCATTTTCCGCATACAGGATGCTACCGTCGCGCGCGTCCATCACGATCTCGGACACCGGACGCGGCGCCGCCAGCGCCGGCACGCTGCCGCCGACGAGTCCCGTAAGGGCCAGCGCCACGCCCCAGCGATGAAGCGCGCGCCGGTTCGGCATCCGCGTCATGGCGCGACCGTCGCTTATTGCGGCGCCGCGTCGTTGCCCGCGGCGGTCGGCGCATCGTCGCGCGAGACGCGCGCGGTCATGCCCGTCGCGTCGGCATCCTCGATCATCTGCGCATCGGGAGCGACCGGCTTTTCGGGCGGCACGTCCGCGACATTGGCGATCGGCGTCGGCGTCGCCACCGGCTCGGCGGAGGGCAGCGCCTCGGGCGTCGCATCCGCGGTCGGCATGGTCTCGACCACATTGTCTTCCCCAGCCGGCTGTTCCGGCTCGGGGCGCGAGCAGGCGGCCAGCGCCAGCAGCCCCGCCGCCGCCAGCAGCGTCGTCATCCGAATCGTGCGTCGTGTCATCTGCGTCGTTCCTCGTCAGCGGCTGGCCAGAACGGCGCGCGCCGAGCGCGCCTCGATCTTCGCGGCGAGTGCCGCATCCCAGCCATAGGGATCGTCCCGGAAGTTCATCTGCCCGTTACCGCTGGCAAAGGCAGTCCAATAGAGCAGGTACACGGCCACCGGCTTGGGCAGCCGCGCGCGGACCGTCTCGCCCTTCTGCACCTGCGCGGCGATCGCCTCGGGCGTCCAGGTCGGATCGCCCTTCAGCAACAGGTCGGCCAGCTGCTCCGGCTTTTCCAGCCGCACGCAGCCATGGCTCGCGAGCCGGCTGAAGCTCGCGAACTTCGCCCGCGATGGCGTGTCGTGCAGATAGACCGAGAAATTGTTGTCGAAGTCGAACTTGAACCGGCCCAGCGCGCTCTGGTCGCCCGCCTGCTGCTGCAGCCGGGTGCCGTCGATCACCTTGAAGCCGTTGCGCTTCAGATAACCGGGGCTCTTCTTTTCCTTCGGCCACAGCTCCTTGGTCGCGATCGACGTCGGCACATTCCACGGCGGATTGATGACCACGCTGTGGATCATCGACGACAGCATCGGCGTCTCGTCGCCCGGCCGCCCCGTCACCGCGCGCATCGACAGCACGGGTGCATCGCCGTCGAACACGGTCATCACCGCGGCGGCGATATTCACCTGCACGCGATCCTTGGGCAACTCCTGCGGCAACCAGCGCCAGCGTTCCATATTCGCCATGATCTGACGCACGCGCGCGATCGCCGGCACGTTGAGCGCCGCCAGCGTCTGCCCGGCGACGGTGCCCGTGGGATTGAGGCCATAGCGGCGCTGCGCCCGGCGCACCGCCTCCAGCAACGCAGCGTCGAAGGTGTTGCCGCTGGTCGCGACGTCCTTGTCCTCGATCGCCAGGCGCTGGCGCAGCGCAATCACGCGCGCACCGCTCGCCCCCAGCGTCAGGTCGGGGCCCGCCGCCAGCGCGGGCCAGCCGCCCGCCGCGGCAATGGCGCGATAGCGGACCAGGCCCGCCTTCAGCCCGTCGTAGCCGGCATACGGTGGTGGCAGCGATGCGATCCATGCCGCGATCCGGTCGGTGCGCACGGCTTCGGCGAATCCCGGCAGCGGGTCATAGGCCGGCGGCCGCAGGCCCCAGTCGCGCTGGAAATCCTCTTCGGCGAGCCTACCCGAATGCACCGCGCGCGCATGGTCCAGCGCGTCGCGTACCAGCTGCTCGCGCGCCGCCGGGTCCTCGGGACGCGGGTTCAGGCTCAGCCCCTGGGCGATCGTGTCGGCGGGCAGCAACGCCGCCAGCTGCGTCGCCTGCGCTTCGCTGATCTGCGGCAGCACCACCGGCGCAGCCGCACTGGCGGGCACCGGCACCTGCTGGATCGTGGGCTGTACGGTCGGGGGCGCCACCTGCGCCGCCGCGGGCAGTGCAGACAGGATGGTGGCCGCCATGGCAGCCGCCGCGATCGTTCGTCTCATGTCGTGTCCCTACGGGGTATGCGTCACCGGCGCTGTCGCACCGGCTACCTCGCTCTAGGCTGAACGCGATGCGCGTGGCCATGGCTTGGGCATGGTTTATTTTGCCGGCGGGGGGGGCGATCCTTCCTTCGTCACCCCGGACTTGGTCCGGGGTCCACCGGGCCGCGGGGGAATGGCAGGAGGCGCGGGCCGCCCCCCTCGCCGCAGAGTGGACCCCGGACCAAGTCCGGGGTGACGGAGGAATGGGGAGCTTGCCTCAATACCCCGCGTAATCGCTGAACTTCGTGATCGTCGGATCGAACTTCAGCACCACCTTGCCGGTCGCACCGTGACGCTGCTTGGCGACGATCATCTCGGCCAAGCCATAGACGCGCTCCATGTCGCTCGCCCATTTTGCGTGATCTTCGAACACCTTGGCCTCGTCGCCTTCCATCGGGCGCTTGGGTTCGCGCTGCGCGGTGTAATAATCCTCGCGGAACACGAACCACACCATGTCTGCGTCCTGCTCGATCGATCCCGATTCGCGAAGGTCGGACAGCATCGGGCGCTTGTCCTCGCGGCTTTCGACCGCGCGGCTCAGCTGCGACAGTGCCAGCACCGGCACGTTCATGTCCTTGGCTAGCGTCTTAAGCCCACGCGAAATCTCGGAAATTTCCTGCACGCGGTTTTCCTTGCCGCCCTTGCCGCCGCTGGTCAGCAGCTGGAGGTAGTCGACCACGACCAGGCCGATCTGGTTGTTGTGGCGGCGTTGCAGGCGCCGCACGCGCGTGTGCAGCGCGCTGATCGACAGGCCGCCGGTATCGTCGATGAACAAGGGCAGTTTCTCGAGCTCTGCGGCGGCGGCGGCGAGCTGGCCGAACTCGGCCTTGCTGATCTTGCCCATGCGGAGCGATTCGGAACTGATCTGCGACTGTTCGGCCAGGATACGCGTCGCCAGCTGGTCGGCGCTCATTTCCAGGCTGAAGAACACGACCTTCGCGCCGACCGATTCGCTCGGCGGGATGCCATCCTCCATGTCGCGCATCCAGCGCCGCGCCGCGTTGAACGCGATGTTGGTGGCGAGCGAGGTCTTGCCCATGCCGGGGCGGCCGGCGAGGATCATAAGGTCGGAATGGTGCATGCCGCCGATCTTGGCGTTGACCGAATCGAGGCCCGTGGTGACGCCCGACAGGTTGCCGCCGCTGTTCAGCGCCCGCTCGGCCATCTTGACCGCCATCGTCGTCGCCTGTGCGAAGGTCTTGGTGGCATTCTCCGCGCCACCGTCGCCCGCGACCTTGTACAATTCCTCCTCGGCCAGCTCGATCTGCGCGCGCGGATTGACCTCCTCGGACGTATCCATCGCGCGTTCCACCAGCGTCCGGCCAACCTGCACCAGCGCGCGCAGCATCGCGAGGTCGTAGATCTGCGTCGCGAACTGGCGCGCGCCGATCAGGCCGGCGCCGGATCCGGTCAGGCTGGCGAGATAGGACGGGCCGCCCAGCTCCTTCATCCCCTCGTCCGCTTCGAACATGGGCCTGAGCGTGACGGGGGTCGCCAGCATGTCGTTGACGCGCAAGGTCTTGATCGCGGCGAAGATGCGGCCGTGGACGGGTTCGTAGAAATGCGCGGGTTCCAGCCGGTCGATCAGGTCGTCGGCCAGCCGGTTGTCGATCATCATCGCGCCCAGCATCGCGGCTTCGGCTTCGACGTTGCGGGGCAGCTGCAGGGGTTCGGCGGGGGCCGCCGGGGTCGGAAATGCTAGAGTCGCCATGGGAGACGCTCTTACCCGAATTTTCGCGCGACGACACGATTTGTCGGATCGCCTCAACCCGACTATCGGACCGTATGGCCGACCCGCGGATCATCGACATCACCCTGGACGAGCACAGCATCGGCTGGCGCTCGGCCGATGTCGAGCAGGAGCGGCGGATCGCGATCTTCGACCTGTTGGAGGGCAATCACTTCGCCCCCCAGCGCCAGCACGCGGACGGCTATGCCGGCCCCTACAAGATCAAAATCGAATCGGCGGAGGGTCGCCTCGGCATCCACATCCATCGCGCCGACGATACGCATCTGGAGACGCTGGTGCTGGCGCTCGGCCGCTTCCGGCGCGCGATCAAGGACTATTTCGCGATCTGCGACAGCTATTACCAGGCGATCCGGGCATCGACGCCGCAGCAGATCGAGACGGTCGACATGGCCCGCCGGGCCATCCACAATGATGCCGCCACGTTGCTGCGCGAACGGCTGGAGGGAAAGATCGACGTCGACTTCGATACCGCACGCCGCCTGTTCACATTGATCTCCGTCCTGCACCTGCGCGGCTGATGGCGTACGGCATGCTGAAAGCGGTGGGCGCGATGGTCGTTGCCGGTGCGATCGGTATCGGTGGGTGGAGCTATGCGACGGCCTGGCATCCCAAGACCAGCCAATATCCGTTGCAGGGCATCGATCTGGACGAGCGCCCCGGACCGATCGAATGGGGCACGGTGCGTGCGCGCGGCGCCGACTTCGCCTATCTCGTCGCCACCTCCGGCGCCGATCGCCGCGATCCGGGGTTCGAGGCGAATTGGGCGGCGCTGCCCGATGCCGGCCTGCGCCGCGGCGCGATCCATCTGTATTCTCTCTGCCAGCCGGCGAAGGATCAGGCGAACGCGGTCAACGCCTTCGTGCCCCGCACCGCCGACGCATTGCCAATGGCCGTCGATGTCAGCTTCCGCGGCGATTGCACCGCGCGGCCGGATCGCGACGCGCTGATCGCCGACCTGAAGACGTTCATCCATATGGTCGAGACGCACACCGCCAAGCCGGTGATGCTGCGGGTCAGCAAGCCCGTCGAATCGACCTATCAACTCACCGCCGCGATCGAGCGCCCGATCTGGGCGATGCGCACCTTCTTCGCCCCCACCTATCCGGCCCGCCCGTGGCAGATGTGGCGGGCGAGCGATGTGCGCCGCATCGACGGCATCGAAGGCCCCGTGAATTGGGACGTAGTCGCGCCATGACCGAAACCACCCCCGCCGATCTGATCGCCGCTGCACGCGAAGCGGCGACCCGCGCCCATGCGCCGTATTCGCGCTTTGCGGTCGGCGCGGCGTTGCTGATGACCGACGGCAGCCTCGTCACCGGCGCGAATGTCGAAAATGCGAGCTACGGCCTGTCGCTCTGCGCGGAGACGGTGGCGATCGCCACGGCCAGCGCGGCCGGACGGCTGCGCGAAGTCGTCGCGGTGGGCGTGATCGGCGGCGCGATGGATGCGGACGGGCGTGCGACGGGCACCGCCCCCGTCAGCCCGTGCGGCCGCTGCCGCCAGGTCCTCAACGAAGCCGCACAACTGGGCGGCCGCGACCTGCTGGTTCACTGCGGCGCTGCCGAGGGTGACGCGATCGCGACCTACCGTTTGTCGGAACTGCTGCCCGCCGCGTTCGGACCGGCGGATTTGGGGATCGGGTAACCCCTCAGGAGAAAGCCGGCGCGACGCGGATCGCCGCTTCGCGCCGTGCTTCGCTTATTGGCAGGCGCAGGTCGGCGCCGGGCGCCAGACGCGCTTGGTTTTCGTATGTGCCGCGATCGGACGCCGCACGGCATTGGCGCGGCGGGTATAGGTCACCGCGTCTTCATAGGTTTCCGTCGTCGTGGTCGTCGTGACCACGGGTGCGGTCTGCACCACGACCGTCGTGGTCGTCGCGCCGGGGTAATAATAGCCGCCCTGATAATAACCCGAGCCACCCGCGCTGGTCGTCACCGTGGTGACCCCGTCTGCCGAGCGCCATGCGCGACCATTGTCGACATAACCGACCGGCGGGGGCGGGGGCGGGGCATAAGCGGGCGGCGGCGGGGGTGGCGGCGGCGCATAGGCCTGCGGCGGCGGGGGCGGCGGATAATCCGGCGCGACCGGGATCGCATAACCACGATCGTTGCGGCGATGGCGGCGGCCACGGTCCTCCGCCTTGTCGATCGCATAGCCCGCTGCGGCCCCGACGCCCGCGCCGATCAGCGTGCCCCCCAGGCGATTGCCGCGCCCGGCGATCAGATTGCCTGCGACACCACCGACGACGGCGCCCGCCACGGCACCACCGACCCCATTGTCGCGGTGCTCATAGCCACGGGGATCGTAGCCGCTATCCGCATAGACGCGGTCGTCGCTGGCATAATAGTCGCTGTCATAGGCATCCCAATTGATGCCGGGCCGCGTGTCGTAGACTGCGCCGCGCCCATCGACGAGCACTGCATCGTCATAATAGCGGACCCAATTATAGCCCGCCGTCGGCTGCGTCAGGCCATAGGTCTGCCAGTCGGTGATGTAGAAGCGGGGCGACACCCAATAGCTAGGCAGCGCATAGCCCCGATAGGGCCGGCGATAGGCCCGCCAGCCGCCGGGTGCGTTCGCACCGCCCCACCAGCGACCATCCACCTTGCTGCCCCAGCGCGAACGGCCGAGTTGCACCCGCGGCGGTTGACCCGCCGGGCCGTTCCACTGCGGCTGTGGCTGCGGGGGGACGGGGCGCACGACGGGCGCCGGTCCGGGCTGCCCCGGATAGCCGCCGCGCTGCCACGGTGCCGGCTGCCACGCACCACGCCCCTGGATCGCCGGAGCCGGTGCCATGCCGGCGCGAGGTGCCGGGAAGTTCGCCCCCGGCCCCTGCATCACCACGCGCTCCTGCGCGCTCGCACCGGTAGCGGTCAGCGCCAGAGTTGCGGTCGCGATCAGCACGCTGCGCATCGTCGTCTCCCTGTTGCCGAGGCGCATGCCTTCGCCCCGGATATTAACACGTTATTCACCTTGCGGCGTATCACGCGCCAAACGGAGTCGCCAGAGCGCGGGTTCCCTGCCCTGTGGGGTGGCCTGTCCCGATTCGGTTCAGGCGATCCGCGCGGCCAGCCGCGCGCACAGCGCCTCGCACCCTGCCGCGTCCTCCGCATCGAAGCGGGCGGGCTCGGGGCTGTCGAGGTCGAGTACGCCGATCAGCCGCCCATCGTGGACGATCGGCACGACCAGTTCGGACCGGCTTGCCGCGTCGCAGGTGATATGGCCGGGAAAGGCATGGACGTCCTCGACCAGCTGCGTCTCGCGCGTCGCCGCAGCGGTGCCGCACACGCCCTTGCCCAACGGGATCCGAATGCACGCCGCCTTGCCCTGGAACGGCCCCAGCACCAGTTCGCCCCCGACCATGCGATAGAAGCCCGCCCAGTTGAGGTCCGGCAGATACTGCCACACCAGCGCGGCGGCATTGGCCATGTTGGCGATGGCGTCGGGTTCGTCGACGGTCAGCGCGTCGAGCGCCCCCAACAGGTCGCGGTACAGATCGGCCTTGGAGCCGGCGGTGATATCGAACTGGTACATGGCCCGCGATGTAGGCAAGCGCCGCGCATCAATCCAGCCGCACGCGACCGCGGTTCGCCTTCACCGTGCTGCGGCCCTTTTTCTCGTCGACGCGCTTCGCCTTGGCCGATCGGCTCGGCTTGGTCGGACGGCGCTTCTTGGGGACGATCGTCGCCTCCTGGATCAGCGCAACGAGCCGTTCGCGCACCTCGCGCCGGTTCAGTTCCTGTGACCGCGATCCGTCGCCGCGCAGCGTCAGCACGCCATCCTTGCTGAGCCGCGACCCGGCGAGCACGGTCAGCCGCTGCTTCACCAGATCGGGCAGGTTGGGCGATCCCCACACGTCGAAGCGCAGCATCACCGCGCTGTCGGTGGTGTTGACGTGCTGGCCGCCGGGACCGGACGCGCGAGTGAAGCTCTCCTCCACCTCGCGCTCGTCGATCGCGATGGCGCGCGTGACGTGGATCAGCGGCACCGGGGCACCGTCAGGCCTCGGCGAGATCCGGCCAGACGCCGAACCGCTCGGGCAGCGGCGCCTCGGCGCGCACCGGCTCTTTATTGGCGCGCGGCACGGTCAGGGCGGCGGCGTGCAACATCATGCCGCCCGTCTCGCCCCCGCCGTAGACCGGATCGCCGACCACCGGCAGACCCAGACCGCTTGCCGCATGGACGCGGATCTGGTGCGTGCGCCCCGTCGTCGGCCGGAATTCGACCAAGGCGCGCCCGTCCCGCACCGCGAGCGTCCGCCATGCGGTATGCGCGGCCTTGCCGGCCGGATCTGCGACCATGCGCCAGCCCGTCTCTCGCGTGCTGACCTTAGCAAGCGCCAGATCGATTTCGCCCGCCGATTCGTGCGGCACACCCGCCAGAATGGCGAGGTAGCGCTTCTCGACCTCGCCGCGCTCGAACGCCTGCTGCAAACGCGCATGCGCTTTTGGGTTGCGTGACAGCAGCAGACACCCGCTGGTGTCACGGTCCAGCCGATGCACCGCCTGCGGCCAGCGCTGGAAGCCGAACTTCAATGAATCGAGATGGTTCTCGAGACTGAGGGATCCGTCACGGGGCTTGTCCACCGGCAGCCCGGCGGGCTTGTCGATGACCAGGGCCTCGCCGTCGATGAACAATACGCGGTCGCCATGCATGCGAAACGCCTTGCCACTCCATCGGTCTTCGCGCCAGAGGCAGCCGCGATGCGCCTCCCCGCCCTTCTCGCTTTGCTGTCCCTGGCTTCGCCCGCCGGTGCGCAGGTTTGCGCCGGTGCCGCAGCGGCGATGGCGAACGATGGTCGCGTCTACGGTCACCTGGCGTATGGCGACGCGCCGCCGGACGATCTGGTCGAGGCGCCGCGCGGCTTCGGGCTGCACGGCTGCCTGTTGCGGCGCGACGTCATCCCCGATCTCGAACGCCTGCTCGCCGCGGCAAAGGGCGATCCCGCGGTGATGGGCACGCTACGTGGCCTGTCCTGCCATCGTTCGATCCTGCGCCAGGCATCGGTGTTCTGTCGCGAACATCCCGACAGCGCCGTCAATGCCGATGCCACGCGTGCGATTTCGGTGGCGCCCCCCGGGCATAGCGAACACGCGACGGGCTATGCGCTCGATTTCGCGGTCCGCCCGGCGAATGGCTGTCCCGATGCCGAAGCATGTATGGCAGCGACCCCGGCCGCGCGTTGGCTGCTCGCCAATGCGCCACGCTTCGGGTTCGAGCTGTCCTTCCCGGGTGGCAATCGCCAGAATGTGAAGTGGGAGCCGTGGCATTGGCGTTGGGTCGGCACCAGCGCGACCGCGCCGGGCGCCGCCCGCGCCCGCTTCCTTTTCGCCCGCGCGCGGGACCAGTTCCCCGCCGACCCCGCGGTCGCCCCGGTCAGAACGATCGCCCGCGTAACGCCGGTGGTCTACGTCGCCGTGCCGACCTGGGTCGACCCACCCCAGAAGGGGAAGACGAAGCGCCGCCGCTGACGGCTACCGTCGGATGTAGCGGAAGTACCACACCTCGTGACCCTGCCGGCGCGCCTTGCGTTCATAGCGGGTCTCGGGCCAGTCGTCGGGGCGGACCAGGAAGTCGGCCGGCTCGCGCGCCTGCCATTCGAAGTCGCGGCGCTGGTCCATCACCATCATTGCCCAGCGGCAATAGGTCGGATCGTCGGTGCCCAGCCGAAATTCGGCGCCCGGCTTCAGCTTGGCAGCGATGGCGTCGAGCGGGCCATGGTTGACCATGCGACGCTTGGCATGGCGCGCCTTACGCCATGGATCGGGGTGGAGCAGATAAACGCGCGACAGGCTGGCATCGGGCAGTCGCTCCACCACGTCGAGCGCATCGCCCATGTGCAGCCGCACGTTGGTGAGGCCGCCATCGCGGATATGACCCAGTGCGCCGACCACGCCGTTCAGGAACGGTTCGCAGCCGATGAAGCCAGTGTCCGGCCGCATCGCCGCCTGCCCCGCCAGATGTTCGCCCGCGCCGAAGCCGATCTCCAGCTCCAGCGGCCGGTCGTCGCCGAACAGCGCCTTGCCCTCGATCGGCCCCGTCTCGGGAACGCTGAGCGCGTCGAGCGTCTCCTCGACCAGCGCGGCCTGACCGACGCGCAATTTGTGGCCCTGACGGCGGCCGTACAGGCGGCGGATGGTGGCGGGATCGTTCATGGCGCCGCGCCCTAGAACAGATGGGGGAAGAGGGAAACGCCCCAATCGCCCTGACACGCGGGAGCCAAGCGCCATCACCGACCGTTGCACGTCACGATGGACGCACCTTCAGACACCTCCGGCGATGACGATCTGAAGGCGGCCGACGCCAAGGACTTGCACCGCACCGTTCGTGAAGAGGGTGAGGAGGAACTGCGCCGCCCGATCCGGTCGCTGTTCTTTTCCGGGCTGGCGGCGGGCATTGCGATCACCGTGTCGCTGCTCGCCGAGGCCGCGTTACATGCGGCCTTGCCTGCCATGCCCTGGCGCGAATTGGTCGTGGGGCTTGGCTATCCAGTCGGGTTCATCGTCGTCATCCTCGGCCGGATGCAGCTGTTCACCGAAAGCACGATCACCGCGATGCTCCCGCTGGTCACGCGGCCGTCGCGTTGGGCGCTGGGGCGAACGCTGCGCCTGTGGGGCATCGTGCTCGCCGCCAATTTGTGCGGGACCGCCATCGCCGCCTTCGCAATCGCCAGCGGCGCCATGGGCAATGCGGCGATTCACGATGCGGCACTGACCATCTCACAGGGGATTACCGAGCTGTCGCCGGGGCGCACCTTCGTCAATGCGGTGCCGGCCGGCTTCCTGATCGCCGTCCTCGCCTGGGCGCTGCCCAATGCGCGGGAACAGAGCGTCACGGTCATCGGCATCTTCACCTATATTCTTGCGATCGGCAGCTTCAGCCATTCGATCGTCGGGTCGGCGGAGGCGTTTCTGTTATGGTTCGCCGGTCAGACCGGGGCGTGGCAGACGCTGGGCGGATTGATCGCGCCGGCCGTGCTTGGCAACCTGTTCGGCGGCGCCGGCATATTCGCACTGCTCGCCCACGCACAGGTTCGTGGCGAAATGCCACAGGGAGACAATCGGTGAGCCACGCTATCGTACCGGCAAACGACACCACACGACGTCTGCCGGCATTTCTGGGCGATGTCGCGCAGCAGCCCCAGTTGGTGGCGGCATCGGTCGGCACGATCGCCGCCGGGCTGGTTACCCGCCGGCCTGACCTGATTCGTGGCGGGGCGCGGATGCTCGCGGTGCATGTCGTCGCCAGTGCGGTCCGAACGGCGATGCGGCAGCGAACGCATGCCCCGAAGCATGCGGCGGATACCGCTGGGTCGCCCTCGCCGCTGTCGGAAGCGATCGTGGCGGGCCTGGTGGGATGGGTTGCGGAAGCCGCGATCGATAGCGCGCTCAACCACTTAGTCCCGGACCGCGAAACAGCGCCGAAATAGCCCCATTTGAGGGGCAATCACCCCACATCGGGTCGTTTACAAACCGGTGACTAATCTCTGTCAGATCGATCCGCGCACGCCATGGAACCGATACCCGAACCCACGCGCGAAAAGCGCAACAGTGTCATCGTCCGCGCCATCGTGATGACCGCCGATGGTCGATCGCGCGAACGCCGCGTCCGCAACCTGTCGCGCCATGGCGCCTGTATCGAACACGACAACGACCTCACCACCGGCGCGACGGTCATGCTGCACATGGGTTCGATGCCCGATCTGGTCGCAACGGTGCGGTGGGTCAGCGATCGGCTCGCCGGACTGAGCTTCAACGAGCTGATCGACCTCGACGAGGCGCGCAAACCGCGCGGCGTCGGCGTCACGCCCCGTGCCGGCTGGATCGCCGAACTCAACAATCCCTACCGCTGACACCTAGGCGTCTCGGGTCCCGAACCGAAACGCCCTCCCCCATCGCGAGACGGGGAAGGGCGCTGTCATGCAACCGTAGGATGCGTGATCGTCAGGCGACGGCAGCCTTCAGCGCGTCGACCAGATCGGTCTTTTCCCAGGTGAACAGATCGCCTTCCGGCTCGCGGCCGAAGTGACCGTAAGCGGCCGACTTGACGTAGATCGGCGCGTTCAGCTTCAGATGCTGGCGGATGCCCTTGGGGGTCAGGCGCACGAGCTGCGGCAGCACCGCTTCCAGCTTGTCCTCGGCGACCGTGCCGGTGCCGTGGGTGTCGACATAGACCGACAGCGGCTCGGCGATACCGATCGCGTACGACAGCTGGATCGTGCAGCGCTTGGCGAGGCCGGCGGCGACGACGTTCTTGGCGAGATAGCGCGCGACATAGGCGGCCGAGCGGTCGACCTTGGTGGGATCCTTGCCGCTGAACGCACCGCCGCCGTGCGGCGCGGCGCCGCCGTAGGTGTCGACGATGATCTTGCGGCCGGTGAGGCCTGCGTCGCCGTCCGGGCCGCCAATTTCGAACGCGCCGGTCGGGTTGATGTACACCTTGGTGTCGTCGGTGACGAAGCCGTCGGGCAGAACGTCGGTCAGCACGCCGGTGACATAGGCGCGCAGTTCCTCATACTTGGCCGGATCGGCGTTCTGGCCCTGCAGGCAATAGCCCGCCTTGTGCTGCGTCGAAACGACCAGGGCGGTCGCGCGGACGGGCACGCCGTTTTCATACTGCAGCGTGACCTGGCTCTTCGCGTCCGGCTCCAGGAACGGCGCCTTGCCCGAATGGCGGTCGGCCGCCATCGTTTCGAGGATCTTGTGGCTGTAGTAGAGCGTCGCTGGCATCAGGCCCGGCGTTTCGTCGGTCGCGTACCCGAACATGATGCCCTGGTCGCCCGCGCCCTCGTCCTTGTTCGAGCCTTCGTCGACGCCCATTGCGATTTCCGCCGACTGGCCGTGCAGGTTGTTTTCGAACGTGAACTCGTTCCAGTGGAAGCCCGACTGTTCGTAGCCGATGCGCTTCACCGTCGCGCGGACCGCCGCCTCGATCTCGGCGAGCGCGCCGTCGGCCCAGGCGTTGTTCTCATACACGCCCTTGCAGCGGATTTCGCCGGCCAGCACGACGAGATTGGTCGTGGTCAGCGTTTCACAGGCGATGCGCGCTTCCGGGTCCTTCGACAGGAACAGATCGACGATCGTGTCGCTGATCTGGTCCGCGACCTTGTCCGGATGACCTTCCGAAACCGATTCCGACGTGAAGATGTAATTGCCGCGCATCATTGCCTCATAACGATATAAAGATACCTTTATATGTCGTCCTTACCGCGCTGAACGGCGGTTGGCAATTGCCGCCACCAGGAAGGCGAGCGCGACGATCAGCGCCGCCCAATTGCCCAGCCGGCTGAACAGCGTGGGCGGCAGCGCGGGCGGCATCCGCACCTCCACCACCCCTGCCCGCTCGTGCGGGATCGTCGCGACGAGCCGCCCGTCGGCGGCGATGACGGCGCTGATTCCGGTGGGCGTCGCACGGACGATCGGCAGCCCCTCCTCGATCGCGCGCATGCGGGTCTGCGCCAGGAATTGCGGCGATCCCCAGCTGCCGAACCAGGCGTCGTTCGACGGATTGAACAGCAGCCGCGGGCGGTGGCCCGGCTCGATCAGCTCGCCCGAGAAGATCGTCTCGTAACAGACCTGTACGCCGATATCGCCAAAGCCGGGCAGGCTCAGCGTGCGCGGACCGGGGCCGGGCGTGAAGTCCATGTCGCCGGGCACCAGCCGGGCAAGCCCGAGCGGGCGCAGCAGCCACGGCATCGGCAGATATTCGCCATAGGGGACGAGGTGCGCCTTGTCGTAGCGGCCGACGATCCGGCCGACGGAATCGATCGCGAGCACGGAATTGGCGGCGCCGGACACCTCGCCGCGCGCGTCGAAGGACAAGGTGTCGGCGCTGGTCATCAGGATGTCGCCCGGGCGCAGCGCGGCGGCGATCCGGCGGCGCGTCCACGACGATGGCCGATCACCATAGACCCAATAGGGATAGCCGCTTTCCAGCAGGTCGCGCAGCAGCCCCTCGGGCCACAGGACCAGCCGAGGCGCACCGGCGGGGTGACGCGTACCGCGCAGCAATGTCGCCAGCGCATATTCCCCCGCATTCTCGCCGCGCACGTCGTTGCCGATATTGGGCTGCACGACACGCAGGATCGGCGCATCCGCCGCTGCGGAAGGCGCATGGGTCCACAGCGCGGACAGTGCGGCGCCGGCCAGCACCACTGCGAGGCCCGCCGCCAGCCGCCAGTGCCGCCGCACCGCCATCAGCAGCGCTACCGCGAACAGCACGGTTACGCCGGACAGCGCATAGGTGCCGATCCATGCCGACAGCCGCGCGATGCCGATTATCGGCACCCAGATCACGCCGATCGGGTCCCAGGCATAGCCCGTGAACAGCGTGGCGCGCAGATATTCGCTGGCGATCCATGCCGCGGCGAAGACCAGGGCGAAGGCCGCATCCACGCCGCCGCGCCCCCGGAAGCGCCAGCCGACCAGCGACGCCAGCATCGGAAACACCGCCAGATACAGCGCGAGGCCAACCGCCGCGAAATAGCCGAGCACCGGCGGCATCTTGTCCTGAAAGTCGAAGGCGTGCTGGAACCAGTTGTTGTTGATCGTGAAATGCCCGACGCCCCAGCACCAGCCGATCCACGCGGCGCGGCGGCCGGTGGGCGCGGCCTGCACCAGCGCGGCGAGGCCCGCGAGGCCGAGGAGCGTCAGCGGCCAGAATTGCAACGGCGCGAAGCCGGTGGCGGCTACGACGCCGAGCAGGAGGGCGGTTAGCGCGGGACGGCGGGACACATCGGCGATCATGCGCGGCGCTTTACTGTACCGCTGGTGGCTTGTCCCAAGCCTTTCACCCCCACGCGTCACCCCGGACTTGTTCCGGGGTCCACCGGGCCGCTGGGGAATGGTAGGAGGCTCGAGCCGTCTCCCTCGCCGCAGAGTGGACCCCGGAACCAGTCCGGGGTGACGGAGGGTTTGTGGACACGTGTCGCGCTCATCGGACGCCGATTCGGACCTCGCCCGACGCTCTGCGCACCGCGGAAGTGGACGAAGTGGACGGTACGTTATCGTCGGAATGCCCTCCCGTCCGTCGGCACGCGCAAAAGCCGGCTTCACGGTATCAAAGAGCAACGGGAGGGTAGGCATAATCGGGTCGTGTAGGACAGCGAAAAATGCGGACGTCGCCGACGCGAGGCGTCCGGGACAGTCGACCGCGACCACCCACCAACACCATGTCGCGTTAACCCTGTCTCCGCTATGACCGCCGCCATGCAGGGCCGTTTCGACCACATCCCCAATCGTCGCGCGATCATCGATCGGCGCGCGCTCGCCGAGCGGATCGCGGCGATCGATGCCGCCGATGCGCCGTTGCGCGCGCAGGCGACGCAGCTACTCAAGGCGGCGCTGGCCGATGGGCGCACCGAAATTCAGCGCCGTCTCGCTGCACATCCCTCACGCGGGCTGGAGGCATCGAACGCGCAGGCGTATCTGACAGACCAGCTGCTGCGCCTGCTCTACGATCTCGCAACGCAGCGGCTGCATCCGCTCGCCAACCCCACCGCGGGGGAGCGGATGACGCTGATCGCGGTCGGCGGCTATGGCCGTGCCGAAATGGCGCCCTATTCGGATGTCGATATCGGCTTCCTGACGCCGGGCAAGCAGACGCCCTGGGCCGAGCAGGTCATCGAATCAATGCTGTATGCGCTATGGGACCTGGGGCTGAAGATCGGCCATTCCAGCCGCTCGCTCGACGAGATGGTGCGCCAGGCGAAGGCCGATGTGACGATCCGTACGGCGCTGCTGGAGGCGCGCTACGTCATCGGCGACCAGTCGCTGTATGACGAGGCGGCGCGGCGCTTCAAGGCGGAGGTGCAGCACGGCACCGAACGCGAGTTCATCGCCGACAAGCTCGCCGAACGCGACGCCCGCCATCGCAAGATGGGCGACACGCGCTACGTCGTCGAACCCAACGTCAAGGAGGGCAAGGGTGGCCTGCGCGATTTGCATGCGCTCTTCTGGATCGGCAAATATATCTACGACGTGCAGCGCGGCGCGGATCTCGTCGGCGTCGGCCTGCTGACGCCGGAAGAGTATAAGCTCTTCCACCGCGCCGACAATTTCCTGCAAGCCGTGCGCTGCCACCTGCACAGTATCACCCGCCGCGCGGAGGATCGCCTGACCTTCGACGTCCAGCGCGAAGTGGCGGCGCGGATGCGCTTTTCCGACCGGCCGGGCAAACCCGCGGTCGAGCGGTTCATGCAATATTACTTCCTGCAGGCGCGCACCGTCGGCGACCTGACCGGCGTGTTCCTCGCGCACCTGGACGAGCGGTTCGCGGCGCGCGGGCGCAGGTTCGGCCTGCCGACGATCCGGCGCCGTCCGGGCAAGCTGCACGGCTTCGTCCTCGATCGCGGACGCCTCGCGCTGCCCCGCGACGACTATTTCGCCGAAGACCCGGTGCGGCTGATCGAGATCTTCCAGCTCGCCGACCTGCACGGCGTCGAGATTCACCCGCTCGCGATGCGCGCGGCCAAGCGCGATGCCAAGCTGATCGACGGGCACCGCCGCGATGCGCGCGCCAACGCCTTCTTCCTCGATGTGTTGACGTCGCCCCGCGATCCCGAATTGGTGCTGCGCTGGATGAACGAGGCGGGCGTCTTCGGCCGCTTCGTGCCCGATTTCGGCCGCGTCGTCGCGCAGATGCAGTTCGATATGTACCACCATTATACGGTGGACGAGCATACGATCCGCGCGATCGGCTTGCTGAGCCGGATCGACAAGGGCGAGCTGAAGGAGGACCATCCGCTGTCCTCCGCGATCATCAAGCACATCATTTCGCGCCGCGTCCTCTATGTTGCGGTGCTGCTGCACGACATCGCCAAGGGGCGCGGTGGCGACCATTCGATCCTGGGCGCGGAGGTGGCCGAGCGGCTATGCCCGCGCTTCGGCTTGTCACCCGCCGAGACGGAGACGGTGGCGTGGCTGGTCCGCTGGCACCTGCTGATGTCGGCGACCGCGTTCAAGCGCGACCTGAGCGATTTCAAGACGATCCTCGATTTCTGCGAGGTGGTGCAAAGCCCCGAACGCCTGCGCCTGCTGCTGGTGCTGACCATCGTCGACATCCGCGCAGTGGGGCCGGGCACGTGGAACGGCTGGAAGCGGCAGCTGCTCGCCGATCTGTTCGAGGCGGCGGAAGAGGTGCTGCGCCTGGGCCACAAGCAGCGCGGCCGCGCCGAGCGGATCGCCACGCGGCAGGAAACGCTGCAGGCGACGCTGGCGTGGGACGATGCGCGCTTCGCCGCCTTCGTCCGGCGCTTTCCCGAGGCCTATTGGATCGCCGAGCCGGACGATGTGCTCGCCCATAATGCGCGCTTCATCGATGCCGCCGGGGACGCGCAGCTCTCCATCGATGCGCAGGTCTATGCGACGCGCGGCGCGACATTGGTGACGATCTATGCCGCCGACCATCCTGGGCTGTTCTATCGCATCGCCGGTGCGATCCATGTCGCGGGCGGCAACATCATCGACGCGCGCATCCATACGACGCGCGACGGCATGGCGATCGACAATTTCCTGGTGCAGGACCCGTTCGGCCGCCCGTTCGACGACGCCAGCCAGCTGACGCGGCTGACGATGGCGATCGAGGATGCGCTGGCCAATCGCGGCAAGCTCGCCGATCGCCTCGTCGCCAAGCCCGCGGCGCGGACGCGGGCGGATGCGTTCGAGATCGTGCCGAACGTGCTGATCGACAATCACGCATCGAACCGCTTCACGGTGATCGAAGTGAATGCCCGCGACCGGCCGGCGCTGCTCAACCAGCTGGCGCATGCGCTGTTCCAGTCGAAGGTGACGCTGCATTCGGCGCATGTCGCGACCTATGGCGAGCGGGCGGTCGACACGTTCTACGTCACCGACCTGACCGGCGACCGCATCATCCAGCCGGCGCGTCTGAAGACGCTGGAACGGCGGCTGCGCACCGCCGCGGCGGGCGAGACGGAGGACGTGACGGCTTAGATTCGATTCCCTGGCCCATCGTCTCGTCACCCCGGACTTGATCCGGGGTGACGATAGATTGTGCGGACTTCCTCGGCGACGAGGGGGCTCAGCTACACCGGTTCGGGCGGGGCGAAGGTGAGCATCGTGTCGCCCGGCTCCACCACCGGCCGCTGCGTCGTCGAGAACAGCAGCAGGCGGCGGTCGGGCTTCATCACCGCGACCGGCTCCGCCTCCGGGGCGAGGCGTGCGCGATAGGCCTCATAGGGGAAGACGCTGGTGATCCGCGTCCGCCCGAACGCCCAGCCGGCGGCGACGCGCACCTGCAATTCGTCCACCGTCTCGCCACCTTCCAGCAGCATGCGCGCGCGGCGGCGGCTGAGACGCGTTTCGTCGACGCCGGTCTGCGTTAGCTTGTCCTGCCCGACTTCGGGGCCGAGGTCGGCACAGACGAGGCTGTTGTAGGAATCGTTGTCGGTGGCGGCGATGACGTGCTGGAACTGCTGCATGTCGAGCGTGTCCTGCGTCACCTCGTCCAGGATGTCGCCCTGATGGACGTCGAGCGACTGTTTGCGTGCGGCGCGGAGCGCGAACTTGGCGGTGTCGGCGATCATCACCGTTAGCCCCATCTTCTGCAAGGCGCCGCCCAATGCGGTGGTGAAGGCGTTGGCGCCGACCAGCAGCACGCCCTCGCCCTTCCCCTTGTCGATCCCCAGCCGCCGCGCGACCCAGCCCGCCGAAAAGCCGTGTGCGAAGATCGTCGCGACGACGACGCCGAACACCAAGGGCACCAGCGCGTCGGCATCCTTCATGCCGAAATCCTCCAGCCGCAGCGCGAACAGGCTGGTGACCGCGATCGCGACGACGCCGCGCGGCGCGATCCAAGCGACGAACAGCCGCTCGCGCCACGGCATGCCCGAAAAGGCGAGGCTGGCGATGACGGTCAACGGCCGCACGACGAACAGCAGCAGAAACAGGAAAATGAGGAACCGCGCCTGGAAGCGCTCCACCACCTCCCATTGCAGCGTCGCGGACAGGATGACGAAGACACCCGAGATGAGGAGGACGGCGAGATCTTCCTTGAAATGCTTGAGCGCGGCGGTCGACTGGGTCTGGCGATTGCCCATCACCACGCCCATCAGCGTGACGGTGATGAGGCCCGTTTCGTGCTTGATCAGGTCTGCCGCGACGAAGCCGGCGATCACCGCGACGAGGACGGTGGGCGCCTTGAGATACTCCGGGATATAGGCGCGGCGGAAGGCGGTGGTGAGGCCGAAGCCCAAGCCGACGCCGATCGCGCCCGCGATCAGCGTCGCCGCGGCGACATCCAGCCCGATCGCGATCGCGCTGCGGTCCGGGCCGATATAGGTGATATAGGCATAGATCGCGACGGCGAGCAGCGCGCCGATCGGGTCGTTGACGATGCCTTCCCATTTCAGCGTGTCGCGGACGCGTGCGGGGACGCGCAGGGATCGCAGCATCGGTCCGATCACCGTCGGGCCAGTGACGACGAGGATGCCGCCGAACAGCGCCGATATGCCGAGCGGCAGTCCCGCGCCGTAGAAGGCCGCGGCGGTGCCGAGCACCAGCCCGACCGGCACGCCGATCACCACGAGCCGCAGCACGGCCGGGCCGGCGTGGCGCAGATCGCGGAAGTTGAGGCTGAGGCCGCCTTCGAACAGGATCACCGCCACGGCGAGCTTGATGATCGGCTGTTGCAGCGCGCCGAAATCGCGTTGCGGATCGATCAGGCCCGTCACCGGCCCCGCCAATACGCCGGCGATCAGCATCAGCGCGATGGCGGGCTTGCCCGTCCGCCACGCGATCCACTGTGCGCCGATGCCGAGCAGGCCGATCAGCGCGAATTTGACCAGCATCGATTCGAAGATCAGCGATCGTCCCCTTCATCGCTCCAATCGGCGATAGCGGGTGCCGGTTCCCTGCCCCCCGTCAAAACGCTTGCGGTACGACGAGCCTGTGGCCGGGTCAGCCGTGCCGCAAAAGAAACGGGCCGGCGCGCATCGCTGCGGCCGGCCCAGGGATCGTTGCCTGGCTTGAGGTTAGAAGCGCGCGCGGATCGTCGCACCATAGGTGCGCGGTTCGGCGAGATATTGCGAGAACAGCTGGCGGCCGCCCGGATATTGCGGATCCTGGAACGCCGCGGTCGCAGCGCCTTCCTGGAACGGCGAGTTGAACGCGACCTGCGCGTAATTCACGTTGGTCAAATTCTGCGCCCAGAATTCCAGGCTGAACTTTTCGTCCGGCGTACGCAGGCCGATGCGGGCGTTCACGATCGCATAGCCGTCCTGCACTTTCTGCGGAAACAGATCGGACCCAGTGTTATAGTCGCTGGTCATGCGCGTATCGACGTAGAACAGCGCCGAATAACCACCGCCGAGTTGCGGCGTCCACGCCGCCGACGCGGTCGTCACCACGTCCGCCGAGTTGGACATGCGATTGCCGGGCAGCTTGCGCAGCGCCTGATCGAGCGGCGCGCCCGCATCGGTGCCGACCAGCTGGTCGCGATAGCTGGTGTCGGTCAGCGTCAGGCCCAGGGTCACGCGGAAGTCGCGCGCCGGGACCAGCGAGGCCTCAAGCTCGACGCCCTTCGAGCGGACGCCCCAGCCCACGTCGCCCGACGGGCAGGCACCGGTGGTCGCCGCCGCGGCATTGTAATTGCCGGCCGCCGCAAACTTGCTCTGGTCGCGATCGCCGCCGTTGAGGTTGGACGAGCAGCCGTTGATGTTCTGGACCAGGAAGACGGTGCCGTTGAACGTGTTGAGCTGGAAGTTCTTGAAGTCCTGCAGGAACGCCGCGGCGGTCAGCGTGAACGGTCCGGTCGCGTATTTGGCGCCGATTTCATAGGCGTTGACCGTTTCCGGCGCGAATTGCAGTGCATTGACCAGCGCCTGCGCACCGCCCGAGGCCGAGAAGGGCAGGATGGGCGACTTCAGCGCCGAGCGGTCGAGGTTGAAGCCACCCGCCTTATAGCCGCGCGAATAGCTGCCGTAGACGAGCAGGTCGTCGATCGGCTTCCACGACAGCACCGCCGTGCCGGTGAACTGGTCTTCCTTGCGGACGCTGTTGATCGACACGCCGTTGAGCTCTGCGGTCGAATTGCCCTGGCACGACAGGCCGATGATGCCGCCCGCGGTGGCGGCGAGGCCGGCGTTCGACAGGAAGGGCAGCAGCGCGCGCTGGTTGGCGACGCAGCCGACGTTGTCGTTGGTGAAGGTCGCGTCGAAGCGCTTGCGTTCGTTGGTGTAGCGCAGGCCCAGCGTCAGATCGACGGTGCGCGTGACATGGAAGATGTTGTGCGTGAACAGCGCCCAGTTGCGGCTGTTCTGATTGTAGACGTCGCGCGTTGCGCCCTTGTCGTTGATCGCATCCAGCGTATCGATCGCGCCGACGATCGTCGGGCCCGCCGCGCCGAAGGGCGAGGCGACACCCGGCACGACGCCGCTGAGGACCGCACGACCCGTCGCGCTGAGGCAGCCTGCGTTACCCGGCGCGTAGAATTGTGCGAGCGCACTGCCCGACACCAGGCGGCAGGTCGCGAAGCGGCCGTACTGGCTGCCGAAGCGCAGGTTATCGAGGACGCGCAGGTCTTCGTTGGCGAAGAAGCCGCCGACCAGCCAGTCGAGCTTGTCGTTGAACAGCGAGCCGTTCAGGCGGACCTCCTGCGTGAAGGTGCGGAAGCGACGCGCCGAATTGCCGTTGGCGGCGCGATACAGGATGTCGACGCGGCTATAGTCGGTGTCCGACCCCTGGCTCGAATCGTAATCGCGATAGGCGGTGATCGAGGTCAGCTTGGTGCCGCCGATATTCCAGTCGAGCTGGCCGGACACGCCCCAATCCTTGGTGATGCCGGCAAAGCTGCGGCCGGGGCTGACCGACACGTCGCGGCTGTAGCCGGCGGCGTTGACGTAGTTCAGCGGCTGGCCGAGGTCGCGGATGACGTTGACGATGTTGTTGCCGTTGCTGCCCGCGGCGAGGCCCGCGTTCACCGAGGCGACCGGATCGTTGAGGTTGCCGACAGCTTCGTTAACCGAGCGATCGACATAGGTCGCCGCGCAGCACTTTTCGTCGCGATGCGTATAGTCGCCGATCAGGCGGAAGGTGACGTCGCTGCTCGGTTCGAACAGTAACTGGCCGCGCAGGAAGTAGCGGTCGCGGTTATTGACGTCGGTGTTGTTGGTGTAATCGCGGTAGAAGCCGTCGCGCTTGACGTAGACGCCATCGACGCGTGCCGCGATCGTTTCGCTCAGCGGCAGGTTGAGGTTTCCGGCGAAGCGGTAGAAATTGTAGTTGCCGTAGGTCGCTTCCGCGCCGCCGCTGAAGCCCGAGAAGGACGGTGCCTTGCTGACGATGCTGATCAGGCCCGCCGACGAGTTGCGGCCGCCGAGCGTGCCCTGCGGGCCGCGCAGCACCTCGACCCGGTCGATTTCACCCAGTTCGGTGAGGCCGATGCCGGAGCGCGAGCGGTAGACGCCGTCGATGAACACCGCGACCGAGCTTTCGAGGCCGGGGTTGTCGCCGACCGTACCGATACCTCGAATACGCGCCGAGCCGTTCGCTTCCGAGCCCGTCGACGACACCAGCAGCGACGGCGCGAGCTGGTTGAGCTGACGGATGTCGCTGGCGCCCGAATTCTGCAGCGTTTCGGCGGAGACGGCGGAGATCGCGACCGGCACGTCGGCCAGCGCCTGGGCGCGGCCCTGCGCGGTGACGACGATGTCCGCTCCCATCTGGTCGTCCTGCGTCACCGACCCGGCGGCGGTGGGCGTCGTCGTCTGCGTCGCCGCGCTCGAGGGTTCGGGGCTGTTGTTCTGGGCCATCGCGGGCGAGGCGATGGCGATCGTCGCTGCCGACAGCAGGTACGCGGTAAGGCGCATGGGCTTCCTCTCCAGATCGATTTCGATTGTTTTCGAATATCGGGTTTTCTTTTGAGGCTAGGTGGTCGCAGGCGTGAGCGTCCACTATTTTCATAATGGCGTCATGCTTTTCGAATGCAGTGTCTCCCATACGCAACACCGGGCCCGTTGCCGGACCCGGTGTTCAAAAAAGCCAGATTTCAGATGACGCTACGGAAAGCGCCGATCCGGCCGGATGCTTATTTCGGCGCGAGCACCATCAGCATCTGACGGCCTTCCATGCGCGGATAGGCTTCGACCTTGGCGATCTCCTGCACCTGCTCCGCGACGCGCTGCAGCACGTTCATGCCGAGCTGGCCGTGGCTGAGCTCGCGACCGCGGAAGCGCATCGTGACCTTCACCTTGTCGCCATCCTCGATGAATTCGGCGACCTTCTTCATCTTGGTGTCGTAATCATGGTCGTCGATGTTCGGACGCATCTTGATCTCCTTGATCTCCTGCGTCTTCTGCGACTTCCTCGCGAGGTTCGCCTTCTTCTGCGCCTCGTACTTGAACTTGCCGACGTCGAGGAACTTGGCGACGGGCGGATCGGCGTTCGGCGACACCTCGACCAGATCCAGGCCGACTTCCTGCGCCTGCGCCATCGCCTCGCGCGTGTACATCACGCCAAGATTCTCACCCTCATGGTCGATGACGCGGACCTTGGGGCTCTGGATCCATTCGTTGAAACGAGGACCGTTCATCGGCGGCGCCTGGTTCGGCCGGCGCATCATGGGAGGACGTATGGGTATTGCTCCTGTGGTGGTTTGCGAACGTATATAAGGGATCGGCGCGCCTTTTGAAAGACGCGCCGTCTCCTTCAGCCGCGCATGTCCGGCGCCAGTGCCTCGTCGCGGAGCATAGCGAGCGCTTCGTCGATGGTCACGATCTGCTGGGCCTGACTGCCGAGGCGGCGGATGGCGACCTTGCCTTCTTCGGCTTCGCGCTTGCCGACGACGAGCAGGACGGGGACCTTGGCGACGGAGTGTTCGCGGACCTTGTAGTTGATCTTCTCGTTCCGGAGGTCGGTTTCGACGCGCACGCCCGCCTTGCGCAGGGTCGCCGCGACGTCCTCGGCATAATCATCCGCATCCGAGACGATCGTCGCGACCACCGCCTGCACCGGCGACAGCCACAGCGGGAAACGGCCGGCGTGGTGTTCGATCAGGATGCCGATGAAGCGTTCGAACGTGCCGAGGATCGCGCGATGGAGCATGATCGGGCGGTGGCGGTTGCCGTCTTCACCGACATAGCTCGCATCGAGGCGGTCGGGCAGCACGCGGTCGGACTGGATGGTGCCGACCTGCCACGTCCGGCCGATCGCGTCGGTCAAATGGAATTCGAGCTTGGGGGCGTAGAAGGCGCCCTCGCCCGGCAGTTCCTCGAACTTCGCCTTGATGTCCTCAGGCAGGTTCGACGCCTGCACCGCGTCGCGCAGTTCCTGTTCGGACTGGTCCCACATTTCGTCAGAGCCGAAACGCTTTTCGGGGCGCAGCGCGAGCTTCACCGCATAATCGGTGAAGCCGAGGTCCTGATAGACCGAGTGGAGCAGTTCGCAGAATTTGCGCACTTCGTCGACAAGCTGGTCCTCGCGCACGAAGATGTGCGCGTCGTCCTGCGTGAACTGGCGCACGCGCATGATGCCGTGGAGCGCGCCGTGCGGCTCGTTGCGGTGGCAACAGCCGAATTCGGCCATGCGGATGGGGAGGTCGCGGTAGCTCTTGATCCCCTGTTTGAAGATCAGGACGTGCGCGGGGCAATTCATCGGCTTCAGCGCCATCAGGTCGGCATCGCCCGACAGGATCGCGCCCTCGTCCTCGGTGTTCGGAATCTCGTCCGGCACCACGAACATGTTTTCGCGATACTTGCCCCAGTGGCCCGACTGTTCCCACTGACGTGCGTCCATCAGCTGCGGCGTCTTCACCTCGGCATAATCGGCGGCGTCGAGGCGGCGGCGCATATAGGCCTCCATCTGCCGCCACAGGACGAAGCCCTTGGGGTGCCAGAAGACCGAACCCTGCGCCTCCGACTGGAGGTGGAACAGGTCCATCTCCGCGCCGATCTTGCGATGGTCGCGCTTGGCGGCCTCCTCCAGCATGAAGAGGTGCTGGTCGAGTTGCTTCTTGTTGAGCCAGCCGGTGCCGTAGATGCGGCTGAGCATCGCGTTCTTCTGGTCGCCGCGCCAATAGGCGCCCGACACGCGCGTCAGCTTGAACGCGTTGGGATCAAGCTTGCCGGTCGAAACCATGTGCGGCCCGCGGCACATGTCGAGCCATTCGCCCTGACGATAGATCGTCAGTTCCTCGCCCTCGGGCAGTTCGGCGGCCCATTCGGCCTTGAAGGTCTCGCCCTGCTTCGTCCAGGTATCGATCAGCTTTTCGCGGCTCCACACTTCGCGCGTAAACGGTTCGTTCTTCGCGATGATGCGGCGCATTTCGGCCTCGATCGCGGGCAGGTCGTCCTCGGTGAAGGGGCGATCTTTCGGCGCGAAGTCGTAATAGAAACCATCGTCGGTCGCGGGACCGAAGGTGATCTGCGTGCCCGGGAACAGATGCTGCACCGCCTCGGCCATCACGTGCGCGAGGTCGTGACGGACGAGTTCGAGCGCGTCGGCTTCGTCCTTCGCGGTCACCAGCGCGAGCTGCGTGTCGCCGTCGAACGGCCGGTTGAGATCGCGCACCTGCCCGTCGATGCGTGCGGCGAGCGCCGCCTTGGCGAGGCCCGGACCGATGGCGGCGGCCACGTCCGCGGGGGTAGTCCCCGGCGCAACCTCGCGGACGGAACCGTCGGGCAGCGTGATACGGAACATGACAGACATGGGTTCAAGGCTTCCTTGGGTATTGAGAGCGCGGCTTATGCACGCGGGGGAGCGAAGGACGCAAGGCGAGTCGCGGGGGCGATTCGGGGGCGCGGCGGCCTTTCGGGGCGCTGGAAGTGGACGAAGTGGACGAAGTGGACGATACGTTATGGTCGGAAGCGCCACCCGTGCTGTCCCAACGCGGCGGTGCCGGTGTGATCGGCGGAGGCGCGACATGGGCCATCGCGGGGACCTTAGGCATAACCGGGGCGCGTAGGACAGGCCCTCTTTTCGTCACCCCGGACTTGGTCCGGGGTCCACTCGGCGGCCAGGGGAGTGGTTCGAGCCTCTTGCCTCCCCCGCGCGGCCCGGTGGACCCCGGACCAAGTCCGGGGTGACGGAGTGGAGGTGGCTACCGTCGCGCCTCACACGATCCCGAACGGCACCACGCGGTTGGTCTGGGTGTGGCCGACGTCGGCGCGGCCGAGGTACGGCACGCCGAGGTCGGCGCACCAGCGGCGGACCATGTATTCGATGTCCTCGTTCCATTGCGGCTCGTTCGGGGTCACCGCGGTGACGCTGCCGAGGCGGACGCCGGCGATGCCCTTCAGCTGCGTCGCACGGCCCATGTGGAACAGCAGCCGGTCGATATTGTACATGGGTTCCGACACTTCCTCGATGATGAGGACGTGGTCGGTGAGGTCGGGCAGATAGGGTGTGCCGATCAGCGCGCCGAGGATCGACAGGTTGAACGCCGCCGCCGGGCGCCCGTCAAGGCCGGGTTCCAGCCCCTGCCGGTCGCCGCGCGCCAGCCAGCCCAGCGAGCGCGCGATCGTCTGGTCGCCGTGGGTGCGGCGGATGTCGCTCGCCATCGGGCCATGGACCGGCCGGCCGATCCGCCGGGCGTAGAGCGCACCGAGCAGGAACCCCATGTCGGAATAGCCGAGATACGTCTTGTGCCGCGCGGCCGGCCCCAGCTGCGGCATGACCAGCGGCAGGATGCGGTTCGAACCATAGCCACCGCGCAGGAACCAGATCGCGTCGAAACCCGGATCGTTGGCGAATTCCAGGAAGGCGTCGGCGCGGCGACGGTCGCTGCCGGCGAAATGGCCGTCCGTCTCCCAGCATTGCGGGTGAACGATCAGGTCGACCTCGGGATAGGCCAAAGCGGTGAAGGCGATGAACGGCGCCTCGGCATCCTTGTTGCCGATGCTCGCCGGCGCCACCACTCCAATCCGCATGCGCGTATCCCCGCTTGCCGACAGAGCCTTGTGCCTGCCGATGCCCGGCGATAGCGCGGGCCGATGGCGAACGGCAACATTTCCGAGACAGTACAGAATCAGCGTTTCTTTCTGGTCGGCATCGGCGGATCCGGCATGCTGCCGCTGGCGACGATCCTGGCCGGACGCGGCGCGATCGTCGAAGGATCGGACCGCGGACTGGACCAGGGGCGTGTGCCTGCCAAGTTCGACAGTCTGATCGCGCGCGGCATCCGGCTGCATCCGCAGGACGGCAGCGGCATCGTATCGGCGGAGCAGATCGTCGTCGCCTCCGCCGCGGTCGAGGACACGGTGGCGGATATCGTCACCGCCACGCGGCTGGGCTGCGCGCGGATGAGCCGTGCCGAGCTGCTGAGCACCCTGTTCAACGCGAGCGAGCTGCCGATCGGCATCGCAGGCACCAGCGGCAAGTCGACCGTGACGGGCATGATCGGCTGGATTCTGCACGCGGTGGGGCGCGACCCCACGGTGATGAACGGCGCGGTGATGAAGAATTTCGCGGCACCGGATGCGCCGTTCGCGAGCGCGCTGGTGGGGGCCAATAGAAAGGAGGGGGGCGATGCCTTCGTCAGCGAGGTGGACGAAAGCGACGGGTCCATCGCGCGCTACGTGCCGCGGGTTGCGGTGCTGAACAACGTCAGCCTGGATCACAAGGCGCTGGACGAATTGCGGCGCCTGTTCGCCGACTTTGCGGGCAAGGCCGAGGTGGTCGTCGCCAATGTGGGCGATGCGGAGACGGCGGCGCTGGTTGCCGGCATGGCGAATGTGGTGACCGTCGCGGTGGAGGCGGAGGCGGATCTGCGCGCCGAGAACCTCGCGCCGGAGCCGTTTGCGATATCGTTCGATCTCATCGCGCGCTCACCCTCACCCTTCGGGCGCTTCGCGCCCTCTTCCCGCGACGGGTCGGACATGCCCCCGGCATGTCCTGAACAGCGCGGGGCGCTGTTCACCCGCCGCGCCCAGCGGGAGAGGGAGGGAGCGCCGGAGGCGCGGAAGGGTGAGGGTGAGACGCGATTGCGCGTGCAGCTTGGCGTACCCGGCCGGCACAATGTCGCCAACGCGCTCGCGGCAATCGCCGCGGTCGCCGCCGCGGGCATTCCGCCGGAGCAGGCGGTGGAGGCGATCGGCGGCTTTACCGGCCTCAGGCGCCGGTTCGACTTCGTCGGCGCGGCGGGCGGGGTCGCGGTGATCGACGATTTCGGGCACAACCCCGACAAGATCGCCGCGACGCTCGATACGTTGCACGCCTTTCCCGGGCGCCTGCGCATCCTGTTCCAGCCCCACGGCTATGGCCCACTGAAGGTGATGCGGCGCGAATTGGTCGAGAGCCTGACGCAGCGGCTGCGGCCCGACGACCTGCTCGTCCTGCCCGATCCGGTCTATCACGGCGGCACGGTCAACCGCGAGGTGACGAGCGCCGACATCGTCGCGGATCTGACCGCCGCCGGCCGCGACGCGCGCCATGTCGCAAACCGGGCCGAGGCGGCTGCGCTGCTGGTCGCCGAAGCGCGGCCGGGCGATCGAATCGTTGTGATGGGCGCTAGAGACGACACGCTGAGCCTGCTCGCCGCCGAGATGCTGGAAAGCCTGCGCGCGAAGGGATAGCATCCGGGGTCAGGAGGTGTCCGATGAACCCCTTTACCCACCACCCCGCCTCGGTCGGCGAAAGCTATACGCAGCATCTGGGCGTCGCGACGCGGTTCGGCCTGCGCATGATCGTGGGCGGGCTCGGCGCGCTGGCGCATGGCGTCTTCCCGTTCCTGTTCACCACCATCGGCAGCCGCACGATCATCGCGCTCCACGCCGAAATCGTCGCCAAGCGCGCCGACGAGGCGCAGCGGCGATCGGTGGAGTTCGTCATCTGATGTAAAGCGCGCTTGACGTAAAGCGAGCTTTCCATGTAAAGCCTCCTTCACATACGAAGGAGGCTGTGATGTTCTCGATTCGACGCAGCGAAAAGCTGAACCCGGCGCAGCGCCGCTATCTGCGCCGCTTCTTTCCAGCGATGACGATGTACGTGCTGGTGCTCTTCGCCTGCACGGCCATGATCCGTGATCAGAAGCCGCAGGGGGCGCTGCTTGCGCTTCTGTCCGTAGCGCCGGCGCTGCCGATCGTGGCGGCGATCCTGGTGATGGGCGCCTATCTGATCGAGGAGCGCGACGAGTTCATCCGCACGCGGCTGGCCACGGCGATGCTGGGCGGGCTCGGTGTCATGCTGGTCATCACCACCGTCTGGGGGTTCCTGGAGAATGGCGGCGCGGTCGGGCACTTCCCGACCTTCCTGACCTTCCCCGTCTGGTGCGGCTGTTTCGGCCTGTGGCAGTGCGCGATGGGGCTGCGCGACCGCTTTGCCGGGGATGGCGCATGAACAACCACCTGCGCGCGCTGCGGGCGACGCGGGGGTGGAGCCAGCAGCATCTCGCCGAACAGCTCGAGGTCAGCCGGCAGAGCGTCAATGCGATCGAGACGGGGCGCTACGATCCCTCGCTCCCCCTCGCCTTCCGCATCGCGGAACTGTTCGAGCTTGCCATCGAAGACGTCTTCGTCAGTCCGTCCAAGGAGAAGTAATATGATCCGGTTTCTCGGTATGCGCCTTGCCGCCTCCGCCCTGACGCTGGGCGTCGTCCTGCAGCCGGCGCCGAGCCATGCCGCGACGCCGGCGGCCGAAACGCGGATGCCGCATATCTCGGTCGTGGCGACCGGCAAGGGCAGCCCGGTCATCCTCATTCCCGGCCTGTCGTCGCCGCGCGCGGTGTGGGACGGCGTGGTGCCGGGCCTTGCGAAGACCCATCGCGTCTATGTGGTGCAGGTCAACGGCTTCGGCGGCGATGCACCGGGAGCGAACCTGTCGCCGGGGGTGCTCGACGGCGTGGTCGCGGACCTGCACGCACTGATCGCCAAGGAAAAGATCGCAGGCGCCGCGGTGGTCGGCCATTCGATGGGCGGGCTCGCCGCACTGATGCTGGCCAACGCGCATCCGGGTGATGCGGGCAAGCTGATGATCGTCGATTCGCTGCCGTTCATCGGCACGCTATTCGCGCCGACCGCGACCGTCGCGATGATCGAACCGCGCGCGAAGGCGATGCGCGACATGCAGGCGGCGAGCTATGGCAAGCCCGCCGATGCCGCCGCCGCGACCGCGATCGCCGACCGGCTCGCGCTGCGCCCCGAGGCGCGTGCGAAGGTGACGGCCTGGGCGATGGCAGCCGATCTGCGCGTTTCGGCACAGGCGATGTACGAGGACATGACCACCGACCTGCGCCCCGCGATGGCGCAGATCGCGACGCCGATCACGCTCGTCTATCCCTGGGCGACGTCGGGGCCGAGCGAGGCGCAGGCGAAGGCGCTGTACACCGCGGCCTATGCGGGTGCGCCGAACGTGCGGTTCGTGGGGATCGGCGATGCGGCGCATTTCGTGATGCTCGATCAGCCCGCGGCGTTTCAGGCGGCGATCGAGGGGTTTGCGGGGTGATACTGGTTCGGTTTTGTCGTGCGCGGCCGTGGTGGAGAAGCGGGACCCGGGACCCGAGCCGTCGTCCCGCGTCAATGGCAAAAATGTCGGATCGTCATCCGGACGACGAAGGCGAGCGTGGTGAGGGGCTTAGGCGCCGGCTTGCCGTGCGGGCGGCTCGCCGGCGGGGGGATTGCCCTGTCCATGGCCCAGATTGTCGTTGACCCGTCCCCGGCGCTCGGCTCCACTGCCCCGCGAGGGGGACGGACATGAGTGACGAACAGGCAGCGATGCGGGCATTCCGCTTTACCGGGCGGTGGCAGGATTATGCGCCGATCGCCTTCACCAACCTGCTGCTGACGATCGTCACGCTGGGCGTCTACGTCTTCTGGGCGCGGACGCGGACGCGGCGGTATCTGTGGAGCCGGACGCAGTTCATCGACGACCGGCTGGAATGGACGGGCACGGGGCTGGAGCTGTTCGTCGGCTATCTGCTCGCCTTCGTCCTGTTCGTCCTGCCGCTCGGCATCATCAACCTCGTCCTGCAGGGCGTGATGATGCGCGGGCATCAGGGTGCGGCGGGGCTGATGGTGGGGCTGCTCTATCTCGCGATCCTCTACCTGTTCGGCGTCGCGCGGTTCCGGGCGCTGCGCTACCGCCTCAGCCGCACGCTGTGGCATGGCATCCGCGGCGGCAGCGACGACCAGGGCGTCGCCTATGGCTGGAGCTATTTCTGGCGGACATTGCTGTCGTTCCTGACCATCTATCTGATGACGCCCTGGGCGATGGCCAGGCTGTGGAACCAGCGGTGGAATGCGATGAGCTTCGGTTCGCTGCCCTTCCGCAGCGAGGCGCGCTGGCAGCCGGTGTTCAAGCGATTCCTGCTGTTCTACGTCGCCCCGATCCTCATCGTCGTGGCGGCCGGCATCCTGGGCTTCCTGTTCGCGGGGGCGTTTGCCGGGATGAAGCCCGGTACGCCGCCGACGGCGGGCGTGATCGCGACAGTGGTGCTGGCCGTCGTCGGCTTCTACGTGCTGTTCTTCGGCGTGCTCGGCCTGATCGCCATGGCCTGCTACGCCGCCTTCTTCCGCGAGGCGATCGGCGCGACGTCGCTGGGCAAGCTGGAGTTCGGGTTCGAGGCGTCGACGATGGACTGGGTGAAGCTGTACCTCGGCAACTTGGGGCTGACGGTCGTCACCTTCGGCGTCGGCTATATCTTCGTGCCGTACCGCAACTGGGCGTTCTTCATCCGTCACCTCGCGGCCTATGGCGAGGTGGAGATCGACACGCTGACCCAGTCGCGCACACGCGAACCGGGCCAGGGCGAAGGGCTGCTCGACGCGTTCGACGTCGGCGCGTTCTGACCCCATGCGCGCAGGCGTCTGGCATTACGACGGCGTCACCGCGCTGCGCCGCCGGGTGGAGCTGGTCACCGAGGGCGACGGCTTCACGCTGGTGGACGACGGGGAGGCCGGCGCGCGGGTGGCGTTCGCCGAGCTGACGCCGGGCGACGGCGACGCCGGCCATGCGAGCTTCGGGCGCAAGGGGCACCCCGGCTGGCGCATCACCTTCGACGGCGCGGTGCCGGCCGAACTGGCCGCGGCGCTACCGGGCGCGCATCGTTACGGCCGCTGGGTCGACCGGCTGGGGCTGTGGCGCGCGGTCGGCGTCTTTGCGGTGCTGGCGGCCATCGTCGTGGTCGTCGTTCTGCGCACCCCTGCCCTGCTCGCGCGGCTGATCCCCGCGTCGGCCGAACAGCGGCTGGGCGACGTGATGATGGGCGATTTCGGTCGCAAGGGCTGTGCCGATCCCGCCGGACGCGCCGCGCTGGCGACGCTGGTGCAGCGCATCGACCCCGACGATCGCACGCTGGAGGTGCATGTCGTCAAGCTCCCGATGGTCAATGCGGTGACACTGCCCGGCGGGCGGATCGTGGTGTTCGATGGGCTGATCCAGGCGGCGCAATCGCCCGACGAGGTGGCGGGCGTGATCGCGCATGAGATCGGCCACGTCCGCGGACGCGACGTGATGGAATCGCTGCTGCGGCAGATGGGCCTGTCCGTCCTGCTCGGCGGGATGGAGGGGCATGTCGGCGGCTATACCAACGCATTGCTCGCCACCGCTTATTCGCGCGATGCGGAGGCGCGGGCCGATGGCCGGGCGATCGAGATGCTGCGCGATGCGAAGCTGTCGCCGGTGCCGACCGCGCGCTTCTTCGACCGGCTGGGCAAGGGCGCGGGCGGGACGGAGCGGATGTTCGCCTATATCGCCAGCCACCCGATGTCGGCGGACCGGGCGAAGCGGTTCCGGGCGAGCGTCGTGAAGGGCGCGGTGTATACGCCTGCGCTGGACGCGCGCGAGTGGGCGGCGTTGCGCGGGATCTGCAAGGGCGAGACGGATAGGGTCGACTGGCGGTTCTGAGGGGGGCGTCGTTTGCTCCGTTGCTCCGGGGTTTCTGCGGCGCGGGGGAGTTGGAGGCTCTGGCCGTTCCCATGCGGCGCGGTGGACCCCGGACCAAGTCCGGGGTGACGCGGTGGGTGGGTGGAACCGGGTGGCGGCGTAGGCTGCCGTCTGAGCGGTGCGTTTCCTCATACGCTCCGTCACCCCGGACTTGGTCCGGGGTCCACTCTGCGGCGAGGGGGAGCTGGCGGCTCTGGTCGTCCCCGTGCGGCGCGGTGGACCCCGGAACGAGTCCGGGGTGACGGACCGGGTGAGGCGTGCGTTCCGGCCCTTTCCTGTGCGCCGGGATGACGGGCGGGGCGGCGCGCGCTACCACGGGGCTATGAGCCACGCCGTCCGCCTGCCGCCGCCTGCGCCCGAGGATGCCGCGGCGCGTAATATGCGGCAGCTGGTGCTGTTGCGCTGGATGGCGGTGGGCGGGCAGCTCGCGACGATCCTGACGGTGCATTACGGCTTCGGCATCACGCTGCCGATCGCGCAGATGTTCGTCGTGCTCGCCGGGCTGGTGATGCTGAACGTCATGACGTGGCTGGGGCATCCGCATTGGCCGGTCACCAATTTCCAGCTGTTCGGGACGTTGGTGTGCGACGTCTTCGCATTGTCCGTGCAGCTGTATCTGTCGGGCGGCGCGAACAATCCGTTCGTGTCGCTGTACCTGTTGCAAGTCGTCATGGGCGCGGTGCTGCTGCATGCCTGGTCGAGCTGGGCGCTGGTCGGGTTTACCGCTGTCGCCTTTGCCGTCGTTGCGGCGGTCAGCCCGCCGCTAGCGTTGCCGCCGTGGTTCGCGACGCATCTGTCGCCCGTCTATGTGCTGGCGCTGTGGTGCAATTTCGTGCTCGCCGCGGTGCTGCTGGTGCTGTTCGTGACGCGGATCGCCGCCAATCTGCGCGAGCGCGACGCGTATCTGGCAGACCTGAGCCGCCGCGCCGCCGAGGAGGATCAGATCGTGCGCATGGGTCTGCTGGCCAGCGGCGCGGCGCATGAACTGGGTACGCCGCTCGCGTCGATCGCGGTGCTGCTGGGCGACTGGAAAGCCGATCCGGCCGTCACGCACGATCCCCGCCTCGCCGCCGAAGTCGCGGAGATGCAGGCCGAGGTGATGCGTTGCAAGACGATCGTGTCGGGCATCCTGTTCGCTGCGGGCGAGGTGACCGGCGTCGCCCCCGAACGCACGACGGTGCGCCGGTTCCTGCGCCAGCTGATCGACGCGTGGCCGGGCACCGTCGCCTTCCACGATGCGTTGTCCGACGACACGCCGATCGTGGCCGATCGCGCGCTGGGGCAGGCGCTGACCAATTTGCTCGACAATGCGGTTGAGGCGGGGGCGGAGCGGATCGCGCTGACGGCGCGGATGGAGGAGGCGATGCTGGTGCTGACGGTGCAGGATGACGGCAGCGGCTTCCCCGCGCAGGTGCTCGGCAGCCTGGGGCGGCCGTACAACACCAGCAAGGCGCGACGCGGCGCCGGGCTGGGCCTGTTCCTCGCGACCAACGTGCTGCGGACGCTGGGGGGCACGTTGCAGGCGCGCAACCGGGCGGAGGGCGGCGCGGAGACGGTGCTGCGGCTACCGATCGCCAGCCTGGCGCTGGAGGCGCGCGGATGAGCGAGGCGCGCCGCCTGCTGATCGTCGAGGACGACGCCAATTTCGCGCGCACGCTGGGCCGATCGTTCGAGAGGCGTGGCTATGCGGTTGCGATGATCGATGGGCCGGACACGCTGGAGGCGACGGCGACGGCGTTCAAGCCCGACCATGCGGTGGTCGACCTGCGGCTGGGTGGCGCGTCGGGCCTTACCTGCGTCGCGGCGCTGCATGCGCTCGATCCGGGGATCAAGATCGTCGTCCTCACCGGCTTCGCCAGCATCGCGACCGCGGTGGAGGCGATCAAGCTGGGCGCCACCAACTATCTGACCAAGCCCGCCAATACCGACGATATCGAGGCGGCGTTCGCACGCGTCGAGGGCGATGCCGACGCGACGATCGCCCCTGCCCCGCCGACGTCGATCAAGACGCTGGAATGGGAGCATATCCACCAGACGCTGGCCGATGTGGACTTCAACATTTCGGAGGCTGCGCGGCGGCTGGGCATGCACCGGCGGACGTTGGCGCGGAAGCTCGACAAGCGGCATATGGGGTGATCCGAGTCCTCCCCCGCCAGGGGGAGGTGGCACCGCGTAGCGGTGACGGAGGGGGAGGTAAGAAGTGTCCTCAGTCATGACGGACGCCGCCGTCCGCCCCCTCCACCATTCGGCTGACGCCGAACGGTCCCCCTCCCCCTGGCGGGGGAGGACTTTCGGCGGCGGTGACGGCGGGGGCCAGCAAAGCCCTAAGTCACGACGGACGCCGGCTGGGGATGCACCGGCGGACCTTGGCGCGGAAGCTGGACAAGCGGCACATGGGGTGATCCCGGTCCTCCCCCTGGCGGGGGAGGAATGTTTCACTTCAGCAGCTTGGGTGCTTCCTGCTGGATGACGTCGCGGATCTTGCCGGCGAACAGGCCGAGGAAGCCGGGCAGGTCGACGATCGCGTGGACGTTGCTGTCCGACACGGTGGCGCGGCAGCCGATCTGCTGGCCCATCGCGCCGACGGTGAAGTGCATCGTGTCGCCCTCCCATCGGTGATCGACCTGCGCGCCGCCGGGGATCAGCCGGCCGATCTTGCCGATGCCGCCGTCCAGGCGGTCGCGCACGCCCTGCTTGCCGAGCTGGTGGGGGATGTTGATCTCGATCGGCGCGGTCATGCGGGGTCCTTCGTGGTGGCGAACAGCATCGCGTCATCGGCAAACGCCTTGAACTCCAGCGCGTTGCCAGAGGGGTCGTAGAAGAACATCGTCGCTTGCTCGCCCGGCTGGCCGACGAAGCGGACATGCGGGGCGATGCCGAAGCGGGTGCCCGCCGCGACGAGGCGGTCGCGCAGGGCCTCCCAGTCCGGCATGGTCAGCACCACGCCGAAATGCGGGACCGGCACGTCATGGCCGTCGACGGCATTTTCGACGCGCACCGCGCGGGCGGCGGGATCGAGGTGGGCGACGATCTGATGGCCGTACAGGTCGAAATCGATCCAGGCATCGCTCGACCGGCCCTCCGCGCAGCCCAGGGTGCCGCCGTAGAAACCGCGCGCGGCGGCGAGATCGTGGACGGGAAAGGCGAGGTGGAAGGGGCGTATCATGCCGGCACGATAGGGGGATCGTGGTGCCGGTGCCAGCGTCGCCGTCATCCGATCCGGCCATCATCCCGGCATAGGCTGGGATCGTTCGGTTGAGACGCGGGGCAGGAGCCGCGAATGACCCCAGCCTGCGCTGGGGTGACGTCTACAGGTGAATCAGCGCTGTTCCGGCAGCGTATAGGGCGTGAAGCGGGTGAAGCGGCAATAGGCCGAGGGGATCGACGTACCCGGCGTCAGCACGCGGAAGCGATCGTTGCGGCAGAGTTGCCCGCCCCACACGTCGACGATCAGCGTATTGAGCGGCGCGAGCGACGGGCAGGCACCGACCGGCCCCGTCTTCCACACCGTGCGGCCCGCGCCCTGGCGGTAGAGGATGGTGTGCGCATCGACGATCTCCGGGCCGTTGGTGCTCGACAGCGAGATGCAGTCGGCCGGCTGCCCGGCGATGCGGTCGGCAAGCGGGTCCGACCGTGCCGCCATCAGCGGCAGCGCGAGGGCGAGCAGCGCCAGCGCCTTCATCGCGCCGGCCGCTCGTAGCGGACGAATGGACCGAGCGAGCAGCTGCCCGACATCATCCGCGATCCCTGGTCGACGGTGGTCGCTATATCGCCCTGGCACGCCTGGCTCATCGGGCTTTGCGTGACGAGGATATCACCGCGTGCAACGCGCTCGCAGCCGCCCGACGTATCGGTGCGGTATTTGAGCGTACGGCTGACCGAATAGACCAATGTCGGGCCGAACGCCTTGACCTGCGTATTGTTGAAGCGCGGCATGCACGCCATCGGCTGACCGGGGGTGAGGCCCGCGAGCTCCTTCTGCAAGCCGCTGGCCGCGGCGGCGCTGTCCTGTTCGGCGGCAAGGCGTTGCTGCGGCGTCTGGGCACAGGCCGCCGCCAGCAGCAGCGTCGCCATCGCAAGGGGGGTCCTGATCGCCATATGTCGCTCCTGTCGCCGGGTGAAACGTCTCAGTCTTTAAAATTGTCCTTGCCGGCCCGCAGCGTGGCAAATTCGTCCGCATCCCTTGCCCGCAGGAACGGGTTGGTCGCGCGTTCCAGGCCGATGGTCGTGGGCACGGTTGCCTCGCCCGCCGCGCGGGCTGCGTCGACCGCGCGCATCCGCTCGATCAGCGCCGCATTGTCCGGCTCGACGCTGAGCGCAAAGCGGCCGTTGCTTTGGGTATATTCGTGGCCGCAATAGACGCGCGTCGCGTCGGGCAGCGCGGCGTAGCGTTGCATGTTGGCGAACATCTCTGCGGGCGTACCTTCGAACAACCGGCCGCAGCCGAGCGCGAACAATGTGTCGCCGGTGAAGATCGCCTGATCGTCGGCGAGGTGGAAGGCGATGTGGCCGGCGGTGTGGCCGGGAACGTGCAGCACCTGCGCGACCGTTCCGCCGATATGGACCACGTCGCCTTCGTCCACCGTCGCGTCGAGCGTCGGGATCTTGGCGGCCTCGCGCGCCGGGCCAGTGATGCGGGCGCCCGCCGCCCGCAACGCCGCGTTGCCGCCGACGTGATCGGGATGCCAGTGCGTCGTCCACACCTGATCGATCCGCCAGCCGCGCTGCGCGGCGGCGGCCTGCACCGGCGCCGCCTCGCCGGGATCGACCGCGACCGTCTCGCCGCTGGCATCGTCATGGATCAGCCAGGCGTAATTGTCGCTGAGCACGGGAACGCGGACGATCTCCAGCGTCATGGCGTCACCAGCTGCCGGTGTTGGGCATCGACGCCCAAGGCTCGGCCGACGGCAGCGGGTCGCCCGCCTGCAACAGTTCGATCGAAATGCCGTCGGGCGTCTTCACGAAGGCCATGTTGCCGTCGCGCGGCGGGCGGTTGATCGTGACGCCGTGGTCCATCAGCGCCTGGCAGCTGTCGTAGATATTGTCGACGCGATAGGCGAGATGGCCGAAGTTGCGGCCGCCGGTGTAGCTTTCGGGCGCACTGCCATCCTGTGCCGGCCAATTGTAGGTCAGCTCCACCTCGGCACGGCGTTCGCCGAGCTTGGCGTCTTCGGGCGTCGCGAGGAAGATCAGCGTGAAGCGGCCCTGGTCGTTGTCGATGCGGCGGACTTCGTGGAGGCCGAGCACGTTGAAGAAGGCGATCGTCGCGTCGGGATCGCTGACGCGGATCATGGTGTGGAGGTAATGCATGCCTTGCCCTTGGACTTGGGGAACGATCGTGCCCCAACGCGTAAGGGACGGCGTCGGTGCCGTCGAGGGGGGGCCACTTCGTCACCCCGGACTCGTTCCGGGGTCCACCGGGCGGCGGGGGGACGGCAAGAGGCTCAGACGCTGCCCCTGAGGATCAGTGGACCCCGGACCAAGTCCGGGGTGACGGGGTGGGGGTGGCGACCTTATTCCTCCCCCGCCAGGGCGCATCGGGATGAACGGCCCCCGGCCGTTCAAGATCATGCCGGGGGCATGATCGACCCGAGGCGGTGGCATGCTGCAGGCATGACGGAGGGGGAGGTAAGGGTAGCGCTTCGTTACTAGGGACGTTCCTGTCCGCCCCCTCCGTCACCGCCTTCGGCGGCGACACCTCCCCCTGGCGGGGGAGGACTTATGGGTGCGCTGAGTGTCGATCAGCCCTTCCGCTGGATGGCGGAGTGGGTGTGATTGTCGTCAGCGGCCCGTCGGCGCCGCCTTTGCCGCCGGCACGTCGCCGAACTGGGCGAGCGCGGCGCGGGCTTCCTTGCCGGCGGGGGCGTTGGGGGCGAAGCGTGCGGCTTCGGCCCAGGCGGCGCGGGCGCCGGCCTCGTCGCGGGCAAGTGCGGCGATATTGCCCGCCTCGAGTTGCACCGAGGCGTCGTCGGCGGAGCGTTTCAGCGCCTCGGCGATGTCCGTCTTGGCGCGGATCACGTCGCCCTCGCGTCGTGCCAGCGTCGCCGACAGCAGCCACGCCAGCGGATCGTCGCCCGCGGTCTTGAGCGCCATGTCGATATCGCGGCGCGCGCCTTCGGGCTCGCCGGCCGCGACCAGCACGCGGGCGTGGTCGAGCTGTGCCTCGCCGAGCGCCAGCCCCTCCAGCGTCCCCGCGATCAGCGCGGTGTCGAGGTTGGACCGCGCCTTGGGCACGTCGCCGGCCGCAAGCCAGGCATTGCCCGCCTGCGCACGGTAATTGGCAGCGCGTGTGTCGTGCGCGGTTTCCGCCGCCTTGGCCGCCGCTTCGAATTCGACGGCGGCGGCGGGGAAATTGCCCTCCTGCGTGTAGGCGAGGCCGGCGCATTGGCGTGCGAACCAGGCGCCGCCGCTGGCGCCCCAGCGGACCGCTTCGGCGCGGGCGGCGGCGGGATCAGTGCGGGCGAGTGCGACGCAGCGGTCGAAGCGCGCCTCGCGCGGGTCGGCAGGGGCAGCGGTGGCGGCTTGTAAGGCGGCGGCGAACAACAGGATCATAAGCGGCTCAGCACGTCCTCGACCGCACGGACGATCAGCGCGACGTCGGTGTCGCGCGACAGGCGGTGGTCGCCGTCCTTGACCAGCCATGTCTGCACGTCGGCTGAACGGATCAGCTCGGCCAGATGCACGGTGCGATGCCAGGGCACGTCGGGGTCCGCCTGCCCCTGCACCAGCCGCACCGGACCGTCGAAGGGAATGGCACCGAACATCAAGCGGTTGGCTTCGCCCGACTGAAAGAAGGCGCGGGTGTAGAGCGTCGGTTCGGGGCCATAGGGGTTGGCGCGCTCCAGCTTGCCCTGCTGCAGGATCGCCATCTTTTCGTCGAGCGTGAAACCCCAATCGGTGAAATCGGGGGCGGGCGCGATGCCGACGAGGCCGAGCACGCGATCGGGCCGTGCCCTGGCGGCGAGCAGCATCAGCCAGCCACCCATCGACGAGCCCACCAGCACCACCGGCCCGGTGGCGATCTGGTCGATCATCGCCAGCGTATCGTCACGCCAGCCGGCGAGCGTCTGGTCGGCGAAGTCGCCTTCGCTCGCGCCGCACCCGCCGTAATCGAAGCGCAGGAACGCACGGCCGGTGCGGCCCGCCCAGGCCTCCAGCGCCAGCGCCTTGGTGCCGGTCATGTCGGAGGCATAGCCGGAGAGGAAGACGATCGTCGGACCGGTGCCCGGCGTGTGGTGATAGGCGAGACGCGGGCGTGGGGGTTGAGTGGGGGCTTGGGTCATGCCGCGGTGGTAGCGCGGTGACGGGCGGGCGTCATCATGGTGGTGCGCGGGACACTTCCCCCAAATGCCCCGTCACCCCGGATTCATTCCGGGGTCCACCGGTCCGCAAGGGGGAGGCTGGAGCCGCTTGCCGTCCCCGTGCCGCTTGGTGGACCCCGGAACAAGTCCGGGGTTACGGGGTGGATGTGGCGGCCGTTACGCCTTCAGCTTCGCCGCCGTCTCGGCGATGCGCTTGCCTTGGTAGCGGGCGCCGGCGAGTTCCTCGGCATGCGGTTGGCGCGAGCCGTCGCCGCCGGCGATCGTGGTGGCGCCGTAGGGCGAGCCGCCGCGGACTTCATCGACGCCCATCTGGGCCTGGAAGCCGTAATCGAGGCCGACGATCGCCATGCCATGGTGCAACAGGTTGGTGAGAAGCGAGAAGAGCGTCGTTTCCTGCCCGCCGTGCTGGCTGGCGGTCGAGGTGAAGGCGCCGCCGACCTTGCCGATCAGCGCGCCCTTGAACCACAGGCCGCCCGTCGTGTCCCAGAAGGCCGCCATCTGGCTCGGCATCCGGCCGTAGCGGGTCGGCGCGCCGACGATGATCGCGTCATAGTCGGCGAGCGCATCGGGGCCCTCGATCAGCGGGTGCGCGGTGTCGGTCTTGAAGCCGGCCGCCTTGACGATCTCGTCCGGCGCGGTTTCGGCCACGCGGCGGATGGCGACCTCTGCCCCACCCTCGCGCGCGCCCTCGGCAACGGCGTCGGCCATCTTCTCGATATGGCCGTAGGAGGAATAATAGAGCACCAGAACCTTGGTCATCGCGAAGTCTCCATCTGTCTTGGCCGCCAAGATGGCGTCGGCCCATCGGCGCGTAAACGGAAACGCTGGAAACCGATCGTTTCCTCAAGCGGTTCCTTTGGGTAAGGCTGGCGGTTGCAACCTGTGGGGGGATCGATGCGACTGCCGGATCTGGAAGCCTGGGCGATCTTCGCCGCGGTGGTGGAGCATCGCTCGTTCAGCGGCGCCGCGGACGCGATCGGGCTGAGCAAGGCAACCGTGTCCAAGGCGATCAGTCGGCTGGAGGCGCATATCGGCCAGTCGCTGTTCCACCGCACGTCGCGCCGGCTGGCGCTGACCGAGGCGGGGCGACCGCTCGCCGACCATGCGACGCGCATTCTTGGCGAGGCGCGCGCGGCGGAGGAAGCGGCACGCGATGCCGCGAGCGTACCGACCGGGCGCGTCCGGCTGGCGGCGCCGATGAGCTTCGGCATCAGCAACGTCGCGCCGCTGCTCGCGACGTTCCTGAAAGAGCATCCGGGCGTCGAGATCGACCTGCATTGTTCGGACGCGCGGGTGGATATCGTCGCCGAAGGGTTCGACGTCGCGCTGCGCATCGGCGAACTGGCCGACAGCAGCCTGCGTGTGCGGCGGCTAGGCGACATCACGGCGCATCTGGTCGCGTCGCCTGCCTATCTGGCGGAGCATGGCACGCCCGCGCACCCGGCGGAGCTGTCGGCGCATCGGCTGCTCGGCTATTCGAACGTCACCGGGCCGTGGCATTTCCAGCATGCCGACGGCAGCGACGTCGCGATCCGGCCGCAGGGGCCGCTGATCGCCAACAGCGGCGAGGCGCTGGTGCCCACGCTGCTCGCCGGCCTGGGAATCGCGCGCCTGCCGGCCTTCATCGTCGGCCCGCACCTGGCCAGCGGCGCGCTGGTGCCGCTGCTGGCGGACTGGGCACCCGCGCCGATCGGGCTGCACATCGTCACCCCGCCCAGCGCGCTGCGCCCGGCGCGCGTCGAGGCGCTGATCGCTTTTCTGTCGCAGCACCTGCGCGATCCGTGCGCGGGGCGGGACTAACGGGCCATATATCCCCCGTTCGTGCTGAGCCTGCCGAAGCACGCCTATACGCACGAACCGCACCGCGCGGAGCACCCAGCCCTTCGACAAGCTCAGGGCGAACGGAGTTTTTGGTCCGCCCCCTACCCCTTTCGCGCGACCTGGAAGCCGGCGAAGGACTGGCTGACCGGCATCAGTTCCAGCCGGTTAATGTTGAGGTGCGGCGGCAGCGTCGCGACCCAGAGCATCGTCGCGGCGATATCCTCCGCGGTCATCGGGTCGGCCCCCTTGTACAGCGTGTCGGACGCGCCTTGATCGCCGCCGGTGCGCACGACGGTGAATTCCGTTTCGACCATGCCCGGCTCGATCGAGGTGACGCGCACGCCGGTGCCGTGGAGGTCCGAGCGTAGCCCCAGCGAGAATTGCTCCACGAACGCCTTGGTGCCGCCGTAGACGTTGCCGCCGGTATAAGGATAGGTCGCGGCGACCGATGACAGGTTGATGATCGCGCCCTGGCGTTCGATCAGGCCGGGCAGCAGCCGGTGCGTCAGCGCGACGAGCGCGGAGACGTTGGTGGCGATCATCGTGCGCCAGTCGTCGAGCTTTGCCTCCTGCGCAGGCTTGGTGCCGAGCGCGAGGCCGGCGTTGTTGATGAGGAGGTCGATGTCGCGCCAGTCCGCGGGCAGGCTGTCGATCGCGGCGGCGGTGGCGGCGTCGTCGGCGATGTCGAAGGCGAGCGTGTGGACCGCATCGCCCAGATCGGCCTTCAGCGCGTCGAGCCGGTCGGCGCGGCGGCCGGTGGCGATGACGCGCCAGCCGGCGCCGACGAATTCCTGGGCGGCGGCGGCACCGATGCCGGCGGTGGCGCCGGTGATGAGGGCGATCTGGGTCATGGCGTCTCTCGTGAAAGGGAGGAGTATCTGCGGGACTGATGCCGCGACGCGGGCGCGCTGCCAACGATCATCTGCGCAGGGCGATCCGCGGGCATGCGGGCGATCTTCTTTTGCCCAAGCGCGGAACGGCGATGGGCGGGCGGGTGTTTCCCGTTATCCTTCAACAGGATGCCCCAGTTCATGCGTACGCTGTCCGCCGCGGAGATCGCGACCCTCGCCCCGGGCGACAACCGGCCCCACCGGCGGCTGGGCATTGCCGAAACCGCGGCGGGGCTCGCCGGCCTGCTGCGCAAGAGCGACGTGCTGGCCGCGGAAGCGGACGAGGTGCGCGCGGCGGCGCTGGCCCGCGCGCTCGCCGCGATGATGCCCGCGGCAACGGTGGTAGTCTGTCCCGGCACCGACGCGCTGCCCGGGGACGAGGCGCCCGCCTCCCCCGCCAATGTCGGGCAGCGCGTATCGGCGTTGCGCACCGTGCGCTGCACGCTCGCCAAGCGCCGGCGGCCGCGGATCGCGCTGATCACGACGGGTGAGGCGCTTGCCCGCGCCTGCCCTACCCCCGCGGCCTTCGATGCCGAACCGCCGCGGGTGACGGTCGGCAGCGCATGCGATCTGGCGACACTCGCCGAGGCACTGACCGACCTTGGCTATATCGCCGACGAGCGGGTCGACGAACCGGGCGAACTGGCGCTGCGCGGCGCGGTGCTGGACGTGTTTCCCGCCGATGCGGACGCGCCGTTGCGGATCGAGGTGGGCGATGGCCATGTCGTCGCGATCCGATCCTACGACCCCGCCGACCAGCGCAGCACGGGCGAGGTCACGCAGCGCGAGCTGGGCCGCGTCGCCGAACCGCCGCTGGGCGAGGAACGCTGCACGCTGATCGACCATTTGCCCGATGCGACGATCGTCGTGTCACCCGCGGCGGACGACCGCCGCCGCCGCCTGCTGCTGCTGAGCGCCGATGCCGCCGCGCGGGGTGCCCGCCGGGCAGCGCGTGAGGTGGTGGACGAAGACGCCTGGACCGCGGCGATGGCAGAGCGGACCGTCAAGACTCTGCCCAAGGCGGGCGATCCGCCGCCCCGCTTCGTCGAACAGCGCGGGCCGATGCGCGCCTTCGCGAAGGTCGCCAAGGCGGCGCTGGCGGCGGGCACGCGGGTCGTGCTGCTGGGCAGCGCGCGCGACCTGCGCTTCCTGACCAAGCGCGTCGAGAAGGCCGCGGATGCTGCCGCCGTCGCGGTGGACGACTGGGCGGCCGTGGCCAAGGCGCCGAAGGGATCGCTGCTGACGCTCGCCGCCCCCGCAGATCGCGGGTTTGCGACGAAGGGCGTGCTGGCGGTCGCTGCCGCAGACCTGATCGGCAGCCGTGCGGATCGCGACGACGGGGCGGTGCGGCGCGTCGACCCGGACCTGCTCCAGACCACCGAAATCCGCGTCGGCGATACGGTGATCCATGAGGATCACGGCATCGGCACCGTCGCGGGGCTGGAGTCGCTGGCAGAGGACGGGGACACCGGCGGCGACGCGATCAAGCTGGTCTATGCGCGCGACGCGGTGCGGCTGGTGCCCGTCGCCGACGCCGACCGGCTGTGGCGCTATGGGGCCGAGGACGATGCGGTGAAGCTCGACACGCTCGACGGTAAGAGCTGGCACGAGCGGCGCGTCGGCATCGACGCCGCCATTGCCGAAACCGCGCGCGGCCTGACGAACCTCGCCACCGAGCGCGGCGAGCGGACGGCGCCGGTGCTCGATCCCGATCCCGCTGCCTATGAACGCTTCGCCGCGGGCTTTCCCTTTTCCGAAACGCCCGACCAGCTGCTCGCGATCGAGGCGGTGCGCAGCGACCTCGCCTCCGGGCGCCCGATGGACCGGCTGGTGATCGGCGACGTCGGCTTCGGCAAGACCGAGGTCGCGTTGCGCGCCGCGGCCATCGCCGCGCTGTCGGGCAAGCAGGTGGCGCTTGCCGCGCCGACGACGGTGCTCGCCCGCCAACATCTCGACAGCTTCACGCAGCGCTTCGCCGGCACGGACATCGTCGTCGCCGGCCTGTCGCGCCTGTCCACCGCCGCCGAGGCACGCCGGGTGAAGGCGGGGCTGAAGAATGGCAGCATCCATATCGTGATCGGCACGGGCGCGGTTGCGGGCAAAGGCGTGGCCTATCGCGACCTGGCGCTGGTGATCGTCGACGAAGAGCAGCGCTTCGGCGCGGCGGACAAGGCGAAGCTGCAGGCGTTGTCGGCCGGCGATGGGGCGGCGGGCCATGTGCTGACGCTGTCGGCGACGCCGATCCCGCGCACGCTGCAAGCGGCACTTGTCGGCCTGCGCCAGCTGTCGGTGATCGCGACGCCGCCGGCGCGGCGCCAGCCGATCCGTACCGCCGTGTCCGCCTTCGCGCCCGAGACGCTGCGCGCGGCCCTGTTGCGGGAGCGCGCGCGCGGCGGGCAGAGCTTCGTCGTCGTACCGCGCATCGCCGACATGGCGCCGCTCGCGGACCAGCTTGCCAAGCTGGTGCCCGAACTCGAGCTGTTGCAGGCGCATGGCAAGATGCCGGCCGCCGAGATCGACGAGGCAATGGTGCGCTTCGGCCGCGGCGACGGCGACGTGCTGCTCGCGACCAACATCATCGAGGCGGGGCTGGACGTGCCGCGCGCCAATACGATGGCGATCGTCCATGCCGACCGCTTCGGCCTCGCCCAGCTGCACCAGCTGCGCGGGCGCGTCGGGCGCGGGCATCGACGCGGGCAGGTGCTGCTGTTCACCGATGGCGAGCATGCCATCGCGCCGCGCACGTTGAAGCGCCTCAGGACGCTGGAGGCGTTCGATCGGCTAGGCGCGGGGTTCGCGATCAGCGGGCGCGATCTCGACATGCGCGGCGCGGGCGACCTGCTTGGCGAGACGCAGGCGGGGCATATGCGGCTGATCGGCGTCGAACTGTACCAACAGTTGCTCGAAGGCGCGCTACGCACCGCGCGCGGCGAGACGGTGGAGCGCTGGACGCCCGAGCTGCATTTGGGGCTGGAAGGGCAATTGCCGGCCGACTGGATTCCGGACGAGGATTTGCGGCTGTCGCTCTACGCCCGGCTCGCACGGCTGCGCGATGTGGATGACGTCGAGGCGTTCGAGGAGGAATTGCGCGACCGGTTCGGCGACGTGCCCGATGCCGCCATGCGGCTGATCGCGCTGGCGCGGGTGCGCGAACTGGCCCGCGCGCATGGCGTCGCACGGATCGATGCCGGCCCCGCCGCGGTGGCGCTGACGCCGCGGGCGGACAGCGATATCGCCGCGCACGTCGACGGGCTGGAGGCAAAGAACGGCCGGCTGATCCTGGCCGAACGGATCGCCGACGCTGGCGAACGGATGGAGCGGATCGCGACGCTGCTCGCCTGAGCTTCACCGCAAAGGGCTACGCCAAACCCCTATCGTCAGTGCGAGGCAGCTCAGGGGTACGGGTGGTGCGTCGCTGCGACTGACGTGCAGCGCTCGCCCGACCGATCAGAACGGCAGCCACTTCGCCTTGTGCGAGATCTTCATATAGCCGACGTTGACGCCCGCGCGGTAACCGACGCCGAGGCGGATCGGGATCAGCACGATGTTGCCGCGGCGCAGATAGGTCGCGGCAAAGCCGCCGACCAGATACAGCCGCCCCTCCACCGCCGGAAAGCGGCGGAACAGCTCTTCGGTATCATAGAGGTTGTAGACGAGGACGAACACCTTGTTGGCGTCGCCGCCGACGTCGAAGCCCACCGACGGGCCGGTCCAATAGACGGGCTGCTGCCCCTCCACCTTGTGGCTCATGATCCCCGAGCCATAGCGCACGCCCAGCACAAACGCGCCCGCCGCCTCGCGGCCCGCGATATAGGCGTTGGGCTCGCCCTGCTCCTTCAGCACCTTTTCCAGCATGCCGGCGAGGCCGGCCGCGCCCTTGCCGAACACGCCCTCGCCCGCGGCGAGCAGGTCTTCGCGCTGATAGGTGGAAGCGGCCTTCAGCGTGGCGTCGGCCTGCGCCTGCTGCTGCGCCTCGGTCGTCTGGCCGGCATAGACGGGTGCGGGGGCCTGGGTGAAGCCGGCACCGGACGCGCCGGCCGTGGTCTCCGGCTGCGCCGCCCAGTCCCGCTCCACCGAGGGAGCCGGGGTCGGCGTCGGGCGCGGCGCGGTGCGCGGGGTGGAGGATGTCGTCCGCCCCTGCGTCGACAGATCGCCGTCGATCGCGCGATTGGGATCGATCGTCGTCACCTGTGCGGGCGCACTTGCTGCCACCAGCGCACTCGCCGCCAGCGCGAAACCGATCACCCGCATCACCATTCCCCCTTGTCGCGCCACACGGCGCCGCCCCTCGTTAACCACCCCGGCGCTTGCCCGGCAATGAACGAACGGCGGGCGGCGCCGAAATTACGATCGAATGCGGGCCTCAACCCCGTTGATCCCCCGAAAGACCCTCGCTATAGCCGCCCGACGCCGCAGCTCGGAGACGTGGGTGAGTGGCTGAAACCAACGCTTTGCTAAAGCGTCGTACGGGAAACCGTACCGAGGGTTCGAATCCCTCCGTCTCCGCCACTTGCTTGTTCAGGTGGTTCGTTCAGCCGACGATGAGCGGCGGCGTGTATCTCGTTCGAGACGACATTAGGCCACGTTCCCCGCGGGACGTGGCCTAATGTCATATGGGCCCCCGCCCGATCAGAAGCGCAGGCTGAGCCAGCCGGCGAGGAAGTCCGAACTGCTGTAGCCGGCGTTCTTCAGCGCCGGACCCGCCATCAGATGTTCGTAGCGGCCGGTGACGCTGACGCGTGGCGAGATCGTCCAGACCGCTTGCAGGCGCGCGGTGTCGGCGATCTTGCGGCCGGGGACATTCTGCGTGCCGGCAAAGGCGGTGCCATTCGCACGATACACCGCATCGCGGACCGTATCGCGCCAGCTGAGTTGATATTCCGCCGACAGGCGCACGGTCTTCAGCGGGTTGAAGGTGAAGGTCGGCGCGAGCGCGATCAGATTGGTCGGCGTCGCGTACAGCTGGTAGCTGTAATAGATGTTGTTGCCGAAGGGCGCGAGCGCATTGCGCAGCGTGCCGCCGGTATAGGCCCCGCCGCCCGACGCGTAATCGGCGTGGAAGCCGACGCGCGGGGCGCCGCGATCCTTGCCAAGGCGATAGTTCTGCGCGAACAGCAGCAGCCAGGCGCTGATCGGCCGACCGTCGTAATGGCCGCCCTGATGATTGACCGTCCAGTCGAGGTTGACCGGGCCGATGTCCCCCAGCGTGTGCAGGCCGTAGAAGAAGCGTTCTTCGCGGGTCGTCGTACGGCCCCAGGTGGCGGCACTATTGCGCAGCCGCCAGAAGAAGGGGTCGAGGTAGAGCTTCGACCCGCCGAACAGCGTCTTGGGCAGAACGATACCGCCCGAAATGCCCGAGAAGCGGCGGCCGCGATCGCTGATGTCGTCGCCGGTGCCGCCGACGCCCAATTGGGTCGTATGGAAATCGAACAGGTCCACGCGCACCTGCTTCGCGCGCGCCCAGGCGCGGGTGCCGTTGTAGACGGTGAAGATCGTATTGTTGTCACGCGGCACGACCATCAGGTTCGGACCGTCGGCGAAGGTCTGGCGACCGTAGCGGATGCCGACGTCGGCCTGCGCGATGGTGCCGGTGAGGTCGACGAAGGATTGCTGGACGACCAGATCGTTGCGCATCTGCGGCGTGATCGTACCGAGATTCTGGCCGGCGAGGCCGCCATGCGCCAGTTCGCCGAACAGACGGACGTGGCTGCCCAGATGCAGATCGGCACCGCCGACGATGCGTGTGATGTCCTGCCGTTGCGCCTCACCCGCGCGCAAATTGGGGTTGGTCGTTTCGTTGACGCGGAAGCGCAATTCGCCCGACAGCGTCAGATAGATGTCGCCCTTGCCGTCGAGCGGGATGAACTTCAGCCGGTCGAGGATGTCGTCGCGCTTCTTGGGGTCGCGATAGCGGCGCCAGTCCTCCACCCAGCGCGACTGGTTGTAGCCGCCGCTGGTGACGCCATCGCCGATCGCTTCGGCGGGATAGGCTTCGGACACGGGAGAGGCTGGAACCTGATTGCCCCGTTCCTTGGGCGGTAGCGCCTGTCCGGCGGTCGCGGTTGCAGTTGCGGCGGCGGTTGCAGTTGCGGGGGCGGCGGGAGTCTCGGCCAGCGCCGGAGTGGCGGCGAGAAGGGCGAGCGTGGCGGTGGCGACCAATTGGCGCGCGATGTTCGACATGGGATCGATCTTTCAGTCGGTGGTGGGACGGCGGCGCATCACCGGCGCCGCCGTCTGGTGCGGTCATTCGGCCGCGACGGCACCCGCGGGCAGATCCTCGACGCGGGGCAGACGACCGGCCACCGCCAGGTCGAACTGCTGCTGGTCGAACTTGCCCTCCCACCGCGCGACCACGACGGTGGCGACGGCGTTACCGATGAAATTGGTCAGGCTGCGGCATTCCGACATGAAGCGGTCGATGCCCAAGATCAGCGCCATGCCGGCGACCGGCACCGAGGGGACGATCGACAACGTGGCGGCCAGCGTGATGAACCCGGCCCCGGTGACGCCCGCCGCGCCCTTCGACGAGAACATGGCGACGCCCAGCAGCAGCAATTGCTGGCCGATCGTCAGGTCGACGTTGCACGCCTGCGCGATGAACAGCGCCGCCAGCGTCATGTAGATATTGGTGCCGTCGAGGTTGAACGAATAGCCGGTCGGCACGACCAGGCCGACGATCGACTTGGGGCAGCCCGCGCGCTCCATCTTTTCGATCAGCGCCGGCAGCGCGCTTTCCGACGACGAGGTGCCGAGCACCAGCAGCAATTCCGCCTTCAGATAGCGGATCAGCGTGAAGATCGAGAAACCGGCGAGCTTCGCGACGATGCCGAGGACGACGACGACGAAGAGGAAGGAGGTGAAGTAGAAGCTGCCGACCAGCCAGGCGAGGCCCTTCAGCGCCACGATCCCGTATTTGCCGACGGTGAAGGCCATCGCACCGAACGCACCGATCGGCGCGACCTTCATGACGATGCCGACCAGTTTGAAGAAGGCGATCGACACGTCTTCGAGCAAGTCGAGCACGCGCGCGCCGCGATCGCCGACCAGCGCCAGCGCCACGCCGAACAGGATCGAGACGAGCAGGACCTGCAGGATGTTGCCCTCGGTCATCGACGACAGGAACGTGTCGGGGATGATGCTCATCAGGAAGCCGACCAGCGTCGTTTCATGTGCCTTTTCGGCAAAATCGGCGATCTTGCTGGTATCGAGCGTCGCGGGATCGATGTTGAGCCCCGCGCCCGGCCGGACGACATTGGCGACGATCATGCCAATGATCAGCGCCAGCGTGGAAAAGAAAAGGAAGTAGATGAACGCCTTGCCCGCGACGCGGCCGACCGAGGCGAGATCGCGCATCCCGGCGATGCCGGTGACGATGGTGAGGAAGATGACCGGTGCGATCACCATCTTCACAAGCTTGATGAAGGCATCGCCGAGCGGCTTGAGCGCTTCGCCGGTGGTGGGCGCGAAATGGCCGAGCAGCACGCCCGCGACGATCGCGGCGAGCACCTGGACATAGAGGTGGGCGTACCAGGGGCGTGCCGCGGGCGGAACCGCGTGCGGCGTTCCGCTGGTGGCCGGATAGATCGTCATGGATGCGGCTCCTCTCGAATGACCCGCGTGCGTCGCGGTGTGGTTGGGAGCAGTGTTGCCGGACGCGCCACGCGGACAGAAACGGTGCGTCGCGTATATTTTAATCGTTTATTTGCATGGGCTTAGCGAAGATCATCCGCTGCGCGACGTGTCACTATTCGCCGTCTCCGCATCGCCCAGTGCAGAAAATTGCACACGCGCCATCACCGGCGTACGATGCCGGCATGCGGGATTCGAGATTCGTGCGCCGGGTCGGATGGGTGCTCGCCGCGCTGGCGGCCAGCGTGCTGGCGGCGCTGGCGATCGGCGTGGTCGCCGAACGCAACGCGCGCGCGCGGTTCGAGGCCGCGCTGACCGCCGACGTCCGCCTGCGCCAATCGCTGCTGACCAGCGAGATCGCCCGGTTCCGCCTGTTGCCCGAAGCGCTGTCGGACGATCGCGACGTCGTGGGCACGCTGGCCGGCACGCCCGGCATGGCGGCGGCGCTGAGCCGGAAGCTGGACGGGCTGGCCGCGAGCACCGGCGCGGCGGTGATCTATGTGATCGACCGCGACGGCAACACGCTGGCGGCGAGCAACTGGCGCATGCCCGACAGCTTCGTCGGCAACAATTATCGCTTCCGCCGCTATTATGCGCAGGCCGCGCGCACCGGTCAGGCGGAGCAGTTCGCGCTCGGCACCGTCAGCCACCGGCCGGGCCTGTACCTGTCCAGGCGCACCCGCGATGGCGGCGTCGTGGTGGTGAAGCTGGAGCTCGACCGGGTCGAACGCGAATGGCGGCAGGCCGGCGGCATCACCTTTGCCACGGGGCCGCAGGGCGTCATTCTGGTCACCAGCCGCGGATCGTGGCGCTTTGCCGAAACGCGTCCGCTGGCGCCCGCCGCCGCCGCCGCCGCCCGCGCCGATTTCGGCATCGCGGCGCTGGGCCCCCGCCCCTGGCGCGATGCCGACGGCCGGCTGACCGATGCCGCGAGTGGCGAGACGCTGATGATGGCGACCAGCCCGGCCGACGCCGCCGGCTGGCGGGTGACGCTGGCGATGCCGACGCGCGGCGCGATCACCGCGGCGATACGCAATGCCGCCGGCGCGGCGGCGCTGGCGATGCTGGCGCTCGTCGCGATGGGCTGGGCCTTGCGCGAGCGTGCCCGCCGCCGCGCGGAACGGACCGAGGCGCTGGAGGCGGCGGTAGCGGAACGCACCGCGGACCTCAGTCGCGAGATCGCCGAACGGGCCGCGGCGGAGGCGCGCGCCGACGACCTGCGCGAGGGACTGCGCCAGGCGAACCGCCTCGCCGCATTGGGCCAGATCACCGCCAGCGTCGCGCATGAAACCGCGCAGCCAGTCGCGGCGATCCGCACCTATGCCGCCGCGGGCGAGGCGCTGCTGGATCGCGGCGCACTGGAGGAGGTGCGCGGCAATTTGCACGCCATCGCCCGGCTGACCGAACGGATCGGCGCGGTGACGGCGGAGCTGCGCGGCTTTTCGCGCAAGGGGTCGGGCACGATCGGCCCGGTGGCGCTCGCCGAGGTGCTCGACGGCGCGCGGCTGATCCTGAAGGAGCGATTGGCGCGCGTCGCGGTGCGCTGGCCCACCTTGCCGCCCGGCCTGCTGGTGGTCGCCGGTCGCGTGCGGCTGGAACAGGTGGTGGTCAACATCCTGCAGAATGCGGTCGAGGCGCTGGATGGCCAGCCGGCACCGGCGATCACCATTTCGCTGGACGATCAGGGCGATTGCGTGGTGCTGACGATCGCCGACACCGGCCCCGGCATTGCGCCGGACATCGCCGAGCGGCTGTTCACCCCCTTCGCCACCAGCCGCCCGACCGGGCTGGGGCTGGGGCTGACGATCGCGCAGGATATCATGCACGACCTCGGCGGATCGCTGCGGCTGGTGCCGAGCACGCATGGCGCAGCCTTCGCCATCGCGATGCGGCGCGCATGAGCGAGATCACGCCCCGCGTCGCGCTGGTCGACGACGACGACGATCTGCGCGCCGCGACCGCGCAATGGCTGTCGCTGGCCGGCTTCACCGTCGACAGCTTCGCCGCCGCGCCGCCCGCGCTCGACGCGCTGGGCGCCGACTATCCGGGCGTCGTGGTCAGCGATATCCGCATGCCGATCATGTCCGGGCTGGAGCTGTTCGCGACGTTGCATGCGCGCGACCCGGCGCTGCCGGTGATCCTGGTGACCGGCCATGCCGATGTGGCGACCGCGGTCGGCGCGCTGAAGGCGGGCGCGTGGGATTTCCTCAGCAAACCATGCGATCCCGATGCGCTGGTCGCCGCCGTCGGCCGCGCCGCGACGGCGCGCGCGCTGACGCTGGAGAACCGGCAATTGCGCGCCGCGGCCGAGGAGGCGGAGAGCGGCGGCATCGCCGCGGCGCTGGTCGGCCGCAGCCCGGCGATCCGGCGGCTGCGCGAAATGGTGCCGGTGCTGGCCAATGCCGACATCGACCTGTTTATCGAGGGCGAGACGGGGACGGGCAAGGAATTGCTCGCGCGGCTGATCCACCGGGCCGGGCGGCGCGGGCGGCACCGCTTCGTCCCCGTCGCCTGCGCCGCGATTCCCGAGGAGCTGATCGACGGCGAGCTGTTCGGCCCCGGCGACACCGGCGTCATGGCGTCGAGCCGGGGGACGCTGTTCCTTGACGATATCGATCGTGCCTCGCCACGCCTCCAGGCCCGGCTGGTGCCGCTGATCGAGGAGCGCGCGGTGCGGACGGGCACGCGAGCGCCCGCGCCGATCGATCTGCGTATCATCGCGGCGGGCGGCGAAGCGGGCGAGCACGGCCCGGCGGCGATCAGCCCCGAACTCTTCTATCGCCTCGCCGCAGTCCGCCTGCGGCTGCCGCCGCTGCGCGAGCGGCGCGAGGACATCCCCCTGCTGTTCGCGCATCTGGTCGACGCGTCCGCCGCACGACTGCGCATGCCGGTGCCGCCGCTGACCGCGATGGCGCGCGAGCGGCTGGCGGAGCATCACTGGCCGGGCAACGTGCGCGAGCTGGCGCATTTCGCCGATCGCGTCGTGCTCGACCTGGAACCGGGCGATGGCGCCCCCGCCGTGTCCTCCGCCACGCTGCCCGACCGCGTCGCCGCCTTCGAACGCGAAGCGATGGTGGAGGCGATCCGCGCGGCGGGCGGTGACGCCAGCATCGCGATGGAGCGGCTGGGGCTGCCGCGAAAGACCTTCTACTACAAGGTGCAGCGCCACGGCATCGACCTGACCGCGCTACGCCGGGGGCTGCGCGGCGATTAGGGGCGTATTCGTCCAATTCGCTGCGGCCGCGGTCATCCACGCATAGCCGGCCCGAACCTCTAGGCGACGCCAGAGACGGCACCGCAGAAGATCCCCGATCGTCATTGCGAGCGAAGCGCGGCAATCCAGGGCGTCCAGGTCCGGCTCTGGATTGCTTCGCTGCGCTCGCAATGACGGAGCACATCGCTCTCATCCCACGACGTCGCCCCGCCGCTGGTGAAAACGGGTGTCCTGCACACCAGCCATGGCCTCGCGCGGCGCGATCGGGCAGACAGCGGGCATGGCGGGGGACGGTCTTGATGGGCGGGCGCGATCGGACGGTGCGTCGTCGGCCCCTGCGCCAGCGCTTGGCTCCCATGGCGACCCCGACGCCGATCTCGTCGCTGCGGCGGTAGCGGGGGATCGCGACGCGTTCGGGACGCTGATCGATCGGCATTATGACCGGATCCACGCGCTCGCCTGGCAGCTGACTGGATCGCGCAGCGATGCGGAGGATATCGCGCAGGACGTCTGCTGTGCGCTCGTCCGGCGGATCGGCAGCTTTCGCGGCGAGGCGCGCTTTTCGACGTGGCTGTGCGGCATCGTCTTCAACGCCTGCCGCGATGCGCGCCGCCGCGGGCGGGCGTTTCGGGGGCTGACCGAACGGCTGGCGGTGATCGCCGGGATCGGGCGCGGCGGCGACCATGCCGATCTGCACGATGCGATGTGGGTGAAGAGCGCGGTGATGAAGCTGCCCGCCGCCTATCGCGACGCCGTGGTGCTGGTCGCGGGGCAGCAGCTGACCCATGCCGAGGCCGCCGCGATTCTGGGTGTCGCCGAAGCGACGGTGTCGTGGCGCCTGCACGAGGCGCGCAAGCGGCTGGGCGGGGGCGTGTAAAAAAATGCACGGGCGCTCCCAAGGATCATGCGGGCTGCCGCGTCGAAGGAACAGGCGGACGATATGCCGCCGGTTCTTCGAGGAGACTGCCATGACCCGTGCCCGCTTCGCCCGCCCCGTCCTGCTCGCCGCCCTGGGCCTGCCCGCGCTGTTCGTCGTTGGATGTGCCGATACCACGCGGCGGACCGGCGCAGAGAGTCCGACGCCTGTCGCGCAGGAGGCGGCCAACGATATCGTGCTGACGGGATCGCGCGCCACCGCCCCCAACGAGCCGGCACCGCCGCCCCCGCCGCCGCCGCCTCCTATGCCTGCACCGGTCATGATGATGTCGGCGCAGCGTATCGGCATGCCCTTAGCACCGCACGCGCCGCCCTTTTCGATGACCGGCCGCGACCGCTTCACGCCGATCAAGCAGAATGCCTTCCAGCGCGTCGCCGAAGCGCCCGTCTCCACCTTTTCGCTCGATGTCGACACCGCCTCCTATGCATTCGTGCGTGCGTCCTTGAACCGCGGCACCCTGCCGCCGCGCGACGCGGTGCGGACCGAGGAGCTGGTGAACTATTTCCCTTATGACTATGCCCCCGCGAAGAGCGCGGCGGAGCCGTTCAGCACCGATCTGTCGGTCTTTCCCAGCCCCTGGGCGCCGGGGCGGCTGATCGTCCGCGTCGGCGTGCGCGGCTATGACCTCACCCGCACCACGCGGCCCCGTGCGAACCTCGTCTTCCTCGTCGATACGTCGGGATCGATGATGAAGCCCAACAAGCTGCCATTGGTGAAGCAGTCGCTGCAGCTGCTGCTCGACAGCCTGGGCGAGAACGACCGGGTGGCGATCGTTGCCTATGCGGGTCAAGCCGGCACCGTGCTGGAACCGACGCCGGCCAGCGACCGGACCCGCATCCTCGCCGCGCTCGACCGGCTGGAAGCGGGCGGCAGCACCGCGGGCGCCGAGGGCATCCGCCAGGCCTATGCGCTCGCCGAACGCGATTTCGATCCCAAGGGCGTCAACCGCGTGATCCTGGCGACCGACGGCGATTTCAACGTCGGCATCACCGATCAGGACCAGCTGAAGGGCTATATCGAGGCGGAGCGGACGAAGGGCGTGTACCTGTCCGTGCTCGGCTTCGGCATGGGCAATTACAACGATGCGCTGATGCAGACGCTGGCGCAGAACGGCAATGGTGTCGCCGCCTACATCGACACGCTGAACGAGGCGCGCAAGACGCTGGTGACGGAGGCGAGTTCGTCGCTGTTCCCGATCGCCAAGGACGTGAAGGTGCAGGTGGAGTTCAATCCCGCCGCGGTCGCCGAATATCGGCTGATCGGATACGAAAACCGGCTGCTGGCGCGCGAGGACTTCAATAACGATAAGGTCGATGCCGGCGATGTCGGCGCGGGGCGGACGGTGACGGCGCTGTACGAAGTGGTGCCGGTCGGCGGTGCGCGCACCGTCGATCCGCTGCGTTATGGCAAGAACGCCAAGGTCAGCGCGGTGAAGGCGCGCGCCGCCGAGCTGGGCTTCGTCAAGATCCGCTACAAATTGCCCAAGGCGTCGACAAGCCGGCTGATCGCGCGGCCGATCCCGGTCGCCCATGCCGCCCGCTTCGCCGATGCGCCACGTGACGCGCGCTTTGCCACCGCCGTGGCCGGGTTCGCCGAGCTGCTGCGCGGCGGCACCTATGAAGGGCGGTTCGGCTATGACGATGTCGCGCGCATCGCGGCGGGAGCGAAGGGGGCCGATCCGTTCGGCTATCGCGCCGAGTTTATCGACCTCGTCGCCAAAGCACGCGCCGCGCAGGCGATGCCGCCGCTGGTGCGCTGAGTATGGCGGGCGGCATTGACGCTTCCGGTGGCCGCGTCGATGCCGCTATAGCCAGGGGGATGGCGCGCGTCCTTCCCCCCTGCCCGGCCGGTTGAGCCGCGATGGACGACGATCTCGCCCGCCAGCTGCCCGATCCACCGCCGCCCCGCCCCGCCGCGCGGCGAGCGGCACTGGATGCGGCGATGGCGCGGTTCGATGGGGTGGAGGCGCCGACCCAATCGACGCGCCACCCGCCCGCACGCGCCGGCTGGCGGTTGCGACCGGGGCCGGTGGGGGCGCTCGCCTCGATCGCGCTCGTCGCACTGGTGGGCATCCCGATGGCGCTCGATCATCGCGACCTGCCGAGCGAGGTCGCGCGCCAGCGACCCAAAGGCGACGCACGGCCGGAACGGATCGTGGCGGACCAGACGACGCCGGCGCCGCCATCCGCCGTGAAGGCCGAAGCGACGCCTACCCCCGCCGCACCGGTACGCCGCGCGACGGAGAGGCAGGAAGAGGCCGTTCCGCCGCCGCCTCCTGTGCCCGCGCCGGTATCCGCGCCCGTGTCCGCGTTCGCGCCCGCGCCGGTGCCGGAAGCCGTGGTGGAACCTGCGCCGCCTCCACCGCCGCCCCCGCCCCCCGCACCCGCGGCCCCGATGTCCGCCCCGGCCCAGGCGCAGGACGTCGTGGTTACGGGATCGCGTGTCGCACGCCGCACCGGCGTCGGTCGCTACACGGAACACGCTTCCAGCATTGCCGCCGACCCCGCAGATACGGCCTTGCGCACCGGTCTCGCCGCGCTGGAGGCTGGCGATTCCACCGCCGCGATCGGCGCGCTGGACCGGGCCATCGCACTGCGCCCCGACCTGGCGAGCGCCTACCTGAACCGCGCGCTCGCCTATCGGCAGCGCGGCGACCTGGCGCGCGCGGAAAAGGATATGGACCGCGCGATACGCCTCGATCGCTCCGCCCGCGCCTATCGCCTGCGCAGCGACATTCGGGCGACGCGCGGCGATGCCAAAGGCGCGCAGAAGGATCGCGAGCGTGCCGAGCGGCTGGAGGCGGATGGCGACGGGCGATAGGCGTGTCCCCCGGGACTTGGTGTTTGCACCCGCCTCCCCTAAAGCACGGCCATGTCCCGTCTTCCTATCGTCGCGATCGTCGGCCGTCCCAATGTCGGCAAGTCGACGCTGTTCAACCGCCTCGTCGGCAAGAAACTCGCGCTGGTCGACGATCGGCCGGGCGTGACGCGCGACCGGCGCGAGGGCGATGCGACGCTGATCGGCATGGACTTCCGCGTCGTCGACACCGCCGGTTACGAGGATCACGACGCCCAGACGCTGCCCGGCCGCATGCGCCTGCAGACCGAGGCGGCGATCGGCCAGGCGGACGTCGCGCTGTTCCTGGTCGATGCGCGCGCGGGCGTGATGCCGCTCGACGAAGAGATCGCGCGCTGGCTGCGTTCGTCGTCCACCCCCGTCGTCCTCGCCGCCAACAAGGCGGAGGGGAAGGCCGGCGAACAGGGCGTGCTCGAGGCACTGGCGCTCGGCTTCGGCGATCCGGTGCAGCTTTCCGCCGAACATGGCGAGGGCATGGGCGACCTGTTCGAGGCGCTGCTGCCGCATCTGGAAGCCGCGATCGAGGCGATGCCGGAGGAAGAGGACGACGAGTCCCCGGACGCGCCGCTGAAGCTGGCGATCGTCGGCCGCCCCAATGCGGGCAAGTCGACGCTGATCAACAAGATGCTCGGCGAGGACCGGATGATCACAGGGCCGGAAGCCGGCATCACGCGCGATTCGATCGCGGTCGACTGGACGTGGTACGACCGCGACAACATCCCCCGCGCGGTCCGGCTGATCGACACCGCCGGCATGCGCAAGCGCGCCAAGGTGCAGGACAAGCTGGAAAAGCTGTCGGTCGCCGATGCGCTGCACGCGGTCGACTTCGCCGAGGTGGTCGTACTGCTGCTCGATGCGACGCTGGGGCTGGAGGCGCAGGACCTGCGCATCGCCGACAAGGTACTGTCCGAAGGCCGCGCGCTCGTCATCGCGCTGAACAAATGGGACGTCGCCGAAAACGCCTCGTCGCTGTTCAACGGCGTCAAGCGCGCGCTGGAGGACGGCTTGAGCCAGGTGAAGGGCGTCACGGTGATGACCGTGTCGGCGGCGACCGGCAAGGGCATCGACCAGCTGATCCAGGCCTGTTTCGAAACGCGCGAAGCCTGGTCGCAACGCGTCGGCACCGGCGAGCTGAACCGCTGGTTCGAACGCGCGGTCGAGGCGAATCCCCCGCCCGCCCCCGGCGGCAAGCGGATCAAGATGCGCTACGTCACGCAGATCAAGACGCGGCCGCCGAGCTTCGTGATCTTTGGCACACGCGTCGATCAATTGCCGGCGAGCTATGAACGCTATCTGGTCAATTCCATGCGTAAGGATTTGGGATTTGGGGCAGTTCCTGTTCGACTGACCTTCCGCGCGCCGAAGAATCCTTTCGACACCAAAGATTAGGGTCCGCCCTAATCGGCCGCATCGGCAACCAGCTGTTTACCGCTGCTCAATATGGTTGGTCCGATCCTGAGGGGAGAAGGCCGTGTCGTTCGAAGGCAGCACGTTGGTGGATTGGGCGGCGTTCGCCCAGGCGCGCGCCGAACTGGGCGCCGGCTTCGTGCGCATATTGGGCTATTTCCGCGAAGACGGCGTGAAATCGGTGTCGGCGATCGAACAGGCGATGCGCGCGCAGACCGCCGCCGCGATGGTGATTCCGGCGCACACGCTGAAGGGCGAGGCGCGTCAGTTCGGTGCCGAGCCGCTGGCGATGCTGGCCGAGACGATCGAGGAATTCGCGCGCGACTGCGTCGAGCGCCACGAAACCTGCGAAGAGGCGCTGGAGCATGTCGTGCGCCTGCGCCCGCTGTTCTTCGAAACGCTGGCGCTGCTGGAGCGCGAGGCGAACCCGCTCGTGCCGCGGCGGCCGGCGGGCGGTGGTTTCGGTCGGCGGTTGGGGTGAGCCAAGGCCGATCGACATTCACCGTCGTGATGCATTTCCCGACGAGCGGAAAGACCTGAAGAAAAAGAGTTTTGTTCGCGCGGAGGCGCGGAGGACGCGGAGGTGTCACGCGCGTTGCAACGCTTCGCTTTGACCTCGACCGGGATAGACAGGCCGCTCGCGCGGCAGACCCCACACCTCTGCGTCTTCCGCACCTCCGCGTGAACCGTCTTGTCTTCATGTCTTCGCATCTTGGCATGAATGAATGTCGATCGATCCTGGGGATACGTCATCCCAGCGTAGGCTGGGATGAGGACGATGGCGGGGCCGCTACGCCGCCAGTTCTACCTCCGACCCGACGCACGCCTCGCGAATATCCGCTGCCAGTGCGTCGACCCGCGCCGGGTCGGCATCCCAGGCGAACATGAAGCGCGCGCCGCCGCCGATGAAGGTGTAGAAGCGCCAGCCGCGCTGCCTCAGCGTATCGAGCACCGGTTCGGGCGCGATCAGGAACACCGAATTGGCCTGCACCGGAAATAGCAGGTCGATACCGGGCAGACCCGACACCTGATCCGCCAGCCGCCGCGCCGCGGCATTGCCGTGCTCGGCGTTGCGCAGCCATGCACCGCTGTCGATCAGCCCGATCCACGGCGCCGACAGGAAGCGCATCTTCGACGCGAGCTGCCCCGCCTGTTTGCAGCGATAGTCGAAATCCTCGGCAAGGCTGCGGTCGAAGAAGATCACCGCCTCGCCGATCGCGAGGCCATTCTTGGTGCCGCCGAAGCACAGCACGTCGACGCCCGCTTCCCAGGTGATCGCGGCGGGAGTGCATCCCAGCGCCGCACAGGCATGCGCGAAGCGCGCGCCGTCCATATGGAGCTTGAGCCCCAGTTCGCGGCAGACCGCGGAAATCGCCTGCACCTCTTCGATCGCATAGACCTGCCCCGTCTCGGTCGGCTGGGTGATCGTGACGACGCGCGGCTTCGGGAAATGGATGTCGGATCGGCTGGTCGCCAGCGCGCGGATCGCGTCCGGCGTCAGCTTGCCGTCGGCGGACGGCGCAAGCAGCAGCTTCGACCCGTTCGAGAAGAACTCCGGCGCGCCGCATTCGTCGGTTTCGACATGCGCCGCCGACGAACAAATGACGCTGTGGTACGATTGGCACAGCGAGGCGAGCGCCAGCGAATTGGCCGCGGTGCCGTTGAACACGAAGAACACCTCGGCATCCTTCGCGAACAGCGCGCGAAGACGGTCGGCGGCCGCCTGCGTCCAGTCGTCATCGCCATAGGCGACCGCCGATCCGGCATTGGCAGCGAGCATCGCCTGCATCGCCTCGGGGCAGGCGCCCGCATAATTGTCACTGGCGAATTGCTGGGGCTGGGCAGTCACGGCGTCGGGTCCTTGTGCAAAACGGTCTGCACCCGGAGACGAACGACGATGTGGCGTGAGGTCCCGTTTGGTTGCCGGTCCGGCCACATCCCCCCGTTTGCCGGGGGCGCCACCTTGCTCGGGGAGCAGGTTGGCGTCGAACGTCGTTCGACTCTTGATGCTGGCGGCGCGGTTAGCCGCCGCTCTCCGTGCGGTCAAGCCGCGCACGCGCCCAGGCCGCCGCCTCCGCCACCACCGGGTCGTCGTCGCCGAGCAACCGGTCGAGCGCCGGGATCAGCGCCGGTGACCCGCTGTTGCCCGCGGCGATCGCGGCGTTGCGCACCATGCGATTGCGACCGATGCGCTTGATCGGCGATCCGGAGAAGACCTGCCGGAACCCCGCATCGTCCAGCGCCAGCAAATCTGCGAGCGCGGGCGCGGTCAGCTCGGCGCGCGGGTGGAACGCCATGTTGGCCGCGGCGCTGGCGGCGAACTTGTTCCAGGGGCACACCGCCAAGCAGTCGTCGCAGCCATAGATGCGGTTGCCGATGCCAGTCCGAAACTCTTCCGGAATCGGCCCGGCATGTTCGATGGTGAGGTAGGAGATGCAGCGCCGCGCATCGAGGCGATAGGGCGCGGGGAAAGCATCGGTCGGGCACGCCCGCTGGCAGGCGTCGCACGATCCGCAACTGTCGCGCCCCGGCGTGTCCGGCGCGAGGTCCAGCGTCGTGTAGATCGCGCCGAGGAACAGCCAACTGCCGTGATCCCGGCTGACGAGATTGGTGTGCTTCCCCTGCCAGCCGAGGCCCGCCGCCTCGCTCAACGGCTTTTCCATCACCGGCGCGGTATCGACAAAGACCTTGAGGTCGCACCCCGCCTCGCGCGCCAGCCAGCGGCCCAGCGCTTTCAGCGCGCGCTTGACGACATCGTGATAGTCGCCGCCCTGCGCGTAGACGGAGATGCGGCCGCGCTCCCCCTCGCCCGCCAGCGCCAGCGGATCGCGTGCGGGCGCGTAGCTCATGCCGAGCGCGATGACGCTGCGCACGTCGCTCCACAAGGCGGCCGGCGCGGCGCGCTGGGCACTGCGCTCCTCCATCCAGATCATGCCGCCGTGGCGGCCTTCATCGAGCCACTGCCGCAACCGTTCGCCACTGCGGGGCGCGGCGTCGGCGTGCGCGATCCCGCACGCGACGAAGCCGAGCGCCGCCGCCTCGGCCTTGATCCGCGCTTCGATAGGGGTCGGGGAAGGCTTGTCTTTCGCCACGCGCGCCCGCTACCACAGACGTCACGACGACACACTCACCCATTCGGGTCGAGCGAATGGGGGCGGATGGTGGGATCAAGCGAACCGGCGGTTTTTGCCGAACATCTGGTCAAGCGCTTCGGCGAGCGGCGCGTCGTCGACGGCGTCGACCTGTCGGTGCCGCGCGGCGCGATCTACGGCGTGCTCGGCCCCAATGGCGCCGGTAAGACGACGACGCTGCGCACCCTGCTCGGCATCATCGAGCCCGACGTGGGGCACCGCTCCATCCTGGGCCACGCCGCCCCACGCGAGGCGAGCGACCGCGTCGGCTATCTGCCCGAAGAGCGCGGCCTGTATCCGTCGATGAAGGCGCGTGACGCGATCGCCTTCATGGGCGCACTGCGCGGGCTCGATCGCCGTACCGGTCGCGCACGCGCCGCCGAGATGATGGAGGCGGCGGGCCTGGGCCATGCGATCGACGAGAAGATCAAGAAACTGTCGAAGGGCATGGCGCAGCTCGTCCAGTTGCTGGGATCGGTGGTGCATCGCCCCGACCTGCTGGTCCTCGACGAACCGTTCAGCGGCCTCGACCCGGTCAATCAGGAAAAGCTCGAATCGCTGATCCTCGCCGAGCGTGACCGCGGCGCGACGGTGCTGTTTTCGACGCATATCATGGCGCATGCCGAGCGCGTGTGCGACCGGCTGGCGATCATCGCCGGCGGCAAGCGCCGCTTCGAAGGGACCGTGGACGCGGCGCGGGGCACGCTGCCCAGCCAGGTCCGCTACCTGCCGACGCATCCCGACGCCGCGATCGCCGACGTGTTGCCGCATGATGCGATGCGCGACGGAGACGGCTGGCGGTTCCAGCTGCCCGGCGAGGGGATCGAAGGGCTGCTCGGCACGCTGATCGCGCGCGGCTATGGCATTGGCGGCCTGTCGATCGAACGGCCCAGCCTGCACGACGCCTTCGTCCGCATCGTCGGCCGCGATGCCGCCAACCCGCCGGGCGCCAGTCATCCGCATGGGGGAGCCACCGCATGACCAACCTCGCCCGCACGCTGCGCCAGGCGCTGACCATCGCGCGCCGCGACTTCATCGCGACCGTCTTCACGCCGATCTTCCTGCTGTTCCTGTTCGCGCCGGTCATCATGGGATCGTTCGGCGCGATCGGCGGCATGGGCGCGGCGAGCGTCGCCGACGGCCGTGCCGACAAGACGCGGATGGTCGCCATCGTATCGCCCGATCAGGCGCGCGTGATGACCGACGCGGACGATCGCCTACGCGACGTGTTCCGCCGCGACGAAGAGGCGCCCCCCGCCCTCGCCACGCTGACGCCGACAGGCGACGCCGCGGCGCAGGCGCGTGCCGCGTTCGAAAGCAAGGACTATGAGGCGAGCGCCGTGCTGTACGGCCCGCTCGACCGGCCGCAGATCCTGTACGGCCCGCGCGGCAAGCGCGCCGCCGATTATCTGGGCGTGCTGGCGCAGGAAACGCTGACCGCGGATAAACTTGGCAGCGGCGTGCCGCGCGTCGTCGCGACCAAGACGCCGCTCGAACGGCAGAGCGGCTCCGCGGGCAACCGCCGCCAGTCCGCCTCCTTCGCGGTATTCGGCGTGTTCCTGCTCAACCTGTTCCTCGCCAGCCAAGTCGTCGGCACGATGGCCGAAGAGCGCAACAACAAGGTGATCGAGGTGCTCGCCGCCGCGGTGCCATTGGAAAGCGTGTTCCTGGGCAAGCTGCTCGGCATGTTCGGCGTCGCGTTGCTCTTCGTCGGTTTCTGGGGAACGATCATCGCGAAATTGGGCTCGTTCCTGCCCGCCGATGTTGCGCGCGCGCTGGCGATCCAGACCGCGGTCGGCACGCCGGTGTTCGTCGCGCTGTTCGTTACCTATTTCACCATGGCCTATCTGCTGCTCGGCTCGGCCTTCCTCGTCGTCGGCGCGCAGGCGTCGACCCCGCGCGAAATCCAGATGCTCGCGCTGCCGATTTCGGTGCTGCAGATGGGCATGCTGGCGCTGGCGCTGGCCGGCACCGCCAACCCCACCGGTTGGGTGGCGACCGTGGCGGAGCTGTTCCCGCTGTCCTCGCCCTTCGCGATGGCTGGCCGCGCGGCAACGTCACCGACGATCTGGCCGCATCTCGCGGCGATCGCCTGGCAGCTGTTGTGGGTGTCGATCTTCATCACGCTCGGCGCGAGGCTGTTCCGGCGCGGCGTGCTGCAATCGGGCAGCGCCCGGCCGTTCTGGAAGCGCGCGAAAGCCAATTGACATAAGTGTCAGTCGGGTATCTCCTGTCGGCAAAAGACAGGAGAGTGATGATGGCGACCCTCATGCAGGCGACCGCACCCGCGGTCGATCCGTTCGACGTCAGCCGCGCGGAACTGTACCGCGACGACACCTGGCACGCGCCCTTCGCGCAATTGCGAGCCGAGGCCCCGGTCTATCGCTGCGAGCATAGCGACTACGGCCCCTATTGGTCCGTCTCGACTTACAAGCCGATCGTCGAGGTCGAGTCGCTACCCGATATCTATTCGTCCGAGGTCGGCGGGATCACCCTCGCCGACTTCATCCCGGAAAGCGACGTGCGCATGCCGATGTTCATCGCGCGCGATCGACCGGTGCATACCGGGCAGCGGCGGACGGTAGCGCCCGCGTTCACGCCATCCGAAATGGTGCGGATGAGCGACGACATCCGCCGCCGCACCGCGGAAATCCTCGACAGCCTGCCGTGGAACACGCGGTTCGACTGGGTGGATACCGTCTCGATCGAACTGACGACGCAGATGCTCGCCATCCTGTTCGACTTCCCGTGGGAGGACCGGCGCAAGCTCACCTTCTGGTCCGACTGGGCGGGCGATATCGAGCTGGTGAAGAACGAGGAGCTGCGCAAGCAGCGCCTCGGCTACATGTACGAATGCGGCGCGTACTTCCAGAATCTGTGGAACGCCAAGGTCGGCCAGCCGCAGACGCCCGACCTCATCAGCATGATGATCCATTCGGACGCGATGAGCCACATGGATCATTTCGAATTCATCGGAAACCTGATCCTGCTGATCGTCGGCGGCAACGACACGACGCGCAACTCGATGACCGCGCTCGCGTATGGCCTCGATCGTTTCCCCGACGAGCGAGCGAAGCTGGAGGCGGACCCGTCGCTGATCCCCAACATGACGCAGGAGATCATTCGCTGGCAGACGCCGCTCGCGCACATGCGCCGTACCGCGACGCGCGATACCGAACTGATGGGGCAGACGATCCGTGAAGGCGACAAGCTGGCGCTGTGGTATATCTCCGCCAACCGTGACGAGAGCGTGTTCGGCCCGGATGCCGACAAGATTGTGGTCGACCGGCCCAATGCACGCCGGCACCTCGCGTTCGGCCACGGCATCCACCGTTGCGTGGGCGCGCGGCTGGCCGAATTGCAGATCGGCATCCTGATGGAGGAAATGGCGAAGCGGCGGATGCGGGTGAACGTCGTCGGCGAACCGACGCGCGTCGCCGCGTGCTTCGTGCATGGTTACCGGCAGTTGCCGGTGGAGATCAGCCGGTATTGATGGCTGCCCCTCCCGTCATTGCGAGCGAACCTATGCTACGCTCGCAATGACGGTCAGAGGACCCACCCCTTAGTTCGGCTTCACCACCTCGACGCTCACCGGCGCCACATCCGAGCAGTCGCCCGCTTCCGCCTTGGCAACCGCAGCCGGCTTCTTGCGACCCATCGTCCAGTTCGCCTGCATCCGCACGCGCGGGTTGGGCGCGCACCAGATTTCGCCGGTGTCGTTGATCGCGGTGACCCAGATCAGATTATGCTCCTGCCCGTAATCGATGACGGCGAAGGCATAGCCTGCCCCCTTGTCGAGGACGTGGACGGGAAGCGGCGGATCGAGCTGCTGGAACGACATGGTATCACCTCTCGGTCATGCCAAGCGCGCGAATGGGAAGCGAGGTTCCCGGCCGAATCAATAGCATGGGTGGGGATGAAACCGGCCCGATCCCGTCCTACATCCTCATCATGACCGATCAGCCCAGCCGCCGCTCGCTTCTCTCCCTCGCCGCCACCGGTGCCGTCGGCGCCTTTCTGTGGGGGTGCCGCAATGCGCCCGCCGCAGCCGCGGAACGCTATCCGGTGGAGATGAGCGATGCCGCCTGGCGCAAGAAGCTGGGCGATGCGGCATGGACCGTGTTGCGGCACGAGGGCACCGAGCGGCCCTATTCCAGCCCGCTCAATGGCGAACATCGCGCCGGCACCTTTGCCTGCAAGGGCTGCGCGCAGCCGCTGTTTTCGTCCAAGACCAAGTTCGAAAGCGGCACCGGCTGGCCCAGTTTCTATGCGCCGCTGAAGGGTGCGGTCGGCACGCGCAGCGATCGGTCCCTGATGATGGAGCGTGTCGAGGTGCATTGCAGCCGCTGCGGTGGGCATCTGGGCCATGTGTTCGACGACGGGCCGAAGCCGACCGGCAAGCGCTATTGCATGAACGGCGTGGCGATGACGTTCCGGGCGGGGTGAGGGCGCGCTCTTTCGTTCGCGCTAAGCCTGTCGAAGCGCACCCCTCCCCCCAAGCGTCACATCCGCGGATGGCTGCCCTTCGACAGGCTCAGGGCGAATGGCGCTGGAGGTAAGCCCGTGGGTGTGGATTACTTCGCGGCGACCGGAACCACCGGCACGGCGGCAGCGGTGGCGATGATGCTGGTGTCCATGTCGACCATCGGCGTGGCGGGCTCGTCATCGATCGCCGGGGCATGGCCCGAATAGATGAAGCCGTTGGTGGGATAGCTCGAGGTGCCGAGGCCGCCGGTCGGGCCGTACCACACCTTCACTTCGCTCCAGTCGCCGGCGGCCGAGACGTCGATCGCGCGAACGTTGCGCTCGATCGCGCCGGGGCGCGACCAGTTGGCGTGGGTGAGGAGCACTTCGCGGTCGCTGACGACCCGCGACACCATCGCGACATGGCCGACGCGCATGCGGCGGGTGGACTGGAAGGCGAGAACCGCACCGACCTTCGGCGCATGGCCGCGTTCGTACCGGCCGGCGGCCTGGCTCCACCAGGTGTTGGCGTTGCCGTGGATGTCGATGCCCGAGATTTCGCGGGCATAGGGCGCGCACTGCCAGAACTGCGCCATGGCCGGGGTGGCCATCATCAGGCCGCACGATACCACCAGCGCAAAACGCGCTGCCAACGCCTTCAAAGTCATTTGCTGACCCCCCGGTCAAAACCCGTTCGTCGAGGATGTCGCTACACAGGGGGTCGGCTTTCGCCAACAGGCGCGGGAACCATAAGCGCCCAACGGTGTTTGCGCGCCGACGAAGCGATGGGATGAGCGGTGAATCGCGATCCTGTCGCCACGCTGAACGGCGAAATGCTCAGGAATCAGCCAGTTTTGCTGCCCCAAGTCGTGCCAGCCGCGCCTCATGCTCGGCACGGCCGAACGGAAAGCGGGTGAAGACGAACGCCGCGCAGCCGGCGATCAGCAGATAGGTGAGGCCGAAGGTCAGCGTCAGCCGGTCGATCGTGTCGATCGGTACGGTGCCGGGCACCGCCTTTTCGGGGAAGCCGGCGATCGCCAGGATGACGCCCGCCAGGAAGATACCGATCCCCGACGTGCATTTCTGGACGAAGAAGGATCCGGCGAAGAACACCCCTTCCGAGCGGCGACCGGTGCGCATCTCCGAATCCTCGACGACGTCCGCCATCATCGACGCCCCCAGGATGAACGCGCTGACGTTGCACGCGGTCGCCGCGGCGAAGAAAACGAGCAGGATCGGCAGCAGCGCGGGCTGCCCCACATCCGGCAGCACATGAAGCAACCGCAGCGCGTACGGCGCGATGTTGAGCGTCGCGCCGATCGCCACCGCGCCCGCCGCCGCGCGCGGCTTGCTCATCCGCTTGCCGATGCGCGGCGCGGCGACGAAGGCGACCAGCACGCCGCCGAACAGCGCGACCGTCGCATAGACGAACACGACGCCCTGAAAGCCCCAGACATAGGTGTAGAGATAGGTCGACATCGCATAGCTGATGCCCTGCACCGTATAGGCGCACAGGCCCGCCAGCATCAGGATGGCGAAGGCGCGGTTCTTCACCGTGTCCGCCAGTTCGCGCAGGTTTTCGCGGAACGTCTGCCGCTCGATCGGCGGGTTGGGCAGATTGGGGATCTCCTTATGCGTCCCCGCCGCCGAAGTCAGGATCGCCGCGCCCATCAGCAGGGCGCCGAGGATCGAATAGCCGATATAACCCTGCCGGTTGAGCAGCCCGTTGGCATGCTCCGGCGTCGGCGCGAGAAAGTAGAGATAGGCCGACACCAGCATGGTGAGCCCGCCCGCCCAGCCGAACAGATAGCGCCACGCCATGACCCGCGTCCGCTCGTCATAGTCCGACGACAGTTCGGGTGTCAGCGCGACCGAGGGGACTTCATAGGCACTCACCGCGGTGCGGACGAGCACGGCGCAGGCGAACAGCCAGCCGAGCGTCGCGCCCTGCCCCCAGCCGCTCGGCGGATTCCACAGCAGAACCCAACCGACCATGATCGGTAGCGCGGAGCCATACATCCACGGGTGCCGCCGTCCCCAGCGCGTGCGCGTCCGATCGGACAGGAACCCCACGGCAGGGTCGACGAAGGCATCGATCAGCAAGGCGACCATCACGACGAGGCCGACGGTGGCGGAGGGCAGACCGACCACTTGGTTGTAGAAGAGCAGCAGGAAGGTGCCGAAGCCGGCATCCTTCACGCCATAGGCGACCGCACCGAAGGCGTAGCTGCCCATCGCACCGCTTCGCAGGCGCCGTGCCGCCGGTACGGCCGTCGTCCCTGCTGTCGCCTCTGCCACCGGTCGCATGCAAGCTCCTGTTTTGTCGGGGATCATAGCCGCGCACCGGGGGTGGTCAATCACGCTTTCGAATTTCGGGTTTGCAGCCGTTTCGTCCAGATCATAGGATAATCAGGTCACAACCCGCCCGCATCAGGGCATCGCAGTGGATACGGCATGGCCCTCGACCCCGAAACCTTCGACGCGCTGATCGATACCGTCCGTCGCTTCGTCGGCGAACGGCTGCGCCCCCTCGAAGCCGATGTGGAGGCCGCCGACGCCATTCCCGATGCGGTCGTCGCGGAGATGAAAGAGATGGGCCTGTTCGGCCTGTCGATCGCCGAGGACTACGGCGGCCTGGGCCTCGACATGGTCGAGGAATGCCGCGTCGCGATCGAGATGGGCCGGACCACGCCGGCCTTCCGATCGACCTTCGGCACCAATGTCGGGATCGGCAGCCAGGGGCTGGTGATGGCCGGCACGCCCGAACAGAAGGCCGCATGGCTGCCGCGCATCGCGAGCGGCGAGATCGTCACCAGCTTCGCGCTGACCGAACCCGATGTCGGCAGCGATTCCGGCAGCGTGAAGACACGGGCCGTCCGGGATGGCGACGTCTATCGCCTGTCGGGGACCAAGCGCTACATCACCAATGCCGACAAGGCGCAGCTGTTCACCGTGATGGCGCGCACCGGTGACGAGAAGGGCGCACGCGGCGTCTCCGCCTTTCTGGTGCCCAAGGACCTGCCCGGCATCACCATCGGCGAACCCGAAAAGAAGATGGGGCAGAAGGGCGCCAAGGTCGCCGACGTCCATTTCGACGACGTGCCGGTGCCGGTCGCCAATCGACTGGGCGCGGAGGGCGAAGGCTTCAAGATCGCGATGCGCGTGCTCGACCGCGGCCGGCTGCACATCAGCGCGGTCTGCGTCGGCGTGGCCGAACGGCTGATCGCCGACAGCGTCGCTTATGCCACCGGTCGCCAGCAGTTCGGCAAGGCGATCGCCGAACACCAGCTGATCCAGGGCATGATCGCCGACATGAAGACCGAGGCGCTCGTCGCCCGCGCGATGGTGCTGGAGACGGCGGCGAAGAAGGATCGCGGTGAAGACGTCGTGCTGGAAAGCGCAGCGGCGAAGTATTTCGCCAGCGAGATGGTGGGCCGCGTCGCCGACAAGGCGGTGCAGGTCTATGGCGGCGCGGGCTATATCGCCGATTACGGCATCGAACGCCTGTACCGCGACGTGCGCCTGTTCCGCATCTACGAAGGCACCAGCCAGATCCAGCAGGTCATCATCGCGCGCGAAACGATGAAACGCGGGGGGTAGGCCGCAGCGAATCAGCCCCGCTGATCCGCGGCTCGGCGGCCTACCGCGGCCAGCGGGTCGCGGCACGCGAACCCGACTGACGACGCGGCTTTGCCGCGGCGCGTAACCAGGAGAAACATCATGGACACCACCAACCTCTTCCGCCTCGACGGCAAGGTCGCGCTCGTCACCGGCGGCAGCCGCGGCATCGGCAAGATGATCGCCGCCGGCTTCATCGCCCAGGGCGCGAAAGTCTATATCTCCAGCCGCAAGGCGCCGGCCTGCGACGACACTGCCGCCGAACTCGGCCCCAATTGCATCCCCCTGCCGTGCGACGTCAGCACCGTCGCCGGCTGCAAGGCGCTGGCCGAGCAACTCGTCGCACATGAGGACAAGCTCGACATCCTCGTCAACAATGCGGGCGCCGCCTGGGGCGTGCCGTTCGAGGAGTTCCCGGAAAGCGGCTGGGACAAGGTGATGGACCTCAACGTCAAATCGCCCTTCTTCCTGACGCAGGCGCTGCACGGCCTGCTGAAGGCCGCCGGCACGGCGGGCCGCCCGGCCAAGGTCATCAACATCACCTCGATCGACGGCCAGCGCCTCAATCCGTGGGAGACGTACAGTTACCACGCCTCCAAGTCGGCGCTGATCTATCTGACGAAGCGCATGGCCGCACGGCTGGTGCGCGACCACGTCAACGTCACCTCGATCGCGCCGGGCGCCTTCGCCAGCGACATGAACAAGGCCGCCCGCGACCATGGCGACGACGTCGCGCAAGGCATACCCGCCGGCCGCATCGGCACCGATGAAGACATGGCCGGCGCCGCCATCTACCTCGCGTCGCGCGCGGGCGATTACGTGATCGGCGAGACGATCACGGTCGACGGCGGGTTGGTCCACGCCGCGCTGGGCACCAGCATCGACGCATGAGCCCAGCGGCCGGGACGGTGATGTCCGTCCCGGCCAGCGCGCGCCCTCACCCCGCCCCGCTGACCGCAGCCGTCTCGGCGGGCGCAGGCGCATCGGGCAACGCCTCGACGCCGGGCAGGTCCCAGCGATCCATGGTGATCGCCGAACAGGCATAGGTCGCCTTGTTGCGGAAGGTCGCTGGCTTCATCGCGGCGGCGAGGGCCGGCTGCGATCCGGCCAGCGCCTTCTGCGCGTCATCGGCATGGCGGACATAGACGATGCCGGAGGTCGACACACCGAGCGCCGACTTGCTGTCGACGACCGGAATGAAATCGCCGAGATAGGCCACCTCGCCCGCCTCGACATGAAAGGTCGGTGCCCCGAAGCAGTTGGTCGTCGTCGCCATCTTGGTGATGACGGCGGTCGAGGCGATGACATAGTCGCCCGGCGTCACGCGCAGCACCTGCACCTCATAGGGTGCCTTGCGATCGGCGCTGCCGACGGCGAGGTCGTAGACGGTCTTGTCGCCCGTCTTCTTCCAATCCTTGGGGCGATAGACGAGGTCCCGCCCCTTCGTGTCGTACCGCGTCAGTTGCACAAAACCGGACCGGCCCGCGCTCGCCGCGTTCGGGCGGCGGAAGGCGACGACCACCGCCGCCTCGCCGGGCGCGAGGACGAAGGGCGCGGCGGCATCCACCTTCTTGCCCAGGAACAGCGTACCGGGCGCGCTGAGCGGCGCATCGACGCGCGCGACGAGGTCCTCGGGTTGCGCGAAGGTCGTGCGTTCGGTGATCGTACCGTCGACGGTCTGCGCGCCGACGATGCCGTTGAAATAGGCGTCGCGATCCGCGTCGGTCATCGCACCGACCCTCGCGGCATTCTCCTTCGACACCTCGACCATGCGCCAGCCGTCGATCAGCAGGCAATTGCGGCGGTTCGCGCGGCGCTGCTGCCCCTCAGCGATCGCGCCGGCGATCAGGCCGCCAATCCCGCCGCCGATCCCCGCGGCGATCGGCGACATCAGCGCCGGGTTGTAATAATAAGGGATCGACCCCGAGGGCGTCCGCGACCCGCGCGCGATCAGGCGACAGCGCTGCCAGGCCGCATCATATTGCGCGCGCGTCGCGCCCGGCCGGTTGTAGAAATGGCTGTCCTTCAGGTCGCGCGCCGCATCCTTGGCGATCTCTTCGGGTGTATCGCGCGGATCGGCGGGCGGCGTCTGCGCCACGGCGGGCGGTTTGGTGCCGCCATAGGTCACAGGCAGCGTCGCCTGAGCATAAGCGATATGCGCCGTACCGCACGCCGCGAGCAGGCTCGCGGCCACCATCATCCTGTTCATGCATCCCCCCCGGAACTGGTTCCGAAGCGGATCATACGCAGGCCAAGGCCGGCGGCAAGGCTCTATCGCCCGCCGCCGGCCCCTGTCCGGTCAGCGCGCGATGCCGCCCGCCGCCAGCACCGCCAGTGTCACCAGCTCGCTCGCCGTCGAGGTCATCGGCGCGATCTGCACGGGCTTTTCCATGCCGATCAGCATCGGGCCGATCACGCTGTCACCACCCAATTCGCGCAACAGCTTGGCGGCGATATGCGCCGATTGCAGGCCCGGCATGATCAGGATGTTGGCGGGCCCCGACAGGCGCGCGAACGGATAGTTCGCGAGCTGCTTGGGGTTCAGCGCGACGTCGGGCGGCATCTCGCCTTCATATTCGAAGCCGACATTGCGCTTGTCGAGTTCGGACACCGCATCGCGGATATTGTCGACCCAGGCGCCCTTGGGGTTGCCGAAGGTCGAATAGCTCAGCATCGCGACACGCGGTTCGTGGCCCATGCGGCGCGCGACCTGCGCGGTCTGTTCGGCGAAGTCGGCGAGCTGTTCGCCGGTTGGCCGTTCGTTCACCGTCGTGTCCGCGATGAAGACGGTGTGGCTCTGCCCGACGAGCACGTGAATGCCGAAGGGGGTGCGCCCCGCCTCCGGATCGATCACGCGCTTCACCTGGCGCATCGATTCCGCCCAGGTGCGGGTGATGCCGGTGATCATCGCATCCGCCTCACCCAGCTGGAGCAAGGCCGAACCGAAGACGTTGCGGTCCTGGTTGATCATCCGCTCGACGTCGCGGCGCAGATAGCCGCGGCGTTGCAGGCGGTTGTACACGAAGTCGACCATCTTCGGCACCAGCGGCGAATGGCGGCTATTGTGGACCTCATATTCCTGCGGGTTGGAGACACCCAAAGCCTTCAGGCGATCGTAGACGTCGTCGCGGCCGACCAGCACCGGCGTGCCATAGCCGCCTTCCTTGAAGGCGATGGCGGCGCGCAGCACGACTTCCTCCTCGCCCTCGGCGAACAGCACCCGCTTGGGCCGCGCGCGCGCGCCTTCATAGGCGAGGCTGAGCACCGACGTCGTCGGATTGAGCCGCGCGCGCAGCTGCTGGCGGTACGCCTCCATGTCGAGGATCGGCTTGGTCGCGACGCCCGAATCCATCGCCGCCTTGGCGACGGCGGAGGGCACCAGCTCCATCAGCCGCGGATCGAAGGGCGCGGGGATGATATATTCGGGACCGAAGCTGTGCTGTACGCCATAGGCCATCGCCACCTCTTCCGGCACGCGTTCGCGCGCCAGTTCGGCGATGGCATTGGCGGCGGCGATCTTCATCGCATCGTTGATGCCGGTCGCGCGCACGTCGAGCGCGCCGCGGAAGATGAAGGGGAAGCCGATGACGTTGTTGACCTGGTTCGGATAGTCCGACCGGCCGGTGGCGATGATCGCATCGGGGCGCGCCGCCTTGGCGAGTTCGGGGCGGATTTCCGGTTCGGGATTGGCCATGGCGAAGATGATCGGCGCCTTCGCCATGTCCTTCACCATCTCGGGCTTCAGCGCACCCGCGGCGGACAGGCCCAGGAAGACGTCGGCGCCGTTCAGCGCCTCGGTCAGCGTGCGGCGGTCGGTGGCGGCGGCATGCGCCGACTGCCACTGGTTGATGTCTTCGCGGCCCTGGTAGATCACGCCTTCGCGATCGCACATGATGACGTTGTCGTGGCGCACGCCCATCGCCTTCATCAGTTCGGTGCAGGCGATCGCCGCCGCGCCAGCGCCGTTGACCACGACCTTCACCTCGTCCAGCCGCCGCCCGGTCAGCAGGCAGGCGTTGATGAGCCCCGCCGCACAGATGATCGCGGTGCCGTGCTGGTCGTCATGGAAGACCGGGATGTTCATCCGCTCGCGCAACGTCTGCTCGATGATGAAGCATTCGGGCGCCTTGATGTCTTCCAGGTTGATGCCGCCGAAGCTCGGCTCCATCAGTTCGATCGCATCGATGATCCGATCGACGTCCTCGGTCTTCAGCTCGATGTCGATCGAGTCGACGTCGGCGAAGCGCTTGAACAGAACCGCCTTGCCCTCCATCACCGGCTTCGACGCCAGCGCGCCGAGATTGCCCATGCCGAGGATCGCGGTGCCATTCGAGATGACCGCGACGAGGTTGCCCTTGGCGGTATAATCATAGGCGGTGGCGGGATCGTCGGCGATCGCCTGCACCGGCACCGCGACGCCGGGCGAATAAGCGAGCGCTAGGTCGCGCTGCGTCGCCATCGGCTTGGACGCGATGATCTCGATCTTGCCCGGGCGCCCCTCCGAATGGAACAGCAGCGCCTCGCGCTCGGAAAACTGGACGGACGCTGTGTCGGACATGGGGACCTCGCTGCCGGGGAAGGACGCTACGGCTCTTGGCCGTTCCGGCACGGGCTTTCAACCCAAAGGCGGAGCAGGTATGATCGCGGCATGAAGCACGAGGCCGACGTCGTCCCCCGACCGCGCCGCATTCCGGACGCCGGCGACTTTGCGCGTGCCAAGGCGGCGTGTGCCGCGGGCGCCCCGGTCGAGCACGTCGTCGTCGGACAATGGCTGCTGACCTGGGGCAAGCCCGGTCGCAAGACTTTCGAGGACTGGCTCAACGACCAGAATGGCTGAGGTCGTCTGGGACCCAGCGGCGCTCGCAGACCTGAACGATACGATCGCCTATATCGAACAGTTCGATCCACAGGCGGCGGACAGGATCGGCACGCGGCTGTTCAACCTCGGCGAGAGCCTTGCCGACTTCCCCCATCGCGGGCGGCCTGCGGGTGGCCGTCAGCGCGAGATGACGAACGTTCCGCCCTATATTCTACGCTATGACGTACACGGCGATCTGGTCACGATCCTCGCCATCCGGCATGGCGCACGCCAACCCGATGCCGACTGACGAATCATGACCACCCCCACCCCGATGATGGCGCAATACCTCGGCCTGAAGGCGGAGGCGGAGGATTGCCTGCTGTTCTACCGCATGGGCGACTTCTTCGAATTGTTCTTCGATGATGCGCGCATTGCGAGCCAGGTGCTCGATATCGCCCTCACCGCCCGCGGCGAGCATGACGGCGAAAAGGTGGCGATGTGCGGCGTGCCCGTCCATGCCGCGACCGCCTACCTCCAGCGCCTGATCAAGGCGGGCCACCGCGTCGCCATCGCCGAACAGACCGAAAGCCCCGAGGCGGCGCGCAAGGCCCGCGGCAGCAAGGCGCTGGTCAACCGCGCGATCGTGCGGGTCGTCACTGCCGGCACGCTGACCGAGGAGGCGCTGCTCGACGCGCGGGCCGACAATTGGTGTGTCGCCATCGGCGAGGCGGCGGGCGCGGTGGCGCTGGCGGCGGCGGACGTATCCACCGGGCGGTTCGTGGTGATCGACTGTTCGGCCGACGCACTGGGTGCGGAACTGGCGCGACTGGGCGCCGCCGAGGTGGTGGCCTCCGAAACCAGCGACCATGCAGACGCGGCGACCAGCCTGCGGCCGCGCGGCGGCTTCGACAGCGGCAGCGCGGAGGCGCGGCTGAAAGCATTGTTTGGCGTGGCGACGCTCGACGGCTTCGGCAGCTTTTCGCGCGCAGGCCTGGCCGCGGCGGGCGGTCTCGTCGCCTATCTGGAGCATACCGCGAAGGGCGCCCTGCCCTTCCTCCGCCCGCCGCAGCTTGCCCGCGCCGCGGAGACGATGGCGATCGACGCCGCGACGCGCGAAAGCCTGGAGCTGACCTGCACCACCAACGGCCAACGCAAGGGCAGCCTGCTCGACTGTATCGACCGGACGGTGACGGGCGCGGGCGCACGGGCGCTGGCGAGCGATCTTGGCGCACCACTGATGGATGCCCGTGCGATCGACGAGCGGCTGGATCTGGTGCAGCATTTCCACGATCAGGCGGGCCAGCGCGAGCAGGTGCGGGCCGCGCTGCGGGCACTGCCCGATATCGGGCGCGCCATCGGCCGGCTGGCCGCGGGGCGCGGGTCGCCGCGCGATCTGGGGCAACTGCGCGACGGGCTGGACGGCGCGTGGCACCTCGGCGAGCGGCTGGGCCAGATCGACGCGCCGCTGGCGTTGCTCCGCCGGATCGCGCCTGCGCTGCGCGGCCATGGCGCGCTGATCGACCTGCTCCGCCGCGCGCTCGTGCCGTCGCCGCCGATCGAGGCGAGCGACGGCGGCTATATCGCGGCGGGCTATGACGACGCGCTCGACGCGCTGCGGGATACCGGCGCAGGCGGCCGGCGCGCGATCGCGGCGCTGGAGGCGGAGATGAAGGCCGCGACCGGCATCGCGACGTTGAAGGTCCGCCACAACAATGTGCTCGGCTATCACGTCGAGGTGCCGGCGCGATCGGCCGACGCGCTGATGCAACCCGACAGCGGCTTCACCCATCGCCAGACGCTGGCGGGCGTCGTGCGCTTCAACACGCCCGCGCTGCACGAGGTCGCGGCCAAGGTGTCGCAGGCCGGCGCGCATGCGCTCGCCGCCGAAGCGGCGCATCTGGAAGAGCTGACCGCCGCGGCACTGGCGCAGCGCGAGGCGATCGCCGCCACCGCCGATGCGCTCGCCCGGATCGACGTCGCCGCAGGCCTTGCCGAACGCGCGGCCGAAGGCGGCTGGGCGCGCGCGACGATCGCCGACCATCCCTGCTTCGACGTGATCGGTGGTCGGCATCCGGTGGTCGAGGCCGCCGTCGCCAAGGCCGGCGAGCGCTTCGTCGCCAACGACTGCACGCTGTCGCCCGACTCCCGCCTGTGGCTGGTGACGGGCCCCAACATGGGCGGCAAGTCGACCTTCCTCCGCCAGAACGCCCTCATCGCCGTGCTGGCGCAGGCAGGCAGCTTCGTGCCCGCGACCAGCGCCACGCTGGGGCTGGTCGACCGCCTGTTCAGCCGCGTCGGCGCGTCGGACAATCTGGCACGCGGCCGCTCGACCTTCATGGTCGAGATGGTCGAGACCGCCGCGATCCTGGCGCAGGCGACGCCGCAGAGCTTCGTCATCCTCGACGAGGTCGGGCGCGGCACCAGCACCTATGACGGGCTCGCCATCGCCTGGGCGGTGGTGGAGGCGATTCACGAGGACAATCGCTGCCGCTGCCTGTTCGCGACGCACTACCACGAACTGACCCGCCTTGCGGAACGCTGCGACGCGCTGACGCTGCACCATGTCCGGGCGCGCGAGTGGAAGGGTGAGCTGGTGCTGCTCCACGAGCTGGCGACGGGGCCGGCGGATCGCAGCTACGGGCTTGCCGTGGCGCGGCTGGCGGGAATGCCGCCGGCAACGGTGGCGCGGGCGAAGGCGGTGCTCGCCAAGCTGGAGGCGGGACGCGCGAAGACCGGCGGCCTGGCCGCGGGGCTGGACGACCTGCCGCTGTTCGCGGCCGCCGCGCAGGTGGAGGAAGACACGTGCGACGCGATCCGCGCGGAGGTGGAGGCGCTCGACGTCGACGCGCTGACGCCGCGCGAGGCGCTGGACACGCTGTACCGGCTGAAGGCCCTGGCGCGGGAGGGGTGAGCAGGTTGCCGGGCCAACGGCCCGGCTGAAACCATCCGGGGGATGGTTTCACCTGCTCACATTCCGGACGGATCGCGGGGTGCGGGGATGGGCCTGCCCTACACCCGCCGTAACCCCGGGCTTGACCCCGGGTCCCGCTGTTTTGCGGCGGTGCAGAAGAAGCGGGACCCCGGCTCAAGGCCGGGGTTACGGAGGATGTAGGGCGGCGTTCCGGGTTACAACACGAACCGGCTCAGGTCCGTATTGCGCGCGATGCCGGCCAACTGCTTTTCCACATAGGCCGCATCCACCGTCACCGGTTCGCTGCGGTCCTCGGCATCGAAGCTCACCTCTTCCAGCAGCTTTTCCATCACCGTCTGCAAGCGGCGCGCGCCGATGTTCTCGACTTGGCCGTTCACCTCGGCGGCGATGCGGGCGATCGCGGCGATGCCGTCGTCGGTGAAGGTGACGTCGACGCCCTCGGTCGCGATCAGCGCCTTGTACTGCGCCGGCAGCGACGCCTTGGTGTCGGACAGGATCGCGATAAAGTCCGCTTCCGTCAGCCCCTTCAGTTCGACGCGGATCGGCAGGCGGCCCTGCAACTCCGGCAGCAGGTCAGACGGCTTGGCGACGTGGAAGGCGCCGCTGGCGATGAAGAGGATATGGTCCGTCTTCATCGGCCCGTATTTGGTCGCCACCGTCGTGCCCTCGATCAGCGGCAGCAGGTCGCGCTGCACGCCTTCGCGGCTGACCGAACCGCCGCGGACGTCGCTGACCGCGATCTTGTCGATCTCGTCGAGGAAAACGATGCCGTTCGCCTCGGCGTCGGCCAGCGCGGTGCGGCTCACCTCGTCCTGGTCTAGGCGCTTGTCGGCCTCTTCCTCGACCAATTTGTCCCACGCCGCGCGCACCGTCAGCTTGCGGCGCTTCAATTGCTGACCGCCGCCGAACGACTTCATCATCTCGGTCAGGTTGATCATCTGCGGCGCGCCACCGGGCACCTCGAACGGCATCGACGGCGCCTGTTCCAGCTCGATCTCGATCTCGGTCTGGTCGAGATGGCCGTCGGCGAAGCGCTGCTTGAAGCTTTCGCGCGTCGCCTGGCTGCTGTCCTTGCCGACGAGCGCGTCGAGCAGGCGCTTCATCGCCGCATCCTCCGCCTTGTCCTTCACCGCGAGGCGGCGGCGCTCCTTCTCCAGACGGATCGCTTCCTCGACGAGGTCGCGCGCGATCTGTTCGACGTCGCGGCCGACATAGCCGACCTCGGTAAACTTCGTCGCTTCCACCTTCACAAAGGGGGCGTCCGCCAGCTTCGCCAGGCGGCGGCTGATCTCGGTCTTGCCGCAGCCGGTGGGGCCGATCATCAGGATGTTCTTCGGCGTCACCTCATCGCGCAGGTCGGGCGAGAGCTGCTGACGGCGCCAGCGGTTGCGCATCGCGACCGCGACCGCGCGCTTGGCGTCGGCCTGGCCGATGATATGGGCGTCGAGCGCGGCGACGATCGCCTTGGGGGTAAGATTTTCGTTCATTATCTGCCTGTTCGCCGGAATTCGGCGATCTGAAAGGTCACAAAAGTCACACGGATGCGCGTGTTTTTCAGCTCGCGCTGTCGAGCATTTCGATCGTCGTGCGGTCGTTGGTGTAGACGCAGACTTCCGCCGCGATCGCCATCGCCTTGCGGCAGATCGTCTCGGCGTCCTGTTCGTAATCGACCAGTGCACGGGCTGCGGCGAGCGCGTAATTGCCGCCCGATCCGATCGCCGCGACGCCGTTTTCAGGCTCCAGCACGTCGCCGTTGCCGGTCAGGATCAGCGTGACGTCCTTGTCCGCGACGATCATCATCGCTTCCAAGTTGCGCAGGTACTTGTCGGTGCGCCAGTCCTTTGCCAGCTCGACCGCGGCGCGCATCAGCTGGCCCTGATGGCGCTCCAGCTTCGCTTCCAGCCGCTCGAACAACGTAAAGGCGTCGGCGGTCGCGCCGGCGAAGCCGCCGATCACCTGCCCCTCGCTGCCGAGGCGGCGGACCTTCTTCGCGTTGGGCTTCATGACCGTCTGGCCCATCGAGACCTGGCCGTCGCCGATGACGACGACCTTGCCATTGCGACGGACGGACAAAATGGTGGTGCCATGCCAGACCGGCATGGCGTGTGGATCGTTCCCGCTCATGGCCCGCGATGTAGGTGCGCAGCGGGTGGGTGCAAAGGGGGCTGTTCACGCGAAGACGCGAAGCCGCGAAGAGGGGGTTCACGCGGAGACGCGGAGAAGAAGAAGGCTCGCCGCGCCAGCGGCCCTCGACGACACGGGCTAGTGATGGTGAAAGACGCTTCGCGTCGAACGCAACACCTCCGCGTCTCCGCGTCTCCGCGTGAATCACCCTTCTTCGCGTCTTAGCGGCTTCGCGTGAATCACCTTTCCACCCCCTTCGCCTTCCCCCACGCCCGCGCGGCCGTGTAGCCGAGGTAGCCCGTACCGAAGAGCGCATAGAGCGGCTCAGGAATGGCATTGAGGTACGCACCCGCCCCCCGCGCCATGGCGATGGCGACATCGGGCCGGATCGCGGCGATCAGGCTCATCGGGATGGTCCACAGGATCAGCGCATACATCACGTAGAGGAAGGCGGGGCGCGCGCGGCGCACCCATGGGTCCTCCGCAACCGGCCGGCGCGGCGTCACGAGACGCGCCCCGCGAGCCAGCCGTACAGAAAGGCCTCGTTGGCGGGGCGGCGCTCGGCGAGCGCGACATAGCGTTCACCCTGCAAGGCATCGATCGCCTTGACCAGCACCGCCTCCCCCGCTGTGCCGCGCCGCGCCAGGAAGGCATCGAGTGCCGCGAGCGTTCGCGCGCCCACCGCCCCGTCGGCGGCGAGGTCAGGATAATCGGCCTGCCCACGGTTGAGCGCGTTGAGCGCACGCTGGAGAAACCCGATCGCGGTCGCGGTGCCCATGTTGACGCCGGTATCGAACAGCTCGCCCGCCAGCATGGGCGCTCGTGTGGCGATCCGGTCGAAGCCCGGCCCCCGCCAATAGACGCGTTCGTAGATCTCGACGGCCCGCGCCCGCGGCAGATCGCGGATCGCCCCCTGCCAGCCGTTGGCACGGGCGACCGCGGTGGTGATCCCCCAATGGGTGGCGCCGCCCCGATCGGCGGGATGATCGACATAGCCGCCCTCGCGGGCGATCAACCGGTCGATAAGGGCATGGATGGTCATGGTGCGCTCCCCTGCTGTGATGGTGCGGGAGGATCATGGTTTCGGGGAATAGGACAGGGGGTGGGTCTGGCGGCGGGATTTCCGGTTGCTGGGCAAGGAGATGCGCCGACCGGATTGTGACCGGCGTCCAACACGCCTTGGCGGCGACTCATTCCCGTCGCCCTACACACTTCGTCACCCCGGACTTGGTCCGGGGTCCACTCCGCGGCGAGGGGGGAGGCTGGAGGCGCAAACGCTCCCTCGCGGCCCAGTGGACCCCGGACCAAGTCCGGGGTGACGGAGGGAATGGGGCGGGCGCTGCGATCCCCTCGCCGTCCCCCATCCTCCCCATCGCCCCGGATTTGCATCGCCCCGGATTTGCATCGCGGCGCGCTTCGCGCTAACCGCGCCGCATTCGCATGGACCCGGTGCAATTCCGGGTGGCTATTCCGGCCGCCGATCCGCCGGACAACGTATACCGCGCCACTTCATACCATTGCCTTTGCCGGTGATGCCTCACCTTGCGCGGTCGATACGGACCCTCGTTACATGACTTTCGATTTCGCCCGCTACCGCGCCGAATGGTATAGCGGCCCCGCCGCCGCGCGCCGGGACATCCTCGCCGGCATGGTCGGCACCTTCGCGTTGGTCCCAGAGGTCATCGCCTTTTCCTTCGTCGCCGGTATCGACCCGCAGGTCGGCCTGTTCGCGTCCTTCGTCATCGGCATCGTCATCGCGATCGTCGGCGGGCGCCCGGCGATGATCTCAGGCGCGGCCGGCTCGGTCGCACTGGTGGCCGCCGCGCTGGTGACGGCGCATGGTCTGCCCTATCTGCTCGCCGCGACCGTGCTGGCGGGCCTGTTGCAGGTGCTGTTCGGTCTGCTGCGGCTCGACGTGCTGATGCGCTTCGTGTCGCAGTCGGTGCGCACCGGCTTCGTCAACGCGCTCGCGATCCTGATCTTTTCGGCGCAGGTGCCGCAGCTGCTCGGCGTCGACTGGCACACCTATGCGATGATCGGGCTGGGCCTCGCGATCATCTACCTCACGCCGCGGGTGACGACCGTCATTCCGTCGCCGCTGATCTGCATCGTCGTGCTGACTGCCGTCAGCGTTGCGTTTCCGATGCCACTGCGCACGATCGCCGACCTCGGGCGGCTGCCCGACGCACTGCCCGCCTTTGCGCTGCCCGCGGTGCCGATCGAATGGCGCACGCTCGGCATCGTCGCGCCCTATGCACTGGCGATGGCCGCGGTCGGCCTACTCGAATCGCTGATGACCGCGCGCGTCGTCGACGATCTGACCGAGAGCGGCAGCGACAAGGCGCGCGAGGCGACCGGCCTCGGCCTCGCCAATGTCGCCGCGGGGCTGTTCGGCGGCATCGCCGGCTGCGGCATGATCGGCCAGACCGTCGGCAACGTCCGCTATGGCGGGCGCGGGCGGCTGTCGACGCTGGTCGCGGGCGTGTTCCTGCTCGTCGTGATGGTGCCGCTGCGCCCCTGGGTCGCGCTGGTGCCGGTCGCGGCGCTGGTCGCGATCATGGTGATGGTGTCGATCAGCACCTTTTCCTGGGGATCGCTGCGCGACCTCGCCCGTCATCCCAAGGTGTCGGGCGTCGTCATGCTGGCGACCGTCGCGGTGACGGTGGCGACGCACGATCTGTCGGCGGGCGTCGCGGTCGGCGTGTTGCTGAGCGGCGTGTTCTTCGCGTTCAAGGTGATGCGGATGATGCGCGTCGACGTCGCCTATGACGCCGGCACCGACACGCGCGTCTACACGGTGTCGGGGCAGGTGTTCTTCGCCAGCGCGGAGATGTTCGCCGACCGGTTCGACCTGCGCGACACCGCGGCGCGCGTGCGGATCGATCTGACGCACGCGCATCTGTGGGACGTGACGGCGGTCGCGGCGCTGGACGATGTCGTCGCCAAGATGCGCAGCCATGGGATGGTGGTGGAGCTGGTGGGCCTCAACGCGGCGAGCGCGGTGCTGGTCGATCGGCATGCGCCGCTGGTGATGGGGGCTTGAGCGGGGGCATTGCCCTGCACGCTCGTCATTCCCGCGCAGGCGGGAATCCAGACTGGCTGACGGTGCGGCTTGATCGCCAGCGTTAGAGGTTATGGATCCCCGCCTGCGCGGGGATGACGTGGCTCATGACGGAAAAGGCCGGACGCGACCCTGTCGTCGCGCCCGGCCTTACCCGATCAATACACCCGCTTCTTCGGCTTGATGTATTCGACGTCGTCGGTGAGCGTGTAATCGTGCACCGGGCGATAATCGATCGCGGTCGCGCCGCCGACGCCGCCCCAGCCGGTGAAGGTGGCGATCGTGTGCTTCATCCAGTTCGCATCGTCGCGATCCGGGTGATCCTCGTTCACATGCGCGCCGCGCGATTCCTTGCGGTTGGCCGCCGAATCGATCGTCACCAGCGCCTGCGCCACCAGATTGTCGAGCTCCAGCGTCTCGATCAGGTCGGTGTTCCAGATCAGGCTGCGGTCGTTGACCTGCACGTCCTGCATCGAGGCGTAGATGTCCTTCATCAGCGCCTGGCCTTCGCTGAGCAGCGCGTTGTCGCGGAACACCGCGCAATGCTTCTGCATCGTGCGCTGCATCTTGCCCCGGATTTCCGCGGTCGGCGTGCTGCCGGCGGCATTGCGGAATTTGTCGAGGCGCGTCAGCGACAGCTCTTCCGAACCCTTGGGGAGCGGATTGTGCGTCGTGTTGGGCTTGCAGATGTTGGCGATGCGCTTGCCGGTCGCGCGGCCGAACACCACGAGGTCGATCAGCGAGTTCGAGCCGAGGCGGTTGGCGCCATGGACCGAAACGCACGCCGCCTCGCCGACCGCGAACAGGCCGGGGACGACCGTGTCCGGATTGCCGTCGACCAGATTCACGACCTCGCCGTGGAAGTTCGTCGGGATGCCGCCCATGTTGTAATGGACGGTCGGCGTGACGGGCAGCGGCTGGCGCGTCAGGTCGACGCCCGCGAAGATCTTGCCCGTCTCGGTGATGCCCGGCAGGCGCTCGTGCAGCACCTTGGGATCGATATGGTCGAGGTGCAGGAAGATGTGGTCGCCGTTCTTGCCGACGCCGCGGCCTTCGCGCATTTCCATCGCCATCGAGCGCGACACGACGTCGCGCGACGCCAGGTCCTTCGCCGACGGGGCATAGCGCTCCATGAAGCGCTCGCCTTCGGAATTGGTCAGATAGCCGCCCTCACCGCGCGCGCCCTCGGTGATGAGCACGCCCGCGCCGTAGATGCCGGTCGGGTGGAACTGGACGAACTCCATGTCCTGGAGCGGCAGGCCGGCACGCAGCACCATGCCGCCGCCGTCGCCGGTGCAGGTGTGCGCCGAGGTCGCCGAGAAATAGCAGCGGCCATAGCCGCCCGTCGCCAGCACGGTGTTGTGGCTGCGGAAGCGGTGGATGCTGCCGTCTTCCATGCACAAAGCGATCACGCCGCGGCACACGCCGTTTTCCATGATCAGGTCGAGCGCGAAATATTCGACGTAGAAGTCGGCGTCGTAGCGCAACGACTGCTGGTACAGCGTGTGGAGCATCGCATGCCCCGTGCGGTCCGCCGCGGCGCAGGTACGCTGTGCGGGCGGGCCTTCGCCCATATTCTGCATCATGCCGCCGAACGGGCGCTGGTAGATGCGGCCTTCGTCGGTGCGGCTGAAGGGCATGCCGGCATGTTCCAGCTCGTACACCGCCGCCGGCGCCTCGCGGACCATGTACTCGATCGCGTCCTGGTCGCCCAGCCAGTCCGACCCCTTGACGGTATCGTACATGTGCCAGGTCCAGTGATCCGGGCCCATGTTGCCGAGGCTCGCGGCGATGCCGCCCTGCGCCGCGACGGTGTGCGACCGGGTCGGGAACACCTTGGTGATGCAGGCGGTCTTCAGGCCGTTCTGTGCGCATTCCATGACGGCGCGCAGGCCCGAACCGCCCGCGCCGACGACGACGGCGTCATAGGTGTGGTCGATGATCTTATAGGCAGGCGCGTTCATGCCGCAGCTCCGAAGGCGACCTTGAGGATCGCGAAGATGGCGATCGCGGCGGTCGCGACCGTGAAGAAGTTCAGCGCGAGCATGTAGGCGACGCGCTTTTCGCCGTGCTGGTAATCCTCGATCACCACCTGCAGCCCGAGGCGGAAGTGGTAGAAGACCGACACGATCAGCAGGATCATAGGCACCGCGACCCAGCTGTTGCGCAGCCAGTCGTGGACGCTGGCATAGTCATAGCCCGGCAGGCGCAGCAGCGAGAAGACGAACCAGAGCGTCAGGAACAGGTTCGATGCCGCGGTGACGCGCTGGCGCCACCAGTGATGCGCGCCTTCCTTGGCGCTGCCGAGGCCGCGGACGCGGCCGATGCTGGTGCCCGAACCCATTACTTCATCCCCAGGTAGAGCCAGAAGGCCGCGGTCAGCACCACGCCGCCGACGATGACGACCATGCTGAACATCTTGTTGCGCTTCAGTTCGAACGCGGCGCCCGCGTCCATCACCAGGTGGCGGATGCCGTTCAGCGCGTGCGTGAAGAACGCCCAGGTCATGCCGACGCCGATAATCCAGCCGAGCGGATTGAGCGCGCCGCTGTCATGCGTGAACACGTCGCGGAAGGTCGCGTAGCTTTCCGCCCCGCCCGCGATCGCGGCGAGCCACCACACCAGCAGCACCGTGCCGACCGTCGCCATCCCCGAACCCGTGGCGCGATGGAGGATGGAGACCAGCATATGCGGCCCCCAGCTGTAGTGGAGCTTCAGAAAGCCCGAGAAAAGATGCGGGCTGCGCGGGCGCGCCGGGGTACGGGATGCCATGAACGGTCCTCGGGCAAGATCGATTGCAGTGCCTATTAGGCCACGCGTTCGCCGATGCAACCCATAGCATCCGCTCCTAACGGAGCATTAACCACTTGGGCGGTAGGCACGACGGTCGAGAGGCCCGTTTACCGGGCACGTCGCTCGTTCGCCGGAGACTTCAGCTTTGCCCGACATCGCCCTGCCGCCCCCGGCCAGCATCGCCGCCAGGATCGACCTGCCGAGTCGAATCAAGGCGTTCGACGGCGGCGACGACACATTGGTCGCGCAGGCACGGGAATTGTGGACGATCATCGAACCCGATGCGGGCGAGATCGTGGATGCCTATTGGGATCATTGGCGCGCCGCCAATCCGGGCGCACCGACCTGGACGCCAATGGAGGGGGAGCGTCGCCGCGCGGCGGGCGTGGCCTATCTGCGCAACCGCTTCTGCCATCTGGAAGGGATCGCCTGGGTCGAATCGCTCGAACGGTCGGTCGCCGCTGCCTATGCCGCGGGCGTCGAGACGATGGAATTGCTCGCCATGTCGTGCGCCAGCGATCGCGCCGTCCTGAAGGCGCTGAAGAAGCGCCTGCCCGAAGACACGATGCACCGCACCGGACTGGTGGACGCACTGATGCGGCTGTTCGGCATGGAAACCGAGCTGACCGTCGCCCTGTTCGCCGGCTTTGCCGGCTATAGCGCCCATGCGGCGCGCGAGCGGCTGGCGGGCGATTTCCGCGAAGGCATCGCCGACGCGGTCGAGACCGCGACCGTCGAAGGCCGCACCTTGCGCGCGCAGGCCGAACGCAGCTCCGGCTCGGCGCGCGGCATGCTGGGCAAGACCAGCGAGGTCGCCGCCGCCGCCGAACAATCCGCCGTCGCGATGCGCGAGGCGGCACAGACCGCCGCGGGCCTGATCCGCGCGATCGAGGACGCACGGACCGAGGTGGAGGCCGCTGCCGAGATCGCCAGCCGCGCCTCACGCCAGGCGACCGATGCGGTCGGCATGTCGGAAACGCTGTCCGACCACGCCAAATCGATCGAATCGATCCTGGGCCTGATCCGCGACATCGCCGGGCAGACCAACCTGCTGGCGCTGAATGCGACGATCGAGGCGGCGCGCGCCGGTGACGCCGGCCGCGGCTTTGCCGTCGTCGCGCAGGAGGTGAAGAGCCTCGCCAACCAGACCGCGCGCGCGACCGACGACATCGCTGCAAAGATCGCCTCGATCCAGTCAGCGACGAAATCCACCGTCGAAACCAACGCCAGCATCCGCACGACGGTGACCGAGGTGCAGGAATCGGCCGATCGCATCCGCTTCGCCATGGAGGCGCAGGCGCAGACCGTCACCGCCATCACCGCCGCGGTCGATGAAACCGCGCTCGCCGCCGATTCGATGGCGAGCACGATCGCCACGATCCGCATGGACACCGAAACCGTCGCCGCCGAGATCGACGGCGTGGGCCGCGGCTTCGACAGGCTCGACGGGCGGTTGCAGACACTGAAGAGCAGCGCGGGCGATTTCGTCGCCAAGGTCGCCGCCTGATGGCCCGTGCCATTCCGTCGCTCCGTTCGCAGCGGAGCTGACAGCATCATGCAACGCCGCATCGTCGACCATCTGGGCGAATATGACTGGGACGGCACGCTTGCCGACACTTCGCGCGATATCTGCGCCTTGCTGTCGGAGGCGGATTATCGCGACATCGCGCGCTGCTTCTGGGACCAGTATCTCTCGCTGCCCGCGACGCAATCGGTCCGCCACCTGTTCCATGGCGATCGGCTGGAGCGCCGGATGCGCGAGAGCATCGAATATGCCCGGCTGAAATATGGCGACCCGTTTGACGACGGCTGGGTGAGGATCGCCCACCGCCATGCCGACCAGTGCATGCGATCGAACGTCCCCCTGCCCAGCCTGCAGGCAGCGCTCGCCCATTCGCACAGCCACACGGTCCGGATCCTCGAAGGCTATTGCACGGGCGACACGCCGCGCCTGCTGCGGATGTGCGATGCGGTGCAGCGCATCTCGCTGGTCGAGGCCGATCTGATGTCAGGCTATCTTGCCGAGGTTCATGAGAACGAGGCGCGCAGCGAACGGCAGGAACGCTCCGCCGCCTTCCGCGAAAGCATCGCCGTCTCGATCGAATCGGCGGTGGCGCTGGGTGCACGCATCCGCGTGCAGGCCGACGCGGCCTCCACATCGACCCGCACCGTCATGGAAAAGGCGCGGATCGTCGCCAGCAATGCCGAGGAAACCGCGCTCGCGATGCGCAGCGCCGCGCAGACCGCCGCCGGCCTGACGCATGCGATCGACAGCGCCCGTACCGAGGTGGAGGCCGCCGCCGGCATCGCCACGCGCGCCAGCGAACATGCCGTCGATGCGGTGCGCGCCAGCGAGACGCTGTCCGACCACGCCAAATCGATCGAATCGATCCTGGGCCTGATCCGCGACATCGCCGGGCAGACCAATCTGCTTGCGCTCAATGCGACGATCGAGGCGGCGCGCGCCGGTGACGCCGGCCGCGGCTTCGCCGTCGTCGCGCAGGAGGTGAAGAGCCTCGCCAACCAGACCGCGCGCGCGACCGACGATATCGCCGCCAAGATCGCGGCGATCCAGGCGGCGACGCGGTCCACCGTCGAAACCAACATCAGCATCCGCCAAACGGTAGATGCGGCGCGCAATTCGGCGCTGCGCATCCGCAGCGCGATGGAGGAACAGGCGCGCACCGTCGACACCATCACCGCCGCGATCGATGAAGGCGCGCTCGCCGCCGACACGATGGCGGCGACGGTCGACACGATCCGCGACGACACGCATGCCGTCGTCGGCGAGATCGTGTGCCTGGGCGCGGGCTTCAGCGAGGTCGGTGACCGGCTGGCGCAACTGCAACGCTCCGCCGAAAGCTTCTCCGCCAGCGTGGGCTGACGCGGGATTTCCGCGCTTATCGCCGACGGTTGCCCGCCCGGCCACCGCCGGTTAGGGCCGCGGCCATGACCATCATCGTTACCGGATCGAGCCGCGGCATCGGCGCCAGCATCCTCACGACGCTCCGCGACGGCGGCCATGCCGTCATCGGCCAGGCGACCGCCCCCGGCAGCGGGGCCGACATCGCCGCCGATTTCGCCGACCCCGCCGCCCCCCGTGCGCTGTGGGATGCCGCGCTCGCCCGCGCGGGCGGCACGATCGACGTCCTGATCAACAATGCCGGCGTGTTCGAGGCCAATCCGCTGGACCGCGCGTCCGACGACTGGGTCGCCGACTGGGAACGCACGCAGCGTATCAACCTGACCGCCGCCGCCGAACTGTGCCGCCTCGCCGTGCTGCACTGGCAGGACCGGAAGGTCAGCGGCCGCATCGTCAACATCGCCAGCCGCGCCGCCTATCGCGGCGACAGCCCCGCGCACTGGCATTATGCCGCGGCCAAGGCAGGCATGGTCGCGATGACCAAGACGATCGCGCGCGCCTATGCGAAGGACGGCATCCTCGCCTTCGCCATCTGCCCCGGCTTTACCATGACCGGCATGGCCGACGATTATCTGGCCAGCCGCGGTGGCGACAAACTGCTCGCCGACATTCCGCTGGGCCGCGTCGCCGACCCGGATGAGGTGGCGACGCTCGCCCGCTTCTGTGCGCTCGAAGCGCCCGCCTCGATGACCGGCGCGGTGCTCGACATCAATGGAGCCTCCTATGTCCGCTGAGTCCAACGGCACGAGCTGGCGGATCACCCTGCCCTGCACCCGCGCCGAGGCGGAGGCGATCGACAGCGCGTCCGATCTCGCGATCGACGCGGTGCTGATGACCACCGAAGAGGTGGAGGACGACGTCGAACGCTGGCGGCTCGACGCCTATGTCGAGCATGAGCCCGATGCGGCGATGCTCGCGACGATCCACGCTCTGGTGCCGAGCGCGAGCGGCCATGATCCGGTGGTGACGCAGCTGGGCGACGAGGATTGGATCGCGATGAGCCAGGCGGGATTGGAGCCGATCCGCGAAGGCCGCTTCGTCGTCCACACCAGCGCGCACCCCGTCGCGGCGCCGGCGGGGGGACGCGCTTTCCTGATCGATGCGGGGCAGGCCTTCGGCACCGGTCATCACGGCACGACCAGCGGTTGCCTCGCCATGCTCGATGGCCTGGCGGTGGCGGGCAAGACCTTCACCCGCGCGATCGACGTCGGCACCGGCACCGGCCTGCTCGCCTTCGCTGCGGTCGAGCTGTGGCCCGACGCGCTGGTCGTCGCGACCGACATCGATCCCGTCGCGGTCGATGTGACGCGCGAGAATGCCGCGCTGAACGGCATTGCGGCAGACGCCGTGACGCTGTTCGTCGCCGACGGCGCGCGCCACCCCGATATCGACGCCGCCGCGCCCTACGATCTGGTGATTGCCAACATTCTGGCGGGGCCGCTGGTATCGATGGCGCCCGAGCTCGCCGCGATCGCCGCGCCGCACGCGACCATCGTGCTGGCGGGCCTGCTGGAAACGCAGCGCGAGACCGTCGTCGCGGCCTATGTCGCCTGCGGCTGCACGCTCGACGCGATCGATCGCCGCGGCGACTGGACCGTCCTGCGCCTCACCGCCGGCGCGGACCGCTACGTGCCCACCGCCCCCTTCGACCCCAAGGGCCGCGACGGCTGGGCGCTGGATCTGTAACCCCCTTCCCCCCGTCACCCCGGACGTGTTCCGGGGTCCACTCCGCGGCGAGGGGGGCGGCAAGAGGCTCAAGCGACCCCGTGCGGCCGGGTGGACCCCGGAACACGTCCGGGGTGACGAATCGTATCGGGAACGACTGCACACCCCCGCGCGCATGACATCGGCGGAACGCTCAGCCCGCCTTCCCCCGCGCATATTCCTGCGTGCCGTGCGTCAGCACCTCGTCCCCCTCGACGATCGCCGCGACCGGGATGTCGTCCTGCGCCTTTAGCGTTTCGTACAAGGGCGCGAAGTCCGTCTCGACCGTCACGCGCAGCAGTTCGTCGAAGCTCGGAATGACGAAGTAATTCTGCTGGAAATCGTCGATCCGATACTCCGTCCGCATCACCCGCGCGATATCGAACCCGATGCGATTGGGGCTGGGATCATCGAGCGCGAAGCGGCTTTCGGCGTAGCTCGACACGATGCCCGACCCATAGATGCGCAGGCCTTCCGGCTCCTGGATCAGCCCGAACTCCACCGTGTACCAGTACAACCGCCCCAGATATTTCAGCGCATCATGCTGCATCGCGCGCTGCCCACCGCGGCCGTAGGCCTCCAGGTAATCGGCGAACACCGGATCGGCGAGCATCGGCACATGGCCGAACACGTCGTGGAAGACGTCGGGCTCCTGCAGATAGTCGAGCTGGTCCGGCCGACGGATGAAATTGCCCGCGACGAAGCGGCGATTCGCCATATGATCGAAAAAAACATCGTCCGGCACCAGCCCCGGCACCGCCACCACCTGCCACCCGGTCAGCTTCATAAGCCGTTCGGACAGTTCCTCAAAATCCGGAATGCCGGGTTTCGACAGCTTCAGCACGTCCAGCCCGCGCAGATAGGCGTCGGACGCACGGCCGGGAAGCAGTTGGGATTGGCGCGCGAACAGCGTATCCCAGGTCGCATGCTCCTCCGCCGTGTAATGCTGCCAGTTCTGGGGGATCGTCCAGTCTGCGGCGGCATCGGTGGGGGGCGAAGCGAGCGCGTGCGTGTCTGTGGCCATGACGACGGCGTAACATAAGGTTTCGGATGATACTATATGCGGCGATACGACGGATGGGACGGGGGCTGCTCGTGGTGCTTGCCGTGCTGGCCGTCGTCGTCGCGGGCTATGCCGGCGCCGGGATGATCGGTGGTGCGATCCCCGCCAACGCCGGCTGGCGGCCGCCCGCACGCGGCGTCCCCGTCTATCTCGAATCGAACGGCGTGCATGTGTCGCTGGTGCTGCCCAAGGTCGCGGCCGGAATCGACTGGCGCGACTGGGCGCCGGGAGCCGACCTCGCCGATCCGCGTTATGCCCGTTATGACCATATCGCGATCGGCTGGGGCGAACGGACCTTCTTTCTCGATACGCCGACCTGGGCGGACGTGCGGCTGGCGACGATCCTGCACGCCGCGATCGGCAGCGACGCGACGCTGCTCCATGTCGAGCACGTTCCCGCGCCCGCGCTTGGCGACGGCATCCGCGTCGTGACGCTGCGGCCTGAGGAATATCGCCGACTGGCGGCCGGCATCCGCGCCAGCGCCGCGCCGGTCCGCCGCAGCTTCCGCGGCTATGGCGCGAACGACGTCTTCTATGCCGGCACCGGCCATTACAGCGCGCGGCACACGTGCAACGCCTGGGTCGGCGCGACGCTGGCGAATGCGGGTGTGCGGGTCGGGCGCTGGACCCCCTTCCCGATCACGGTGCTGTCATGGTTCTGAGCCGGTTGCAGACGGGCCTCGCCCGCTGGCGCAGCGAACCGCCGTCGCACGCGCGCTTCGGCGACCGCTTCGACGCGCCCCCGCCCCCGCCCAAGGCGCTCGCGGCGAGCGAGGTGCCGCGCGTCGCCTGGATGCTCGCGACCCGCTGGCGCCACGCCGCCGCGCTCGCCGCGGTGCCGCAGGGCGCGGGCGGCACGGTGATGATCCTGCCCGGCCTGTTCGACGCCGACGGCTCCAGCCTGGTGCTGCGGCGCTTCCTCGAAGGCCTCGGCTATCGCGCCGAAGGCTGGGGGCTGGGCCGGAACCTGGGCGTGAAGAGCGTCGGCGCGGAGGCGGAGCGGCTGATCGCCCGGGTCGAAGCGCTGGAGGCGGAGGACGGGCCGGTGACGCTGGTCGGCGTCAGCTTGGGTGGCATCATGGCACGGCTGGTTGCGCATCGCCGGCCCGATCTGGTCCGGCGCGTGGTGACGGTCAGCTCGCCCTATGCCGGCTGGGGCCGCGCCACCAACGTCTGGCGCGCATTCGAATGGGCGACGGGCGAGCGCGTCGACGATCCCGCCGTCATCGCCCGGAGCGAAGCGATCGCCGCCCCGCTACCGGTGCCCTGCACCGCGATCTGGAGCCCGCACGACGGCTTCGTCAACGGCTTCATCTGCCACGATCCGAGCGCCGAGGCGGTGCAGGTGAACAGCGGCCACCTGGGCGTGCATATCCACCCGGAGGTGATGATCGCCGTGGCCGCGGCGCTGGCGAAGGGCGCGGTGGCGCAGGATCGGTGAGGGTTTGGCACCCGGCACCCGCCAACGTTCCATTCGTCATTCCCGCGAAGGCGGGAATCCAGACTGGCTGACCGTGCGGCTTCATCGCAACCGTTAGAGGTTCTGGATTCCCGCCTTCGCGGGAATGACGGACGTGTGGGGCTTGGGCGCCGCCTCCCCCCACCCTCGTCATCCCGGCGGACGCCGAGATCCATGGTTGCGGTGAACGCCGTTGTCGCGTGCTACCATCAGTCGCCCGTGTCCATGGATCCCAGCGTTCGCCGGGATGACGAATTGGCGGGGGAGTGCCTGATGAACACCTCGGCCAAGGCCATATAGGCGTCATTCCCGCGAAGGCGGGAAACCAGACTGGCTGACCGCGCGGCTCTATCGCAACCGTTTGAGGTTCTGGATTCCCGCCTTCGCGGGAATGACGGATTTGGGGGTGTCAGGCGCCGCCTCTCCCACTCTCGTCATCCCGGCGGACGCCGGGATCCATGGTTGCGGTGAACGCCGTTGTCGCGCGGCGCCATCAGTCGCCCGTGTCCATGGATCCCGGCGTCCGCCGGGATGACGGGAGGGGCGTGTCGCAAGACGGCGTGACGAAAAGAGCGCCCCCCTTCAATACCCCGCGCGATACCCGGAATAGCGGCACGCATCCTGATCGTCGGGATGCTTGCGGCATTGCTCCGCAGCCTTGCGGCGTTCGCGCCCCTCTTTCGCTTCCTGCTTGCGCATCTTGCGGCCGTAATTGCGGTCGGCCTCGTCCTGGCTGGTCGTCGTCCAGTCGATCGCCTTGCCGGCGACCTTGAACGGCGCCTTCACGATCGTGGCGGCGGTGCTGACGCAGCCGGTGGTGGCGAGCGCGAGCGGTATCAGAGCAACGCAGGAAACAGGGGCGATACGCATTTACGGATGATCCTTGGCCGACCGAAGGGTCTCTACGCCAATTAGCGGATAATCCGTGAAGAATCCGTCGATCCCCTGCGCCAGCCCCGCCGTGATCTCGCCCGCGATATCGCCATGCGCGGCCTTGTCCGTCCCCCGCTGGAAGCGCGGCGGCAGGAAGGCGTTTTCGGCGCGGTAGGTCCAGGGGTGGACGCGAACGCCCGCGGCATGCGCATCGGCGACGAGCGTGGAGGGCGTGGTCGCCGTCTTGTCCGTCCACAGCTGCGCCTTGTCGGGGCCGATGCCAAAGGCATAGGTCGCGATTTGCTTCAGCCCCGCCGGCGTCAGCATCGCGGCATAGGAGGGCGCGGCGCCATCCGCCGGCGCCCCCTCGCCCGCGACGAGCTGGATCAGGCGGATGCCCGTCATCGCGTGGATGCGTTGCAGGTTCTTCACCTCGAACGACTGGATGAAGACCGGCGCGCTGGCGTCATGCCACCCCGCCTTGCGCAATTGTTCGACCAGCAGGACGTCGGTCGGATGGCCGATGCTGGCGAAATACGTCGGGTGCTTGGTTTCGGGATAGATGCCGATCGTCCGCCCCAATTCCTTCGACTGGCGCTTGGCGAGATCGATGATCTCGGCCAGCGTCGGCACCTGATACTTGCCGTCATAGGCGGCATTGCCGGGGCGCAGCTGCGGCAGGCGCTCCTTCGCGCGCAGCGTCTTCAATTCGGCGAGCGTGAAATCCTCGGTAAACCAGTCGGTCAGCGTTTGGCCATCGATCGTCTTGGTCGTCTTGCGGTCGGCGAATTCGGGATGTTGCGCGACGTCGGTGGTGCCACCGATCGCATTTTCGTGGCGCGCGACGAGCACATTGTCCTTGGTCGGCACCAGATCGGGTTCGATGAAATCGGCGCCCTGCTCGATCGCCAGCTCGTACGAGGCCAGCGTATGTTCGGGGCGCGATCCGCTCGCGCCGCGGTGCGCGATCACGATAGGGGGCGAAAGAGGCGCATGCGTCATGGGACGATCCTGCCCGGTTGCGGGAACGGATGCCAGCAGCATCCCGGTGAGAGCGATTCGCAAAGCGGAAACCATCATGACCCAGAGCGTTACGGCCCTAATCTGACAGGGGTGCGACACCCCCGAACTGCGAGGGTTTCCATGCACTTCACGATCAACGGGCAGTCCTATCAGGCGGAGCCCGATATCCGCACCTCGCTGCTCGACCTGTGTCGCGAGCATCTGGGGCTGACGGGCAGCAAGAAGGGCTGCGATCACGGCCAGTGCGGTGCGTGTACGATGCTGGTCAACGGCCGCCGCATCAACAGCTGCCTCAGCCTCGCAGTGATGCACCAGGACGATGAGATCGTGACGATCGAGGGCCTCGGCACGCCCGACGACCTCCACCCGCTCCAGGCCGCCTTCGTCCGCCACGATGGCTATCAGTGCGGCTATTGCACGCCGGGCCAGATCTGTTCGGCGGTCGGTATGATGGACGAGGTGAAGAAGGGCTGGCCCAGCCACGTCACCGGCGACCTCGACGCGCCGCGCTTCGACGATGGCGAAATCTCCGAACGGATGAGCGGCAATCTGTGCCGCTGCGCCGCCTATCCCAACATCGTCGATGCGATCCGCGAAGTGGCAGAGGCGAACGGCACGGTCGATGTCGCGCTGCGCCATAGCAACACCAAGGCGGAGGCAGAGGCATGAAGACCTTCACCTATGCCAAGGCGGACAGCGCCGATGCCGCGGTGCGCGACGCACACAGCTCGGGCGCCAAGTTCATCGCGGGCGGCACCAATCTGCTCGACCTGATGAAGCTGCAGATCGAAACCCCTGAAAAGCTGGTCGACATCAGCCGGCTGCCCTTGGGCGAGATCGAGGAGCGCGAGGACGGCGGCCTGACGATCGGCGCGCTCGTACCCAATTCGGACCTCGCCGCCGACCCCCGCGTCATCGCCAAGTACGAGGTGCTGAGCCGCGCCCTGCTCGCCGGCGCCAGCGGCCAGTTGCGCAACAAGGCATCTACGGGCGGCAACCTGCTGCAGCGGACGCGGTGCTACTATTTCTACGACACCGCCATGCCGTGCAACAAGCGCGAGCCCGGCACCGGCTGTTCGGCGATCGGCGGGTTCAACCGCATCCTCGCGGTGCTCGGCACGTCGGAGCAGTGCATCGCGACGCACCCCAGCGACATGGCGGTGGCGATGCGCGCGCTCGATGCCACGATCATCACGCAGCGCCCCGACGGCGACAAGCGCCGTATCTCCATCCACGATTTCTACCGTCTGCCCGGCGACACGCCGAACATCGAGACGGTGCTGGAGACGGGCGAACTGATCACCCATATCGAACTGCCCGCGCCGCCCAAGGGACGCCAAGTGTACCGCAAGGTCCGCGACCGCGCGTCTTATGCCTTTGCGATCGTGTCGATTGCCGGCGTGGTGAGGGTGGAGGATGGCAAGATCGCGTCTGCATCGCTCGCCTTCGGCGGCCTCGGCCCGATGCCGTGGCGCAACCCGGCGGTGGAGGCCGCACTCGTCGGCCAAGCACCGTCCGACGCCGCATTCAACGCCGCCGCCGATGCGCTGCTGGCGGATGCCAAGGGCTATGGCTCGAACGACTTCAAGATCCCGCTGACGCGCCGGGTGCTCGTCGCCACGCTTCGCGACCTGACGGGAGAATAAGGCATGTTCGGTTTCGGCAAGGGCGACACCAATTCGCTCACGATGAATGCAAGCCATCCCGACAGCTTGCTCGACACCTCGTCGCAGGACGTGATCGGCAAGCCGATCGACCGGATCGACGGCCCAAAGAAGGTGTCGGGCAAGGCGACCTATGCGGCGGAATATGCGCTCGACAACGTCGCCTACGGCTATCTCGTCCGCGCGACGGTGGGCGCGGGCAAGATCACCTCGCTCGACGCAAGCCGTGCCAAGGCGCTGCCCGGCGTGATCGACGTCATCACCGATTACGCCAGCTTCATCCGCAACCCGCAGCAGGGCGGCGAGACGACCGCGCCGACGCAGGGCGTCGAGGATGTCGCTTACCACGGCGAGATCATCGCGATCGTCATCGCCGAAAGCTATGAGGCCGCACGCGACGCCGCCTTGCACGTCGACGTGCAATATGACGCCGCGGAAGGCCGCTACGACTTCGAGGCGCACAAGAGCGAGGCGGAAGAGCCCAAGCCGCAGCAGATCCCGCCGCACCACGACCAGGGCGATATCGACACGGCCATGGCCGACGCCGCCTTCACCGTCGACGTCACTTATACCACGCCCTCGCAGAATTCCGCCGCGATGGAGCCGCATGCCAGCCTGGCGGTGTGGGAAGACGGCGCGCTGACGCTGTACGGCGCCTACCAGATGCCCTCGTCCGACAAGCAGCAGCTCGCCAAGGCGCTAGGCGTGGCGGCTGACAAGGTGCGGATCGTCGCGGCCTATGTCGGCGGCGGCTTCGGATCGAAGCTCGGCATCGCCCCCGAAAGCGTCGCGGCGGCGATCGCGGCGAAGCGTCTGAACCGCCCGGTGAAGGCGGTGATGGCACGCCAGCAGGTGTTCGACGCGACCGTGCGCCGCTCGAACACCGAACAGCGGATGCGCCTCGGCGCCACCGCCGACGGCAAGCTGACCGCGATCGGCCACGAAACCCTGGTCAGCAACCTGCCGGGCGAGGATTTCTTCGAACCGACCGGCATGGCGACGCACTTCCTCTATGCGGGCGACAATCGGCGGATCACGCACGACATCGTTCGTCTCGACTGGATGTTGGCGGGATCGATGCGCGCGCCGGGCGAAGCGGTCGGCCTGATCGCGCTGGAGGGCGCGATCGACGAACTGGCGGAAAAGATGCGCATCGACCCCATTGAATTGCGCCGCCGCAACGAGCCCGAAAAGGATCCGGAAAAGAACATCCCCTATTCCTCCCGCTCGCTGATCCCCTGTCTGGAGCGGGGAGCAGAGGCGTTCGGCTGGTCGAGCCGCAAGCCCGCCGGCACCGACCGGCGCGGTGACTGGCTGTACGGCATGGGCGTCGCCTCCGCCGCGCGATCGAACATGCTGATGAAGTCCGCCGCCAAGGTCTCGATCGACGGCCAGGGCAAGGCGCATGTCGAAACCGACATGACCGACATCGGCACCGGCACTTACACGATCCTGGGCCAGATCACCGCCGAGATCCTCGGCCTGCCCATCGAGGACGTCACCGTCCACCTCGGTGATACCGACGCACCGCCGGGCGCGGGGTCGGGCGGGTCGTGGGGCGCGGGATCATCCGGCACGTCGGTCTATCTCGCCTGCGAGGCGTTGCGCGCCAAGATTGCCAAGGCGATGGGCGTCGCCGAAGATGCGATGACGCTGAAGGACGGCCGCGTCATAGCCGACAATCGCAGCGTGCCGCTGGCCGAACTGGTCGGCGATGGCATCGAGGCGACCGGCGAAGTCAGCCCCGGCCGCCAGGAAAAGACGTTCAACCAGGCCAGCTACGGCGCGCATTTCTGCGAGGTCGCGGTCCATGCGGTGACGGGCGAGGTGCGCGTCAAGCGGATGCTCGGCGTCTTTACCGCCGGCCGCATCCTCAACGCCAAGACCGCGCGTTCGCAATGCCTGGGTGGCATGACCTTCGGCATCGGCTGCGCACTGTCGGAGGAGCTGGTCCACGATCCGCGCAACGGCAAGATCGTCAACCGCGACCTCGGCGAATATCACGTCCCCGTGAACGCCGACGTGCCGCAGCTGGAGGTCGAATTCCTGCCCGAACGCGACATCCAGGCGAACCCGCTCCACGCCAAGGGCATCGGCGAACTCGGCATCTGCGGCGCGGCGGGTGCCGTCGGCAATGCGATCTATAACGCCACCGGCGTGCGCGTGCGCGACTTCCCGGTGACGCTCGACAAATTGCTGGAGGGCCTGCCCGCGGTGTGATTCCGCCGCCCCGAACCCCTCCCGTCATCCCTGCGAAGGCGGGAATCCAGACGTGCTGCCGTCGCGCCTCTGTCGCGATTGTCAGAGGTTATGGATTCCCGCCTTCGCGGGAATGACGGGAGGGTTGACGAAGTATGAAGGGGCCACCCTTTCCCCTCCCCGCCCAACACCTTACATTCGCCCTCACCCGGTCCCGGGCAAGGATCAGAAGCCTGTATGAACGAGATGACGATGGACCGCGCGTATCGCCCCCACGGGCTGGCGCACGGGCAGCAGGGCGTGCTCGGCGCGCCGATCGCGCGGATCGAAGGGTCGGCGAAGGTCAGCGGCACCGCCACCTACGCCTATGAGGACGCGCCCGACGGCACGCTCTACGCCGCGATCGTCGGCGCGCCGGTGCCGCGCGGCCGCGTGACGGGGATCGACGCCAGCGCCGCAGAGGCGATGCCCGGCGTCGTCGCGGTCATCCACGACGACCCGCGCATGGTCACCGGCGGCAGCAATTCGCAGGGCGCCGCGCACAGCGGCACCGACACGATCTTCCATTACGGCCAGCCCGTCGCGATCGTCGTCGCCGAGGATCAGGCGATCGCCCGCGACGCGGCCGCCCGCGTCGTCGTATCGGTAGAAGAGGCGCCCGCCCGCCTCGCCATGGCGGAGCAGTCGGTCGAACAGGACCACGACCTCGGCTTCCTGCCCGCGATCGACAAGGGCGACCTCGACGCCGCGCTGGCCGACGCGGCGGTGACGATCGACCTTGCCTACACCACCCCCGTCCATTTCCCCGCCGCGCTCGAACCGCATGCCAGCACCGTCTGGTGGCAGGACGGCACGCTCACCGTCCGCACCAGCAACCAGGTGATCGGCGCCGCGCGCACCACGATCGCGAAAGCGCTGGGCCTCGATACGGACAAGGTCCGCGTCCTTGCCCCCTTCGTCGGCGGCGGCTTCGGCGGCAAGACCGGCGTCGGGCCGGAGGTGATCCTCGCCGCCATCGCCGCACAGAAGACCGGTCGTCCGGTCAAGGTCGCGCTCGCCCGCGCGCAGACCGCCTATCTGGTCCACCACCGCTCGGCGACGACGCAGCGCGTGCGGATCGCCGCCACGCAGGATGGCCACATCACCGCCTTCGCGCACGAAGGCGTCGCCGCGCAGAACGACGACGCGCGCTTCCTCGAACCCATCCCGTTCGGCTCGCTGCCGCTGTACGGCGGCGCAAACCGCCGCTTCCGCACCGATCTCGTCCGGCTCGACCTGCCTGCTACCGGCGCGGTGCGCGCGCCGGGCGAGGCGATCGGCACCTTCGCCGTCGAATGCGCGATGGACGAGCTCGCCGAACGGCTGGGGCTGGACCCGATCGAGCTGCGCCGCATCAACGAACCCGAGGTCGATCCGGTCAGTGGCAAGCCCTTCTCCACCCGCCGCCTGCTCGATTGCTATGACGAGGGCGCCCGCCGTTTCGACTGGGACGCTCGCAACCGCACGCCCGGCGCGCGCCGTGAGGGCGAATGGCTGATCGGCCACGGCATGGCCGCGGCACTGCGCGGCAACTTCACCGTCAAGGCCGAAGCCGAGGTGCGGCTGGAGGCGAACGGCCGCGCAATCGTCGCCTGCGACATGACCGACATCGGTACCGGCACCTACACCATCCTCGCGCAGACCGTCGGCGAGATGCTCGGCCTGCCCGTCGCTTCGGTCGAAGTGCGGCTGGGCGACAGCGACCTGCCGCCCAGCGCCGGCTCGGGCGGATCGTTCGGCGCGGGCAGCGCCTGCGCCGCCGCGGCGCTCGCCTGCGGGGATATCCTCAGCGACCTCGCCCGCCGCATGAACGCCGCGCCCGAAGATTTGACGCTGAAAGACGGCTGCGTCACTGCCGGCGGCCGCAGCGTCGCGCTGCCTGACCTGCTGCGCGGGGAACCGATCGTCGCCCGCGGCAAGACCGCCCCCGGCAAGGAAAGCCAGCGCACCAGCCAGGCAAGCCATGGCGCGCATTTCGTCGAGGTCGCGGTCAACGCCGTTACCGGCGAGGTGCGCGTGCGCCGTATGCTCGGCGTGTTCGACGTCGGCCGCGTGCTCAACGCCAAGACCGCGGCGAACCAGCTGATCGGCGGCATGGTGTGGGGCATCGCCTATGCGCTCAGCGAAGAGGCGGTGGTCGACCCGCGCTCGGGCCATTTCGTCAACCCGGACTTCGGCGAATATCACGTCGCGGTGAATGCCGACGTGCCGCAGATCGGGGTGCATTTCGTCGAGGAGATCGACGACAGCGCCAATCCGGCGGGCGCAAAGGGGGTCGGCGAACTCGGCATCTCGGGCGCGGGCGCGGCGGTGGTCAACGCCATCTACAACGCGACCGGCGTGCGGGTGCGCGACTTCCCCGTCACGCTCGACGCCCTACTGCCGGGCTTGCCACCCCTCTAAAATTCCTCCCCCGCCAGGGGGAGGTGGCAGCGAAGCTGACGGAGGGGGAGGTAACTATTCGGCCTGTCATGATGGACACCGCCAACCGCCCCCTCCGTCACCGCCTTCGGCGGCGCCACCTCCCCCTGGCGGGGGAGGACTGAAAAAGGACACGACATGGCCGAAAACGCCGCCCTCGCCACTGCCAGCCGCCCTTACCCCACACACATCGTCACCCCGGACTTGGTCCGGGGTCCACCGTGCCGCGTGGGCAACGTCGGAGCCTCCTGCCATCCCCCTGCGGCGCCGTGGACCCCGGAACACGTCCGGGGTGACGGAGTAAGGTCCGCAACTTCACCCACCCCCTCTCACGATCACCGCTAGGGCAGGAACCGCAACACCATGGCCGAAAACGACTCCGTCCTCGCCGCCGCGCGCGAATGGAAAGGCGAACCGCTCGCCCTCGCCACCGTGGTTTCCACCTGGGGCAGCGCGCCGCGCCCCAAGGGCAGCCACATGCTCGTCCATGGCGACGGTCGGTTCGAAGGATCGGTGTCGGGCGGCTGCGTCGAAAGCGACATCTTGCAGACCGCCGCCGACGTCATCGCCGGCGCGCCCTTCCAGCTGAAGCGCTACGGCGTCGCCGATGCCGCGGCCTGGGAGGTCGGCCTGCCCTGCGGCGGTGAGATCGCGGTGATGGTGCAGCCCGTCTCCGCCGCCGGCTTCGACCCCGAACTCTTCGACCGCATCGCCGACGCGCGTGACCGCGGTGAGGCGCTGACCGTCACCACCGACCTCGCCACCGGCCACAGCGATCTCAGGCCGCAGGAAACCGGCGAAGTGTTCGTCAACCGCTACGATCCCCCGCGCCGCCTGCTGATCGTCGGCGCGGTGCAGATCGCGCAGAGCCTTGTCGCGCTGGCGACGACGCTCGGCATCGCCACGACGGTCATCGACCCGCGCGCGCGCTTCCTCACCGAAGAGCGCTTCCCCGGCGTGACACTCGACGACCGCTGGCCCGATGAGGCGATCGCCGCGCTGAAACCCGGCCCCGCCACCGCGGTCGTCACCTTGAGCCACGACATCAAGATCGACGATCCCGCGCTCATCGCCGCGCTCGCCACCGACGCGCCGTACGTCGGCGCGCTCGGCAGCCGCCGCAGCCATGCCGCGCGCCGCGAACGGCTGACCGCGGAGGGCCTTACGCCAGCGCAGATCGACCGGATCGACGCGCCCGTCGGCATCGATATCGGCGCGATCGGCCCGTCGGAAATCGCGCTGTCGATCGCCGCGGCCATGGTGGGGGCGTTCCATGATCGCCGCTGAAGACTGCGTGCTTGTGCTGCTCGCCGCCGGGCGTTCGCAGCGGATGGGCGACCTTGGCAGCAAGCTCGACGAACCGTTCCTCGGGCGCGCGCTCGGCCTGCACGTCGCCGTCGCGCTCGAAGACATGCCGTTCCGCGAACGCGTCGCCGTCATCGGCAAGGCGCAATGCGATTATGCCGCACACGGCTATACGATTGTACGGAACGACGATCCTGCACTGGGCCTCGGCCGATCGGTAGCGCTCGGCGTCGATTGCGCGCGCGCGCATGGTGCGCAGGCCGTGGTCGTGGCGCTCGCCGACATGCCGCGCGTCACCGCCACGCACATCTGGCACCTGCTCGAGGCTGCGGATGGCCCCGACGCGGTCGTCGCTTCCAGCGACGGCATCAGCCCCAAGCCCCCCGCCGTCTTCGGCCGCAACCGATTCGACGCCCTGCTGGCGCTGGAAGGCGATCAGGGCGCCCGCGACATGGTCCGCGGCGGCAAGCACGTCGTCACGACCTCGGCCGAACTGATCGACGTCGACACGCCCGAAGAGCTGGAACGGCTCCGCGCATTGGTCGGCGACCCCGAAACCTACACGCGCCTGCGACGGCCGTAATGCGCCCCACCTTCCCCGTCACCCCGGGCTCGACCCGGGGTCCCGCTTCTTCTTTAACGCACGGCCAACAGCGGGACCCCGGATCACGTCCGGGGTGACGAACGATCTCAAAGACCTGTCTTTACCCCCCAACCCGTCATTGCGAGCGGGCCGAAGCAATGATGGACGAAGCGGTCAGGCGCCCCAACGCCAAGAGCGATGTTGGACGCAACCCACCTCAACCGTTTCCACCAGGTGTTCACCTTGTCCATATCGCCGCCCACGTCACTCGTGTCGCAGCGCATCGATCGGGTTCAGCGCCGCCGCCCGCCGTGCGGGGAAGTATCCGAACACCACGCCGATCACCGCCGATATGCCGAACGCGATCAGGTTGATCTGCGGATCGAACGTCCAGGGCACCTGCATCAGCGGCACCAGCGCCAGGATCACGCCCTGCGCGATGATCAGGCCGACGATCCCGCCCAGGCACGACAGCGCGACCGCCTCGACCAGGAATTGCAACAGCACCTCGCGCGCGACCGCGCCGATCGCCAGGCGGATGCCGATCTCGCGCGTGCGCTCGGTCACCGACACCAGCATAATGTTCATGATGCCGATGCCGCCGACGACCAGGCTGATCGCCGCCACCGCTGCTACGATGCGGGTCAGCAACGTCGTCGTGCCGGTCAGCGTGTCCGAAATCTGCTTGGTGTCGAAGATGTTGAAATCGTCCGGCCGCGCGCCGGTCAGGTGGCGGCGTTCGCGCAGCAGGGCGGTGATCGACGACTGCACGGTCGCGCTGGAATAGGCCGGATCGACGCCGACCAGCATCACGCGCACGTCATCGTTGCCGACGAAGCGGCGCTGCACCGTCTTGATGGGCATGACGACCACATCGTCCTGGTCGCCGAAGCCGCCCTGCCCGCGCGTCGTGAGCACGCCGATCACGTCGCAGCTGACATTGCCCAGCCGGATGCGCGTGCCGACCGCATTGCCGGACGGGAACAGGTTCTTGCGCACGGTATTGCCGATCAGGCAAACCGCCTTGCCCGCCTCCTGCTCCGCCGGCGACCAATAGCGCCCGGCGGCGAGCGGCCACGGCTGCACCGTGTTGAACGCCAGCGTCGTGCCGTTGATCGTCGTCGACCAGTTCGCGCCCTCGTAGATCGCGGTGGCGCTGGCGTTGGTCTGCGGCGCGACCGCAGTGACGCCCGCGATCTGCGTCGCGATCGCATCCGCATCAGGCACCTTGAACGGCGGCGGCGGCGGGCCGCCACCACCCCGGCCGAAGCCCTGGCCGGGCCGCACCTGCAACACGTTGCTGCCCAGCGCGCTGATCTGCTGCTGCACCGCCGCCGTCGTCGCCTTGCCCAGCGTCACCATCGTGACGACCGCACCGACGCCGATCACGATGCCCAGGATGGTCAGGAACGAGCGCAGCAGATGCCGCCGGATCGACCGGATCGCGAGGATGAAGGTGGTGCCTAGCATCTATGCCTCCACCGCCTCGCCCTGCCGGTGCTGCGCCTCGATCCGCTCGACCAGGCCGTCCTTGAAGTGGACGACCGTGCGCGCGAACGCCGCCATGTCGGGTTCGTGCGTCACCATCAGCACGGTGATGTTGGCGGTGCGGTTGAGGTCGGTCAGCAATTCCATGATCTCGACCGATCGTTCGCTGTCGAGGTTGCCGGTCGGTTCGTCGGCGAGCAGCACGTCGGGCTGCGTCACAATCGCGCGTGCAATGGCGACGCGCTGCTGCTGGCCGCCTGACAGTTCCGCGGGCGTATGATCCCACCAGCGATCGAGGCCCACCTTCTCCAGCGCCGCCATGCCTAGCTCGCGCCGCGTCTTCTTGTCCTCGCCGCGATAGAGCAGCGGCAGCTCGACATTCTCCAGCGCGCTGGTGCGGCTCAAGAGGTTGAACCCCTGGAACACGAAGCCGAGATAGCGCCGCCGCAACAGCGCGCGCTGGTCGCGATCCAGCGTCTCGACATGGTGGCCGCGGAACAGGAAGGTCCCGCCCGACGGCACGTCCAGGCAGCCGAGGATGTTCATCGTCGTCGACTTGCCCGACCCCGACGGCCCCATGACCGCAACGAAATCGCCCGCCTGGATGTCGAGGTCGACACCCTTCAACGCCTGAAACTGCGTCGCGCCGGTGCCATAGACCTTGGTGACGTTGCGCAGCGAGATGAGCGGGTCAGCCATGGGCAACGTCCCGCTTTCCCGCCACGGAGGGAGGCGCGCAACAGCGCCACGCCCTACCCGTCACCCCGGACTCGGTCCGGGGTCCACTCCGCGGCGAGGGGAATGGCTGGAGGCTCAAGCGTTGCCCCCGCTGCCCGGTGGACCCCGGAACGAGTCCGGGGTGACGGGGGAAGCCTGGCAGACGCCCCTGCATACCCACAACGCCTGAAAAGACCCCCTTACTGCCCACCGGCCCCGCCCCCGCGACGGCCGCCGCCGGCACCGCCCGCGCCGCCACCGCGCCGCGATCCGCCGGCCTTGTCGCCATTGCCCGCCAGCTGGCCGGTGATCACCTGCTGTCCCGGCTTCAGGTCGCCGCTCAGCACCTCGGTCATCGTGCCGTTGGTGTCGCCGGTCGTCACCTGCACCGGCTGCGGCTGGCCGTCGGCACCCTTGACGTAGACGGTCTGCGTCGCGCCGCGGCCCAGCGTCGCGGTCCGCTCCGGCCGGTCGCGGCGCGGGCGGAAGGTGAGCGATCCGGCGATGCCGCCGCTCGATCCGCCAGCCGACGCGCCGTCGCTCGGCTTGAAGCGCAGCGCCGCATTGGGGACGAGCAGCACGTTCTGCTTGTCCGACGTCACGATATCCGCGGTCGCGGTCATGCCCGGGCGCAGCTGCAACGACGGGTTGGCGACGGTCAGGTCGGCGGCATAGCTCACCACCTGGTTCGACGAGGCGGTCGTCGCCGTCGTCGCGGTGGAGCTCGCCGAATTGACCGTCAGGTTCGATCCCAGATCGACGCGGCTGATCGTCGCGGGGAAGGTGCGGCCGGGGAAGGCGTCGACGGTGAAGGTCGCTTTCTGCCCGGTCTTCACCTCGCCAACGTCGGCCTCGTCGATCGCGACCTCCAGCTTCATCTGGGACAGGTCTTCGGCGATGACGAACAGCGTCGGCGTGTTGAACGAGGCGGCGACGGTCGCGCCCGGATCGATCTGGCGCGCCAGCACCACGCCGTTGACCGGCGACCGGATGATCGCGCGCTGCCGCTGCGTCTGGCTCTGCGCGAGCAGGGCCTGCGAGGCGCTGACGTTCGCCTGCGCGGTCTTCAGCGCCGCAATCGCGCGCTGGTAATCGGCGCGACCGGACTGGAGTTCGGTGCCCGACGGCACGCGCCCGTTCGACAGCTTGTACACCTCTTCGAGCCGGGCGAGCTGCGCGCGGCTTTCGGCGACGGTCGCCTGCGCCTGGTTCACCTGCGCCTGGTTCGCCGCGATCTGCGCACGCTGCTGGCGGATCTGATCGTCGATCTGCTGCGGGTCGATCAGCGCGAGCGGCTGGCCAGCCCGGACGCGATCGTTGACGTCGACCACCACCTTGGTGACGAGGCCCGACAGCTGCGAGCCGACCGTCACCTGGTTGGTCGGCGCGAGCTTGCCCGTCGCCGACACGGTAACGGTGAGGTTGCCACGCTCCACGCCCTGCGTCGCATAGCCCGCCTCCGCCTTACCGCCGAAGCAGCTCTTCAGCAGCAACGCGAGCAGCACCACGCCGATCGCGACCAGCCCCCATTTCAGATAGCGGCGCCACACCGGCACCGGCTTCACGCCGAGGAAATCGTCGAGCTGTGCGTCGGCCATCAGCGGGGTTCCGTTGCGAAAATGGGGGTAGCGCCGCGTTCGGACGCCTGCGGCACGATGCTGGGGTCCCAGCCGCCGCCGAGCGCATCGTACAGCGCGATCAGCGCCGTCGCCTGATCGGACCGCGCCTGCGTCAGACCGTTCTGCGCCGAAAGCAACGCGGCTTCCTGCTGGTTCAGCGTCGTGAAGTCGGTAAGCCCGGTGCGATACTGGCTGCGGCTCAGGATCGCCGAGGCGTTGGCGGCATCATAGGCGATCGCGAACTGCGTCTCGCGCCGCCGCGCCGAATCCAGCGCGACAATGGCATTTTCGATGTCCTCGAGCGCCAGCAGCACCACGCCCTTGTAATTGGCGAAGGCCGTATCTGCCGCCGCTTCGTTGCTGCGCACCTGCGCGCGCAGCCGCCCGCCGTTGAAGATCGCCTGCGTCAGCCCGGCGAACAGGCCGCCGGTGATCGCATCGCCCAGCCCCGTAAGGCTGGTCGCGTTGCTATTGATGTTCCCCGTGATCGCCAGCGCCGGGTACAACTGCGCCTTGGCGACGCCGATCCGCGCGGTGGCGGCGGCCAGCGTGCGCTCGGCACTACGCACGTCGGGGCGGCGGCGCAACGCATCGGCCGGAATGCCGACGCCGACGCTCGCCGGCCCTTTCGGGATCGCCCGCGGCGCGGCAAGCGCGCTGCGCAACGCGCCAGGCGCCTGCCCGGTCAGAACGCGCAGCCGCGCGACGGCGGCGGCATATTGCTGTTCGATCTGCGGCACGCTCGCCGCGGTCTGCGCCCGCTGGCTGCGCGCCTGCTCGACATCGACCGATGAGACGAGGCCCGCCTGCACGCGGAACCCCGCAATCTCCAGATTGTCGTCCTGAATCGCCAGGCTGGCGCGCGCATTGGCGAGCTGTGCCTGATAGGCGCGCGCCAGCACGTAATTGCGCGCGACCTCGCTTTCGACGCTCAGCAGCACGGTCGCATAGTCGAACCCGCTCGCTTCATATTGCGCGCGGCTCGCCTCCACCGTCCGGCGGATCTCGCCGAACAGGCCGACCTGATAGCTCGCCGACAGGCCGGCGGAGAAGCTGTTGGTGCCGCCGCCACCCGTGTCGACCACGGTGCCGTCGGGCAGCGTGAACGAGCGCCCACCGCCGCGCAGATTCTCGTTGCGCTGATAGCCCGCCGACCCAGACAGCGTCGGCAGCAGCGACGCGCGGCTCTGCACCAGCGCCTCCCGCGCCTGCCGCAGGCGCCCGATCGCCTGGGCGATATCCGTGTTGGCGCCGCGCGCCTGCTCGACCAATTGGCCGAGGACGGGGTCGTCGAAGTTCGACCACCAGCGCGTCAGATCCTCGGGACTGGCCGGCGCCGGCACCGAATAGGCGGTGGGAACGCCCAGCTCGGCGGGCGTCTTCGCGCGATAATCGGGGCCGACGGTGCAGCCCGCCAGGGCCAGCGCGGCGAGCGCCGGAGCGGCGAACGGGGAAGCGGTCAGGCGAGCCATGCGTCCTGTGTGATCAACACACCGCATCGCGTCCAGCGCTTTTGTGTCGCAAAATGTCACGTCCGCGTCATTAGCGCCCCTGGAACGCCGGCTTGCGCTTTTGCAGGAACGCCATGCCGCCCTCGGTCGAATCCGCCGATCCCCGCGCGGTGCGCTGCGCATCCGCTTCGGCGGCCAGCGCTGCGGCATAGTCGCTCTCCATCGCCCGGCCCAAGGCGCGCCGCATCAGGCCCAGCGCCACCGTCGGCCCCGCCGCCAGCCGCGTCGCGAGCGCCAGCGCCTCGGCATCCAGCGCCTCGTCGGCAACGACGCGGTGGATCATGCCCCAATCGAGTGCCTTGGCCGCCGGCACACGCTCGCCGAGCAACATCATCTCCGCCGCCCGCGCCCGCCCGATCAGCCGCGGCAGCATCCACGACGCGCCACCGTCCGGCACCAGCCCGATATTGACGAACGCCTGCAGGAAATAGGCGGTCTCGCTCGCCACGCAGAAATCCGCGGCCAGCGCCAGGCTGCACCCGATCCCCGCCGCCGGTCCGCGCACCGCGCTGACCACCGGTACGCCAAGATCGGCAATCGCCAGCATCGTCGGGTTGTACTGGTCGGTCAGCGCCGCATAGGTCGCCTCGCCGGGATCGTCGGCGCCCAGCGCGCCGCCGCCGACGTCCGCGCCCGAACAAAAGGCCCGCCCCGCCCCCGCCAGCAGCACCGCCCGCGCGCCATCCAGCCGCGTCAGCGCGTCGCGCAGTTCGTCGAACAGCGCCGGCGGCGCCGCATTCAGCCGATCGGGCCGGTTGAGCGTCAGCACCAGCACCGCGCCCTGCCGCTCGGCCAGAATATGCTCATACGCCATGGTCACGTCTTCCTCTCCCGTGCGACGTCGATTCCACCGGTCCGTCCGCCGCTCGTCCAGAGACATAGCGAAGTGCGGAGCGGGTGCCATAGGGGACTTCGGCCGATCCCGGATCAGCCCATGATGCGACGCGCGATGACAGAAACGCCGGCGTCAGTCAGCAATTCGGACCTTTCATGCGCCAGAGACCGTCATCGCGACGCTTTCCAATCCCCGAGCGCAACATAATAAGACAATGTTGCATACATATCACAATGCCAAGAAACGTTCATAATGCTGTCATTTTGTTGCTTGATCCGGATGCGGCGAACCGATCTTATAGCCCCTAGAAGGCTCCGTAAGGGGCTGGGACCAAAGGGGTTAATTCGTGAAACTGTCGCATCTCTATGCGGCGACGGCGATCCTGCCGCTCGCCCTCGCTACTGCTTTGCCTGCGTTCGCGCAGACCACCGCCACCGATACCCAGACCAGCCCGGTCCCCGATCCCACCCAGGTCCCGACCGACCAGCAGAACCCGCAGTCGCCCAACGCCGACGCAGGCAGCAACACGCAGAGCGGCGGCGACATCGTCGTCACCGGGTCGCGCATCCGCCGCGACGAATTCTCCGTCTCCGATCCGATCACCGTTATCGGCAAGGACGAGATCACGCAGGCGGGCTTCGCCAGCGCCGCCGACGCGTTGCAGAGCAATGCGATCACGCAGGGCACGTCGCAGATCAACAACACCTATGGCGGCTTCGTCACCGACGGCGGCACCGGCGCGAACACGCTGGGCCTGCGCGGCCTCGGCCCCAACCGCACGCTGATCCTGCTCAACGGCCGCCGCCTGGCGCCGGGCGGCACGCGCGGTTCGGTGGTCGCCGCCGACCTCAACGTGCTGCCGACTGCGATCATCGACCGGATCGAAGTGCTGAAGTCCGGCGCCTCGTCGGTCTACGGCTCGGACGCGGTTGCGGGCGTCGTCAACATCATCACCGACAAGGCGCTGACCGGCCTGCAGCTCGACCTGCAGACCAACGTGCCCGCGGTCGGCGCCGGCGTCGATCGCCGCGCCAGCGCCAGCTTCGGCATGCAGACCGATCGCCTCGGCATCGTCGGCTCGCTCGAATATCGCAAGCGCAACGCCCTTGCCCGCGGCGACGTGCCGTTCTTCAACTGCCCGATCGGCGGCTTCCTCGATGGCGAGGGGTCGGCGTTCGGCTCGGGCGATCCCTTCCCGGTCGGCGATCCGCGCAACTGTTTCACGATCGACAATGGCGGCACCACGATCAACACGCTCGGCCTGCCGACGCGTCAGGCGATCGGCCGGACCAGCGGCGTGCTCGGCAACTTCAACCGCTTCGTCCCCGCCCCCGGCGTCACCACCGGGCCGTTCCCCGGCTATCTCGGCGTCGGCAATTACGATCGCGACACGTTCGATCCGGCGATGCAGCGCGAACCGCTCGTCACCGGCGTCGAAACCTACACGGGCTATCTGTCGGCGACCTACAAGCTGGAAGCGCTGGGCAACGCCGAACTCTACGGCGAACTGCTCGGCACCCGCCGCAAGTCGGGATCGCCGCTGTATCGCCAGCTGTCGCTCGATTATCTCCAGGGCAGCCCGCTGCTCCCGGCGAACATCCGCAACGGCTCGTTCGCCAACCCGACCAACACGTCGAGCGGCCAGATCATCGCGGCGCGCGCCTTTATCGGCTTCGGCCTGACCGAAGACGCGCAGACCGTCGATTACGTCCGCGCCTCGGGCGGCATCCGCGGCGACTTTTTCTTCCCCGGCTGGCGCTATGACGCCTATGTCGGCAAGTCGTGGAACGATGGCGTCTACACCGGTCAGTCGTTCCTGATCGATCGCCTGGCCAACTCGCTCAACGTCGTCGCCAACCCCGACGGCACGTTTAGCTGCGCCAGCGCCGCGTCCAATCCGCAGTGCGTAGCCGCACCGGCGCTGACCGCGGCGGTGATCGGCGGCCAGCTGCCGCAGAACTTCCGCAACTACATCTTGGCGAATACCCGCGGCACGACGGCGTTCCGCGAGACGACCTATGCCTTCAACATCGACGGCCCGCTGTTCAAGCTGCCGGGCGGCGATGCGCAGCTGGCTTTGGGCGTCGAGCACCGTCGCCAGAGCATCAACGACCAGCCCGACCTCAATTCGATCAACGGCAATCTGTACGGCCTGACCGCCGCGACGCCGACGGTCGGCAAGGACAACGTCAAGGAAGCGTTCGGCGAAATCTTCCTGCCGCTGCTGCAGGACCTGCCCTTCGCCTATCGCCTGAACGTTACCGCATCGGGCCGCTACACCGATTACGCCTCCTACGGCTCGGGCACGACCTACAAGGTCTCGGCCGAGTGGGAACCGTTCCGCGGCTTCGGCTTCCGCGGCAGCTACGGCACGTCGTATCGCGCGCCGGCGCTCGCCGAACAGTTCCTGGGCGCGACCAGCGGCTTCCTGCCGACCAACTCGGACCCGTGCAGCGGCCTGCCGGTGCTCGCGCAGCAGTCGCCCAACCAGCAGATCATCGCGCGCAACTGCGCCTCGATCGGCCTGCCGGCGGACTTCGAACAGCGCAACAGCATCACCTCGTTCCGCGTCGGTGGGGCAGAGGCGGGCTTGAGCGCGGAAACCTCGACCAACTGGACGGTCGGCGCGGTGCTGCGTCCGCGCCTGCCGGAATCGGTCGGCCAGCTGTCGCTGTCGCTCGACTATTTCGACGTGAAGGTCGACAACGGCGTGTCGGACCTGTCCGGTGCGACGATCCTGTCGCGCTGCTACAGCAACCCGAATTTCGATGCGAACGCCGGGTTCTGCCGCTTCGTGCAGCGTGACGCCAATCAGGCGCTTACCGTCACCAGCAGCTTCGTGAACCTGTCCGAAAACATCGTGAAGGGTTACGAGTTCAACGGCCGCTACGCCCGCAACCTGTTCGGCGGCAAGTTCGTCTTCAACGCGAACGTCACCAAATACACCGAACAGTCGACCCGCCTGTTCCCCGAGGAATTCCTGACCGACGCCAACGGCATCGTCACCTCGCCGGAATGGGTCGGCAACTTCGACGCCAACTACACCGTCGGTCCGATGACGGTCCGCTACGGGCTCGACTGGATCGGCGGTGACCACAACAAGACGTACAATTACTTCGCATTCGACAATTTGACCGGCATCACCGATCCGGCGCTGGTCCAGCAGTATCGCGACAATTACTTCCTGGAAGCGGACGGCTACGTCCTCCACCAGCTGTCGGTGCAGTTCAACGTGCAGAAGAGGTACCAGTTCACCTTCGGCGTGCGGAACCTGCTCGACACGAAGCCCCCGCGGATCACCTCCATCGGGTTCACGACCATCGGCAACGCCCCACTCTATTCGGGCTATGATTATGTCGGCCGGTCGTTCTTCGCGAACGTCAACGTCAAGTTCTGACCTGTATCGGAAGGCTCCGGGGCAACCTGGGGTCTTCCTTGTTTCTCATGACGACGATCGATCCCCAACCGCCCTGCGACGCCCGAGCCGAAGCGATCCGGGCAAACCTGCGCCTGGCCCTGGCCGATCAGGTTAAGGCGTGGCAGGTGCCGCAATCGACCGCGGCCGCGCGGCTCGGTATCGGGCGCTCGACGCTCAACAACATCCTCAATCACGACAACCGCCGGATTTCGATCGCGTCGCTGATCACGATGCTGTCGCGCGCCGGCGCCGATGTGTCGGTGGAGGTGGCACTCGCGCCGGCTTGGCCTGACGCGCAATGAGGCTCGGGATTCGTTGTCGCGAGCGAAACGTGCTTCGCTCCGCTCGCAATAACGGACTGGAAACCGGCCCGTCCCCTACAGGGGCCGGCAGAGCGGGCCTACCGCCCGGACCAATTCCCCGGCCGCTTTTCGACGAAGGCCGCCATGCCCTCCTTCTGATCCGCCGTGCCGAACAGTCCGTTGAACAGCCGCCGCTCGAACTGGATGCCTTGTGCCAGTGGCGTTTCGAACGCGGCGTTCACCATCTCCTTGTTAGCCAGCACGGCGAGCGGCGCCATCGCGGCGATCGACGCGGCGGTCTTCACCGCCTCCTCGACCAGATCGGCCGCCGGGATGATCCGGCTGACGAGGCCGGCGCGCTCCGCCTCGGCGGCATCCATCATCCGTCCCGTCAGGCACATCTCCATCGCCTTCGCCTTGCCGACCGCGCGGGCAAGGCGCTGCGATCCGCCCATGCCGGGGCTGACCGCCAGCTTCACTTCGGGCTGACCGAATTTGGCGGTGTCGGCGGCGAGGATGAAGTCGCACATCATCGCAAGCTCACAGCCGCCGCCCAGCGCATAGCCGGCCACCGCCGCGATCACGGGCTTGCGCGTCTGCGTCAGCCGCTCGTAGCCGGCGAAATGGTTCGTCCCGTACATGGCGGCGAAGTCCATCGCCGCCATTTCCTTGATGTCCGCGCCCGCCGCGAACGCTTTGGCGCTGCCGGTCAGCACCGCGCAGCCCTGGCTTGCGTCGGCGTCGAACGCCGCAAGCGCCGCCAGCAGATCGGCCAGCACCTGCGCATTCAGCGCATTCAGCGCCTCCGGCCGGTTGAGCGTGATGAGCGTCACGGCATCGCGCCGCTCGACGAGGATGGTCTTGTAATCGGACATAGGGGGCCTCTCCTTAATTCGGCGTCCACGCCTCGGCGGGCGGCAAAGGTGCGAAGATCTGGTCGATCAGGTGATCGGTCACGGCCTCCGGCGTCGCCGGGTTCCAGCGCGGGCTATTGTCCTTGTCGACGATCACCGCGCGCACGCCTTCCAGGAAATCGTGGCGCTGCACGACATGCGTCGCGACCGCATATTCCTGGCGCATTTCGTCGGCGAAGCTCTGCATCAGGCTGCCGTCGTAGAGCAGGCGCAGCGACACCTTCATCGACTGCGGCGACTTGGTCTTGAGGATCGCAAGCTGTTGCGCGGCGAAGTCACCACCATCCGCCTCCAGCGCCGCGAACACCTCTTCCAACGTGTCGGACGCGAACAGCCGGTCGATGTCGGCACGATGGTCGAGCAGCCCCGCACGCGGGGCCGCGACGCTCGCCGCTGTCAGGATCGCATCGATACCGTGCGGGTCGGCGGCGATCGCCGCCTTCACCTCGGGCAGCGCGCTGGCAGGCAGATAATGCGTCGCCAGGCCCAGCGCGTGCGCCTCCGCCCCGTCGAGCCGGTGGCCGGTCAGCGCGATGAACTGGCCGATCCGCCCCGGCAGGCGCGACAGATACCAACCACCGCCGACGTCGGGGAACAGGCCGATCCCCGTTTCCGGCATCGCGAACTTCGTATTCTCGGTGGCGACGCGATAGCGGCACGGCAGCGCGATGCCGACGCCGCCGCCCATCGTCACGCCGTCCATGAACGCGACGGTCGGCTTGGCATAAGCGAACAGCCGGTGGTTGAGCTGGTACTCGGTATGGAAAAAGGCCCGCGCCGCTGCGCCATCGCCCGCGCCGCTGTCGGCGAGCATGCGGATATCGCCGCCCGCACAGAAGCCGCGCGCGCCCTTCGGATCGCCGTCCGCCGAGGGCGCGTGGTCGATCATCACCGCCGCGATGTCGGCATCGGTACGCCAATCCTCCAGCGCCGCGAGCATCGCCTCGCACATCGCCATGTTGAGCGCATGCAGCGCGCGTGGTCGGTGCAACCGCAGCCGCCCGAGCGCGCCATTGATCTCGATCAAAACATCCTGGGTCATGGCGGCGAGCTTTGCCGGGCGGCAGGCCGCGCGTCCATACCGATCCGACGAATTGGCCTGCCTAAGGGTTTGACTCGCGCCCGACCCCGGCCCATTTCAACAGCATGCCCGCGTTGCGTCCAAAACAGACCCTTGATTCCGCCCCCCGATGGCCGCTCGGCGGCGGAGAGTGCGGTGCGCTGATCCGCGATCATGACTGGTCCGCGACTCCGCTGGGGCCGGTTGCCGGCTGGTCGGGTGCGCTGCGTACGACGGTCGCCAATATCGTCAACTCGCCGGTGCCCAAGGTGCTGATGTGGGGGCCGGCCAACGTCCTGATCTACAACGACGCCTACACCGCCATCGCGGGCGACAAGCATCCGGCGGCGCTCGGCGGCACCGCCGAAGGCGTCTGGCCCGAAATCTGGGACTGGAACCGCGCGATCCTCGAACGGTCCGCGACCGGAGAGGTCGTCGCCTATCGCGACCAGCCGATGACGCTGCTGCGCGACGGCGTACCGCAGACCTTCTTCTTCGACCTGTTCTACACCCCCGTCTACCTCGACGACGGCACGGTCGGCGGCGCGATGTGTACGGTGATCGACAATACCGCGCGCGTCAGCGCGGAGGTGGCGGTCGCGCACAGCGTCGCCGAATTGCGCACCATCACCGACGCGTTGCCGGTCCTCATCTCGTATCTCGACCGCGATCTGGTCTACCGCTTCGCCAACGGCGCCTATCAGCAGTGGTTCGGCCGTACGCCGGATCAGATGATCGGGTGCCATCTGCGCGAGGTGCTGGGCGAGGAGAGCTACGCCGAGCGCCTGCCGTTGGTCGAACGTGCGCTCGCCGGTGAACCCATTGCATCGGAAGGACGTCTGCCGCATCGCGATGGCAGTTTCCACCGCGCGGACATCCGGTACATCCCCCGCGTCGGTGACGATGGCGACGTGCTGGGCATCCATGTCCTGGTGACCGATGTCGAGGAGCGCGCGCAACGCGAAGCGGCGATCCGTCGCAGCAACGACCGCTTCCGCGGCGCGATGGAGGCGGTCCACGGCGTCTTGTGGACCAATTCGCGGGATGGTCAGATGACCGGCGAGCAGCCCGGCTGGGCGGCTCTGACCGGGCAATCGCGCGAAGACTATGCCGGCTATGGCTGGGCGAACGCCGTCCATCCCGAGGATGCCGACGCGACCGTCGCGGCTTGGAATGCCGCGGTCGCCGCCAAATCGGTCTTCGTGTTCGAACATCGCGTCCGCCGCCATGACGGCGCGTGGCGCAACTGCCTTATCCGCGCGCAGCCGATCACGGGTGCCGATGGCGAGATCGTCGAATGGGTCGGCGTCCATACCGACATCACCGAACAGCGCGCCGCCGAACAGTCGCTGCGCGATCAGGCCGAGCATCTGCAACGCCAGGTCCGCCATCGCGAACGGGCCGAGGAACAGCTGCGCCACCTCAACGAACATCTCGAAGCGCGCGTCATCTCCGAAATCGGCGAGCGTCGCCGCGCCGAGGCGGCGCTGGCCCAGGCGCAGAAGATGGAGACGATCGGCAAGCTGACCGGCGGCGTCGCGCACGATTTCAACAATCTGCTGCAGGTCGTGTCGGGCAACCTTCAGCTGCTCGCCAAGGATATCGCCGGCAACGATCGTGCCGAACGCCGCGTCGCCAATGCGATGGCCGGCGTTTCGCGCGGGTCGAAGCTCGCCGCGCAGCTGCTCGCCTTCGGCCGGCGTCAGGCGCTCGAGCCCAAGGTCGTCAACGTCACCCGCTTCGTCCAAGGCATGGACGACATGCTGCGCCGCGCGATCGGCGAGGGCGTCGAGGTGGAGACGGTGTTCGGCGGCGGCCTGTGGAATTGCTTCATCGATCCTGCGCAGATCGAGAATGCGCTGCTCAACCTCGCGATCAACGCGCGGGACGCGATGAGCGGCCAGGGCAAGCTGACCATCGAACTGTCCAACGCGCATCTCGACGACGACTATGCCCGCACGCATGACGAGGTCGAGCCGGGCCAGTATGTCATGCTCGCGGTCAGCGACACGGGCACCGGCATGACGCCCGACATCGTCGACAAGGTCTTCGAACCCTTCTTCTCGACCAAGTCTGAGGGCAAGGGATCGGGCCTTGGCCTTTCCATGGTCTATGGCTTCGTCAAACAATCGGGCGGCCATGTAAAAATCTATTCGGAGCCCGGCCACGGCACGACGATCAAACTGTACCTGCCGCGCAGCATGGACAGCGAGGATGTCGAGGTCATCGTCAACACCGGTGCGATCGAGGGCGGCACCGAAACGGTGCTGGTCGTCGAGGACGACGACGAGGTGCGCGCCACCGTGGTCGAGATGCTGGGTGATCTCGGCTATCGCGTGCTGAAGGCGGTGGACGCGCAAAGCGCGCTCAGCGTCATCGAAAGCGGCATCCCGATCGACATGCTGTTCACCGACGTGGTGATGCCCGGCACGCTGAAGAGCCCTGAGCTTGCGCGCAAGGCGAAGGAGCGGCTGCCCGAACTCGCGGTGCTGTTCACCAGCGGCTATACCGAAAATTCGATCGTGCATGGCGGCCGCCTCGACGCCGGCGTCGAGCTGCTGTCGAAGCCGTACACGCGCGAGGCGCTGGCCCGGAAGTTCCGCACCGTGCTGGCCAACCAGCGCCAGCGCAGCGCCAGCCTCGCCGCGCGCGACCTGACCACGGCGCCGGCCCCGCTGCGTAGCGCCGCGGGTGCGGCGGGACAGGTCACCGTACTGCTGGTCGAGGATGACGAGGTGATCCGCGCGACCACCGCCGAAATGCTACAGGCCTGCGGCTATGTCGTCGTCGATGCGGCGAGTGCAGAGGATGCCGCCACGGCGCTCCAGACCGTGCCGATCGACGTGCTGGTCACCGACGTCAATCTGCCCGGCGCCTCCGGCCCGGCCTTCGCGGCCCGCGCGCGCGATCTGCGTCCGGGCGTCGGCATCGTCTTCGCGACCGGCGACACGGCGGGTGTGCCCCCGGGCACCGGCGCGGTGCTGCTCGCCAAACCTTATGGTGCCGATGCGCTCCAGGCCGCCATCGCCGCAGCGCGAACGGGCGAGACGCCGGTGCAGGCGCGCAAGCTGGAACGCGAGGCGGACTGACGAGGCGGATTGACGGTACGGGGCAAACGCGCCCTCAGCCGAACGGCAGTTCGCCGTCGCGTCGTTCCAGCGCCAGCAACTGCGCCTTCGCCGTCATGCCGCCCGCAAAGCCGGTCAGCTTGCCCGTCGATCCGACGACGCGGTGGCAGGGCACGATGATCGAGATCGGGTTGCGCCCGTTCGCCGCGCCGACGGCCCTCGACGCATCGGGCCGGCCCAGTGCCAGCGCGATCGCGCCATAGCTGCGGGTTTCGCCATAGGGGATGGTCAGCAGCGCCGCCCACACCGCCTTTTGAAAGTCGGTGCCGCGCATATCGAGCGGTACGTCGAACACCCGCCGCTCACCCGCGAAATAGGCCGTCAGCTGCGCGGTCGCAGCTCGTAATATCGGATGGTCGTCATGCTGGACGATCGCGGGCAGCGGCACGCGCCGCGGATCGTCATCCGGCCACAGCACGGCGACCAGCCCGACGTCACTCGCCACCAGCGTCAGAACACCCACGGGGGAATCGAGGCGCATGGCGGCGAGCGTCATGGCGTCCGCACTAACCCGAACGCCGACATCGGGAAAGCCCGTCAGTTGCGCAGCGAATCCGGCACGATGCCGCCATTCTCGGCCAGCTTCGCCATCACCGCCTTGTGCAACGCGATATTCTGTTCGGCGCTGCCGTCCTCGCCCGCATGGACGCCCAGTTCCTGCCCCAGCTCACGCCGCGCGGCGAGGCTGGAGTCGAGGTCGAGCAGCTTCAGCAAATCGACGATAGACGATTGGTAATTGCCTCCGCCATTCTTCATCGTCGCCATTTCCGCCAGCACCGCGCCGACATCGACCGGCGCTGCGGGCGTCGGCGCGGTGGCGGCAGGGGCCTGCGGCGGCGCAGAGGTTGGCTGCGGTGCCTGCGGAGCAGCCTGGGCCGGTGCCGGGGTCGGGGCGGCCGATGCGGCGGGCTTGTGGCCGAAAACCTTGCTCATGATGCTGCCGAAGATGCTCATCGTCATGCTCCCGTTGCGTCGCCGAAGCAGCGACCGTCGCGCCCTCAAACGTCGATCCGCGCCGAATGCTCCCCGCGCCGGAACGCAGCGCCGCGTCCGAACGTTGGCCACCCCGAATTGAGGGAGTGGACAATGTCTAAGAATTTCATGGGGATCGCGTCGGCCGCAGCGCTCGCGCTGGCGCTGTCCGCCTGCGGATCGCGTACCGACACCGCCAACAGCGCGGACGCCACGATGGCGAACGACACCGCGGGCTTCGACGCGGCCAATGCCGGTGCGACCGGCGCCAACATGGGTGCCGCCTCGCGTCCCGCCGCCGGCCAGACCTTCGTCAACACCGCGGCGGCAAGCGACGCGTTCGAAATCGCCAGTTCGAAGCTCGCGCTCGACAACAGCTCGTCGGCCGCGATCAAGAAATACGCCAATCAGATGATCGCCGCCCATACCGCGTCGACGGACAAGCTGAAGGCGACCGTTTCGGGCCTCAGCCCGGCGATCACGCCCGATCCGACGCTCAACGCCGATCAACAGGCGAAGCTCGATTCACTGAAGGGCCTGACCGGCACCGCCTTCGACACCGCCTATATCGCGGCACAGCAGCAGGCGCACCAGCAGGCCTATGACATGCTGACCGCCTATGGTGCGACGGGCGACGTGCCTGCGCTGAAGACCTTCGCCTCGGGCCTCGCCCCCACCGTCGCGGCGCACCTCAACATGGCAAAGGCGCTGAAGGCCTAAGCCACGCCCGGCATCACGCTCAGCGCGGATGACGCCGCGCGAGCGCGATGCCAGCCAGGTTCTTCGATCGCGGCACATGGCGGACATGGACGCGATCGAAGCCCTCGCGCGCCTGTACCCAGGCGTCACGATGCGGCAGCAGTTGCGGGCTGCGGCAGGCCCAACGCCCCAATGCCTGTTCGACGATGGTCCGCGCATCGCCGATGAACAGCACGTCGCGCGCGCCCGCGGCGATGGCGATCGCGGCGGCATAGCGCAGCGCCAGCCATTCCGCCGTGCAATTGTCGCCGACGCCGATGTCGTCCCGAATGTAGCTGCGGCCATGCGCCACCACGCCGATCTCCATCCGCGCCGGAACGCCGCGCGCGCCGCCGTCGAAATACAGCGTCATCCGCTCCCTTGCGGAACGGCGCTGGCCCTCCACCTTTATGTCCCCGAACACCGCAGATTCGTCAGGAGCCGTCATGACCGATACCCGCAAGGCCGTGTTGCACCGGATGGTGCTTGCCGACCATATCTGCCCGTTCGGCGTACGCGCCAAGCGGATCCTGCAATCCGAAGGGTTTGAGGTCGAGGATCATATCCTGCGCACCCGCGAAGAGGTCGACGCGTTCAAGGCGGAGCGCGGCCTCGCGACCACGCCGCTGATCGAGATCGACGGAGAGGTGATCGGCGGCAGTGACGATCTGGAGCGCTGGCTCGCCAAGGTCGACTGAGCGCGACACCCGCGCCATGCCGGCGCCCGCCGCCGCCGCCGTCTTCGATCGTGACGTCGAACAGGTCGCGCGGGCGCTGATCGGCGCGACCCTGCTGGTCGATGGCGTCGGCGGCACGATCGTCGAGACGGAGGCCTATGACGCCGACGATCCCGCCTCGCACAGCGCGCGCGGCCCCTCGCCGCGCAACGCCGCGATGTTCGGGCCGGCGGGACGCGCCTATGTCTACCGCAGCTACGGTATCCACTGGTGCTTCAATATCGTGTGCGCGCCCGGCAGCGCGGTATTGATCCGCGCGCTCGAACCCACGCACGGCCTCGATACGATGATCGCGCGCCGCGGCCTCGCCGATCCGCGCCTGCTCTGCGCCGGCCCGGGGCGACTATGCCAAGCTCTCGGCATAAATGCGCGGCTCGATCACGCCCCGATCGATGCGCCACCCTTCACGCTGATCCCCGCCCCCAGCGCAGCGCCTTTGCACGCCGGCCCGCGCATCGGCATCACCCGCGCGGTGGACACGCCATGGCGCTTCTGCCTCGCCGGTTCGCGCTACCTCAGCCGGCCTGCGCGTTAGAGGGACAACGGTCGATCCGTCATTGCGAGCGCAGCGAAGCAACGATGCAGGGTGGGCGGCTCAAACCGCCCACGCCAAAGCCGCCGACGATCGGCAAGATACACCAGCTTTCGGCGTGTTTCGCACCTCACCAAATGGACAAAACCGCAGATTTTCGCCATTTCAGTGTTTGGCATGCATAATGCACTACCACAGTCGCAGCCGCATCGGGCTGTCGCCTTTGGGAGGAAAGTCCATGTTCGCCACCACGCTCGCCGCCGCCATCCTGTCGATCACCACGCCCGCCGCCGCGCCGGCCCCGGCCCCCGCAGCGCCCGCCGCCGGCCAGAGCGACGCCGCCGCCCAGCCCGCCAAGGGCCGCTACAACCCGCGCGTCTGCATCGTCGATTACCCGACCGGCACGCGCATCCCCACCAAGACCTGCAAGCTGCTCGGCCAATGGCGCACCGACGGTATCGATCCGCTGCCCGGCAAGTGATCCTCCGGAATGCCGACCGCACGCCCGCCTCATGGCGGGATGTGCGGCCGGGCTGCGATCGACGGGGACCTTCCATGCTGCGCCTGCGTTCTCGCACGCACACATCATGGGGGTCCTCATCTTGCACAGCCTGCCCGACCGGCTCGACGCCGGCTCGCCCTATCCGCTCGGCGCGACGTTCGACGGCCTCGGTGTCAATTTCGCGGTCTATTCCGCCAATGCCGATGCGATCGAGCTGTGCCTGTTCGACGCCACCGGCAAGCGCGAGCTGAAGCGCATCGCCTTGCCCGAATGCACCGACGAGGTGTGGCACGGCTATCTGCCCGACGCCGGCCCGGGCCTGCTTTACGGCTATCGCGCGCATGGCCGCTACGAGCCCGAGAACGGCCACCGCTTCAATCCCAACAAGCTGCTGCTCGATCCCTATGCCCGCAAGCTGCACGGCCAGATCAAATGGACCGACGCGCTGCACGGCTACAAGGTCGGCCATCCGAAGGAGGACCTGTCCTTCGACAAGCGCGACAGCGCGCCCGCCATGCCGAAGGCGGTCGTCGTCGACGATCATTGGGACTGGTCGCGCGATACCAAGCCCAACACCCCCTGGTCCGACACCGTCATCTACGAAGCGCATGTGAAGGGTCTGACCAAGCTGATGGAGCTGGTTCCGCCGAACGAGCGCGGCACCTATGCCGGCCTCGGCCACCCCGCGGTCATCGCGCACCTCAAGCGCATCGGCGTCACCGCGCTCGAACTGCTGCCAATCCACAGCTTCACGCAGGACCGCTTCCTCCAGGAGAAGGGCCTGAAGAACTATTGGGGCTATAACACGCTCGGCTTCTTCGCCCCGGAACAGGCGTATATGGCGTCGGACAGCCAGGACGAGCTGCGTCGCGCCGTCCATCGCCTGCACAAGGCAGGGATCGAGGTGATCCTCGACGTCGTCTACAACCACACCTGCGAAGGCAGTGAAAAGGGCCCCACCCTGTCGTGGCGCGGGCTCGACAACGCCAGCTACTACCGCCTGGTCAAGGACCAGCCGCGCTACAGCATCAACGACACCGGCACTGGCAACACGCTGAACCTCAGCAAGGCGCGCGTCATCCAGATGGTGACCGACAGCCTGCGCTACTGGGCGACCAGCTTCGGCATCGACGGCTTCCGCTTCGACCTCGGCCTGACGCTGGGGCGTGAAGAGCATGGCTTCGATCCCGGTGCCGCCTTCTTCGACGTCGTCCGGCAGGACCCGGTACTCGGCCGCCTGAAGCTGATGGCGGAACCGTGGGACGTCGGCCCCGGCGGCTATCAGCTCGGCAATTTCCCGCCCGGCTTCGCGGAGTGGAACGACAAATATCGCGACACCGTTCGCCAGTTCTGGCGCGGTGACGCCGGCCAGCGCGCCGATCTCGCCGCGCGCCTGTCGGGATCGGGCGACCTGTTCGACCGGCGCTCGCGCCGTCCCTGGGCGAGCATCAACCTGCTGTCCGCGCACGACGGCTTCACCCTCGCCGACACGGTGATGTACGAAGAGCGCCACAACGAAGCGAACGGCGAGGACAATCGCGACGGCCACGACAACAACCATTCGCGCAACTGGGGCCACGAAGGGCCGACCGACGATCCCGCGATCAACGACGCGCGTGGACGCGTGCAGCGGTCGATGCTGACGACGCTGCTCGCCTCGCTCGGCACGCCGATGCTGGTCGCGGGCGATGAGTTCGGTCGCACGCAACAGGGCAACAACAACGCCTATTGCCAGGATAATGCGATCAGCTGGCTCGATTGGGACGCCGCGGCGACGCCCGAAGGCCAGACGCAGATCGATTTCGTCGCGCGCCTGACCGACCTGCGCCGCCGCTATGCCGTGCTGCGCGCGCCGACCTTCCTCTACGGGCAGGATACGCCCGGACAGGGCGTCAACGACATCGAATGGTGGGACGAGCGCGGGCAGCAGCTCAGCGCGGACGACTGGCAGAACCCCGAGGGCCGCGCGCTGATGATGCGCCGGGCCAGCCGCAATGCGGCCGGCGAGCTGGACGTCGTATCGCTCTTGCTCAACGGTTCGCCCGATCCCGTCACCTTCCACCTTCCCCCGCCGCACGCGACGCGCATCGTCCTGATCGATAGCGCCAAGCCCGATCAGGGCGAGGTGGAGATCGAGGACGCCTATGAGGTTTCGCCGCAAGGCGCGGTCCTCCTCACCTGGACTGGCGCGTTCGAGGACCAGGCATGACCACCCGCTGGGGCGCGACGCCGCTCGACGACGGGCGCACCCGCTTCGCGCTCTGGGCGCCGGACGTTGCTGGCGTCGAGCTGGAGATCGACGGCGCCCCGCCGGTCGATATGGAGGCGGGCGACGACGGCTGGTTCGTCGCCACGACGCAGGCCCCTGCCGGCACGCGCTATCGCTTCCGTATCGGCGACACGGTCGTCCCCGACCCTGCGTCCCGCGCGCAATCTGGTGGCGTTCATGGCTGGAGCCTCGTCATCGACCCGGCCTATCCCTGGACCGTCGCCGACTGGCGCGGGCGGCCGTGGGAAGAAATGGTGCACGTCGAGCTGCACCCCGGCCTGCTCGGCGGCTTTCGCGGCGTCATCGATCAGCTCCCCGCCATCGCCGCGACCGGCATCACCGCCATCGAACTCATGCCCGTGGGCGCTTTCGGCGGCACGCGCGGCTGGGGCTACGACGGCGTACTGCCCTATGCGCCGCACGAAAGCTACGGCGCCCCCGCCGATCTGCAGGCGCTGGTCGACGCCGCGCACGGCTTCGGCCTCTCCGTCTTCCTCGACGTCGTTTACAATCACTTCGGTCCCGACGGGAATTACATCGGCCAATATGCCGCGGGCTTCTTCGATGCCGAGGTCCACACGCCCTGGGGCGGCGCGGTCGCGATGCACGAGGCGGCGGTGCATCGCTTCTTCGTCGACAATGCGCTGATGTGGCTGCGCGACTATCGCATCGACGGCCTGCGCTTCGACGCGGTCCACGCCATCGCCGACGACGCCTTCCTCGACGCCATGGCCACGGAGATCCGTGAGGCGCTGCCCGATCGCCACATCCACCTCGTCCTCGAAAACGAACGCAACGATGCCGCACGGCTGCGCGATGGTGGATATGACGCGCAGTGGAACGACGATTTCCACAATGTCCTGCACGTCCTGCTGACCGGCGAAACCAGCGCCTATTACACCGACTTCGCCGATCGCCCGGCCGAACGCCTCGCCCGCTGCCTGGCGGACGGCTTCATCTATCAGGGCGAAGGATCGGCGAACCACGACGGCACGCCGCGCGGCACGCCCAGCGCGCACCTGTCGCCGACCCGCTTCGTGTCGTTCCTCCAGAACCACGACCAGATCGGCAATCGCGCGCTCGGCGAGCGTCTGACCGTGCTGACCGATCCCGCCAAGCTGCGGGCCGCGACCGCCTTGCTGCTGCTCGCCCCGCAAATCCCGTTGCTGTTCATGGGCGACGCCGACGGCAGCCAGACGCCCTTCCTGTTCTTCACCGACTTCCACGACGAGCTCGCCGATGCGGTGCGTGAGGGGCGGCGCAAGGAATTCGCCAAGTTCGACGCTTTCGTCGATCCGCAGGCGCGCGAACGCATTCCCGATCCCAACGCCCGCAGCACCTTCGACGCATCGCGGCCCGAGCGCGGCCCCGACGCCGCCACATGGTGTGCGCTGTATCGCGACCTGATCGCGCTGCGCATGAGCCACATCGTCCCCCACCTTGCCGGCGCGATGGCGATCGGTGCGGAGGCGACCGGCGACGCCGCGGTCACCGCCCGCTGGCGTCTGGCTGACGGCAGCACGCTCACCATCGCGCTCGACCTCGCCGACACGCCCGCGCCGCTTGCCGGGGACAACGGCGACCTGCTGCACGCCGAGGGCGACCGCTTCGCCGCCTGGATCGCGCGATGAGCGATCTTGCCGCACGCGCCAAGGCTGCCGGCATCGCGGTACACTGGGAGGATGCGACCGGCCGCCAGCGCACCGTCGCCGACGATACGCTCCGCGCCATTCTTGACCGGCTCGACCGCTCGACCGACGGCGAGGCGACCTTCGTCACCGCCGATGTCGGCATGCCCATCGTCACCACCGCCGCACCCGGCGCCGCGACGCTGGCGCTGGAACATGGCCCCCAGCGCATCGTGCAGGTCGCGTCCGACGGCACCATCCCGCCGATCGGCGAACCCGGCTATCACCGGCTCGACACCGCGCGCGGCGCCGTCACCCTCGCCGTTGCACCGCGTCGCTGCATTCCCGCGCCGCCCGGCCATAGCTGGGGTCCAGCCGTTCAGATCCCGGCGCTGCGCGGATCGCGCACCGCCCCATATGGCGACTTCGCCAGTCTTGCCGAGGCCGCCCGTGCCTTTGCCGGTGCCGGAGCCGACGCGCTGGCGATCAGCCCGACGCATGCGCTCTTCCCCGCCGACCCGTCGCGCTTCAGCCCCTATGCCCCGTCGAGCCGGCTGGTCCACCACGCCTTGCTCGCCAGCGTCGCCGACGATGACGCGGACTCCGGCGCACTGATCGACTGGCAGTCCGCCCTCCCCCGCCGCCTCGCCGCGCTGCGCCACGCCTTCGAGCGCGCAACCCCAGACGAGATCGCCCGCTTCGACGCCGCCGCCGCCCGCCGCCCCGACTGGCAGCAGCACGCCCTTTACGACGCGCTGCACGCCCATTTCTTCGCAGAGAATGGCGCGCATGGCTGGCAGGACTGGCCCACCGCCTATGACGATCCCACCGCCCCGGCTGTCGGATCCTTCGCGCGGGAGCATGCCGACGCCGTTCGTTTCTTTTCTTTCCTGCAATGGCGCGCCGACACCGGCCTTGCCGACGCGCAGGCCGCCGCGCGCGACGCCGGGATGCGGATCGGCCTGATCGCCGACCTCGCCGTCGGCATGGACGCGGGCGGCAGCCATGCGTGGAGCCGCCGCAGCGACCTGCTGACCGGCCTGTCGATCGGCGCGCCGCCCGATCCGTTAGGCCCGCAGGGGCAGAATTGGGGCATCACCGCGCTCTGCCCGTTCGCGCTGCGCCGCACCGGCTTCGACGCCTTCATCCGCACCGTCCGCGCAGGCCTGGCGCACGCGGGCGGCATCCGGATCGACCACGCCCTCGGCCTGTGCCGCCTGTGGGTCATTCCAGAGGGCGGCAAGCCCGGCGACGGCGCCTATCTCGCCATGCCCTTCACCGATCTGCTCCGCATCCTCGCCATCGAATCGCATCGGGCGAACGCGATCGTCATCGGCGAGGACCTCGGCACCGTGCCGCCCGGCTTCCGCGACACGCTGACCGCGCGTGGTATCTACGGGATGCGCGTCCTGCCCTTCGAACGCGACGCGAAGAGTTTTACCCCCGCCAAGGCATGGGACGCGTGCGCCGTGGCGATGACCGGCACGCACGACACCGCGACGCTCGCCGGCTGGTGGACCGGGCGCGACATCACCTGGGCGCACAAGCTGAAGCGCAGCGACAGCGACGAACCCAGCGATCGCCTCCGCCGCATCGGCGAAAGGAAGGCGCTATGGACTGCCGCCACGCAGGCCGGCGTCGCCAGCGGCCCCGTGCCGCACGATGCCGCGCCCGCGATCGACGCCGCGCTCGCCTTCACCGCACAGGCACCCTGCCCGCTCACCATCGTCCCGCTCGAGGATCTGGTCGGGATCGAGGAACAGCCCAATCTGCCCGGCACGACCGACGAACATCCCAATTGGCGCCGCCGCATGCCCGACACGACCGAGGCGCTGCTCGCCCGGCCCGAGGTCGCCCGCCGCACCGCCATCCTCTCGCACAAGAGCCCCGCATGAGCCCCCGCGCCACCTATCGCCTGCAATTCCATAAGGGCTTCACCTTCGCCGACGCCGAGGCGCTGGTGCCGTATCTCGACCGACTCGGCATCAGCCACATCTACGCCTCGCCGATCACCACCGCGGCAGCCGGCTCGATGCACGGCTACGACGTCATCGACCCCACGAGGATCAATCCGGAACTCGGCGGCGAGGACACTTTCCGCAGCCTCGTCGCCGCGCTCAAGGCGCGCGACATGGGGCTGATCATCGATATCGTCCCCAACCATATGGGCGTCGCCGGGGGCGGCAACGCTTGGTGGAACGACGTCCTCGCCCGCGGACAGGCGAGCGAACACGCCCGCGTCTTCGACATCGACTGGACCCGCCCGATCCTGCTCCCCGTCCTCGGCGATACGCTCGACACGGCGCTCGCCAACGGCGACATCGCGGTCGAGGGCGATCATATCGTCGCCTATGGCGAACATCGTTTTCCGATCCGCCCCGAAGACCGGGGCAACACCGCCGACCTCTCCGCGCTACTCGACCGCCAGCATTACCGCCTCGCCAGCTGGCGCACCGCCAACGACCTGCTCAACTGGCGCCGCTTCTTCACTGTCAACGACCTCGCCGGCGTCCGCATCGAAGACCCCGCCGTGTTCGAGGCGACGCACGCGCTCTATGTCCGCCTGTACGACGAAGGGCTGATCGACGGCGTCCGCATCGATCACGTCGACGGCCTTACCGACCCGATCGGCTATTGCCGCACGCTGCGCGACCGCCTCGGCCCCGATGCCTGGATCGTGATCGAGAAGATCCTCGGCGCCGGTGAAGGCCAGCCCGTGGGCTGGGGCGTCGACGGCACCAGCGGCTACGACTTCATGGAACAGGTCGCGACGCTGATTCACGAACCGCTTGGCGCGCTGCCGCTCGAGGAAGTGTGGCAGGACATGAGCCACCGCTACCTCGATTTCGAAAGCGAGGAATTCGCCGCACGGCAGGACCTGCTCGCCTGGCAATTTGCGGGGCAGCTCGACGCCTGCGTCGCCGCCTTCGTGGCACTCAACACCGATGCCGCCGTCACGCCCGCGATGCTGCGCCGCGCGATCGAGCGATTGTTGTGGGTCTTCCCCGTCTATCGCACCTACGGCACCGGCGATGCCGCCCCCGCCAGCGACGCCGCGATCCGCGGCGCGGTGCGCGAACGCGTCGCCGACCTCATCCCGCCGGGCGAGGCGCATGTCGTCGATGCGATCCTCGCGTGGCTCGCCGGTGAAGGGCCAGGCGACGCGGCCGACGCGGTCCGTCGCTTCCAGCAGCTTTCCGCGCCGATCGCCGCCAAATCGGTCGAGGACACCGCCTTCTACCGTTCCGGCCGCCTGCTCTCGCGCAACGACGTCGGCTTCGATGCGACGATCCTCGGCGTCGGCGTCGACGCCTTCCACGCGCTGATGACCGCGCGCGCGCGCGACGTGCCGCATGCGATGCTCACCACCGCGACGCACGACCACAAGCGCGGCGAGGACGTCCGCGCCCGCCTCGCCGCGCTCAGCGTCATGCCCGACGCTTGGCGCACCCGCGTCGAGGCATGGGACCAGCTCTCCTGGGCCTGGGATCACGACGTCTCGGGCGCCGACCGCTACATGCTGCTCCAGACCATCGTCGGCGCCTGGCCGGACGAGGGCGCGACGCCCGATTTCGCCGACCGCATCAAGGCCTGGCAGCAAAAGGCCCTGCGCGAAGCACGCCTGCGCTCGTCATGGGAAGCCCCGGATGAGGCCTATGAAGCCGCCGCCGCCGCGCTGACCGATGCCTTCCTCTCCGACCCGCGATTCGTCGCGGAGGTTACCGCCTTCGTCGCCGACCTTGCGCCGATTGCAGACGCCAACACGCTGATCCAGACGCTGCTCCGCTACACCGTACCCGGCGTGCCCGACCTGTATCAGGGCACCGAGCTTGCCGACCTCAGCTTGGTCGATCCCGACAACCGCCGCCCCGTCGATTATGCGCAGCGACAGGCGCTGCTCGACACCCCCGACGCACCGGCCAAGTTCCGCCTGATCGCCGACCTGCTCGCCCGGCGCCGTGCCGCGCCCGCGCTGTTCGCCGACGGCGACTATCGTCCGGCACAGGTGGAGGGCAGCGACCGCATCCTCGCCTTCAGCCGCCACCATGCCGGCGCCACGCTGCGCGTCGCCGCGCTGATCCGCGGCACCGAGGTTCCGGACGCGACGATCCGCTTCGCCGACGGCACCACCTGCGCCGCCACCGACCTCTTCACCGCCTCACCGGTCTGGTACGCGCTCGGCTGAGCGCGTCGCCAGCCAGAAGATGGCATAGCCGAACAGGCCGGACACCAGCGAGGCGCACAGGATCGCCAGCGACGCCATCTCGGTCTGCGCCACGTCGGTGAAGGCGAGTTCGGTGATGAACAGCGACAGCGTGAAGCCAATCCCGGCGACGCCACCGATCCCCAGCACCATCCGCCACGTCACCCCATCGGGCAGGCGCGCGCCCAGGACGCGTGTCGCGATCCATGTCGACCCTATGAAGCCCAGCGGCTTGCCGATCGCCAGGCCGGCGATGATGCCCAGGCTCAGCGGTGCGTGCAGCGCCTCGGCAATCGCGTCGGGCGACAAATGGATGCGCACGTTGGACAGCGCGAACAGCGGCAGCACGACATAGGACACCCACGGCGTCAGGATACGCACCAGCCGATCCGCCGCCTCGTCGGTCGCCGCGACCATTTCGTGGATGTACCCCAGCTTCGCCTCGACCGCTTCCTCCTTTTCCTCCGCCTCCGCGGCGTCACCCGCACGCGCCTGTTCGGATTGCGCCGCGCGCAACTCGTCCAAGGGCCGCTCGACGCGCTCGGCGAAGTCGCCATGGCTGAGCCGCGACCGCGTCGGCAGCAACAGACCGACCGCCACACCCGCGATCGTCGGATGCACGCCCGACCCGAAGATACCGATCCACACCACGGCGCCGAGCAGCACATAGGGGATCGACGCCACCCAGCGCAGCCGCAGCAGTCCGATGATGCCCAGATAGGCCGCGGCCGCCACCCCCAGGAACACCGGCTGCACCGACGCGGTATAGGCGAAGGCGATCACTAGCAGCCCGAACACATCGTCGATCGCCGCGAACGCCAGCAGCACCGCACGCACGGCCGGTGGCAATCGCGTCGTGAACATCGCGACGACCGCCAGGCTGAACGCGGTATCCATCGCCGCCACCACGCCCCAGCCGTGCGCGGTCGGCGTGCCCCAGTTGAACGCCAGATAGATCGCCACCGGCACCACCAGCCCGCCGATCGCGCCCGCCACCGGAAACAGCGCGGTCTTGCGCGACGCGAGCGATCCCTTGACGAACTCGCGCTTCACCTCCGTCCCGATGATCAGGAAGAACAGCGGCATCAGCAGGTCGTTGACCCATTCCGCCGCCGGCCGCGCGAACGCCCAAGCGCCATAGCTCAGCCGGATCGGCCGATCCCACAGCCGGACATAATCCGCACCCCAGGGCGAATTGACGACGATCAGCGCGATGAGCGACGCGATCAGCAACGGCCCGCCGGACACTTCGCCGATCGCGAAGAAGGGCCCGATCCGCTCCAGGATACGCGCGGCGGGGGAATGATGCGCCCGGGCTTCCACCCGCCCGGACAGGCGCGGAGCAAGGCCCATGCGATCTCCTGATGGCGTAAGTGCCACCCCCCATACGGCTCAGCCGCGCGTGCGTTCCGTAGCCGAAGCGCAACGTCATCAGCCTGTTAACCATTCCGCGCTTAATAGGTCGACAATGGACAGCGCATTCCTGCGCGACACCGATGCCGTACGGACCCGATCGATGCGCCTCACCGCCCCGCTTCTCGCCCTTGCCACCGTCCTTCCCGCGCTGCCTGCCGCGGCGCAGACGGTGACGCCGCTTGCCGAGGCGCGGCTGCGGTACGAACATGTCGAACAGGATGGCCTGCCGCAGGATAGCGGCGCGGTGACCGTGCGGCTGCGCACCGGCGTGCAGGCTGCGATCGGCCGCCTCTCCGGCCTCGTCCAGGCGCAGGGCAACCTCGCGATCCTGCCCGACTATTTCGACGGCCTGCACGGCCCCGCCACGCTGCGCCCGCTGATCGCCGATCCCGACAGCGTCGCCATCTATCGCGCGCAGGTGCGCTATGCTGCGCCGGGCGTCGCGATCACCGCGGGGCGACAGGTGATCCAGCTCGACGACGAACGCTTCGTCGGCGCCGCCGCGTTCCGCAACAACGGCCAGACCTTCGACGCCGTGCGGACCGAGGTCACCGCCGTGCAGGGCCTGAAGGCCGACATCAGCTATGTCTGGTCGGTCCGCACGGTGAACGGCATCGAAGGGCGCGGCGCGCGGCCGACCGCGATCGGCGGCAACACCGTCCTCGCCAACCTCGGCTGGGAATCGCCGATCGGCAAGGTCACGGGCTTTGCCTATCTGATCGATGAGGACGAAGCGGCGGTGCAGGGCTATCGCCTGTCCAGCCAGACCTATGGCGGCCGCCTGGCCGGCGCGCAGCCGCTCGGCACCGCCAAGCTCGCCTATCAGCTCAGCTATGCGCGCCAGTCCGACTATCACCGCAACCCCAATATGTACGCCGCGGATTACTGGCTCGCCGACCTGTCGGTCGACCTGAACGGCCCGAAGATCGGCGGGGGCTATGAAGTGCTCGGCGCGGGCCGTGGCGCCAGCGCGGGCGCCGCATACGCCAGCTTCCAGACACCCTTCTCGGCGATCTTCAAGTTCCAGGGCTGGGCCGACAAGCTCACCACCACCCCTGCCGACGGCATTCGCGACGCCTATGCGAGCGCCGGCTGGGGGTGGAAGCAGATCGGCACGCTGAAGGCGGTGTCGCTGACCGCCGTCTACCATCGGTTCGACAGCGACCGCCTGTCGCGCCGCTATGGCGATGAACTCAACCTGCTCGCGAGCGCCAAGCTCGGCAAGACGACCGCCAGCCTGCGCTATGCCGATTATCGCGCCGACCGGCTGTTCACCGACACGCAAAAGCTGTGGATGCAGCTCGACTGGGCGCTGTAACGCCAGCGCCCGGTCGCGCTTATCCCTGCATGTCCTCGAGTTCGCGCCCGCGCGTTTCGTGGACCAGCTTCTGCACGAACACGAACGAGATCGCCGCGAACAGCGCATAGCCGGTGTAGGTGACCGCCAGCCCCGGCGACACGGCGAGCGCCGGGAAGCTGACCGAGATCGCCGCATTGGCGATCCACTGCGCAAAGCCCGACACGGCAAGACCCGACCCGCGGATCTGGTTGGGGAACATCTCGCCCAGCATCACCCACATCACCGGTCCCCACGACGCGTTGAAGAAGATGACGTACAGATTGGCCGCGACCAGCGCGATCAGGCCGTTATGTCCGGGTAGGCTGACCGCGCCCGCCGCATCGGTGACCGCGGTGGAGAACGCCCAGGCCACCGTCGCCAGCGTCACCGCCATGCCCGCCGATCCCACCAGCAGCAGCGGCTTGCGTCCGATCCGGTCGACGGTCGCGATCGTGAACAGGCAGGCCGCGATCGACAGCACGCCGGACAGGATGTTGATCTGCAGCGCATTGTCCTCGGTGAAGCCCACCGCCTCCCACAGCACGGCGCCGTAATAGAAGACGACGTTGATGCCGACGAACTGCTGGAACACGGCAAGGCCGATGCCCGCCCACAGGATCGGGCGGATCTTGCCCGTCGTCTTGTCGATCAGGTCGGACAGTTTCGGCTTGTGGTGATCGGCGGCGAGCGAATTGCGGATCTCGACGACCTTGCGCTCCGCCTCGCCCGCGCCGAACAGACGGGTCAGCACCGCCTTCGCCTCGCCCTCGCGGCCCTTGGCGACCAGGAAGCGCGGGCTTTCCGGAATGACGGTCAGCGCCGCCAGATAGATCGCCGCCGGGATCGCCTGCAGCCAGAACATCCAGCGCCACGCCGGAAAGTCGAGCCAGAACGGCGCGGTCGAACCGCCGGCATAGCGGGCCAGAACGAAATTCGCGACGAACGCGCCGGTCAGGCCGGTGATGATCATCACCTGCTGCACGCTCGACAGCCGCCCGCGGATCGCGGCGGGCGTCACTTCGGAAATATAGACGGGCGAGATCACGCTCGCCGCCCCGACACCCAGGCCGCCGATGATCCGCGCCAAGATGAACACGATCGAGCCGCCCGCGGCACCGGCGAGCAGCGCGCTCACCAGAAACAGCAGTGCGGCCAGCATCATCACCCGTCGCCGCCCGATCGCGTCGGCCAGCCGCCCCGCGCCGAACGCACCGATCGCCGACCCCACCAGGATCGCGCCGACGTTGACGCCGATTCCTAGGTGGCCGAGCGAAAACGCCGCCTCCAGCCCCTTTTGCGTCCCGTTGATGACGCCCGAATCATAGCCGAACATGAAGCCGCCGATCGTCGCGACCGCGACGATGCCGGCGATGAAGCCGTGATTGACGCCCTGCCCGGCATCCAGATACCCCGGGGCATGCCCCGCCCCCCGCCTGTCCGTCACATCGCTCTCCTCATGCCGATCGTCCGCCGGCCGTGCGCAATGTGATATCGCTATCACGCCATTCTGGGCGGTCAAGTCGTTTGGAGCGCGTGCCGTGGCCGTCCCGCGCGGGGTGCCGCGGCAGACCTATCCCTCGATCACCCGCGGGCGGCGCCGCGGCGGCGCGTCGGACTGGCGGCGGATCAACGTATAGTCGAGCAGCCGTGTCGGCTCTTCGGGCGCGGCATCATCGCCCCCGCGCTGGCGACGCAGCAACGCGACCAGCCCCTCGATTGCCCCCCGCGCCATATCGGCGATCGGCTGGCGGATCGTCGTCAGCTCGGGCCAGATCGCGGTCGACAGCACCGTATCGTCGAAGCCACAGACGGTCAGGTCGCCCGGCACGTCCAACCCGCGGCGGTGCGCCACCGCCACCGTCGCCGCCGCCATGTCGTCGTTCGACGAGAAGATCGCCGTCGGCGGTTCGGCGCGGTCGAGCAGCTGCTCCGCCGCATCCAGCCCAGACCGATAGGTGTACAGGCCATCAACGACCAGTCCGTCCTCGATCCCGATCCCCGCCCCTTCCAGCGCAGCCCGATAGCCCGCCAGCCGCGCGCCGCTCGCCGACAGATTGGGGTCGCCGCCGATGAAGCCGATCCGCCGATGGCCCAGGTCCATCAGGTGCCGCGTCATCGTCACCGCCGCGGCACGATCGTCGATCCCGATCGCCAGACCGCCCTCGCCTGCGCGCCCGGTCGCCAGCCCGACCATCGGCACGCCCGCCTGGGCCAGCAGGTCGAGCAGCGCCGGCGATTCGCACAGGGGCGGCGGCAGCACGATGCCGTCGATGCCGCCCTTGATCATATGCCGTGCGACCGCCAGCTCGTGATCGTCGCCGATCTCGCATTTCTCGATCACGATCTGCACGTCGTTGCGGCTCGCCTGATCCAGGCTGCCGAGCAGCATTTCGGACAGAAAGCCGCCCGACGGATTGTTGTACAGCAGCCCGACCCGCAACTGCCCCGCCCCCGCCAGGCTGCGCGCGGCGCGATTGGGCGCATAGTTCAGCGTCTGGATCGCCACGTTCACCGCATCGCGCGTCGCGGGCCGCACGTTGGTTTCGGCGTTGATGACGCGGCTGACGGTCATCGGCGACACGCCGGCGAGCTTCGCCACATCGCTGATCGTCGGTGCCGAACCCGATCGGCGGGAGGGTCGCGAGGGAGGGGGTGAGGAAGCCATGCGGGCGGATCGGGTCCCAGGAGAAACAGCCCGACCGACATGAACGCAAAAGCGCGTCCACGGCAAGCGCCACGTTGCGACCGTTACCGTACCGCTGTCCCCAATTGGTCTCCTGCCGCCCCGCCGGTTGACCCGGGCCGACACTGGCAGCTCCACGTCGGCGTCATCATCGGCACGCCCTGTCCGACGCCAAACACCTGCGAGATCACCCACATCGGGCCGCGCATCGCGCCACGCACGATCAGCACGCCGCGGCCTCCCCCCGCGCCCGATCGTCGAAATCACCTCCAACGGCCCTTGCCGACGGATGACGATCACCATATGGTAGCGCTATCCAGACGTTTCAGGCCTCGCCAGAAGGCCGATCTTAGGAAGGACGATATCGATGCCCGCCCGCAGCACCCGCCTGCTCGCGCTCGCTGCTCTGTTGTCGAGCGGCCTCGCCCTCGCGCAAAGCGCCGAACCGCGCAGCCCCGACGGCAAGCGCTACCTCGCACAGCCCTTGGTGAAGGACCTCTATTTCGCCGATCCATCCGCGCACGTCTTCAACGGCAGGCTCTACGTCTATCCCAGCCACGACGTCGACGCCGGCATCGCCGACGACGATCTCGGCAACCAGTATGCGATGCACGATTATCGGGTGCTCAGCATGGACCGGATCGGTGGCCCGGTCACCGTCCACCCCGTCGCGCTCGACGTGACGCAGATCCCCTGGGCGTCGAAACAGACCTGGGCACCCGACGCCGCCTATAAGAACGGCACCTATTACCTCTACTTCCCCGCGCGCGACAAAGCCGGCGTCTTCCGCATCGGCGTCGCCACGTCGAAATCGCCGACCGGCCCGTTCAAGGCCGATCCCCAGCCGATCCGCGGCAGCTTCTCGATCGACCCAGCCGTCTTCACCGATAGCGACGGCGCCAGCTATATGTATTTCGGCGGCATCTGGGGTGGCCAGCTCCAGCGCTGGCAGGGCAATCGCTACGACGCCAAGGCCGGCGACACCGACCTGCACCGCGACGACCAGCCCGCGATCGCCCCGCGCGTCGCCAGGATGCGCGCAGACATGAAGCAATTCGCGGAAAGCCCGCGCCCAGTCGTCCTCCTCGACGAACAAGGCAAGCCCGTCCTCGGCGGCGATCACGAGCACCGCTTCTTCGAGGCCGCCTGGATGTTCAAGCGGGGCGGCACCTATTATTTCACCTATTCGACCGGCGACACACACTATCTGAACTACGCCACCGGCACCTCGCCCTACGGCCCGTTCCGCTACGCGGGGCATATCCTGAAGCCCGTACAGGGTTGGACCACGCACCATTCGATCGTGGAATTTCAGGGCAAGTGGTGGCTGTTCTACCACGACACGCAAGCGTCGGGGAAAAACCACCTGCGCTCCGCCAAGGTGACGCAGCTGCACTTCACCCCGGACGGCAGCATCCAGACCATCGATCCGTTCAAGGACTGAGGGCATGTTCCTCGGCATCGATATCGGCACGTCGGGCGTCAAGGCGGTCGTCGTGGACGCGTCGGGCACGCTCGTCGCGCAAGGCACCGCCCCGCTCACCGTCCAGCGCCCACAGCCCCTATGGTCACAACAGGACCCCGTCGCCTGGTGGCAGGCGACCTGTGCCGCGGTCCTCGCCATCGACCCCGCGGTGCGGCGATCGGTTCGCGGCATCGGCCTGGCCGGCCAGATGCACGGTGCGACTCTGCTCGGCGCCGACGACCGGCCGCTGCGCCCCGCCATCCTGTGGAACGACGGCCGCTCCTTCGCCGAATGCGCCGGCCTCGACGCCGCGACGCCCGCCTTCCGCGAGCGCGGTGGCAATCTCGTCATGCCCGGCTTCACCGCGCCCAAGCTGGCCTGGGTCCGCCGCCACGAACCCGAGACGTTCGCAGCGATCAACACCGTGCTGCTCCCCAAGGACTATGTCCGCCTGCTGATGACCGGCGAGAAAGCCTCGGACATGTCCGACGCCGCCGGCACGCTGTGGCTCGACGTCGCCGCCCGGAGCTGGAGCGAGACGTTGCTCGCCGCCACCGGCCTGACGACCGACCAGATGCCGCGCCTCGTCGAGGGCAGCGACACCGCCGGCACGCTGCTTCCCGCGGTCGCCGAGCCATGGGGCATGGCGCCGGTCCCGGTCGCGGGCGGCGGCGGCGACAATGCCGCGGGCGCCGCCGGCGTCGGTGCGGTGCGCGACGGCGACGCCTTGCTCTCGCTCGGCACGTCGGGCGTCATCTTCGTCGCGACGCAGGACTTCCGCCCCAATGTCGCCGGCGCGGTCCACGCCTTCTGCCATTGCGTGCCCGCCATGTGGCATCAGATGGCGGTCCACCTTTCCGCCGCCGCCTGCATCGACTGGGTGGCGCGGCTCACCGGGGTGCGCGGCGCCGCCGATCTGTTCGCCCGCGCCGAACAGGCCGGCCCGGCCAGCGGCCCCGAACTGTTCCTCCCCTACCTCTCCGGCGAGCGTACGCCGCACAACGATCCGCAGGTCCGCGGCGCCTTCCTGCGCCTCGACCATGACACCGGCCCCGAACGCCTGGCGCAAGCCGTGCTCGAAGGCGTCGCCTTCGCGCTGGCGGATGGCGTGCGCGTGCTGCGCGAGGCGGGCACGACGATCGAGCAGCTCTCCGTCATCGGTGGCGGCGCCCGCTCGCTATACTGGGGCGAAACGCTCGCCGCCGCGCTCGACGCGCGCCTCGTCTATCTCGACGGGGGCGAGGTCGGCCCCGCGCTCGGCGCCGCCCGCCTCGCGCAGCTTGCGGTCGACGGCGGCACGCCCGCCGACGTCTGCGTCGCGCCGCGCACCGCGCACGTCATCGAACCCGACGCCGCCCTGCGCGACCGTCTCGCCCCCAAATACGCCGCCTTCCGCGACGCTTATTCCCGCATCAGGAGCCTCTAAAATGGCCGATTACTTCGCCGACATTCCGACCATCCGCTACGAAGGGCCGGACAGCGATACCGAGCTCGCCTATCGCTATTACGACAAGACCCGCGTCGTCCTCGGCAAGACGATGGAAGAGCACCTCCGCTTCGCCGCCTGCTTCTGGCACACCTTCTGCTGGCCGGGCAGTGATGTCTTCGGCGGCGGCACCTTCGATCGCCCCTGGCACCGCGGCGCCAACGATGCCGCCGCGGCGGCTGAAAAACGCCGCACCGCGTTCGACTTCTTCACGCGTCTCGATGTGCCCTATTATTGCTTCCACGACGTCGACGTGATGGCCGATGCCACGACGGTATCCGAACACCGTGCACATTTCGCGGACGCCGTCGATCACCTCGAACAGCTCCAGGCCGCCTCCGGCCGCAAGCTCCTGTGGGGCACCGCCAATCTGTTCAGCCACCCGCGCTATGCCGCTGGCGGCGCCACCAACCCGGATCCGGAGGTGTTCGCCTGGGGCGCGATGCAGGTGCGCGACGCCCTCGAAGCGACGCACCGCCTCGGCGGCGCCAACTACGTGCTGTGGGGCGGTCGCGAGGGCTATGAGACGCTCCACAACACCGACATGAAGCGCGAACTCGACAATCTCGGCCGCTTCCTCAGCCTCGTCGTCGATCACAAGCATAAGATCGGCTTCACCGGCACGATCCTGATCGAACCCAAGCCGCACGAACCGACCAAGCACCAATACGACTTCGACACCGCAACGGTGTACGGCTTCCTCAAGCGCTACGGCTTGGAAAACGAGGTCCGTGTCAATATCGAGGCGAACCACGCGACCCTCTCGGGCCACACGTTCGAGCACGAGATCGCGACGGCGGGCGCGCTCGGTATCTTCGGTTCGATCGACGCCAATCGCGGCGATCCGCAGAACGGCTGGGATACCGATCAATTCCCGAACTCTGTCGAGGAGATGACGCTCGCGATGCTCGAAATCCTGCGCGCGGGCGGCTTTACGACGGGCGGCTTCAACTTCGATGCCAAGGTCCGCCGCCAGTCGATCGACGCCGCCGACCTGTTCCATGGTCACGTCGGCGGGATCGACGTCGTGGCGAAGGGGCTGCTCAACGCCGCCGCACTGATCGAGGACGGCCGCCTCGATGCGATCAAGGCCGAGCGGTACTCGGGCTGGGCCGGCGCCCTGGGCCAGCAGATCGCCGGCGGCGACCTTGCCGCCATCGCCGACCTCGCCGTCAGCCAGAACCTCAATCCCCGCCCCCGCTCGGGCCAGCAGGAGCGGATCGAGAATATCATCACCCGCGTGCGGTAAAGGGTAAGCCCACCCTCATCACCGTTCGCCCTGAGCCCGTCGAAGGGCGGGTCGCCACACGCGACGCCGTCCCCATGGAAACCCGTGCTTCGACGGGCTCAGCACGAACGGAAGAACACTCAAAGCGTCCGGTTGACCCGCGCCGCCAGATACGCCGCCACCCGCGCCGCCGTATCGTTTGGCACATGCAGCCCCAGCTTGCTGCGCCGGAACAGCACGTCCTCCGCCGTCCGCGCCCATTCCTGCACGACCAGATAGTTTACCTCGCGCGCGGTCAGCCCGCCGCCGAAATCCTCGCCCAGATCGCGCATCGCCTGCGCATCGCCCAGCACCGCCGCCACCCTGGTGCCATAGGCGCGCGCCAGCCGCCGCAGCAGCGTCGCCGGCAGCCCTTGCCGCGCCCGCACCAGCGCCGCCACGAACGCCTCGAAATCCCCGCCGGGCAAGTCGCCACCCGGCAGCACCGCCCCCGCCGTCCACGCCCCCGCCATATCCGGCAGCACCGCGCCCAGCTCCGCCAGCGCATGTTCGGCGAGCTTGCGATAGGTCGTGATCTTGCCGCCGAAGATGCTCAACATCGGCGCCCGCCCCGGCCCCGCGTCGAGGTCGAGCACATAATCGCGCGTCACCGCAGAGGCATTGCCGGCATGGTCGTCGTGCAGCGGCCGGATCCCGGCATAGCTCCACACGATATCGCTCTCGCGCAATCCGCGCGCGAAATAGCGGTTGGCGGTGTCGAGCAGATAGGCGGTCTCGCCCGCATCGATGTGGGCTTTCGCAGGCGCCCCCTCCCAGGGCTGGTCGGTCGTCCCGATCAGCGTGAAGTCGCCTTCATAGGGAATGGCGAAGACGATCCGCCGGTCCGGGTTCTGCAGCATGAAGGCATGGTCGCCGGCATACAGGCGCGGCACGACGATATGGCTGCCCTTCACCAGCCGCACGGCGTTCTTGGCATGTCCGCCCGCAACGCGGGCCAGCACATCGTCCACCCACGGCCCCGCCGCGTTGACCAGAACCCGCGCCGACACCATGCGCTCGCCTGCGGCATCGGCGATCGTCGCGACCCAGCGCTCGCCCTCGCGCCGTGCCTGCACCAGCCGCGTCCGCGTCGCGATCGTTGCCCCGCGATCCGCCGCATCGCGCGCGTTCAGCACGACCAGCCGGCTGTCCTCGACCCAGCAGTCCGAATAGACGAACGCCTTGCCCGCCGTATCGCGCAGCCCCGCGCCATAGGGCGTCGTCGCCAGCCCCACCGTCTCGGTCGCCGGCAGCCGTTTGCGCCCGCCCAGATGGTCGTAGAGGAACAGCCCCAGCCGCACCATCCACGCCGCCCGCGGCGAATGCGTCTGCGGCAGGACGAAACGCAGCGGCCAGATGATGTGCGGCGCCATGCCCCACAGTCGCTCGCGCTCGATCAGCGCCTCGCGCACCAGTCGGAACTCACCATATTCCAGATAGCGCAGGCCGCCGTGGATCAGCTTGGTCGATGCCGACGACGTGTGCCCGGCCAGATCGTCCGCCTCGACCAGCAGGACGGTCAGCCCCCGCCCCGCCGCATCGCGCGCGATCCCGGCGCCGTTGATGCCGCCGCCGACGATCAGCAGGTCGTAATCCGTCTCCGCCACGCACGCCCTCCGTCCGGCGATCCTAACGCCGAACCGCCGCAGTGCGATCCGAAAATCGGCCCACGCCATTGACGCCGCCCGCCGGCCCGCGACACTGAGGGTCGGACGGGAGAGGACCCTCATGGCCAAGCACATTCTCGCGATCGATCAGGGCACAACCTCGACGCGCGCGATCCTGTTCGACGCGCAGGCGCGCCGCGTCGCGGTCGCCCAGACTGAATTCGCGCAGCATTACCCCCAGCCCGGCTGGGTCGAGCATGACCCCGAGGATATCTGGCGCGACGTCCTGTCCACCGCGCGCGAGGCGATCGACGCCAGCGGCGTGGGCGCGCACGACATCGCCGGCATCGGCATCACCAATCAGCGCGAAACCGTCGTCGTCTGGGACCGCGCCACTGGCCAGCCGATCCACCGCGCCATCGTCTGGCAGGACCGCCGCACCGCCGACGTCTGCACCGCGCTCCGCCGCGACGGCGTCGAGGATAAGGTGCGCGAGGCGACCGGCCTGTTGCTCGATCCCTATTTCTCCGCGACCAAGATCGCCTGGATCCTCGATACCGTCCCCGGCGCGCGCGCCCGCGCCGACCGCGGCGACCTCGCCTTCGGCACGATCGACAGTTTCCTGCTCTGGCGCCTCACCGGCGGCACGACGCACGCAACCGACGTCACCAACGCCGCCCGCACATTGCTCTGGAACATCCGCACCGGCGACTGGGACGCGGAGCTGTGCCGCCTGCTCCGCGTGCCGATGGCGATCCTGCCGCAGGTCCACGACAATGCGCACATCTTCGGCACCACCGCGCCCGACCTGTTCGGTGTGCCCATCCCGATCGCGGGGATCGCGGGCGACCAGCAGGCCGCGCTGTTCGGCCAGGCCTGCTTCACCCGCGGCATGACGAAATCCACTTACGGCACCGGCTGCTTCATGCTGCTCAATACGGGAACGGAGGCGATCCGCTCGCAACAGCGCCTGCTCACCACCCCCGCCTACCGGCTGGACGGGCAGACCACCTTCGCGCTCGAAGGCTCGATCTTCGTCGCGGGCGCGGCGATCAAATGGCTGCGCGACGGCATCGGCGTCATCACCCACGCCCGCGATACCGACGACATGGCGACGCAGGTGCCCGACAACCACGGCGTCTACATGGTCCCCGCCTTCGTCGGCCTCGGCGCGCCGCATTGGGATGCGGAGGCGCGCGCCGCGATCTTCGGGCTGACGCTGGGGGCGACGCAGGCGCATCTCGCCCGCGCGGCGCTGGAGGCGGTCGGCTATCAGACGCTCGATCTCGTCCAGGCGATGATCGCCGACGGCGGCGGTCATCCTGCCAGCGTTCGCGTCGACGGCGGCATGGCCGCAAACGACTGGCTGTGCCGCTTCCTCGCCGATCTGCTCGACGTGCCGATCGAGCGCCCCGCCGACCTCGAAACCACCGCGCGCGGCGCCGCCTTCCACGCCGGCCTCGCCACCGGCATCTGGTCCGGCCTGCCCGAACTCGAACGCCTCTGGGCCCGGGACGCCTGCTTCGAACCCGCCATGCCCGCCGATCGCCGCGCCACGCTCGTCGCCGGCTGGCACGACGCCCTGCGCCGCACGCTGCGCCACGCCGAGTGATCGATAGAGGATGGCGACGGTCGCCAAATCAGGCGCAAGGGCCTGAAAACCAAAAGCCCCGCTAAGCCGTTGGCCTAGCGGGGTTTTCGATGGTGGGCGTGGCAAGGATTGAACTTGCGACCCCTGCGATGTCAACACAGTGCTCTACCACTGAGCTACACGCCCGCCGGAGGTGGGCCAATTAGCAGGTTGCTTCGGGCTGGCAAGCCCTGATTTCACGCCGCGCTCAATTTAATCCACTGGCGCTGCCCATTTCGAACACGCGGTCCACCTCGGCGACCAAATCGCGCAGGTGGAACGGCTTGGACAGGACGCGTGCGTTGGGCATCTCGCGACCCGCCTTCAGCGTCACCGCGGCAAAGCCGGTGATGAACATCACGCGCAGGCCCGGCACCATTTCGGCGGCGCGGCGGGCGAGTTCGATGCCGTCCATCTCGGGCATCACGATATCGGTCAGCAGCAGGTCGAACGGCTCGGTTTCGAGCAGCGGGATCGCCGCCGTGCCGCGGTCGACCGCGGCGACGGCATAGCCCGCGCGTTCCAGCGCCCGCGTCAGATATTCGCGCATGACCTGGTCGTCTTCGGCCAGCAGGATACGGATCATCGCCTTTTCGGGTCCTTAGCGTTGCGGTCGATCCTGTATGGACCGGCAGATATGAAGATTTCCAGAGCGCCGAACGCGCGGATGGGCTAAGGCGTGCCACAGATGGACGCTTCGTTCGACCGGATCGACGGCGCACAGGCGCACAATGTGTCCCACGGCACACGCTTCGCCTCGCCGCAAAGCCCCTCCGGCCTCGACACTCCGCCCGCGCCGGCCAGTCCCGTCGTCCTCTCGGTGCCGCACGCGGGCCGCGACTATCCCCCCGCACTGCGCGCCGCGTTGCGCCTGCCCGAATCCGCGCTGGTGGTGCTGGAGGATCGCCACGTCGATGCCGTCGCCCGCGCCGCGCAGACGAACGAGACGATGCTGGTGCAGCGCCGCGCCCGCGCCTGGATCGATCTCAACCGCAGCGAATATGAGCGCGACCCGCGCGTCGACGACGGCGTCCGCCCGCAGGCGCAGTCCGGCCAGTCGATGAAGATCCGCAGCGGCCTGGGCCTAGTGCCGCGTCGTGCGGGCGGTGCGGGCGATTTGTGGCGCGGGCGATTCACCGGCGCCGACGTTGCGCGCCGCATTGCGGAGGATCATCGCCCCTATCATGCGACGCTCGCCGCCACGCTGGCCGCGGCGCGCGCCCGCTTCGGTGTCGCAATATTGGTCGACATCCATTCGATGCCGACGGTCGGCCCGCACGCGCGCCTCGTCCTCGGCGATCGCTTCGGCGCGACCAGCGATGCGCGCTTCCTTGCGCGGATCGAGGGCGCGGCGGCGCAGATGGGCATCGCGACGCAGCGCAACACGCCCTATGCCGGCGCGCATATCCTGCAGACCCACGCCGCGCCCGCCCGCGGCATCCATGCCGTGCAGGTCGAGATCGACCGCGCGCTGTACCTCGACTCCCGGCTCGACGGCCTCGGCCCCGGCTTCGATCGCACCGTCGCGCTGCTGCGCAGCCTGCTCGCCGCCGTCGCGGACGAAGCGATGGCGGGCACGCCCCCCTTCGCCCTCGCCGCCGAGTAAGACGCGGGCACATAAAAAAACCACCCCGTGCTGAAAGCACGGAGTGGCCAAGGTTCAGGGAGGAGACACACCCGAAGGTGTGCCATACGGTCTCGCGAAAGGGGGGACACGAGCGCCGTACAAGTCACAAAATAGGCGAGGCGCGATTTGGTTCAACCCCCGCAACACTTCGTGACGTTTTTTTCACCGCACCATCATGAACGTTCGTCTCAACGGCGCTGCATCGGCACCATCCGCGCCAGTACAGTATCCCGCAGGATCAAATGATGGCGCAGCGCCCCGGCGACGTGCAGCACGACCAGCGCCACCATCACCCAGCCGAGCAGCTCGTGCGCTTCATGCCCGAAGCCTGCCGCCCCCGCGCTGGCCGGCAGGCGCGGAATGTCGAACAGACCGAACCACGTCAGCGGCCGCGCCGGCCCGTCGGTCGGCGGCGCGCTCACCATCAGCCAGCCCGTCAGCGGCAGCGCCAGCATCAGCAGGTAGAGCGACCAGTGCGTCGCATGCGCCAGCCCCTTTTCCCAGCCGGGCATGTGCGCGGGCAGCGGCGGCGGCCGATGCGCGATCCGCCAGGCGACGCGCGCCAGCGTCAGGGCCAGCACGGTGATGCCGATCGCCTTATGCGCGCCCATCAGCGGCCGCAGCGCGGGGATACCGTCATGCCCGATGCCGATGATCAGATTGGCGATGATCAGCACTGCGATCGTCCAGTGAAACGCGATCGCCACGGTCGAATAGCGTGCGTCGCGAGCCCAGCCTGTCATCCGTCATGTCCTTTCGAGGTCGGAACGACAGTCCGCCGGATCGGCGACCGGGTCAAGCGGGCTGCCCAAATGCAAACGGGCGGGCGTCGCGCAATGCGACACCCGCCCGTCTAAGTATCGGCGGTTCCGGCTGGCGGAACGGCCCCGGTCGTTAGCCGACCGGCGCGAACTGCGGCTGCGGCATCTTGCCCTGCTGCGCCTGGCGGCCGAAGATCTCGCGCATCAGCGACAGCGAGAACAGGTGCGCGTACAGCAGCGGCAGCATGCCCGACTGGCTCATCTTGCGCAGCTGGTCACCGCGCAGCGCGGCCAGCTTTTCCTCGTTCACCATCTGGAAGCCGCGATAGACGAACGGCGGCTGCTCCTGCTCCGGCTGGATCGTAACCTCGCCTTCCATCAGCAGGTCGAGCTCGCGCAGCTCGTTCATGAACGCCTGCGTGCGCGCGCCGGCCTGTTCGAACTGTTCGGAGAAATCAAGGATCGACTTCGTCACCTGGCTCGGCTGGCCGTTTTCGAACAGCGCATCGCCCTCGTCGAACGCGCCGATCGCTTCCGACGTCGGGTCGAAGCACAGCGACAGCTCTTCGCTGTCCGGGCGCAGGCGTGCCAGCATGTACGGATAGCGGCGGACATAGGCGGGGACGTACAGGTTGTTTTCGGTCAGCTTGCCGTCGTCGCCGACGAAGACATTGACGCCTTCGTTCAGGCCCATCAGCGCCAGCGGGATGGCATCGTCACCGATCGAGAAGACGATCGGCATGAAACGCTGCACCAGCGGGAATTCGTCGGTGGTGATCGGAATGGCGTGCTGGCCGACCAGGAAGGGGGCGGCATCCAGCTGGCGGACGCGCCAGGTGGCGTGCGTCTCGCTCGAGAGCGGCTCCAGGCCGTTGTAGAACAGGGGAAGCGGCGCGCTGGCCATGGGAACTCTCTCCGTCGTGGATAGTTTGCGGACCCGCAATGTCTGCGGGCCGCACGCTGGCGCGTTGCTCTATTGATCCGGCTGCCCCGGCGCAAGCGTCACAAGCTTGCCGGGGTTCAGGATTCCGAGCGGGTCCAGCCCCGCCTTCACCCCGCGCAGTGCCGCAAGGCGTGCGGGCGACGACAGCCGCTCCAGCTCGTGTAGCTTCATCTGGCCGATGCCATGTTCGGCCGCGATCGATCCCCCCGCGGCGATCACCAGATCGTCGACGAAGCGCGTCACCACCGGCACATCCTCGGCATACCAGCGCGCCGGGTCCGTGCCGGGCGCCGCACGCACGTGGAAGTGGATGTTGCCGTCGCCTAGATGGCCGAAGCCGCTGGCATGCGTCCCGGGAAAGCGCGCCTCGCACGCCGCCGCCGCCCCGATCATGAAGCGCGGCATGCCCTCGACCGGAACCGAAATGTCATGCTGCGACGCCGGCCCCAACGCGCGCTCCGAATCGGAGATCGATTCGCGGATGCGCCAGAAATCCCCCGCCTGGGCCTCGCTCGCCGCGATCGTCGCGTCCTGGATCAGCCCGTCCGCCAGCGCGTCGGCCAGCACCGCCTCGGTCAGCGCCGCACCGCGCGGGTCGGTCTGCTCGATCAGCAGGTGCCAGCGATGCGGCCCCGCCACCGGCGCCCGCGCACCCGGCACATGCGCCAGCACCGCCGCGAGCGATTCGGCGGGCAGGATCTCGAAACTCTCCAGCGCCTCGGTCGCCGCCTGGAACCGGCGCAGCAGCGCCAGCGCCGCCTGCGGATCGCCCGTCGCCGCCCAGGCGGTCGTACGTGTGGCGGGCAGCGGCACCAGCCGCAGCGTCGCCGCCGTGACGATCCCCAGCGTCCCTTCCGCGCCGACCAGCAATTGCGTCAGGTCGTAACCGCGATTGTCCTTCTTCAGTGCGGCAAGCCCGTCATGCACGCTGCCGTCCGCCAGCACCGCCTCGACACCCGCGACCAGCCCGCGCATCGACCCGAAGCGCAGCACCTGCGTGCCGCCCGCATTGGTCGAGACGAGGCCACCGACGGTCGCATTGCCCTTCGCCCCCAGCGTCAGCGGAAAGCGCCGCCCCTGCCCAAGCGCCGCATCGTGCAGGTCGGACAGGATCACCCCCGCCTCGGCGACGGCGAGCCCCGCCGCCGCATCGACGCTCCGCATCCGGTTCATCCGGCGCAGCGACAGGATCAGCGCCGATCCGTCGGCGGGCGGCGTCGCCCCGCCGACCATCGAACTGTTGCCCCCCTGCGGCACCAGCGCCACCCGATGCCGCGCCGCCGCGGCGACCACCGCCGCAACCTCGGCGGTCGAGGCCGGTGCGAGCAGCGCCGGCGCGGTGCCGCGAAACCGCTGCCGCCAGTCGATCGTCCACGGCGCGATATCGGCGGGATCGGTCACGATACCCTTCGGCCCCAGCGTTGGGGCGAGATCGGCAAGCAGTGCGGATTGGGCGGGAGTCATGCGCGTCCGCTACCCCCGGACGCTGCGTCGCTCAACCATGTGCGGCCCCTGCCCGCCGTCGCCGCCGATGACTCGAAATTCATCCTCCGTTCAACGATCGCCGCTAGGAGCCGACACCGAACATGCCGACCCCTGCGTTTTCCGCCGCGCTGATCGCACCCATGCTCCTGGCCGGCACCGCGCCCGTGCTGGTCTCCGCCAGCGAGTCGCCCGATCGGCTGAGCGGCGTGCAGTTCGCGCAGATGACCGTCCGCGAACGCATTATCATCCGCGTGCCGCGCATGGGCCCCGCGCGCGGCCCCGCCGCCGCGCCGCGGCTGTCGGTGCCGCAGCCGATGCAGTGGAAGGAAAAGAAGGGGCCCAAATGCATCGCCGTCGCCGACATCGGCGGCGCGCTCGTCTCCGCCCCCGACGCGGTCGACCTGGTGATGGCCGGCGGCAAGCGCCTGCGCGCGCACCTCGACGACGATTGCGGGCCCATGGATTTCTACAACGGCTTCTATCTGCGCCCCAAGGCCGACGGAAAGGTCTGCGCCGACCGCGACGTCCTGCGCATGCGCTCCGGCGCCAGCTGCGGCATCGCCCGCTTCAAGACGCTGGTCGCCCGCTGAGGGGGCGGCGCGCCGTCCGGAAGCCGAGGGCGCCCATCCCAAACCTTCCCCGTCACCCCGGCCGAAGAGCCGGGGTCCCGCTTCTTCTACCGGCGCTAGAAGCGGGATGCCGGATCAAGTCCGGCATGACGAAGTTGGGCGCACGGTCGGCCCCACCATTTCCCCCTGTCCTACACGCCCCGGTTATGCCTATCGTCGTGCCCGCTCTTTGACACGGCGAACCCCACCCGAACCGCGTCATCGGGGAGGAAGGCGTTCCAGACATAACGTATCGTCCACTTCCACGCCGTTTTCTACCGCGGCGCCCCCCGAATCGCCCCACTTGTCACCCCGCAAACGCCGCCGCATGATGACGCCATGCTCTTCAGCCCCTCCCCCCTGATCGCAACGCTGAGCTGGATCGTCGCTATCACCTTGGGCGCGAAGCTGGTGGCAACGATCATCATGCTGAGCGTCGGCAAAGGCATGCGCGATCGGCCCGGCTGGGGCGCGATGCTGTGGTGGCTGACGAAGATCACGCCGGTGATCGCTGTCCCCTGCGCCATCCTAATCGCCTGGCTGCAAGGGTTGACCGGTCCGCTCTGGCTTTTCGTAGCCCTGATGCTGTTCGTCCTCGTCGCCGTCCCCCTCAAGATACGGGGACGCCGGACCCGCATCGCCAGGCAGGCCAGACACGCGCCGTCATAGCGCCTCACCCACGCTTTCCTTGACTTTCGCGCCCAGATCGGCAAGCGCGACGCTCGGCGTGCCGCACCCGTGTGCGTCTATTTCCGGACCCTTGCATGAGCCTTTTGGCATGAGCTTCGCCGATCTCGGCCTCTCCCCCGAACTCCTGACCGCGGTCACCGACGCGGGCTACAGCGAACCCACGCCGATCCAGGCGCAGGCGATCCCCAGCGTCCTCATGATGCGCGACCTGATCGGCATCGCGCAGACCGGCACCGGCAAGACCGCCGCCTTCGTGCTGCCGATGATCGACATCCTGGCGCACGGCCGCAGCCGCGCGCGCATGCCGCGCAGCCTCATCCTCGAACCGACGCGCGAACTCGCCGCGCAGGTCGCCGAGAATTTTGAGAAATACGGCGCCGGCCACAAGCTTTCGATGGCCCTGCTGATCGGCGGCGTGTCGATGGGCGACCAGATCAAGGCGCTGGAAAAGGGCGTCGACGTGCTGATCGCGACGCCGGGCCGCCTGATGGACCTGTTCGGCCGCGGCAATATCCTGCTCACCGGCTGCTCGATGCTCGTCATCGACGAGGCGGACCGCATGCTCGACATGGGGTTCATCCCGGACATCGAAGAAATCTGCACCAAGCTGCCCAAGCAGCGTCAGACCTTGCTGTTCTCGGCGACGATGCCGCCGCCGATCAAGAAACTCGCGGACAAATTCCTCGACAATCCCAAGACGATCGAGGTGTCGCGCCCGGCGTCGACCAACCTCAACATCAAACAGTATCTGGTCCCGACGGCGACCAACGCGTTCAAGAAGCGCGAGGCGCTGCGCCGCCTGCTGCGTCAGGACGAGGTGCGCACTGCGATCATCTTCGCCAACCGCAAGACGACGGTGCGCGAACTCAACAAGAGCCTGAAAAAGCACGGCTTCCAGTCGGGTGAAATCCATGGCGACATGGAACAGCCCCAACGCCTTGCCGAACTCGACCTGTTCAAGTCGGGCAAGATCAACATCCTGGTCGCCTCCGACGTCGCGGCGCGCGGCCTCGACATCAAGGGCGTCAGCCACGTCTTCAACTTCGACGCGCCCTGGCACCCCGACGATTACGTCCACCGCATCGGCCGCACCGGCCGCGGCGGCGCGACCGGCGTCGCCTATACGCTGATCACCAGCGAGGATGCCGAGAACATCCAGAATATCGAAAAGCTGACCGGCCAAACGATCGAACGCCTCGATCTCGGCGACGCGCCCGAGGCGGACGCGCCGGCGGCCGAGGAACCTCGCCGTCCGCGCCGCGGTCGCAAGGCGAACGACAGCGCCCCCGTCGAGCAGGCACCCGCACCGGCCCCCGCCCGCCCGGCCCGCGACGATCGCCGTCCCGCTGCCGCCCCAGCCGCCACCGCACCGCAGCCACGCAACGACGACCGCCGCCGTCCCCGCCGCGACGATCGCTACGCCGATCGTGACCCCAACCGTGACGACGGCCCGGACGAAGGCTGGAACGGCCCGATCCCGGACTTCCTCCACGCCACGATCGCGCCCTGAGCGCATCCGGGGGCGGCCCTCATGGTGATCGAGCGGACGTCCCCGGTTGCGATCGACACGCCGTGCATCGGCGTCTGCGTGATGGAGCCGGACGGCCTGTGCCGCGGCTGCGCCCGTACGATCGATGAGATCGTCGGCTGGGGCCAGATGACGCCCGACCGGCGCCGCGCGATCATGGCCACCCTGTCGAACCGGCGGCCCTGACCCTATATCGGCGACCGTTCCGCCAAAGGATGCCCGCTTGCCCCTGACGCGCCGCCATCTCTTGCAGGCCGCCCCGCTCGCCGCCGCCGTGCCGTGGCTCCCCGCCTGGGCGCAGCCTGTGTCCGCCGGCATCGCCGCCCCGCTGCCGACGCTCACCGGCCCAGACGTCACGCTCCACGTCGCCCATCAGATGATGACGATCGACGGCAAGCCGCAACATGCTATCGGCATCAACGGCTCGGTGCCGGCACCGTTGCTGCGCTTCCGCGAGGGGCAGGACGCGACGCTCACCGTCGTCAACGATCTGGACGAAGAGACCTCGATCCATTGGCACGGCCTGCTGCTGCCGTTCCAGATGGATGGCGTGCCCGGCATCAGCTTCCCCGGCATTCCGGCGCGCAGCCGCTTCACCTACCGCTTCCCGATCCGCCAGGCGGGCACTTACTGGTATCACAGCCATTCGGGCCTGCAGGAGCAGATGGGGCATTACGGCCCGATCGTCATCGATCCCGCCGGCCCTGACCCGATCGCGAGCGACCGCGAACATGTGATCGTCCTGTCCGATCACAGCCCGCTCCACCCGCATGCCATCTTCCGCCGCCTGAAGCTGCAGGGCGGATATTTCAATTACCAGAAGCAGACGCTCGCCGGCCTGCTGTCGGGCAAGGACCAGCCGCTCAAGGACCGCCTCGCCTGGGGCGCGATGCGGATGGACCCGACCGACGTGTCCGATGTGACGGGCAGCACCTACACCTATCTGATCAACGGCCATGGCCCCGCCGACAATTGGACTGCGCTGTTCGCCGCTGGCGAGCGGGTGCGGCTGCGCATCGTCAACGCCTCGGCGATGACGAACTTCAACCTGCGCATCCCCGGCCTGACGCTGACGATCGTCCAGGCCGATGGACTCAACGTCCGGCCGGTGACGGTCGATGAATTCCAGATCGCCGTCGCCGAAACCTATGACGTGATCGTGGAGCCGGAGGCGCGGGCTTATACGCTCGCCGCCGAAGCCTGGGACCGGTCCGGCATGGCGCGTGCCACGCTCGCCCCGCAGGTCGGCATGGTCGCACCGGTGCCGGCTCTCCGTCCGCGCCCGCTCGCCACCATGGCCGACATGGGTATGGGCGACATGGGCATGGGCGACATACGCCACATGGACGGCATGGCCGGTATGAGCGGCATGGACCACGCCGCCGCGCCCGCCGCCTGCCCGCCCGAACACGCCGCCATGGGCCATTGCAAACCCGCGGCCGCCGCGGAACCGATGCACCACAGCATGCGCGACTTCGCGAACGCGCCCGGCCTGCCCAAGACCCCTGCCGTGCAGACGGTCGCCCCTATGCCGATGGACCGCACCGGCGAACCACCACAGGGCCTCGCCGACGTTGGCCACCGGGTGCTCGTCTACCGCGATCTCGTTGCATTGGATCGCAACCCGGACGTCCGCGCGCCGTCGCGTCAGCTCACCATCCACCTCACCGGCAACATGGAACGCTATATGTGGGCGTTCGACGGGGTGAAGCTGAACGCCGTCACCGCGCCGATCCCGTTCCGCGCCGGCGAGCGGGTGCGCGTTCGCCTCGTCAACGACACGATGATGGCGCATCCGATCCATCTGCACGGCCATTTCTTCGAGCTGGTCATGGGTCACGGCGACCACGCGCCGCGCAAGCACACCGTCAACGTCGCCCCCGGCGGCATCGTCACCTTCGATCTGACCGCGGACGCGATCGGCGATTGGGCGTTCCACTGCCACCTGCTCTACCACATGCACGCCGGCATGATGCAGGTCGTGACGGTGCGCGCGGAGGATGCCGCATGAGGGCGGCGCTGGCGATCCTTGCCCTGCTCCCCGCGCCAGCGCTGGCGCAGATGCACCATATGGACGGCATGAGCATGCCCGGCATGACGATGCCCGCCGCGCCGAAGCCCGCCGCCAAGACCAAGCCGAAGCCCAAGACGAAGCCCAAGCCCCCAACCCGCTCGGCGGCACGGCCGCAAAGCCACGCTCACCCCGGCCCGGATCACGTGATGGCCATGCCAGCGACGCCCGTTGCAACCGATCCGAACTGTCCGCCCGACCATGCGGCGATGGGCCATTGCACGCCTGCGGCATCCGCTGCTCCCAAGGCTGCGATGCCGGCCATGTCGCACGACATGCCCCAAGACATGCGAATGCATGCGATGCCGGGCATGCACGCCATGCCAGCGGCAGCGGCCATCAAAAACGGCACCGACCTGCCCGCCGGTAACGCCCCGCCGCCCCCGCCCCCAACCACCCGCGCCGCCGATCGGTTCTACGACCCCACCGCCATGGCCGCTGCCGATCGAACGATGCGCGCCGAGCATGGCGGCATGCGCTTCTCGCAAATCCTGTTCAACCTCGCCGAGGTGCAGGTCCGCCGTGGCAGCGACGGCTATCGCTGGGACGGCGAAGGCTGGTTCGGCGGCGATATCGACCGCGTCGTGGTGAAGAGCGAAGGCGAAGGTACGTTCGGCCGATCGATCGACCAGGCGGAGGTGCAGGCGCTCTACGCCCATGCCATCGGCCCGTACTTCAACCTGTTGGCCGGCGCCCGGCAGGATCTCGGCCCGAACGGCGGCCGAACGCATGCTGCGATCGGCGTAGAGGGCCTCGCGCCCTATTGGTTCGACGTCGAGGCGACGCTGTTCGCCTCCGACAAGGGCGTTCGCGCCCGCGGTTCGGCATGGTATGACCAGCGCCTGACCCAGCGCGCGATCCTGCAACCCCGCGTGGAGGTGAACCTTGCCGCCCAGGACGAACCCGACGCCCGCATCGGTGCCGGCCTGTCCAGCGTCGAGGCGGGCTTGCGCCTCCGCTACGAAATCGCCCGCGAATTCGCGCCCTATGTCGGGATCAACTGGGAACGCCGCTACGGCGACACCGCACGCTACGCCCGCGCGGATGGCGAGGGCAGTGGTGGCGTGTCACTCGCGCTCGGCATCCGCGGCTGGTTCTGACGCCAGCGCGCGCTGCAACCGCCGGACATTCTGCGTCAGCGTCCGCAATTCGTCGATGCTGAGCCCGGTCTTCGCGAACACCGCCTGCGCCAGGCATGTCGCCTCGCTGCGCAGCCCCTGCCCCGCCTCGGTCAGCACCACCCGCACCTGCCGCTCGTCCCTCGTATCCCGCGCCCGCCGCACCAGCCCGCCCGCCTCCAGCCGCTTCACCAGCGGCGTGATCGTACTCGATTCCAGCGACAGACGTTCGGCGATCGCCCCGATCGTCCGCCCGTCCTCTTCCCACAAGGCGTGCAGCACCAGATACTGCGGATAGGTGATGCCGATCCGGTCGAGCATCGGCTTGTACACGCGCGTCATCGCGATCGACGCGCTGTACAGCGAGAAGCAGAGTTGCTCGTCCAGGGACAGCGGGTGGGACGGCGGCATGGTCATCGACAGGTCGTACACGCTTTTCCTCCACGCTGAAACGCCACTGGACAAATCAGTATCGCGATATATATTGTTGCAATAACAATTTTAGCAAGGAGCATTCATCATGTCCGTCGACGTCAAATACGCCACCCGCGCCACCGCCACCGGCGGCCGTGAAGGAAATGCCCGCAGCGAGGACGGCCGCTTCGAAGCCAAATTGTCGACGCCGAAGGAACTGGGCGGCGCGGGTGGCGACGGCACCAACCCCGAACAATTGTTCGCCGCGGGTTATTCGGCCTGCTTCATCGGCGCGCTCAAGGCCGCCGGTCAGCAGTTGAAGGTGAAGGTGCCCGACGCCACCACCGTGACCGCGACCGTGGGGATCGGCCCGCGGGATGCCGGCGGGTTCGGCATCACCGCCGATCTGCTCGTCGACCTGCCTGGCCTGGAGCGCGATCAGGCGCAGCAGCTGGTCGATGCCGCGCATCAGATCTGCCCCTATTCGAACGCGACCCGCGGCAACGTCGACGTCGGCCTGACGCTCGCCTGATCCGCAATAGGCTTAGAACAGCGGGGCGTTGCCGATCGCGGCAGCGCCCCGCCGTCGTTTCGGGGGCGTCCGAGTTTATCCCGCCCCCCACGCAACCGCTGCCAAAATCGATCGTTCGAGGGAGCCCCTTTCCAAAGACTTCCCTGACCTTCGGAGACATTCCATGACCCTCGACGGCAAGACGATCGCCATTCTCATCGCCCCCCGCGGCACCGAGGAACCCGAATTCGCGCAGCCCAAGGATGCCGTCGAACAGGCCGGTGGCAAGGTCGTCGTCATCAGCCTGGAAACGGGTGAGGCGCAGACGGTGAACAACGACCTCGACCCCGGCAAGACCTTCACGGTCGACAAGGCGATCGGCGACGTGTCCGCGGATCAGTTCGACGGCCTCGTCATCCCCGGCGGCAGCGTCGGCGCCGACAAGCTGCGCGCCTCGAAGGAGGTCGTCGCCTTCGTCCACGCCTTCTTCGAAGCCGGCAAGCCCGTCGCCGCCATCTGCCATGCGCCCTGGACCCTGGTCGAGGCGGATGTGGTGAAGGGCCGCACGCTCACGTCCTTCCCCAGCCTGCAGACGGACATCCGCAACGCGGGCGGCAATTGGGTCGATCAGGAGGTCGTCGTCGACAAGGGCCTCGTCACCAGCCGCAACCCCGACGACCTTCCCGCTTTCTGCGCAAAGCTGATCGAGGAAGTTGCCGAAGGTCGCCACGCCGAGCAGGCCGCGAGCGCGTGAACAGCAATCGGTTCGCCGGCAAGGTCGTCGTCATCACCGGTGCCGCCTCCGGCATCGGTGAGGGCGCGGCGCGGCGCTTTGCTGCGGAGGGCGCGCACCTCGTGCTCGGCGACAAGGACGCGGCGGGGCTCAAGCGCCTCGCCGTGGAGCTGGGTGATACGGTCGAGACGTTGGAGGTGGACGTCAGCCGCATGGCCGATTGCGAGGCGCTGGTCGACCTTGCCTTCAGCCGCTTCGACGGCATCGACGTGCTGGTCAACGACGCCGGTATCGACCATCTTGGCAAGCTCGACGAAGGCGATTTCAGCGCCTTTTCCAAGGTGATCGAAACCGATTTGTACGGCGTCGTCCAGATGAGCCGGGCGGCGATCACGCATCTGCGCGCGGCCAAGGGCTGCATCGTCAACATCTCTTCGGTGTCAGGCCTTGGCGGCGACTGGAACCACAGCTTCTATTGCGCGGCCAAGGGTGCGGTTACCAACTTCACCCGTGCATTGGCGATGGACGAGGCGAAGGCCGGTGTGCGCGTGAATGCGGTCAACCCGTCGCTCACCTATACCGCGCTGACCGCGGGCATGAAGGAACAGCCCGACCTCATCGCCAAGTTCGAAGAACGCATCCCGATCGGCCGCGGCGCGGACCCTGCCGACATCGCCGGGGCCATCGCCTTTTTGGCGAGCGAGGACGCGCACTATATTACCGGCGTGAACCTGCCCGTCGACGGCGGCCTCTCGGCCTCCAACGGACAACCGCCGCTTAGCTGAGGAGCCGACCATGGCCGATTACCGCAAGACCGACGAAGCGATCGCGAAGCTGACGCCCGAACAATATTATGTGACGCAGGAAAGCGGCACAGAACGCCCCGGTACGGGCGAATATCTCGGCAACAAGGCCGCGGGCATTTACGTCGATATCGTCTCGGGCGAACCGCTGTTCGCCTCGACCGACAAATATGAATCGCATTGCGGCTGGCCGAGCTTCACCAAGCCGATCGAGCCCGCCAACGTCGAGGAACTGCACGATCGCAGCCACGGCATGGTGCGCACCGAAGTGCGTTCGAAGCATGGCGACAGCCACCTGGGCCATGTCTTCCCCGATGGTCCGCGCGATCGCGGCGGGCTGCGCTATTGCATCAACTCCGCTTCGCTGCGCTTCGTGCCCCGCGATGCGATGGAAGCGGAAGGCTACGGCGCCTATCTGGATCAGGTCGAAGACGTCGGCTGATCCGACGCATGTTATGAAGATCACGCGGTAAATTCCGCACGGTTAACGCCTCTTTATCCCCTTTCCGGCCAAGGCTTGGCCAAGGGAATGGATCAAAGAGGGGCATAATCGATGCGGAAGTGGGTATATCTGGCAGCGGCGGCGTCGTGCGTAGGCGCCGTCGCGCCAGCTGGCGCGCAGGGCCTGCGCGGCGTTGTACCGTCGGGGAAGCAGGCCGAAGCGGAAAAGGCCCGTGCCGAAGCCGAATCGAAGAATACTGCCGATATCGTTGTGACCGCCACGCGCCGCTCGCAGCGCCTGTCGAACGTGCCGATCGCCGTCAGTGCCTACAGCACCGTAGCGCTCCAGAATTCAGGCGCGACCGATATCCGCCAGATGGCGCAGCTGGCGCCGTCTCTGATCGTCTCGTCCACCGGATCGGAAGCCAATGCGACCGCGCGCCTGCGCGGCATCGGCACCGTCGGCGATAACCCCGGTCTCGAAAGCTCGGTCGCCGTGTTCATCGACGGCGTCTATCGCAGCCGCACCGGCTCGGGCCTCAACGACCTGGGCGAAGTCGAGCGCATCGAGGTGCTGCGCGGGCCGCAGGGCACGCTGTCGGGCCGCAACTCGTCGGCCGGTGCGATCAGCATCTACACGAAGTATCCCGAATTCAAGTTCGGCGGCTATGGCGAAGCGAGCTACGGCAATTACGACGCCGTCCGCTTGGCCGGCGCTTTGACCGGCCCGATCATCGCCGACACGCTCGCCTTCCGCATCGACGGCGTCTACGGCAAGCGCGACGGCTTCCTGCACGACGTCGTCAACAACACCGACTTCAACAACCGCAACCGCTATTTCGTCCGCGGCCAGCTGTTCTGGAAGCCGTCGTCCGACTTTTCGGTCCGCCTGATCGGCGATTACACGCATCGCGACGAAAAGTGCTGCGGCGCCGTCTACATCGACACGCGCGAAAAGTTCGATCCGACGCCGGGCGTGCCGGGCGACTTCTCGATCGCGTCGCAGAACCGCATCGTCTCGATCCTGCAGAGCCTCGGCGGCGTGCTGCCCAGCATGGGCAATCCCTACAATCGCCAGATCGCCCAGACCAAGGGCCAGGCCTATTCGAACGTCACCACTGACGGCGGCGTGTCGGCGCGTATCGGCTGGACGCTGGGCAACGTGCAGCTCATCTCGATCAGCGCCTATCGCGAATATAAGGCCGGCGGCGCGGGCGACATGGATTACGGCAACGTCGACATCGTCTACCGTCCCAACGACGGCAACGCCTATCGCCAGTTCAAGACCTTCACGCAGGAAACCCGCCTCAGCGGCGGCCTGTTCAACAACCGGCTCGACTGGCTGGTCGGTGGCTATTACGCGCACGAGGACCTCGACGTCGTCGACAATCTGCGCTTCGGCTCGCAATATGGCGCCTTCGCCGCATGCCGCGCCGTCGCGACGGTGAACCCGGCCGCCGCTTTGCGCGATCCGACCGCGAGCGGCTGCCTAAGCGCCGCCGGCCGCGCCGTGCTGACCCCTGCGGTCGGCCAGGCGGTGATCAGCGGCATCGATCGCCTCAGCACCGTCAACAACGTCGGCAGCGTCCGCGACCTCTATCACCAGACGAGCAGCAACTACGCCTTCTTCACGCACAACATCTTCAAGATCACCGACACGCTCAGCATCACCGGCGGCCTGCGCTACACCAACGAGCACAAGCGCCTGGACGCGAGCTTCAACAACAACAACACCGTCTGCCCGGCGCAGCAGGCCGCGCTCAGCCCGCTGCTGGCCAGTGCGGCGGTGCCCGCGGCGCTCAAGCCACTGATCGGCGGCATCATCACGCTCACCTGCACCGGCAATTCCACGTCGGCGCTGACCGGCGTGCCGATCAAGGACAAGATCGCCGAGGGCCAGTTCACCGGCACCGGCGTCGTGTCGTGGAAGCCCGCGCCCAGCACCTTGCTGTACGCGTCCTACGCCCGCGGCTACAAGGCGGGCGGCTTCAACCTCGACAAGTCGGACCTGTCGGCCACCGTCTTCGCCACGCCGACCGCGGCGGCCGCATCGAACCTGCGCTTCGATCCCGAGACGGTGCAGGCGTTCGAAATCGGCATCAAATATGCGACGCCGAAGTTCACCGCGAACCTCGCGGGCTTCCGTTCGGCGTTCAAGAACTTCCAGCTGAACACGTTCAACGGCACCAACTATATCGTCCAGAATATCGGGTCGTGCAGCACCGGCCTGAACGGTGCCGATCGTGACAATTCCTCGACCACCGGCGCCTGCACGGGCAAGGTGCGCTCGGGCGTCATCACGCAGGGCTTCGAACTGGAGGCAGGCGCCTATCCGACCGAGGATCTGACTTTTAACCTCGGCTACACCTATGCGCAAACGCAATATCGCAACAATCTGGTCGGCAGCGATGCGGGCGAGGCGCTGAACGCCGCGCTGTTCCTGCTGCCGGGGGCGCAGATGTCGAACGCGCCGCGCCACACCGTCACCAGCTCGGCGTCGTGGACGCCGCCGATCGGCGACAATGGCATGCACGCGCTGTTCTACGTCGATAGCCGCCTGACCAGCGACTATAATACCGGGTCCGACCTGTTCCTGGAAAAGCGGCAGGACGGCTTCTTCCTGGTCAACGCGCGCATCGGCATCCGCGGCCGCGACCAGCGCTGGGCGTTGGAATTCTGGGGACAGAACGTCCTCAACACCAATTATCAGCAGGTCGCCTTCGCCGCCCCCTTCCAGGGTGCGGGCAGCGCGTCGCAGGTCGCCGCCTTCGGTTCGCCGGACTTTGCGACGGGCAATGCGATCTTCTCGTCGTACCTGGCCGAACCGCGTACCTATGGCGTGACGCTGCGCTCGCGCTTCTGAACGCCCTTCCACTGATCCGGGACCCGTGGACATTATGAAGATACCGCGCAAGCTGGGCCTGTCGTTCCTCACCATCATCGCGACCGCAGCGGTCGTGATGATGGTGCTCTTCGGCACGATCATGCTGATCAGGCAGTCGACGGATCGGAACAACTTCGCCCAGACGATCTATGCCAAGGCCTTGACGCTGGAGACGGCAATCCTGCGCCAGAACAGCCAGTTCCGCGGCTTTCTGGTGACGGGCGACGTCACCTACCTCAAATCGTACGAGGAAGCGCGCAAGGAGTTCGACGGGACCGCCGCCGAACTGGACACGCTGCTGACCGATCCGGTCAAGCTACGCCAACTCGACACGGCCCGTCGCGAAACGCTGAAATGGCGCCGCAATTGGGGCGACCGGCTGATCGACTGGGTGAAGGCCGGGCACCGCGACGAAGCGCAGCAGGCGGTGCGGGACGCGGGCCCTGCGGTGCTGGTCAGCAAGATCGCCCTCCCGCTGCGCGATCTGCGCGCCGCGGAAACGCAGGACATCGAGTCTGCCGCGGCCAGCCAGGAAAAGGCGATCCTGACCGCATTGATCGCGCTGGCCATCGGCGGCATCGCGCTGATCGGTGTGGCGATCACCCTATCCGTCCTGCTCAGCCGCCAGATCGCGCGGCCGATCACGCTGCTGACCGATGCGATGGCGCAACTGGCCAGCGGACGGCATGATATCGTGGTCGAGGCGGACCGCACCGACGAACTGGGCGACATGGCGCGCGCGGTCGCCGTGTTCCGCGACACCGCCGCGGCCAAGGTGGCCGACGATGCCGACCGCGAGGCGGCGATGACCGCGATCGGCGGCGGCTTGCATCGCCTGTCGGACGCGGACCTCACCGTGCGCATCGCCGACGTGCCGCAGGCATTCCGCCTGCTGTCGGACGATTTCAACACCGCCACCGCCAGCCTGTCGCGCGTGCTGGGCGAGGTGCGCGGCAGCGTGCAGTCGATCAAGCACAATTCGGGCGAGATCAACCAGGCCGCGCTCGATCTGGCGCAGCGAACCGAACAGGAAGCCGCCGCCTTGCAGGAATCGGCGGCGGCCCTCGACGAGGTGACGAAGTCGATCCGCGAGGGCGCGGGCGCCGCGATCGGTGCCAGCTCCGCCATGGCGCAGGCCCGCACGGAGGCCGAACGCGGTGGCACGATCGTGCGGCAGGCGATCGACGCGATGCAGGGCATCGAACAGGCCAGCAACGAAATCGCGGCCATCATCAGCCTGATCGACGGCATCGCCTTCCAGACCAATCTGCTCGCGCTCAATGCCGGTGTCGAGGCGGCGCGCGCGGGTGAAGCCGGCAAGGGCTTCGCGGTCGTCGCGTCCGAAGTCCGTGCGCTCGCCCAGCGCTCGGCGGATGCCGCGACCGAGGTGAAGACGAAGGTGACGTCCGCTTCCACCCATATCCGCGCCGGTGTCGACCTGGTCGATCAGACCGGACAGGCATTGTCGCGAATCATCGACAGCGTCGGTGCGGTCAGCGGTTCGATCGACTCGATCGCGCAATCGTCCGATCATCAGGCCAAGAGCCTGGGCCAGATCAACGTCGCGATCGGCGAGATGGATCAGATGACGCAGGAGAATGCCGCGATGGTCGAACAGACCTCCGCCGCGGCGCGCCAGCTGGTGGCGGAAGCGCAGCAGCTCGCCGCATCGGTCGCGACCTTCGAGATCGACGGTCAGGCCCCTGCCCCTACCGATTACCGGTCGGCACGATCCCGCGCCGCGGCCGCGGCTACGCGGCCGACCGCCATTCCCGCGCCGCGCCGCGTCGCGAATGGCGACTGGGACGCGTTTTGATCGCAATGGCCGTGCGCCCGGGGCCCATGCACGGGGCGCCCCTGCCCGACACGAACGGTGACATCGATCCGGGGCCGCTCGCCCGGCAGGCGACGGCCGTCCGCGAGATGGGATCGCCGTTCGTCGCGGCAGTGCTCGCAGCGGGAGAGCGTCAGCTGTACCGCGCGCCACGCACCGCGGCCTTGATCGCCGACTGGCCGCGCGATGTCGCCGCCGATGCGCTGGCGATGCGGTTCAACGCCGCGCTGCATGCGCTGGCGCGGGCCGGCCACGACACCGCCCTTAGTGACCTGTACCGGCGGCTGGACGGCGATTTCGATTCCGTGATCGGCGCGACGATGCACGCTGCCGATGCGCATATCGCCGAATGGATGCGCACGCCGCCGCAGACCAACGAAGTCGGGCGCACCGCCGCGATCATGGCGGCGCTGATGACGCTGCGCAGCCGGTTCGACATGCCGTGCGAATTGCGCGAACTCGGCGCCAGCGCCGGGCTGAACCTCAATCTCGATCGCTATGCCTATGATCTGGGCGGCCATGTCGCCGGCGATCCGGCGTCGTCCGTCCGCGTCGCACCTGCATGGCACGGCGCCGCGCCTCTCATCCGCCCCATCGCCGTGGCGTCCGCACGCGGCGTCGATCTCAGCCCCCTCGACGTGACCGACGCCGCCGCCTGCGAACGGCTGATGGCCTTCATCTGGGCGGACGAGGCCGACCGCGCCGAACGCCTGGCGCAGGCGCTGCGCATCGCGCGCGCACACCCGCCCGTCGTGGATACGGGCGACATTACCCGGTGGCTGCCGACGATGCTCGCCGCACCGCAGGCCGCCGGTGTATGCCGCACGATCGTCCATTCGATGGCGCTGCAATATCTCGACGCCAGCGGCCATGCCGCCGTGGAGCGGGCCTTTGCCGAGGCGGGCGCGCGGGCCAATGCCGATCGCCCGCTGGCCCGCATCGGCTTCGAATGGACCGCGGCGCGCGACGCAGTCCATCTGTGCCTGACGATCTGGCCCGACGGGGTGACCCGTCATCTTGCCACCTGCCACGCTTATGGGGCGTGGATCGACTGGCACGATACAGGGGCCTAACGGCCCCTTTCGCGTATCCAGACCCTGTAACGGACGCCCCGTTCCGCCATCGCGGACACGGGGCTTTCTTCGTCAGAACAATCCGTCGTCGTCGTCATCCTCCACGACGGCCGCCACGGCCGGCGCAGGCGCGAGGTGCGCGGGCAGATAGGCGGCGTGGACTTCGCGCTCCTGCGCCATCGTGTACAGTGCAGCGATGCGTGGCAGCACGTCGGCGAGGATCGCCGTCGCCGCCTCCGACGGGTCGCTCATCGCGGGCATCACGCCGAGCACGAGCGCCGCGTCGCGCATCTTGCCCCCCAGCGCCATTTCCGCGCCGATCTCATCGCCGACGGAGGCCAGCATCTCGATGATCTGCCGCGCATCGTCGCCGCCGACGCGCACCGCGCCCTCGGTCCGCTGACACCCCTCGCGGATCACCGCGAGCGCATCGGACAGCTTGCTGCCCAGATCGCGATCGTCCGCCGCCGCGCGCTTTTCGACCAGCGTCGCGTTCACCGCGGCCAGCTCGTCGAGCGGCTGGCGGATTCCACCCATCGCCTTGCCCAGCGACTGGGCGTGGACGTCCACCTCGCCCGCAACGACCGATACCGCCTTGCCGAGGTCGCCGTGCCGGCGGCACAGCAGCCGCGTATTGGTGGCGATGTCCTGCACGTCGAACTGCACGCGCTGCAACAGCGCCAGCCGCCCGGTCAATTCGGACACCGTCTCGCCGATCATGCCCAGCATCGCGGTCGAGCGCCGGTCGGCATCCTGCAATTGCGCGGTGATCGATGCGACCTCGCCCACCGCCTTGTCGATCTCGGCGAGGAAGGGGCGGCCGTTGCTGCCCGCGTCGTTATCGATCAGGCCCAGCAGCGCGGTCGTGTCGGGGCTCAGCGCCCGCAGCGCATCGACCAGCAGGCGCGTGTCGCGGTCGAAATCGACCGCGCTCGCCTCCAACTGCGCCGCGAGCATCGGATGGATGACCGCGCAGACCTCCATGCGCACCATGGGATTGATGGATGGGCCTACGACCTCCAGCATCTGCAACGCGGACACGACATGCTCCAGGCGCTGGCGCGTGCTGTCGCCGACCTGCAACGCGCCCAGCATCGTCGCGACGCGCCCCTGCACCGTGCGGGCGATCGATGCCACCTGCTGCGCCATCGTGGCGGTCGTGCCCAGATGCGCGTGCAACGCGGTGGCGTGACGCACCAGATTCTCCGGCACCGCGGGGACGACGTGCCGCGCTTCCTTGGTGACAAGGCGCCCGGCCTGCTGCACCGCGCCGACGCTGTCCTTCAGGTCCTTCAGCTTGGCGAGGAAGCCTTCCAGATGCTCCTCACCCGCCGCCAGCCGATGCCCCATGCTGTCGACGAAGCCGACGAAGGCGGGCTCGCCCGACGCCGCGATCTTGATATTCAGCCCGTAGATATGGAGCACGCGCAGCGCCTGTCGCATCTCCATGATGTGATCGCGCAGCATCCGCGCCGCGCCGCTCACCCGCACCATGTCGGTGTCGCGCTCCTGCTGCACCACGGGCAGATTGGCGAGATCGGCCGCGACCTCTTTCAGGTTGGTCACCGCGATCCCCGCGACGCTTTCGTCGAGCGCCCCCGTGACGCCGTCGATCGCGGAGATGATCCGATCGATCGTTTCTATGGCGCCTGCGAGCGTGGTCCCAGCGCGTACGAAATGCGCATCCATACCCGCCGCCATCAGCGCCAGCGTCCGTTGCAGATCGCCGACGCTCTGGTCCAAGGCGTGATCGGCCGTGATGGAGGTGTGCAGCATGGCCTATCCTTTGCGGGCGAGAAGAAAATGCGGAACAGGCGCGCTCATCGCGCCGTCGCCTGGAGCAGTTCGCGGGCGATATTGCCCAATGGTATGACCTTGTCGGCGGCGTTGCGGGCGATGGCTTCCTTGGGCATGCCAAACACGACGGAGGTAGCTTCGTCCTGCGCGAAAGTTCGCGCTCCCGCCTGCTTCATTTCCAGCAAACCGCGCGCGCCGTCGTCGCCCATGCCGGTCATGATGATGCCGACCGCATTGGACCCCGCATTGCGCGCGGCCGATCGGAACAGCACGTCGACCGACGGGCGGTGGCGCGAGACCAAGGGCCCTTCCTTGACCGAGACGACATAGCGCGCGCCCTGCCGTTCGAGCAGCGTATGGCGCAGCCCGCCCGGCGCGATCAGCACGTGGCCGCGCATCACCGTGTCGCCATCCTCCGCCTCCTTCACGTCGACCTGGCACAGGCCGTTGAGCCGCTTGGCGAAGGCGCGGGTGAAGCTTTCGGGCATGTGCTGGACGATGACGATGCCGGGCGAATTGGCCGGCAACGCCTCCAGCACCTCGCGCAGCGCCTCGGTGCCCCCCGTGGACGCGCCGATGCACACGACCATCTCCGTCGTCCGGCTCATCGCGCGACCGGTGGGAGGCGGCAGTACCGCATCGGCGGTCAGCTTCTGCGCCGGCGACGCTGCCCGCACCTGGCGCCGCGCGCCGAGCCGCGCCTTGGCCGCGCCCTTCACCGTCTCGCGGATCATCAGCTTGGCTTCGTTGAGATGCTCGGCGACGCCCATGCGCGGCTTGAGGATGACGTCGACCGCCCCGGCTTCCAAAGCCTGCAGCAGCGTTTCCGACCCCTCCTCGACGAGCGAGGAGCACATGACGACCGGGATCGGGCGCTGGCTCATCAGCTTGCGCAGGAAGGTGACGCCATCCATCCGCGGCATTTCGACATCCAGCGTGATGACGTCGGGCACCTCTTCCTGGATGTAGCGGGCGGCGGCGAAGGGATCGGCGGCGGCGGCGATCACCTGGATGTCGGGATCCTCGCCGAGGATCGCGGTCATGGCCTGGCGGACGCTGGCGCTGTCGTCGATGATGAGGACGCGGACGGGTTTCATATCAGCAGCGCTCGAATACGGTGTAGGACACGGTCTTCACGGGCAGATCCATGCCCGCGATCGATTCCGAATGGCCCAGGAACAGATAGCCGCCCGGGCGCAGGCAGTCGCACAATCGTCGGACCACCGCCTCCTGCGTCGGCTTGTCGAAGTAGATGAGCACGTTGCGACAGAAGATGATGTCCATCGGCTCGCCGACGGGATAATGCGTGTCCATCAGATTCAGCCGCGCAAAGCCGATCGCGGACCGCAGTTCGGGCGCGATCCGCACCTTGGCCGCCCGCCGGTCGGTCGAGGCGGCGACGTAGCGCTGACGCATCACCGACGGCACCGGATCGACCTGCTCGGCGGGATAGATGCCGCGCCGCGCGGTCTCCAGCACCTCGGTATCGATATCGGTGGCGAGGATGCCATATTCCATGCGGTTCGCTTCGGCGAAGCGATCCAGCACCATCGCCATCGTATAGGGCTCCGCCCCGGTCGAACAGGCCGCGCTCCACGTGCGGATCCGGCGGCGCCCCTGCGCGAGCATGGTCGGCAGCACCGTGCCTGCCAGAAAGTCGAAATGACCGGGTTCGCGGAAGAAGTCGGTCTTGTTGGTCGTCACCGCGTTGATCAGATGATCGATCTCGCCATTGGCGGTCGGATCGGCGAGCAGCAGGTCGCAATAGGCGTTGAGCGTCGCCGTCCCCGTGTCGCGGACGCGGCGCCGCAGCCGCCCCTCCAGCATGGTCGCTTTGGTCCGGGGCATTTTGATGCCCGTTTCGTCGTAGATCAGCGCGGCGAGACGGTTGAACCGGTCGGCGCTGAGGTGATCGAGATCGGACGGGGCAAGCGCTTTGGCGACAGCAGCCATGATGGTCGTTCCATCGACGGGAACCGGGGGTCCGGGCCGTCGTCAGTGAGGGAAAGGGAGGAGCCGCAGCGACCGCGGCTCCTCTTAGAAAGACCGACGCCGGGTCAGGCCGCGGCGGCGAGCGCGGTGGCGTCGATGTCGTCGCGGGAGAAGATCTCGGCGACGTTGATGACGACGACGAAGCCCTCGGGTTCGCGCACGACGCCCTCGATATAGTCCGAGCGCCAGCGCATGCCGATGTCGGGCGCCGATTCCAGCCGCTCTGCGGCGAAGGTGGTGACCGCGAGCACGCGATCGACCACCAGACCCAGCGACACGGTGCGGTCGGCGAGCGGCACGTCGACGATCAGCACCCGCGTCGATAGCGTCGGCTCCGCAGGCGTGAGGCCCAGGCGCACGCGCAGATCGATCGTCGGCACCCCCTGCCCGCGCACGTCGGTCAGCCCGAGCAGCCAGCCGGGTCCGTTGGGGACCCGAAAGGCGGGGGCATAATCGAGGATTTCACGGACCAGCGTCACCGATACCGCGAACACCTCATCTCCCAGGCCGAAAGTAACGGCCTGCATCACAGTCGTGTCGCTCATGCTGCCTCTCCAAATTCCATGTCTTCGCTGTCCGGGCCGCCCTGTGTCAGGTCGAGGGCGAAGCCGCGGGCACGAGCCTGCTGATCGGTAATCGAATTGCCCTTGGGGCGCGGGGCCGGCGCAGCCTTCTTGGCGGGCGCGACCTTGCGGGCCGGGGCGGCCTTGCGCTGCGCGGTGGCGGCGCGGGCGACCGGCGAGGCGCGATCTTCGACCCGGAAGAAGGCGATGCTCTGCTGCAGTTCCTCGGCCTGGGCCGCCAGCTCTTCCGAGGTGGACGAGATCTGCTCGGATGCGCCGGCATTCTGCTGCGTCACCTGGTCGAGCTGCTGGATCGCCTGGTTGATCTGGCTGGCGCCGATATCCTGCTCACGGCACGCCGCGCTGATTTCGGACACCAGCTCGGCGGTGCGGCGGATATCCGGGACCAGCTTGCCCAGCATCTCGCCTGCATCGGCCGCGGCCTTCACCGTCTCGGTCGAGACCGAGCTGATTTCGGCCGCCGCGGTCTGGCTGCGCTCGGCGAGCTTGCGCACTTCCGATGCGACCACCGCAAAGCCCTTGCCATGTTCGCCGGCCCGGGCCGCCTCGACCGCCGCGTTCAGCGCGAGCAGGTCGGTCTGGCGGGCGATTTCCTGGACGATGCCGATCTTGTCGGCGATCGTGCGCATCGCGCCCACCGCACGGTCGACCGCCACGCCGCTCGCTTCGGCGTCCTTCGACGACTGGCGCGCGATCTTTTCGGTCTGCGCCGCATTGTCGGCGTTCTGCTTGATGTTGGCCGCCATCTGCTCCATCGACGCCGAGGCTTCCTCGGCCGCCGCGGCCTGTTCGGTCGCGCCCTGCGAGACCTGTTCCGACGACGCCGACAGCTGCTGGCTGCCCGCCGCGACGTTATCCGCCGCCGCCGAGGCATCGCCCACGACGTTGCGCAGACGTTCGATCATCGACACCAGCGCCAGACCCAGGCCGTCCTTGTCCGACAGCGGCTGGTGGTTGACGGTGAGGTTGCCGCCGGCGATCTCGGTCGCCAGCGTCGCGCTCTTGCGCAGGTTGGCGGTCATGCCGTTGACGGTGTTGACCAGATCCTTGATCTCGTCGTTGCTGTTGACCGTGACCTCCTGGTCGAGGTCGCCGATCGCCACCGCGTCCAGCGCAACGCGGACACGCTTCAGACCGTTCGACACGAGCAACGAGATCCAGATGGCACCTGCCACAGCGATGAGCGTGGCGATCGCAGCAACGATGATCAGCATCGTCCGCGATTCCGTGTAGAGCGCGTTGGTGTCTTTATCCGCCTGCTGCATCTGATCCTGCTGGATCGACACGAGTTGGTCGATCGTCGCGGTGAGATCGCCCGCCACCTTGCGCGATTGCGTGATCGACAGATTGGCGGCTTCGACGTTCTTGTTGGCCAAGCCCAGTGCGCGCACGCGATCATTGACCGGCTTGAACGCTTCCCACTGGCTCTGGACCTTGAGCCACGACGGCTTACCCTGTTCGCTGGCCGTCGAGACACCTTCGACCACGAGACCGTCGATCTTCTTGCGATGTTCGGTGATCTGGTTGTCGAACGTCCGCATCAGCGCTTCGTCGTTGGTCAGCGCGAGGTTCTTTTCGTAACGCAGCACGAAATTGACTTCGGTCGCGATCTGCTGGGCGACGCTCAAACGATGGGCCGGGCCGGAAATGACCTCGGAGATACCCTCATTGAGGCTGGCCATCCGCGTGACGCCAACGGTCACGACGGCGATCAGGGCCAAGATCAGGACTCCGAATGTCGCCCCCAGTTTCATTTTAATCGTAGCACGCATGTGTTGGGTCCCCCCCGTTGAAATCAGTGGATGGCGCGCGCCGCGGCGTCGCCGTGCGCGAGGTTCAGGAAAATCGCTTCGAGATCGGGCAGCACGACGATGTCGTCGCCCTCGTGCCGGATCAGTGCGCGCACCAGATCCCGGCGCCAGCGCAGCCCCACGACGGGTGCATCCTCGCTGGTGTTCGCGTGGAACGTCGCGACCTCGTGCACCTTGTCGGTACGCAGGCCGATCAACGTCGCCTCCCCGTCGAGATCGAGTTCGATCACGACGATGCGGCTGTCGAGCGTCGCGCCGGTGACGGGCATGCCGAAGGCGAGACGCAGGTCGGCGAGCGGAATGATCCGCCCACGGAAGTTGAGGACATGCGCGACCAGCGGTGGCGCCCCCGGCACCGTGGTTTCGGGCATCATGTCCAGGATCTCGCGGACCAGCACCGCCTCGATCGCGAAGCTCTGGCCGCCGAGATCGAACACCAGCACTTCGAGCTGGCCGTCATCGGTCCAGGGTATGGCCGTGGATCGGCGCGATTCATCCGGCTGCACGCAGGCTCTCCTCTTGGGGTTGGCCCGCGGCGACGAGCTGGGCGATGTCGAGGATCAGTGCGACCTCGCCATCTCCGAGGATCGTCGCGCCGGCGAAGGTGGATACGCCGCGATGCAGCGGCGACATGGGCTTGATGACGGTCTGGTGGTTGCCGATGATCTGGTCGACGACCAGCCCGACGCGGCCCTGCCCCGTCGCGACCACGACGATCTTCTGATAGGGATCGGGCTTCGTGCCGCTGGCGAACAGTTCGCGCAGGCGCAGGAACGGCACCAGCTTTTCGCGCAGCGTGATGAGGCTGCGGCCGCGATGGCGCATATCGTCTTCGAGGCTCAGCTCCAGGCATTCCTCGACCGCGGTCAGCGGAATGACGTAGCGGCTGGCGCCGACGCGGACGAGCAGGCCGTCGATGATGGCGAGCGTCAGCGGAATGCGTAGGGAGATCGTCGATCCCTGCCCGTCGACGGACTGGATGTCGATCGTGCCGCGCAGCCCCTCGATCGTGCGCTTCACCACATCCATGCCGACGCCGCGGCCCGACAGGTTGGTGATCTGCGCCGCGGTCGAGAAGCCGGGCGCGAAGATCAGTTGCAGCAGCTCCTGGTCGGACATCACCTGATCGGGCTGGATCAGGCCATTCGCCTCCGCCTTGGCGCGGACGCGGGCGCGATCGATGCCGCGGCCGTCGTCGCGGATGGTGATCACCACCTCGCCGCCGCTCTGATGCGCGCCGAGGCGGACGGTGCCCGCCTCCGGCTTGCCTGCGGCAACGCGCTGCTCGGCGTTTTCCAGGCCATGGTCGCAGCTGTTGCGGACCAGGTGGACCATCGGATCGAACAGGCGCTCGATGACGGTCTTGTCGACCTCGGTCGCCTCGCCTTCGGTGACCAAAACGATGTTCTTGCCCGTGTCGCGCGCCAGATCGTGGATCAGGCGGCGGAAGCGGCCGAACAGGCTGGCGACCGGCACCATGCGCAGCACCATCATCGTGTCGCGGAGTTCGCCGGCCAGCCGCTCGATCTCTTCGGAGACGGAGCGGAGCACGAGGTCATGGCCATGATGCGCAAGCTGCGACAGGCGGCTTTGCGCGATGACCAGCTCGCCGACGCGATCCATCAGCGAATCCAGCCGTGCGGCGGGAACGCGGACGCTTTCATCGGCCTTCACCGGCGTGCGCGCGGCGGCGGCATCGTTGGCGGCGGCGGGCGGCGCAGCGGACGGCGCCACTGCCGCCTCCACGACCGCTGCCGGGGCAGCCTCTTCCACCGCAGCCGGCTCGGCCGCATCGGCGATCGGCGTGACCGTCAGCTCCATGTCGTCCATCACGAAGATGAAGACATCGTCGATCGCATCGCGGCTGACGTCGCCCATCAGCGTGACGTCCCAGCCGATGTGGCAGTGCGTCGGATTGAGGTCGGGCAGCGGCGGCACCTGATCGGTCAGCGCGACGACGGTACAACTGCCCAGCTCGCGCAATTCGTCGAGCAGCATCAGCGGATTGGTGCCATTCGCCATCGAATCGGGCGGCAGGCGGAAGCGGATGTTCCAGCCGGCGGCCTGTGCGACGGCGGTGGTTGCCGAAGCAGGCGCCGCCGGGGCGGCATCCTTTGCGGGGGCCGCGGCACCGCCGGAGGCGGCGTCCACCGCCTGTTGCAGCGCCGCCAGGATCGCGGCGCCTTCGCTTTCGGAGGCATTGCCCTCCACCAGCCCGCGCATATGGTCCTGTGCCGACAGGATCACGCCGACCAGCGCGGGCGTCGCAGGCACCTGGCCCTTACGGACGCGGTCGAAGGCGGTTTCGCAATGGTGGGTGAAGCCGGCGAGCGCGTCGAAGCCGAACATCGCGCCCGAACCCTTCAGCGTGTGCAGGCCGCGGAACACCGCATTGACGAGGTCCATGTCGCCGAGCCGGTGGGTGAGATCGAGCAGCCCCTGTTCGACCTGGTCGAGCAGCTCGCCCGCCTCCACGCGGAAGGCGGCGATCGGATCGTCGGCGCTCACTGCCCCAGCACCTTGCGGGCGACCTTCACCAGCTGGTCGGGCACGAACGGCTTGACCAGCCATCCGGTGGCGCCGGCCGCCTTGGCCTGGTTCTTCATTTCGGGATCGGATTCGGTGGTCAGGAAGATGATCGGCACACCCGCCTGCGATGGGTTCTTGCGGATTTCCTTGATCATCGTCAGCCCATCCATGTTGGGCATGTTGAGATCGGTGACGATCATGTCGAAGCGGGTCGCATTGGCCTTCGTCAGGCCATCGACCCCATCGGACGCTTCGGTGACGGTATAACCCGCGCCGGTCAGTGCGATGCGGATCGCCATGCGCAGGCTGGCGGAATCATCGACGGCAAGAATGGAAGCGCTCATTGTGGCAGGTCTCCGTGGAACCAGAAATCGAGGTCGTCGGGCGTCATCGCGTCGGTGAAGCCGGCGCGGCCCAGCAAGGCCGCAAGCGGACCGGCAGCCGGCGCCGACAGGCGGACGCTGCCGCCACCGACGCGCGCCTGCGCACGGGCGCTTTCGACGAGCTGCAAAAGGCTGAGATCGGGTGCTGCGACCTGCGTCAGGTCGAGCGTCAGCGGGCCTTCCCCTCCCTGCTGGCACTGCCCGATCGTCAGGGCGAAGTCGTGTATCGACGCCATCGTCAGCGACGATGGCGCAGTTGGGATGCTAGTCATGTCGGTGCCCCCTTGGCTGATTAGGCCAATTAGGACTTAACGGTTAATGTCCATTTAAGACTGAGTGGCAGGCGGCAATTCGACGAAGTAAAAAAATCGTCGCGCAAAGGCTTTTCTACTCAAAATGGCGTTTTAAGGTAATGCTCGCTGTCATACCTCAGTAAATATAGCGCCAGATGAGGTTTATAACCCGTAGATTGGGCTGGATTTTATTTAGTCAGTATAACGGGTTGATACGGATCAATAGATGTCCCGCCGATATCGGCCTGTTTCGAGCATCATCTCCAGGCACGTTTCGCCCAGTATCGACGCCAACGCGCTATGGACGTCGGCCGCCATGCCCTGAAGGCTGCCGCAGACGTAGATCGCCGCGCCGTCCGCCACCGCCTGCGCGATGATCCCGGCCTGTGCCGTCAGCGCATTCTGAACGTAGCGGGGGCCGCTGCCCAGGCGGGACCATGCGACATGCTCCGCCGTCAGCGTATTGCTGTCGCGCAGTGCAGCACGCTCCGCGGCATGATAATCGTCCTGCGCCGGGTGGCGCTCGCCCCAAAACAGCCACACCGGACCGCCGCCGGTCACATGCCGGTGGCGTGCGTGCGCGAGCAATCCGGCAAGGCCCGTGCCGTTCCCGATCAGGATCAGCGGCGTCGCATCCGCCTGCGGCGCATGAAACGCCGGGTTGCTGCGGACGCGCGCGCGTACGACGCCCCCGATCGGCGAGCCCTGCGTCAGCCAGCCCGATCCCAGCCCCGGCAGTCCGTCTGCGGCAAGACAGTGCCGCACGATCAGCTCGACGCGGCCCGACGGCGCGATCGAGGCGATCGAATAGTCGCGATGCGCCAGCGGCGGCAGCGATTCGGGATCGAGGACGCCTGCATCGACATCCGGCAGGATCCGGGTCGCGAGCCATGCGCGCAGCTCGGGCGTATCGTTCCAGCCCACGCGCTGCAGAACGGCCGCGACCCGCCGCGGGTCGTGCTGCGGCAGGATTTCGACGATATCGCCCGCCGCCCAGTCGGCCGGCGCGTCGATCGGTTCGAGGGCGACATGCCACGTCGCACCGCCGCTGCTGCCCGGATTGAGCAGGCGCCGCTCGATCAGCCGCCAGCCGCCCATCGGCGCCGGTGCCCAGTCGGGCTGATCGGTGCGTGCGCCGAGCGCGCCCAGCTGCTGCTGCCATTGGCGTTGCGCGTCGGCCGCCTCACCGTCCATCTCGATACAATCGAACAGCCGCGTCGCACCGCCCGCGTGCAGCCAGCGATCGATCCGATGACCGAAGGCGCAGAAATCGGGATATTCGCGATCGCCGAGCGCCAGCACCGCATAATTGAGGTGCGACAAGTCGCCGGACGCTTGCGTGAGGCGCCGGGCAAAGGCGCGCGCCGTGTCGGGGGGCTCGCCCTCGCCATAGGTGCTGGCAACCACGAACAGGCGCGAGGCGCGGGCCAGCGCCGCCTCGTCCAGCGCCGACAGCGGCATGGCAACCGCATCGGGCAAGGCCTGCGCGGTCAGGCGCGCGATCCGTTCGGCCGTGCCGGTCTGCGACGCATACGCGACCAACGTCCGGGCATCGTCCGGCACGATCGTGGGCGGATCGTCCGCCATCACCTCGGCGAGCGCGGCCTTGCGACGGCGCCGGGCCAGATAGAGCAGGAAGCCGGTGATCGTGAACAGCGGCATCGTCAGACTGGCGAGCGTCATCGCCAACCGGCCCGCCAGACCGAAATACGCGCCGCGATGGATTTCGTAGATGCCGAAGACGATGTCCTGCCCCCAGCTCCGCTGCGCATAGGGGGTGTAGCTAGTCACCCTGTTCGTGCGGGCGTCGATCGTCACCTCATCCGACACGCGATCGTGCCGCGCATCGGGCAGCTTCGCGCGGAATTCGATCTTGCCCTCGCGCGCGGTCGCCGTCACGGCCGCATAGGATCGGCCCGCCGTGGCGCGGTCGAACGCCGTCCAGGCGGCGCGCCAGTCGACGGGCGCATCGGCCTTGCCCTTACCCTTTCGCTCTGCCGCGGCGCCCGCTTTGCCGCCGGGCTGTTCGGCGACAAGCAGATGCCGCACACCGGTGCGATACCAGTCGTACGACCACCACAAGCCCGTGCTGGCGCTGATCAGGTAGAACAGCACCACCCATCCCCCGACCACGGCATGCAGCGCACGGTACAGGTTGCGCCCGGTGCGCCGCAGGTCGAGCACGAACCAGTTGCGCCAGTCGAGCGGGCGGCGCGGCCAGCGCAGATACAGGCCGGATAGCGCGAAGAAGATCAGCGCCAGCGCCGAAAAGCCCGTGATCTGCCGCCCGATCCCCTTGCCGCCGCCGGGCAGTGCGAGCCAGCGGTGCAGATTCTCGACCGTGTCCAGGACGGCTTCGCCGCGCGGCGTGCCCAGCACCCGACCCGTCACGGGATCGAGGTAGGTGACGTGACGTGTCTTCGACGGTCCCGTCGTATAGCTCGCCATCGCCGCGCGGGAGGGATCGCGCTCGACCGCCAGCCGGCCGATCCGGGCATCGGGCCGTTGCGCCTGGAACCGGGCGACAAGATCGGGCCCGGACAGATGCGGTCCGGGCTGCGGCGTGACGGTGACGATGCCGGGATTGATCGCCGCGATGATCTCCGGCGAGAAGCTGATCATCGCGCCGGTCACGCCCATGACCGCCAGCACCAGGCCCGCAGTGATCCCCAGGAACCAGTGGATCTGAAACAGGACCCTGCGCGTCATCCGGCTCTTTCGTTCCGCTGTTGTTATTGCGATTTAGTTGCGTTAGCGGCCCCTGTATTAAGGGTCAATGACGCAGCGGTGTTACGCGACTGTGCCGGTGAGGGCTCAAGCGCAGGCGCTCGAAATGGCCGCGCGGGCGCAGGATATCGAAAGTGTGGGTGAGCATGCCGCCCCTCAGTCGATCGACATCGACGACGACCGCGTGCTCGATTGGCAGATCGCGGTCTTCCGAAGCGATGGCAGTCCCCACGCTCCCTCCGGCGCCGACGCTGACGCTTGGCGGGGGACGCATTCTCGATCCGCGACGCTCAGCTTTCGACGAGTTCGACGACCTCGAAATCGTAGCGGGTCCAGCCGCGCTGTCGGGCGGCGTCGGCGGTGGCGGCGCGCTTGCCGTTTGCCTCGCGCAGCGAATTGCTATGGCCCCAGAACACCTCGGTGCCGCCCGCCTCGGTCACCGCGACGATCCGCCAATAATGGGTGAAGGGCGCGGCGGTCGGCCCGATCGTCTTTACATAGCCATCGGACAGAGTGGCGGTCAGCAGCCGCTTGCGCTTTGCCATGGCGCGTGGCTCAGGCGGCGGTAGCCGGCAGCACGACGGACGCCGGCGCCGACGCCAGGCTGGCGGCAAGCTCGGCATTGCGGAACGGCTTGGTCAGACGCGGGATGTCGGGGTCGATCCCCTCTTCCTCGGCATAGCCCGACACGATCAGCACGGGCAGGCCGGGCCGCAACCGGCGGATTTCGCGCGCGAGCTGGGCGCCGCTCATGCCGGGCATCAGATGGTCCGACACCAGCACCGCCGGCTCCAGCCCGCTATGGATCAGCCGCAGGCCCTCTTCCGCCGACGACGCCTCGACCACGTCGTAGCCGAGATCGGCGAGCATGTCGGCGGTGCTCATCCGCACCAAGTCCTCGTCGTCGATCAGCAGCGCGATACCGAGGCGCTTGACGACGTGCGTCACCTCGATCAGCGGCTCGTCGTCGAGCGCCGCGGTCGCGCTGATCGGCAGCCACAGGCTGATCGTCGTGCCCGCGCCCGGCGCACTCTCGATCGTCAGGCCGCCACCGAGCTGCGCGGCCAGGCCATGCACCATCGACAATCCCAGCCCGGTGCCCTTGCCGACGCCCTTGGTGGAAAAGAACGGCTCGATCGCGCGGCGCAGCGTATCGGCATCCATACCGACGCCGGTATCGCTGACGCTCAGCCGCACATAATGGCCGCGCGGCAGGGCACGATCGTCGAGCGCCGCCACGCTTTCGCGCCGCGCGCTGATCCTGAGTTCGCCGCCGTCGGGCATGGCGTCGCGCGCGTTGACCGCCAGGTTGAGCAGCGCCATTTCCAGCTGGTTGAGATCGGCGCGGGCGGGCGGCAGATCGGACAGGTCGACCCGCACGTCGATCATCGGGCCCAGCGTTGCCGCCATAAGACCCGCCATATTCTCGACCACGCGCTCGACATCGATCGCGGTCACCTGCAACGGCTGGCGCCGCGCGAAAGCGAGCAGGCGCTGCACGAGCGTCTTCGCGCGTTCCGCCGATTGCAGCGCGCCCTCGATCAGCCGTTGTTCGCGTTCGGTGCCGACGCCCTTGCGCACCAGCAGGTCGAGCGAACCGATGATCGGGGTGAGCAGATTGTTGAAATCGTGCGCGACGCCGCCGGTCAGGCTGCCCATCGCCTCCATCTTCTGGCTTTGCCGCAACGCCTCACGCGCGGTTTCCAGATCCGCCTCGCGCGCCTTGGCATCGCTGAGATCACGGCCGATCGCGACGAAATTCACGCCGTCCGCTTCGGGCGAGACGGTCCACTCGATATGCTTCCAACCCCCGTCGCGCGTGGCGATCCGATTTTCGAACCGGGCCGGGCGACGCGTTTGCGCCATGTCGGCGATCGCGGCCGTCGTGTGCGCCACGTCCTCGGGGTTCATGATGCTGATGTAGCTACGGCTGAGCAGCTCCGCTTCGCTCCAGCCCAGCACCTGCGTCCAGGCCGGGCTGACGGCAGACATCATCCCCACATAATCGGCGCGCGCCAGCATATCCTGCGACAGCGTCCACAACCGGTCACGCTCGGCGACGCGCGCGGCGACCTGTTCCTCCAGCGTTTCGTTGAGCTGGCGCAGCCCCTCTTCGGCGCGGGCCCGCTCGATCGCGGTCTTGACGCGTTCGGCGACGTCCTGGACCAGCGCGATCTCCGCCGCCGTCCAGACCCGCGGCGTCGCCGACTGCGCGGCCAGCACACCGACATATTCGGTCTCGTCGAACACCACGACGTCGATGAAGGCGGCGACCCGGCGCTCCGCCAGCCCCGCGCGCGCGTCCACGCTCAGCCGATCGTCGCCGGGAATGTCGCAGGCGACGATCGGCTGTCCTGAGCGATAGGCCTTCAGCAGGTCCGGTCCGAAGGATTCGAGCGAATGCAGGCCGGCGATCGAGGGCACGCCCCGACAATGATCGCGGGGCACCGTCATCCAGCCGCTATCGGCGATTTCGGCGTAGAAGGTACGATCGGCGTCCAGCCATTCGGCCAGCCGTTCGGAGGCGAGCGCATTGATCGCTTCCCGCGTGCTCAGCCCGCGCAGCGCATCGGACAAGGACAGCAGAAAGGCGGTACGCCGCTGGGCCGCGACGCGTTCGGTCGTTTCCGCCAGGACGCAGATGACACCCCCCGGCGTGCCGCTTTCGTCGAGCACCGGCGAATAATCGAGGTCCATCCATACGCGCTCGGGCGAACCGTGACGATAGAGCGTCAGCTTCTGGTCATGATAATGCAGCGTTCCGCCCGACAGACAGACGCGCATCACATTGTCGTTAAAGTCGGCGACCTCCGGCCAGCCCTCGCGCACCTTCGATCCCAGCAGCCGCGGATGCCGGCCGCCGGCAAAGACCGAATAGGCGTCATTGTACAGCATGACGCCGTCTTCGCCCCACAGCATCACGATCGGCACCGGCGAGCGCAGGAGCAATGCCGTCGCCGTGCGCAGGCTTTGCGGCCAGTCGCCAATCGGCCCCAGCGGCGTCGCCGACCAGTCACGCTCTCCAATCAGCGCGCCGCATGCCCCTCCGCCGGTCAGGAAATCCTGTCCGGTCGCGCGGTTAGGGACCTGATCGACGTCCGCCATGGAGTAGTAGCTCATTCTACATCGGGTAACGCACCACCCCGAATGTCGGGTCATTGCGTCGCCACCTTCTTTTTACACTAGACCAATTTCGACCCACTGCAAAGCGGGCGCCCTGTGAACGCTCATAGGCGCCGGACCGCCCATTACCCGATCCCCGCACGACTCGTCGCCGGTCAGGCTCGGTTCAGCCTGTTCGTGATAGGGTTGGAAGCATGAAAAAGCCCCTGCTCCTCGTCGGCGTCGCCCTCGCGCTGACCACCGCCGCGGCCACCGCCGCCAAGCCGCAACCCACGCCGGACCAGCAATTGCAGACCGCGCTTGCCGGACGCGTCGCCGGCAAACCGACGAGCTGCATCAACCTCGCCAGCGTCACCTCGACCCGCATCATCGACGGCAAGGCGATCCTGTACCGGGTTGGTGGACGCCTCTATCTCAACGAACCGCGATCGGGTGCGCCGTCACTGCGCGACGACGACATTCTGGTCACCAACACCATCGGATCGCAATTGTGCAGCATCGACACGGTCCGCCTGGTCGACCGTGCCTCGCAATTCCCGCGCGGCTTCGTCTCGCTGGGCGATTTCGTTCCCTATACCGTGCCCGCCAAGGACACTCTGCGCTGATGGCATCGGGGGTCGTCCCGCGTTAGGGGGCGGGATGGACCTCGATGACCAGATGCGCCGCTATTTCGGCACCGCCGACCTCGATGCGGTGCCGCCCGCGGCCTATGACGCCGGGATCGAACGAATGCAGGTCGATCTCGGCCTCGAGACCGATCGCGCGCGACGGTTCGCCTTGTGGACGTTGCTGCACATGTTGGGCGCGGCGCCGGCCCTCGACATCGTCTTTCCCGACGCTGCCGATCGCGATGCCGCGCGCAACTGGATGGAATTGACCGAGCGGCTCGCGGACGCAGCTACATCGCCACCACACGACTGAGCCGCGACACGCCGCGCTCGTCGAACGCCTCCACCGCGACGTAATAGCGCTGGCCGACGGTCAGCGCGCGGACCGGCAGCGTTGCCGCCTCGCCACGCGCGACCCGGTCGGCGAAGACCTGATAGGTCAGCGCCAGACGATCGGGGCGGATCCCCCAGCGCACATTATAGCCGACCGCGCCCGGCACGCGCCGCCAGCGGATCGTCGCATCACGCGTGTCCGTCGCGCGCGTCGCTGCAAGCAGGTCCGGCGCGCCTGGCGGGGGGCCATCGGCATTGCCGAACACGCGCAGGTCGCTGATCGCGAGGTGCGCCCCCCCGATATGGCCGTGGACGTAGCGAACGTAGCGGGTGCGCGCTGGCTGCGGCAGCTCGATATAGGCGTTGGGCCGATCGCGACGCGGCCCCTCCGTCGTGGCGAGCGGCCGCCATGTCCGTCCGTCGAGCGACTGTTCCAGTCGAAACTCGGTGTAGATATCCGGCGCATCGCCGAAGCGGCCCGCCTTGTAATCGGCAAAGTTGACCTGCACCGCACGCACCGTCTTCGGCCCCCCCAGATCGACCGTCAGCGTCGCGCCCGGCGCCTTGCTGGGCGACAGCCAGAAGGTGCGCGGGTTTTCGTCGGTCGCCTGGTCCGGCGCGAAGCCGGGAACGCTCGCGCTCGCCGTCGCGGACTTGCGATAGGACAGCAGCATCCAGCCGGTGAACAGCGAATCCGGATCGCTGAAGCGGCGCGTCGGCATGCGCTGCGGAAAGTCGCCGAAGCGTGTCGACACGCGCATCTGGCCATCCGCGTCGAACACCGTCGGCCACATCCCGATCCGCCGCTCGAACGTCCAATTGTAGCCGATCCACGGCGTACCGGTATTCCACCAATTGCCGTTCAGATCCTGGAACGTATTGCCGTGCCCTGCCCCCTGCACGAACCCACCGGGCTTGTAGCCGACGGGGTTGTAGGCGGCGTAGGTGAACGGCCCCATCGGCGACGTGCCGACGTAGGTGCCCGTGGCATAGGCGTTATATTCGGTGCCCGGAGCGCCATATTGCAGATAGTAGCGGCCGCCGACCTTCGTCATCCAAGCCCCCTCCATGAAGGGCTTGATCGGCGTGCCGTTCGGTAACGTGCCGCTATGATCCTGACCGAACCGTTCCCAGCCGTGATGATCGGGATCGAGCAGGATGAACGATGCGCGAGGCGTGCCATAGGTCATCTTGCCATCGGCGAAGTGGACCGGCGCGCCGTAGATCGGAAAGACGTTCGACGAGTTCCAATAGAGATACCAGCGCTTGTCGTCGTCCTGGAACAGGTCGGGGTCCCACGGGCCCGGCGGCACCTGCCCCGGCTTGATCGTATCCTCCAGCCCCGACTTTACCGCGCCAGGCAGCGGCGGCATGCGGCGGACGAAATAGTCGATTTTACCGCTCGCCGGGTCTTCGGTGCTGTAGATCGTGCCCTGCGTCGTCATCGACGGCATGATGAGCAAACGCTGGCCGTCCGACGTGACGGCGGACGCGACGATCCCTTCGGCCGGCCAGCGGCTTGGCGTGATGAAGTGCCACGTGAGGAGGTCGGTCGATCGCCAATATCCGTCGGCGAGCGTCAGGAACAGATAATAGGCGCCCTTGAACGGCACGATGACGGGATCGGCGCCGGTGCGATACGACACGCCCTCGTTCACCTGCTCGAAATTGTAGCGATAGTCGATGTCGACCGGATTGGCGTAGGTCTGCGGCGTCGCAGCCGCCATAATCGAGAGCAGCAGGGTCATCGGTGCGCCTGTACGAAGAGGTTGGTGGTCAGCCGCCCGACGCGCGGGTCGGCGGACAGCGGCATGTCGGCGGGGATGATACCCGAATGGAGCAGGCAACCCTGATAGAGAACGACGCGGTCCCGCTTCGCCGCAACCGCGCCGATCTGATCGAATGCGGCGTTGCTGGCATTGGTATAGCCTGACAGCAAAGCGCTATCGCGCCGGGCAGCGGCGATGAAGGCGTCGCGGTTGCCGGCATCGACCCGCTCGATCCCGGTACTGCGCTGGCGGTAGAAGGCGGTGCCGCTGCCGGGCGTATCGGACAGATAGTGGAGCACGGCGAGATAACCCGGATCGACCGCATCGAAATGCGGCGCGCGTTGCGCCGGTGACAGCGTCGCGGGCGGCGCCGTGACCATCGAGAAGCTGCCCTCGATCCAGTCGAAGCCCTCGACGTCGAACGCCCCGCCGATGAAGGGCGCCAGCGTCTGGAGCAGCGCGGTCGCATAGTCATGCGCCGCGCCGTCCGCCGGCGTCAGCACACGCCGTACGCCGGGGTAATAACTGCCCGCCACCGCCGGAAACGGCGCCAGCGCCGCAGCCAGGTCGACGATCCTGCCGACATCGCCGACGACATCGTCGACCACGACGACGGGACTGTCGCTGGCCCCGACCCGGATCAGCCGCGGCGTCATGCGAACGCCGAGGCCACGCGGGCAGGCGCGGGGATCGTCACGACCCCCGCCCCCGTCGGATCAGAAGCTGAACTTCGCACCGACCTGGAACGACCGCGGAACACCCGTCGTGCCGTCGCCGTCATTCTTCTTGATCGGGTTGGTGCCCGATCCGGCGCCCCAGGCCGAATAGTTGCGGTTGATGGAGTCGAACAGGTTGAACGCAGCGAAGCTGACCTCCAGCCCGCGGCCCCAAGGCAAGTTGAACGTCTTCGAGATGCGCGCATCGACACTGCCGTAGCCCACGACCTCACCTGGCCAGAACACGCCACCGAAATTGCCGTAGCAGCAGGCGTTTTCGGGCGGGTTGGAGCGGAAGATGACGTTGCCGAACGACGGACCCGAGCTGAACGTGCCGGTCAGCGAGACCTTCGTATCCCACGGGCCGCGCGCGATGCCGGTGCCGACGAAGCGCCACTTTTCGACCCCCGCGACATAGTTCATGCCATAGGCACCGAAGCGCGGTGCGTTGTACATCTCGTCACCCTGCAGTTCCTGCGGCACGTTCGAGCGTGCGCGCTGCAGCGTCAGCGTCGAGGTGAACCCCCACCTCGATCCGGTCACGAACGGTTTTTCAGCCGTGAAGTAGATCGCGGTGTAATAGGCCTTGCCGTCGTTCGAGCCGATGTTCAGCTTGCCCGAATAGCCCGGCAGCTGGCCCGACTGCGGGAAGTTGTCCTCGATCCACTGGTCGCCCTGCGTGGTGTACAGGCCGTTGGGCAAGCGGTTGCCGCGCACGAATTTGAAGATGTTGTGGCTGCGGACGTGGCTGAACGTCACCGCCGTTTGGATCCCGCCGAAGCGCTTGCGCACGCCGAAGTTGAACTGATCCGAATAGGGCAGCTTGGTGTCGTTGTTGAGCAGCCAGACGTCACCGCCCAGACCCGAAGCGGTCACCGCCGAGCGCAGGCCATCGACCGTCTTCAGCGACGCATTGTAGGCGAGGTAGTTGTTCGGCAGCACGCCGCCGTTGGATGCGCGCGCCTGCGCACAGGTCGGCTGGCCGGCGCCATCGCAGAAATACACCGTCGGCGCCGACTGGTAAATCGCCTTTACCGTCTCGATGCCCGCCGTGATGAACAGCGGACGGTCGTAATAGCGACCGGCACCGGCAAACAGGATCGTGTCGCGATCGCCGTACACGTCGTACGACACGCCGAGACGCGGCTGGAATGCCTTCCAGTAGGGCTTACGGTTGTTGCCGGTCGAGATATAGTCCTCGGGGTTAATCCCCGCGGCCTTCCAGCCCTGATAGTTACGCAGCGCAGTCGCGATACGCGCGGGTGTTACGAAATTCTCGTTCTTGGCGTTGCTTTCATAGTCCCAGCGGATACCGGCATTGATCGTCCAATGCTCGTCGGGCGACCAATCGTCCTGCAGGAACAGGCCCACCTGCGTGTTGTTCGCCGTTGCCGCACGCACGGGCACCGTCGTCACCGAACCCGCGATCGGGGTCGATGCGTCGAACGTGGTGTAGGACGGCGCAGCGAAGAAGAAGGTGCCGTTGCTGCGGAAGTCCTCCGAGCGGCCGTACTTGTTGAACGACAGGCGCACGCCTGCCTTCACGATGTGCTTCTCACCGAAGAAGGTGACGTTGTCCTTGATCGTCCAGCTCTTCTGATCGTCGAACTGTTGGAACGAGGCGGCGCCCAGTTCCGCCTGCGTATCGAGCGACGCACCGACGCCGACCGGACCCGATGCCGGTCCCTGCGACAGAATGATCTCAGGCCCGTTGCTGACCCGCGGGGTGCCGTTGAACACCTTCTGGTACGCGCCGGTGAACTCGTTGAGGAAGCCCTCGCTGCGGTGGGTCCATTCCAGCTGGTACGTGTCGTTATTGCTGGTCAAGAACCGGCCATGCGACGGGACCGACGTTCCCTGGAAGTCAGCCAGATTGCTCTCGCGGCGCAGGAACGCGCTAGCGTTGATCGTGTCCTTTTCGCCCGCGAACAGCGTCAGCTTGCCGAAATACAGGCGCTGCTTGAAGCTCTGCGGATAACTGCCGTTGAACTGGCTGGCGATCGCCTGCGGCACGTTCGGCACCGCGACGCCGTCGACGTTGCGGGTCGTCAGCAGGTTGATTGCATTCGACGGCAGCTTCTGATCGGTCGCCTCGAACGCGCCGTAGAAGTGCAGCACGTCCTTGATGATCGGACCGCCCAGATCGGCGCCGTACTGCTTGCGATCGTAATCCGCCTTCGGGCGGCCCTCGCGGTTGTTCGTCTTGCCGGGCCGATCGAAATACGGAATGCCGATGAACGCCTTAGGCTGCCATTCGCCGAAGATGTCGCCGTGGAAGCTGGTGCCACCGGTCTTCGTCACCGCGCTGATGATGGCGGATCCGGCCTGTTCGTATTCCGCCTTGAAGTTCTGCGTATCGACGCGGAATTCCTGCACGGCCAGCTGCGGGAAGGGGTTGCCGCGACTGAAGTTCTGGCCCGCGACGCCGCCGTGATTGACGGCGTTCTTCTGGCTGAGGCCGTCGATGAAGACGTTGATGTTGTCGGCACTGACCGCACCGGCCTGCACCTGGCGGCTGCCCGGCGAGGTCGAGATCGCGACGCCCGGCGCGAGCGCGGCGAAGTTCAGGAAGTTGCGATCGTTCTGCGGCAGGCTGTCGATTTGCTGCGTCGACACGTTGGTCGACACGATCGCCGAGCGGACTTCCTGCCCACGGCGACCCGTGACGACGATGTCGGTGCCCGTGCCTGCGTCCGTGCCGGCGGTATCTGCCACAGGCGCCGCCGCACCGATGTCGAAGGTTACGACCTGACCGACCGGAATGACCAGCTGCTCGGCCGGCAGACCGGTCGCCTCGACGCGATAGGTGCCCGGGCGCAGGCCCGCGATGGTGTAGCTGCCGTCGGCGTTGACGCGGCCGCTGATGCGCTGGCCGGTATTCACGTCGGTCGCAGTGACGGTCGCGCCGGCCTGCGCACCGGTCACGCGGCCGCGCAGCGTCGAGTTGATCTGCGCCATCGCGGGCGCGCTGATGACCAGCGTTGCGGCGAGGGCCGCTGCCGAAATGCCGCGCCCGAAGCGCGCACGATGAATCCTGGATGCCATTTCAAACCCCTCCACGTCGGTCCCATCGCCCCGTTTTTGCTCCCGTGGAAACCGCCGACGCGCGACGGCTCCACGGATCGCGGAGGGCGTATGGAACCGGTTACTCGCCCGCGTAACCGGTTACAACCGCCTGTCTGACGCGCCGGTCAGGATCGGTTCATTATCCGCCGGATTGTTGCTTGCGTGTCACAGTCGGTGGCGGGCGGAGCCGCTCAGCCGACTTTGGGCGCCTGGCAGTGGCGCGCGATGAAGGCTTCGTGCGTCGGCAGGCCGGCGGCGACATCGGCGACCACGTCCTCGACATCCTTCAGAAATGCGGTGGTTTGTTCGGCGGGAATCATGTCGACCATCGGGTCGTGATGCGCCTGCAACCCCTGCCCCAGCAGCACCTGCACCCAGCTTTCCTCACGGAACAGTTCGGCCTTGGCATGCATGAAGAACCGGCCTGAGGATCGGAACAGCTCCAGTCGCTCGGTCAGGCTGTCGGGCACGGGCATGTGCTTCAGGTAACGCCAGAACTCCGTGTCCTCGCGCGCCGTCACCTTGTAATGCGCGATGATGAAGTCGCGCACGTCGCGATATTCGAAATCGGTCTGGCGGTTGTATTCGTCCGTATCGGCGGCGTTGAAGCCGCGTCCCGGGAACAGCGCGATCAGCCGCAGGATGCCGGTCTGGATCAGATGGATGCTGGTCGATTCGAGCGGCTCGAGGAAGCCGCCGGCCAGACCCAGCGCGACGACGTTCTTCTCCCATGCGCGGTGGCGCTTGCCGGGGCGGAAGCGGACGGGGCGCGGATCGCCGAGCGCGGGCGTGTCGAGATGCTGGAGCAACGTCGCCGCCGCGTCCTCGTCCGACACGAAGCGGCTGGCATAGACATGGCCATTGCCGGTGCGATGCTGCAACGGGATGCGCCACTGCCAGCCCGCCCCGTGCGCGGTCGCGCGCGTATACGGCGTCAGCGGTCCCGCCCCGCGCGCGCTCGGCACCGCAAGGGCTCGGTCGCACAGCAGCCACTCGCTCCAGTCCTCATAGCCCACGCCCATCGCGTCGCCGATCAGCAGACCGCGCATGCCGGAGCAGTCGATGAACAGGTCGCCATCCACCCTGCGGCCATCGGCGAGCAGGACATGGTCGAGGAAGCCGTCACTACCCCGCCGGTTGGCGGCGACGATGCGCCCTTCGATCCGCTCGACGCCCGCCGCCTCTGCCCGGCCGCGCAGGAAGCGCGCGAATAGCGAGGCATCGAAATGATAGGCGTAATCGATGTCGGCGATCGGCGATTGCGGATTGCTGGGGTCCGGCATCGCAAAGCGGTTCATCCGCGCCGCCAGCGTGTTGAGCGCATAATGGTCGAGGTGCTTCGCTCGTCCGCCCGCGCGCTCCTTCAGCCAGAATTGGTGGCAGTGCAGCCAGTACAGGTCCTGCCCGATCTTGCCGAAGCCATGGATATAGCTGTCGCCGGGCGCGCCCCAGTTGCGGAATTCGATGCCGAGCTTGAACGTCGCCTGCGTCGCGCGCACCATCTCGAACTCGTCGATGCCGGCGAGGCCGTTGAAGGTGCGGATCGCGGGGATGGTCGCTTCGCCGACGCCGATCGTGCCGATCTCTTCCGATTCGATCAGGCGGATCGTGTAGGCGCCGAGCGTCAGGCGCGACAGCAGTGCCGCAGCCATCCAGCCGGCGGTGCCGCCGCCGACGATCGTGATCGTCTTGAGCGGGGGATTGGGATGGGCGTCGGTCATCGAAGGCTCGCTCAACATAGTACGTCCCAATAGCCGTCATCCACGCGCAGGCGGGGATGACAGGCGGGCTTATCTCACCCCAGCCATCCCCCGGTGAAGCCCGCCCGCTGCAAGCCGCGGCGGATCGTGGGCGAGCGGCGCATCACGCGCCACACGCCCTCGTCGCGGGTGTTCGCGATGGCGCCGGCGATCGCGCCCTGGTCGATGCCGAGGTAATCGCGCGCCACCCAGCCGCTCTTGGGGTCGACCGATCCCGTCTCCAGCTTCACGTCGGTGTAGCGGAACGAGGGGTTGAAGCTGTCGAGGAAGCCGTACTTGCCATACAGGTGCGGCCAGCGCTGCATCGCGTTCGCCGCGGGTACGCAAATCTCGGGCGCGAAGGCGAGGCTGCCCAGCGCCGCAGTCGGCGCGATCGTACCGTCGTCGCGCTCGTCGGGCTGGCCCAGCGGTCCGCGCGCGGCATAGCCGAAGAACTCCGCGCTCCGCCCCTTGAACGGCAGCTGGAAATTGCCGGGGCCGTCACAGGCGGTCAGGCCCCAGATGTCGCGCGAATAGCCGTCCCAGTGCATCGGATTGGCGATGCAATAGGCGCGATTGGCATAGGTGGCGCGGCGGCTGTTTTCGAAATAATCGAAGCCGGCCTGCCGCATCGTCGCATCGCGAATGCCGCGGAAGTCGATCCACATCTGGCTGTATTGATGGCCGAACAGCGGCGCGAAGGCGAGGTGCCGCGTGTCCCCCTGCCCGCGCCAGAAGGCGGGATAGGTCTGCGCCCAGGCGTCCCACGCCCCATCGGCGAGCGGCTTGCCGCGGCTGCCAAGGCCGACGACATAGACCATCATCCCCTCGTTATACCCGTCCCACGCGCGCTCGATGAAGCCCTTGCCGGGATGCCAGCCCATCGACACGGTGCCGCGCGCATTGGTGAACCACGGCCAGTCGGCCCGGTCGGTGATCGTTTCGGATAGCCGGCGGATCTCCGCCTCCACCGGATCGGCCTGATCGTACCAGGCACCGGCGAACAGGATGCCGAGGAACAGCAACGTCGTGTCGACGCTGGACAGCTCGGTGTCGCGATAGCGCTGCCCGGTTTCCATATCGAGGAAGTGGTAGAAGAAGCCCTTGTTCCCGGTCATGCCGGTCGGCGCATCGCCCTGCGGCGCGGTCGCGAAGAAACGCAGCGTCGTCAGTGTCAGGTCACGGGCTTCTTTGCGGGTGATCCAGCCGCGCTCCACCCCGATCGGATAGGCGGTCAGCGCGAAGCCGACCGCGGCGATGCTGGCGAAGGACGGCGTCGGCCAGCGGTCGGGCACCAGCCCGTTCTTGCGATTGGCGAGGTCCCAGAAATAGCGGAAGGTGCGCTGTTCGAGGTCGCCGAACCATGCCGGCAGCGTGGTTGCGGCAGGGGCGGCCAGCGCGTGGCGGGGCAGCGCGCTCGCGGCGGCGGCAAGCGGCGCATGGCGCAGCAGCGCGCGGCGATCGAGAGACAGGGTCATGACGTAAGGGCTTCCGTGGTGGTGCGGATGACGAGATCGGTGGCGACGACCTGCGTGTCGGGGGTCAGCGTGCCGCCCTCCAGCGCGTCGATCAGCCGCGCGACGGCCCGCGCGCCCATTTCAGCGAGCGGCACGCGCATCGTGGTGAGACCGAGATACCGCGCGAGCGGAATGTCGTCGAAGCCGGTGACCGCGACGTCGCCCGGCACCGACAGGCCCTGTTCGCGCAAGGCCGCGAGCACGCCCAGCGCCATCATGTCGTTGGCCGCGACGATGCCATCGAAGGCGACGCCGCGCGCGCGCAGCATGGCGACCGCCGCCGCGCCCGAATCCTCGCGGAAGTCGCCCTCGATCACCACCGGTTCGATGTCGGGCGCGTGGCGCGCCATCGCGGTGAGGAATCCCTCGCAGCGTTCGCGCGCGTCGATATTGCCCGCAGGCCCGCCGACATGGACCAGCCGCCGCCGCCCGGTCGCGGCGAGGTGCGCGACGACCGTCGCGATCCCTTCGGCATTGGCGATGCGGAAGCCGGCGCGCCCTGCCCCGTCGAGCGAATTGACCAGCACCGCCGGCACGCCACCCGGCAGCGCCTCGCGCAAGCCCTCCGCATCCAGCTGCGGCGCCATGACGATCAGCCCGTCGACACGCCCGCGCATCGATCGCATCGCCTGCGCCGCCAGTTCGGCATCGGCGTGCATGTTGGACAGCAGCAGGTGATAGCCGCGGGCGCCGACCTCGCGATCCATGCCGCGCACGATTTCGGAAAAGAACTCTCCGTGCAGGTCGGGCAGCACCACGCCGATCGCATGGCTGCGCGCCAGCGACAGGCTGCGCGCGCCGGCGTGCGGCACATAGCCCAGCGCCTTGGCCGCCGCGAGCACGCGGGCGCGCGTGTCGGGATGGACGCTGCTATGGCCGTTCAACGCACGTGAGACAGAAGCGACCGATACTTCAGCGACTTGCGCGACGTCGCGGATCGTGGCCGATGCCGACTTCAACCCTTGTCCTCCCCCTGCCGTCCGCTGGTCGCGAACGATCATCCGTGCGTGAACCGACACGTCTTGTACCGCACGCCCGGCCTGTGTAACCGGTTACAGGCAACGGTCAACGCGAAAAGCCGGAAGCATCCGTGCAAGCGCGGACGCTGGACGATAGCAGATCAGGGGAGAGGCTGGAACATGACGGATCACACCATTTCGCGCCGCGCGGCGCTGCTCGGCGCCGGCGCGGTCGCCGCCTGGGCGGCCAGTCCGGCGCGCGCGCTGCTGGCGCAGGCGGACGGCGTCGCATTGCCGCCGCGGGTCGAGGCGATCCTCGCCGCGATGACGCTGGAGGAAAAGGCGGGTCAGCTGCAGCTCAACGCCGCGGCGTGGAGCGGTGGCGTCGCCACCGGCCTCAACCCGCCGTCGAACGGCCCCAACTTCGACGGCCAGGTCGCCGACGCGGTCGCGGGCAAGCTGACCGGCGTGTTCAACGGCAATGGCGCGGAGATGGCGCGGCGGATGCAGGCCGCGGTGATGCGCGATTCGCGCCTCAAGGTCCCGCTGATCTTCGCCGCCGACGTCATCCACGGCCACCGCACGATCTTCCCCGTGCCGGTCGCCGAAGCCGCCAGCTTCGACCCCGATCTGGCGATGCGCACCGCGCGCATGGCAGCGTTCGAGGCGGCGGCGGCCGGCATCGACTGGACCTTCTTCCCGATGGTCGACATCGCGCGCGATCAGCGCTGGGGCCGCACGATGGAAGGCGCGGGCGAGGACGTGTTGCTCGGCAATCTGTTCGCCGCCGCGCGCGTGAAGGGCTTCCAGGGCAAGAGCCTCGACGCGAACGACGCCGTCATGGCCTGCGTCAAGCATTTCGCCGCTTATGGCGCGGCGGAAAGCGGCCTCGACTATAATATCGTCGACCTGTCCGAACGGACGCTGCGCGAAGTCTATCTGCCGCCGTACAAGGCGGGGTTCGATGCCGGCGCGATGAGCGGCATGGCCTCGTTCAACGAGATCGACGGTATTCCGTCCACCGGCAACCCCTGGCTGATGAAGCAGGTACTGCGCGACGAGTGGAAATTCCCGGGCATCATCGTGTCCGATTACACCGGCGACGAGGAAATGATCGCCGCAGGCTTCGCCAAGGACGGCAAGGACGCCACGCGCATCGCCTTCCTGGCGGGCGTCGATATGAGCATGCAGTCGAACTATTACGCACAATACCTCCCCAGTCTCGTGCGTGAAGGCGTGGTGCCGCAGGAGGTGCTCGACCGCTCGGTCCGGCGCGTGCTCGCGGTCAAGCAGATGCTCGGCCTGTTCGACGACCCCTTCCGCCGCATCGACCGCAAGCGCGAGGTGGCGCGGTCGCGCACCAAGGCGGCGATCGCGCTGTCGCGCGAGGCGGCGCAGAAATCGATGGTGCTGCTGAAGAACGACGGCGACCTGCTGCCACTCGATCCAATCCGCAAGATCGCGCTGATCGGCCCCTTCGCCAGCGGCCAGCACGACCTCAACGGCCCGTGGGTCGTCTATGGCGACAACAAGCAGGCGATCGACCTCGCCACCGGCCTACGCAATGCGGGCGCTGCCAACGTCACGGTGACGCAGGGGTCGAACGTCGAGGAGTCGCTCGCCGGCGGCATCGACGCGGCGGTCGCGGCGGCGCAGGCGGCGGATGTCGTCGTGCTCGCGATCGGCGAGAGCGAGAATATGTCGGGCGAGGCGCAGTCGCGCACGTCGATCACCGTGCCGGCGCCGCAGATGGCGCTCGCCGAAGCGGTGGCAAAAACGGGGAAGCCGATCGTCGTCCTGCTCAAGAACGGCCGCGGCCTCGCGCTGGAGGGCGCGGTGAAGGACGCAGCTGCGATCCTCGTCACCTGGTTCCTCGGTTCCGAAACCGGCAACGCCATCGCCGACGTGCTGTTCGGCAAGGTCGGGCCGTCGGGCCGCCTGCCGCTGAGCTTCCCATATGAAAGCGGGCAGGAGCCTTATTATTACGCGCACAAGGCGACCGGCCGCCCCGCCCCCGCCGGCCCGCGTCAGCCTTACAAGGCGCAATGGCGCACCGCGCCCAATGCCGCGCTCTATCCGTTCGGCCACGGGCTGACCTATGGCGCGGTCAGCTACGACGCGCCCGTGGTGCCCGCGACGCTGTCATGGGATGGCAAGATCACCGTGTCCGCCACGGTGACCAACACGGGCAAGCGCGCGTGCGAGGAACTGGTACAGCTGTACATCCACGACCGCGTCGCCAGCATCACGCGGCCGGTGCGTGAGATGAAGGCGTTCCGCAAGGTCGCGCTGAAGCCCGGCCAGAGCGAGACGGTGACGTTCACGCTCACCCGCGCGCAACTGGAATTCCTGGGCAAGGATCTGGCGCCGACGGTCGAGCCGGGTACGTTCGACGTCTGGATCGCGCCGTCAGCCCAGGCCGACGGCGTCCACGGAACGTTCGATCTGGTGCGCTGAATGCCCATAGCGTGATGACAGGGCGTTGATCCCACCGCACCGTTCGCCCTGAGCCTGTCGAAGGGCGGGGCGCCCCTTGCAAGGTCTGTCCTTGCGGGCGCCTGTGCTTCGACAGGCTCAGCACGAACGGTTCTCCGTTATGCCGTCCGGCTCTATGCCCGCCGACGCGGGCGGATCGGGTTGAACGCCATCACCAGCGCGGACAGCGCGAAGCAGGCCAAGGGGATCAGCGCGATCGTCGTCCGCATGGTCGCCAGCATCTCGGGCGTCTGCGCGACATTGGCGACATAGCCCGCCTGTCCGAACGCCTGGCCGATCACCACCGTCGCCAGCCCGATCGCAACCCGCTGCAACAGCGCGGCGAGGCCGAACAGCGTGCCCTCGACCCGCACGCCGGTGGTGCGCTGGCCATGGTCGACCGCATCGGGCAGCATCGCCCAGAAGGCGAAGTGCAGGCCGACCGTCGCCGCCTGCATCGCGATCAGGAACAGCTGCGCCGTGCCCGCTCGGGTAACATCGGCCAGTGCGAAGACGATCAGGCCGGCGGCGCACAGGCCGACCGCGACGAACCACAGCCGCCGCACGCCAATGCCGCGCGCCACCGCCATCCACGCCGGCACCGCCACCGCGCTCACCGCCATCATCGATGCCAGCGCCAGCTGCCCCGCGCCCTCGTCGCCGACCGAATATTTGAAATAATAGAGCACCGATTTGTTGAGCACGGTGGTCGCGACGATCATCGCCATCATCGCCCCCGCCAGCGTCACGAACGCCCGGTTGCGCACCGCCAGCAGCAGCGAGGTGGCGATCGAGGGCACCGGCCCTACCGGCCCGTCCTGCGCCGCGATCGCATCGCGGAACGTCCAGCCGACACCGACCAGCACGAGGCTGGCGATGCCGGCGAACAGCCACGCCGCGCCCAGGAAGGCGCGCGGCCCCTCCCCCACCTGCATCAGCGCGCCGCCCAGCGGGACCGTGCCGATCGCCACCACCACCGCGGCGAGCGTGCCCGCCAGCATGCGCAACCCCGCGACGAACGCCCGGTCGCGATCGTCCCCGCTCACCCGCGCCGACATGGCGAGATAGGGGATGTTGACGCAGGCGTAAGCGGTGCGGAACAGCAGATGGCCGCCGACGACGAACACCGTCGCCGCCACGCCCGTCACCGGCGGCGGCGCATAGGCGGCGACGAAGGCGAGCCCCAGCGGCACCGCGCCCCCGACCAGCGCCAGCCGATAGCGGCCGGGCGCCGCGTGCCGATCGACCAGCGCGCCGACCGCGAAACTGACAATCCCGTCCCACACCGATGCGGCAAAATAGATCGCCGCCGCCGTCTCCACCCCGATGCCGAGCGCGTCGGTGTAATAGAACAGCAGATAGAGCATGGCGCTCTGCCAATAGAGATTGAAGGCGAAGTCGCCGGCCGCGAAGCCTGCAAGGCGCCATCGGCCGACGCGGCCCGGCTCACGCTGATCCTGCTCCATCCCCGCCCCATCGACTGCGCGGGCGGCGATGTCGAGAGGGCGTTACCCCAGCGTCCGGTCGAGCCAGCGCGCGAACAGCTGCGGCCACAGGCCGGCGGGTGCGTTGTCGGGGCCGATGCCGTAGCCGTGGCCACCCTCTTCGAAAAAATGTGCCTCCGCCTTCACCTTCGCGGCCTTCAACGCGGTGAGGAACAGCTCGCTATTCTGCCACGGCACCGCGCCGTCATCCATCGAATGCGCGAGGAAGGTCGGTGGGGTCGTCGCGGTGACATGCTGCGCGGGCGAGCGTCGTGCCACCAGCGCCGCATCCGGGTTCGGCCCCAGCAGCAGTTGCGCGGACAGTGGGTGGGTGAGCGGCGGCGCGGCGGCGATCACCGGATAGAGCAGCCCGCCGGCATCCGGTCGCGCGCTGCCCCGGTCCGCGGCGTCGCGTGGTGCATAGACGCGCTCGTCATACCCCGTCAGCAGCGAGGCGGCGAGGTGCCCGCCCGCCGAAAAGCCCAGCACCGCGACCTTGGCGGGATCGACGCCATATCGCGCCGCCCGCGCCCGGATGAGGCGCATCGCCCGCTGGGCATCCTGCAACGGCACGTCGGCGCGCGGCGTCCAGCCCTCGCCGGGCAGGCGATAGGTCAGCACGAACACGGTATAGCCCAATTTGGCGAACACGTTCGCCACGCCGACACCCTCGTTGCGGATCGATACGAAGCTGTAGGCGCCGCCCGGAATGACCAGCAGCGCCAGGCCGTTCGCCTTGGCGGGCTGGAAGACGTGCAGGTCGGGCATCGTCACGCCGGTAACGAAGGTGGGGCCGCGCCGGTCGAGGTCCTTGCGCGCCGCGAACGGACCGCCCGGCGGCGCTCCATCCCACAAGAGTATCCGCTCCGCCGCCTCCCAGGCCGGCGGCAGTTCGCCACCGCCGGGCGGCGTGTGCAGCGGCTCGCGCGCCGCGGATGCCGCGCCGGCCACCATCGCGGCCGCACCTGCGCCCAGCAGCAGCGCGCGCCGATCGATCCGTCCCGTGGCGTCGTCCATGCGGCCCCTCCCTCGTCACTCCGGTCCGGACGGATGCCATAGTGGAGTCCCGGTGCATAGGCCGTCGCTGCCCGGGCCACGATGCCGGAATGCGACCAGTGGCGATTGCCTTGGTGCGTCGCGGGAGTAAGAGGCGAGGCCGTGACCGCTACCGCCCTCGCCCGCCGGACCCGCGTCCTGTTCGCCGCTTGTGCGCTCGCCGCGATGGGTGTCGGCAACGCCGGGGCGCAATCGACGGGGTTCGATCTGGCAGGCCCGTCGCTGACGGTCAGCGTCACGCACGGCGGCGTCACGCTCCCTTTGTCGCAGGTGCCCAATCTGGCGGTGGGTGACCGCGTCCGCGTCGCGGTCGACCTGCCGCGGGCGCAGGGTGCGCGCTACCGGCTGGTGCTCGCCTTCCTGCGCGGCGCGACCAATCCGCCGCCCAAGGACTGGCTGTTCGACGCCGAACCGTGGAAGGCGAAGAAGGCGACGATCGACGCGACCGTCCCCACGGGCGCGGAGCAGGCGATCGTGCTGCTGGTCCCCGATACCGGCGGCGCGCTGGATGCCGTGTCGTCGGCGATCCGCGGGCGACCCGGTGCGTTCGTGCGCGCATCGCAGGAGCTGAATCAGGCGATGCTCGACCGGGCGCGGCTGGAGACGTTCATCGCCAACGTCACCCATCGCGATCCGGCAGAGCTGGCCGACGTCTCGCCGCAGCTCGCGCGCAGCCTTGCGGTAAAGCTCGATACCGACTGTCTGCTGCGCCAGCCCGATGCGCGCGCCGCCTGCCTGACGCAATCGAGCAACGCCGCCGTGCTCGCCGATGCGCAGACCAGCTCGATCGCGCAGACCCTGGCCGGGACGCCTGCCGACATCGCCTTGCAGCTCAGTTCGACGCCCCAGGCGGGCTATGGCTATTACAGCCCCTATATCGGCGTGATCCGCGACGTCGTACGCCTGTTCGGCGCGTTCCAGTCGGCGCAGCTCCAGTTCATTCCGGCGCTCGGTGTGCAGCATGACGCGAGCACTGCGTTGCTGCTCAACACCGTGCCCTCGTTCCGCAAGCCGCAATCGGTGCTGGTCGCCGCGCTGCCCGGCGTCGCCGCGCCGATCCTGCCGCCGCTGTCGGCGCGGGTGGAGGGCGCGCTGTGCGCCAGCCGGCCCGGATTGCTGCTGCCGGTCGCGGGGGCGCCTTTGGTGTTCGCGACCCGCTATGCCCGCGACCTGTCGCTGCGCGTGAAGAGCGCGGACGGACAGACGCGCGAGGTGCCGCTGACGATCGATCCGGTCGGCGGCGGCTTCGTCCTCGGCAAGACCGACGGCGCCTTCGGCCCCAGCGCGGACGCGACGGTCCACGGCTTGTGGGGCTATCAGCCGTTCGAGGGGCCGACGTTCCGACTGGTGGCGACCGCTGGTCGCACGTGGCGCGTGGCGGACGACGCCACGCTGATCGTCGGGCGCGAAACGCCGCTACGGCTGGTTGGCGGCGCGGCGCCCTGCGTCACGCGCGTGGTGCTGGAACAGGCGGACGGTGCCGCCCGCCCGGTCGCCTGGACGGCAGCGGATGCGGACAGCCTGGCGCTGAAGGTGCCGCTCGCCGATGCGACGCCGGGGCCGGTGACGCTGGCGCTGTACGGCTATGGATCGGACCAGCCGCAACGGCTGGCCTTGCGGACCTTCGCCGAATCGAGCCGGATCGCCGGGTTCGACCTGCACGCCGGCGACCGACAGGGTGTGCTGACCGGCACGCGGCTGGATCAGGTCGCCAGCCTCGACATGGCGGGCGTGCTCTTCCGCCCTGGCGCCCTCGAGCGCTCCGGCACGGGCGACCGGCTGCCGATGGTGACGGACATGGCCGATGTCGGCGCCTTCCAGCCCAAACAGGCACGCGAGGCGAAGGTGACGCTGCGCGACGGCCGCCAGATCGCGTTGAAGGTGACGATTGGCGCACCCCGCCCGCAGGCGACGCTGGTTGCGAAATCCGCGGAACGGGTCGGCCCCGCCCCTGCCCTGCCGATCGCGCTGACGGGGGATGATCTGGTGCCGCAGGATGCGCGGCTGACCTTCTCGCTGCGCGTTGGAGGCGACGCGCGCCTCTCGCCCGGCGATGCGGTGGAGGTGACGGCAAGCGACGCCTCGCGATCGGTGACGCTGCCGCTCCAGCTACAGGATGCGGAGGTGGGGATCGCGTCTCTCGTCCCCGCCGCCGCGCTCGGCGCATCGGCACACGGGGCGCTGCGCTTCCGGCTGGTGCAAGGCGGCGTCGCGGGTCCGTGGCAGCCGCTGGCGACGCTGGTGCGCCTGCCGACGCTGACCGCCTGGCTCTGCCCGAAGAGCGGGTCCTGCACGCTGACCGGCGACGCCCTGTTCCTGATCCGCAGCATCGCCAGCGGCGGACAGAGCGTGCCGGTGCCGGACGGATTTACCGGCACCTCGATTCCCGTGCCGGCCCCGGCGGACGGGACGCTGAGGCTGACGTTGCGCGATACGCCGCAACCGGTGGTGACGGTGCGTCTGGCGCCATAGCCGGACAGAACGGCGCCACGCGCGGGACAGGCGGCGTGCGATCGGCGGACGAACCCAGCCTTCACCGGGATGACCGCCTAAGCGTCCCCGCTGCCCGCTAACGCCAGCCGGGCAGGTTGGCGGCGATCGCCGCGCCGATCCGATCGGCGATGATGCGCTGATCGGCGAGCGAGGGGTGCGCGTTGCAGCCGCCGAAGGCGAGGCCCGTCACCGGCACGAAGACGATGCGGCGATCCCCCGCCGCGCGCATCGCGGCGACCACCTTGCCTTCCTCCGCCGCGATCTCGCCATCGGCGAGGTCCGTCGCCCATAGGACAATCAGCGCATCCGGATCGCGCGCGCGCAGCGTCCGCAGGAAGCGCAGATAGGTCGCCTCGTAATCGGCGTGCAGCGCCGCGCGCGTCGCCCATCGCTCACCGGCATGCAGCGGCGTGCTGAAGTCATTGGTGCCGAGCGCCGCGACGATCACCTGCGGGTGCCACTCCGGCTCCGACGCCTGCGTCGCGCGATCGAACAGGACATACGGATACGCCTCGGGCAGTTTCGGTGCCGCGAAGCCATTATAGTTGCGCACGACGCCGCGGCCGGAAATCGCGTTCACCTGATAGTCCGCCCCATAACGCCGGGCCAGCATCGCGCCGAAACCGCGGGACGTATCGGTCGTCGCCCATACATCCGCCTCCGAGCAGGTGCGTGTGGGCGATGTGACGCCATAGCCGACGGTGTGCGAGTCGCCGACGAACTCGATCTGTCGCGCACGGCGGGGCAGCGGCGCGGCCACGGTGCCGGGCTCGGCGTAGAAAGGGCCGAAGCCGGTCGGCGCCGCCTGGCTTTCGGACGCGACCTCGACCCGTACGACATGGCGCGCGTTCGACAGCCCGCCGATCCGGTAGAGCCCCAGCGCGGGCTTGACGAGCGTGTCCACCGCTTGCCCGTCGACGAGGACATGGAGCGCCACCTCCCCCGCGCCGACCCGGAACAGCACGCCGCCGCCGCGCACCGCCGTTTCCGCATATCCACCCGGCCACTGACGGACGATTCCCCCTCCGTCCCGCGCCGCGCGCCCATGGACCGCCATCGGCAGCGCAGTAAGGCGCGGCGGCGTGGTCGATACGCGCGTGACGCGTTGCGCCAGACCCGCGGCGGGCGCGGCCGCGATCAGGACCACGCCGGCCAGCCATCCCGTCATCGCCCGTCGCATCGCCCTCATCCTCTCCGCCGTGTGGCCCCCTCATGGCAGAGCAAGCCGAGCAACGCCAAGGGCGTCTGCGCCGCGCCACCATGTCGCCCATCGGCCACACGTCCGTCGCAATCGCAATCGATTGAAAATGAGCGTTGCAATCGATTGCCGTCATGCTATTGGCGGTCTCGCAGACTTCGAAAGAGAGTCGGTGTCAGGGAGGATCGCATGAAGGCTCGCCATTATCTGTTGACCACTGCCGCGCTGCTGATCGCCGGCACCGCCCATGCGCAGGTCGCGCCCGCGCCTGCGGATACGACAGCGAACGATACCGCGCAGACCGACGCCGCGCCGGCGCCCGATCAGGGTCAGGACATCGTCGTCACCGGCGTCGCCCAAGGGCGCAATCGCCTCGACACGTCGATCTCGGTCAGCTCGCTCGACGCCGATCTCACCTCGAAGATCCCGCCGCGCAACACCGCCGAAATCCTGCGCAACCTGCCCGGCGTCCGCGTCGAGGCATCGGGCGGCGAAGGCAATGCCAATATCTCGGTCCGCGGCCTGCCGGTCGCCTCGGGTGGTTCGAAGTTCCTGCAACTGCAGGAGGACGGCCTGCCGGTGCTGGAATTCGGCGACATCATCTTCGGCAATGCCGACATCTTCATCCGCAACGACCTGTCGCTCGCGCGCATCGAGTCGGTTCGCGGCGGCTCGGCCTCGACCTTCGCCAGCAATTCGCCCGGCGGCATCATCAACTTCATCTCGAAGACGGGAGAGAAGGACGGCGGCTCGTTCCAGCTGTCGAGCGGCCTCGACTATCGCGAATATCGCGCCGACTTTGCCTATGGCGGCCATATCGACGCCAACACCCGCTACGAAATGAGCGGCTTCTACCGGATCGGCGACGGCCCGCGCCATGTCGGCTATGACGCCATGCGCGGCGGCCAGATCAAGGCGAACATCACCCGCGAATTCGACGGCGGCTATATCCGCCTCTACGGCAAGTATCTCGACGACCGCAGCATCGCCTTCCTCCCCAATCCGGTGCGCGTAACGGGCAGCAACGGCGACCCCAATTACCAGAACGTCCCCGGCTTCTCGATCAACGAGGATACGCTGCACAGCCGCTACATCCAGTCGGTGTTGACGCTGGACGGCAACAACAATCCGGTCCGCCGGCAGATCGGCGACGGCATGCATCCGGACGTGAAGTCGGTCGGGTTCGAAGGGCAGTTCCGCATCGCCGACGGCTGGAACATCACCGAACGCTTCCGCTATTCGGCGATCTCGGGCGACTTCGTCTCGCCCTTCCCCGCTGCGGTGGGTGACGCGCAGACGACCGCCAACGGCTTTGCCGGTGCCAATGCGCAGCTCTTCTACGCCAGCGGGCCGCTCGCCGGGCAGCGGATCACCAACCCGTCGGCGCTCGGCGGCAACGGCCTGCTCGCCAGCGTCGTGCTGTTCGACGTGAAGCTCAACAGCCTCGACAACATCACCAATGACCTGCGCATCAACGGCAAGGTCGATCTGGGCGGCGGCGCGCTGTCGATCGCAGCCGGCATGTACAATTCGCGGCAGGACGTGAAGACCGACTGGCTGTGGACGTCCTTCTTCCAGACGGTGCAGGGCGATGGCCAGTCGGTGCTGGTCGACATCCGCAACGCGGCGGGCGTATCGCAGACCGCGGGCGGCACGCTCTATTCGGCGGCCTTCTTCGGCAATTGCTGCCGCCGCAGCTATGACGTGCGCTACACCACCAACGCACCGTTCGCGCAGCTGGGCTTCGAGGTCGGGCGGCTCAACGTCGATGCCAGCGTCCGCTACGACTTCGGCTCGGCCAAGGGCGGCATCCGCGGCGATCTGCCGGGCGCGGTTACGACGCGTGCACAGGACATGGATGGCAATGGCGTGATCTCGCCCGCCGAACAGACGGTGGCGTTCCTGCCCGCCAACCGCGCGCCGGTGAACTACGATTACAACTATCTGTCCTATTCGGCAGGCGCGAATTATCGCCTCAGCGACACGCTCGCGGTCTTCGCCCGCTACAGCCGCGGCGGCCGCGTCAACGCCGATCGCCTGCTGTTCGGCCCGCTGGTCAACACCACCACCGGCGCGCTCGTGAACGGCGCTAAGCCCTACGACTTCGTCAAGCAGGCCGAAGGCGGCGTGAAGTTCAACTCCGGCCCGATCGGCCTGTACGCGACCGTGTTCAACGCGCGGACGCAGGAGACGAACTACCTGCTCTCGCAGCAGCAATTCACCAGCCGCGATTACGAAGCGACCGGTGTCGAGCTGGAAGGCCGCTTCCGCCGCGGGCCGTTCTCTTTGACCGCCGCGGGCACTTATACGGACTCGAAGATCACGCGCGATGCGACCGACGCGACGCTGAACGGCAAGCGCCCGCAGCGGCAGGCGTCCTTCGTCTATCAGGCGACGCCGCAGGTGGACTTCGGCCGGATCAGCGTCGGCGCCAACGTCATCGGCACCACGTCCAGCTATACGCAGCCGGTCAACCAGCTGAAGATGCCGGCCTATACGCAGGTTAACGGCTTCATCGTGATCCGCCCGGCGGACAATGTCAGCATCAACGTCAACGCCAACAACATCTTCAACGTAAAGGGTATCACCGAAGCGGAAGACGCCGCGATCCCGGCCAATGGCCTGGTCCGCGCGCGCTCGATCAACGGCCGCACGATCGGCGCCGCGATCCGCTTCGACTTCTGACGCGCGAAGGCGGCAGGCGGAGACCGGCATCCCGGTCTCCGCCTGTGCCGTCACCTCCGATCCGCTATCGCTCCGTCCGGACGCACAGCATCGTCAGCCCGCCACCCACCGCCAGGACGGCCAGCGCCAGCATCACGCCGACGAAATCGTGCGGCGTCGCAAAGACCCAGGCGAGCGGCGGCCCTAGCAAGGAGGGCAAGGTGTTGGCGAGGTTGAGCAGACCCAGGTCGCGCCCGCGATGGCGTGGATTGGGCAGCAATTGCATCGCGACGCCTGCGTTGAGCGCGACGAACACCGACGACCCCAGCGTATAAACGACGAATGCCGCCGCCCCGGCCGTCCATCCCCGCGCCAGCGCCATCCCTGCGAGCCCCGCCGCCGCGATCAGCGCGGCCAGCAGGATCGCGGGCTTCCGCCGTCGCGTCAGGTCGGACAGACGGCCCAGGATCAGCGCCGCGGGCAACGGGACGATGAACGCGATCGTCAGCAGGTGTCCGATCCGGCCGGGCAATCCGGCTCGCTCCGCCGCGGGCACGATGCTTTCGAAATAATAGAGCAGATAGGTCTGCGTCACGACCCCGGCGATCTGGACGAACAGGCGCGCCACGCCCGCGACGATCAGGTCGCGCCGCGATGCGCGCACGTCGCCACGCGGATCGCGATCCGCCACCGCGATGCGCGCGCGGGCCAGCAGGAGCGGCGCGATACAGGCGGCAACCGCCGCCGGCAGGATCGCGAACCGTGCCGCCTCCGTCAGCGTCGCCTGCCCGACCAGCACGGTCGAAACGATCGACGCGAGCGGTCCCCCAAGCGCGAACAGGCCGCCCGCGACGCCCTTCTGCCCGTCCGGCACCTCTTCCGCCATGATCGCCATCATCGGCGCGAGCAGCGCATTCACCGCGATTTGAAACGCGACGAGCGCCGCGACCAGTGCGACCGGCGTCGCTGCGATGATCAGCCCGCCATAGCTCGCCGCGGTCGCGGCCACGCCGCCCGCCATCCACGCCCGTCGCCCGCCGCCGCGCGTCACCGATCGGTCGCTGAGCCAGCCGAACAGCACGTTCGATATGCTGGCGGCGATGGCCCCGGCGAACACCGTGGCGGTGAAGACGCCGATCCGCGCCTCACCGCTCAGCCCCTCGACCTTGAGCGGCAGCAGCAAAGTCAGCAGCGGCAGATAGGCGATGACGCCACCGGCATTGGCCAGCGCCACCGCCCCGAGGAAGCCGGGCGAGCGCAAGGGAAATCGGGACGCCATCGCCCTCCCCTGCGCTCCTTTGCGCCGCCCGGCAATCCACGTCAGCGGCCGTGCCCTATGGCTTCATCGTCTGCGCTTCGAGCGTCGTGGTCGACACCATCGTGCGATCCGCCGCATCCTGCGCCAGCGCGACCCGATAGCGCCCGCCCGCGATCCGCCAGCCGGGCAGTCCGGTGTCGTAATCGGCGACGATGCGCGGCTCGGCGGTCAGCGTCACGCGCCGCGTCTCGCCCGGCTTCAGGGTGAGGCGGGTGAAGGCACCGAGCCGCATCGGCGTCGCGCCGTCGTCGCGCGCGACGTACATCTGCGGCACGTCCACGCCCTCGCGCCGTCCGACGTTGGTCACGGTGAACGACACGCTCAGCGTCTTGCCGCCGGTCACCACCGGGTTGCTATAGGCGAAGCGCGTGTAGGTGAGGCCATGGCCGAACGGGAACAGGGGTTTCAGCCCCTTCTTCTCATACCAGCGATAGCCGACATCGGCACCCTCGACATACTCGACCGGAAAGCTTTGCAGCTGATAATTGGAGGCCGCCGCCGGGTTCGCCGCTGCCGCCGCCTGCAGGTCGGTCATTGTGTCGAGGCCCACCGGTCGCGGGCGCGGCGGCTGCGAGGCGTCGGCAGGGAAGGTGATCGGCAGGCGTCCGGACGGCGCGACCTTGCCGATCAGGATCGCGGCCAGCGCCTCGCCGCCGCGCTGCCCCGGATACCAGGCCTGCACCACGGCCGGCACCTTGGCGATCCAGGGCATCAGCACCGGGCCGCCCGTTTCCATCACCGCGATCGTCTTCGGCTGAGCCTCCGCGATCGCCGCGATCAGCGCGTCCTGCTGGTTGGGCAGATGCAGGTCGGGCACGTCGTCCGCCTCGGTCGTCCATTGCGTCGCAAACACGATGGCGAGATCCGCCGAGCGCGCGGCGTCCAACGTCGCGTTGAAGTTGCGCCCGTCGACCCAATCGACTTTCACCCCCGGCAGCGCCTTGCGCAATGCGTCGAGCGGCGAAGAAGCGTGATAGGTGATCCGCGCGAACGATGCCGATCCCCCGGTCGACAGCGGAATCTCCACCGGCGCCCCGCCGACCGAGCGCACTTGGCTGGACCCGCCGCCCGACAGCACGCCGACATCGGCATTGCCGCCGATCACGACGATCCGCTTGGCGGTGCGCGCGATCGGCAGCAGGTCGCCCTGATTCTTCAACAGCACGATGCCCGCCTCGGCGGTACGCTGCGCCACCAGCGCATGCGCGGCATAATCGGGCGTCACGGTGCGTGCGGACACCGCCCGGTCGAACGCGCCCGTCTCGATCAGGCCGGTCAGATAGCGCGCGACCATGTCGTCCAGCCGCGCCTCGGATACGCTGCCCTTTGCCACCGCCTCAGCCAGCGGCGCGCCGAAATAGATCGCCTTGTCGAGTTCCTGGCCCGATTCCTGGTCGAGCCCCGCATTGGCCGCCTTCACAGTCGAATGCACCGCGCCCCAATCGCTCATCACCCAGCCGGGATAGTTCCAGTCGCGCTTCAGCACATCGGTCAGCAGATGCTTGTTCTCGCACGCCCAGTCGCCGTTGACCTTGTTGTAGGCGCACATGACCGATCCGGGATGCCCCTTCTCGATCGCGATTTGGAAGGCGAGCAGATCGCTCATGCGCAGCGCCGCCTCGCCGATCCGCGCATCGACCACCATGCGGCCGGTTTCCTGCGAGTTGAGGGCGAAATGCTTGATCGTCGAGACGATGTTGTTCGACTGGACCCCGGCGATATGCGCGCCGCCCAGCGTGCCCGCGAGCAGCGGATCCTCGCCCAGATATTCGAAGTTGCGACCGTTCCACGGATCGCGCGTCAAATTGACGCCACCGGCCAGCAGCACGTTGAACCGCTTGTCGCGCGCCTCCGATCCGATCATCGCGCCGCCCGCCTGTGCGATCGCGGGATCGAAGCTCGCCGCCGTGGCGAGGCTGGAGGGCAGCGCGGTGGCGACGTCGCCCTTGCGCTGCTCCACCTGATTGGCGACGCCGAGCGACGCGTCGCTTTCGCGCACCAGCGGCACGCCGAGGCGCGGAATGCCGTCGATATGGCCGGCGGAGGGAATGAGTTCGTTCGGCGTCTTGCCCGCCGCCATCGGCGGGAACAGGCCGTGGACCAGCGCGAGCTTCTCCGCCTGCGTCATCCGCGCGACGATCCGGTCGGCGCGGGCACGGGGCGACGAGGGCCCGCGTGTTTTGTCGCTCGCCGGGGTTTGCGCTCTTGCCGAAGCCGCCTGTGCCGTTTGCGCCTGCGCCTGTGCGGTCATGCCCGCTGCGACCAGCGCGATCGTCGCCAGCCCGCCGGCCATCCTTGCCTTCGTCACCGTCATCCTCCCGAATATCCGATTTTGGCCGCTTGTGTTGCATTTCTGCCAGCCTGTCCAGAGAACGTTCACAATTGCGGATCGCCCACCCCGGACACGTCTTGACACATTCGGGCCTTTGCACGAGTGAACGTTCCCAAGAAGCGCGGCGACAACCGCGCCCTTTTGTTATTGGGGAGGATTTCCATGCGCAGCGTCCATGCTCGCCTGCTTTCGCACTTCGCTATCGGCGTCTCGACCGCCGCCCTGATGCTGCCGGCTGCCGCCGCGGCGCAGGATGCCGCCGCGACCGTCGGCCAGACCGGCCCGGCGCAGACTGATCCGCAGCCCGCCACCGCCGATGGCACCGCGGGCCAGGCGGACGGCGACATCGTCGTCACCGGCATCCGCGCGTCTCTGCGCGATTCGGTCAACATCAAGCGCAACGCCCAGGGCATCGTCGACGCGATCAGCGCCGAAGACATGGGCAAGTTCCCCGACACGAACCTCGCCGAATCGCTGCAGCGGATCACCGGCGTGTCGATCGACCGGTCGAACGGCGAAGGCCAGTTCGTCACCGTTCGCGGCTTCGGTGCCGACTATAACCTCGTCACCCTCAATGGCCGCCAGATGCCGACGTCGTTCATCGGCGACGGCAACAGCGCGCCGGGTTCGCGCGCGTTCGACTTCGCGACGCTCGCGTCCGAAGGCGTGGCCGCGCTGGAGGTCTACAAGTCCGGTCGCGCCAGCATTCCGACCGGCGGCATCGGCGCGACGGTCAACGTCCGCACTCCCCGTCCGCTCGACAAGCCCGGCCTGCGCGGGTCGATCGCCGCGCGCGGCGTCGTCGACACCTCGCAGAACGGCCGCAAGGACGTCACGCCCGAAATCTCGGGCATCATTTCCGATACGTTCGCCGACGACCGGATCGGGATCCTGATCAACGGCACCTACCAGCGCCGCAACTTCAGTTCGAACAGCGCCAACATCGGCTGGCGCGACGGCTATCTGGGTAACGAGAACAACTGGGGGTCGCTGGCGATGCCGGGCGACCCGCGCTACGCCAACATCACCAACCGGCCCAAGGCGACCGACGTCTATCAGGTGCCGCAGAACGGTGGCTACGACGTCGTCAACGGCCGGCGCGAGCGCATCAACGGCCAGGCGGTTCTGCAATTCCGTCCGACCGACGATCTGACCGCAACGATCGATTACACCTACGCACGCAACACGATCGACATTCGCGACAATAGCGTCGGCATCTGGTACAACCACAACGACACGCTGAGTGCGTGGACCAACGGCCCGGTCGCCGGCCCGATCTTCTACACCGAGCGCTTCGGCGCGGGCGAAACCAAGGATCTGGCCTATTCGGCGTCGCAGACCTCGGTGCGCAACGAGAACAAGTCGCTCGGCGGCAACCTGACGTGGAACGCCCCGGGTGGCGTGACGATGACGCTCGACGCGCATCACTCGACCGCAGAATCGAAGCCGAACAGCCCGTACGGCAACAGCAACTCGGTCGGCACCGCCGTCTTCGGCGTCCAAAACCAGACGCTGAACTTCGATCACGAACTGCCCGTGATCTCGTACAATATGTACTCGGGGATCGATCCGCTGAATGCGGCCAATATCGTTCCCACCGGCAACGCGTTCCGCAATTCCTATTTCCGCGACGAGATCAACCAGGTCATGGTGCGCGGCCATTACGATCACGGCCACGGCTTCATGGACAGCCTGGACTGGGGCACCGAATATACCGACAACAAGGTACGCTCGGCCTATAGCGTCCTGCAGAACGATACCTGGGGCGGCACCGGCGGCGACAGCCCGGCGCAGCGCGCCGCGGCGGCGGCATTGCTGCCCGACAATCTGTTCAAGCTGACCAGCATTCCCGATAAGTTCTCCGGGATCAGCGGCGCGAACGACCCGAACATCATCAAGTCGTTCTACAGCTTCGACCTGCCGAGCGTCGTCAAGCTGCTCGATCAGGCGTACAAGATCTGCGGTGGCAACGGCCAGTGCCTGATCCCGTACAACACCGATTCGCGCGTCCATGAAAAGACGATGTCGGCCTATGCCCAGTTCAACGGCAAGTTCGACCTGTTCTCGCGCACCGCGCACCTGATCGCCGGGCTACGGTACGAACATACCGACGTCTCCGCGTCTGCGCTCGTGCCCACGCCGGTCGGCGCGCGTCAGAATTCGCAGAACGAATTCAACGTGCTGTTCCAAGGTAGCGGCTTCACGACGTTCAAGGGCAATTACGAGAACTGGCTGCCCTCGGTCGACTTCGACTTCCAGCCGCTGGAGAACGTCAAGCTGCGTGCATCGTATAGCCATACGATCGCCCGTGCGGATTACGGCAGCCTGCAGGGCGGTCGCCGGATCGACCAGCTGTTCCGCGTCGGTGGCGGCACCGGTGCGGTCGGCAACCCCAACCTCGTGCCCTACAAGTCGAAGAACATCGATCTGTCGGCGGAATGGTATTACACCCGCGACAGCTACATCTCGGTCGGCTACTTCCACAAGGACGTGTCGAACTACATCAGCACGACCCAGGTCAACACGACGATCCCGGGCATCACCACGCCGTATAACGGCCCCCGTTATCAGGCGGCGGTCGCAGCTCTTACCGCGCGTGGCCAGGATCTGACCTTCGCCAACATCCGCGATTACATCGGCACCAACTATCCGGGCTCGGTGGTCAACGGCACGATCATCGCGCAGGCGAACGATCCGCTGGTGAATTTCATCGTCTCGACGCCGTTCAACAGCAGCCAGACCGCCGCGATCGATGGCTTCGAATTCGCGATCCAGCACAATTTCTGGAACACCGGCTTCGGCACGATCCTCAACTACACGATCGTCAACAGCAATCAGAAGTACGACAACACCAAGCCCTCGAGCGTTGCGCAATTTGCGGTGCTGGGTCTGTCGGACAGTGCCAATGCCGTGCTGTTCTTCGACAAATACGGCATCAACGCACGTGCGGCCTACAATTGGCGCAAGGGGTTCTTGGCCGCGGCGGGCACCAACCCGGTCTACGTCAACACCTATGGTCAGCTCGACGGCACGATCAGCTATGCGATCACGCCACGCGTCACGATCTTTGCCGAAGGGATCAACATCCTCGGCGAGAATCGCGGCGGCCACCTTCGCTCGGACCGCAACATCAATTTCGTGACCAAGCAGGATGCGCGCTACTCGGCGGGCGCCCGCTTCACCTTCTAAGTCCCCCACGGGCCTGCCAGCTTTCTCCCTCCAGAGAAGGCTGGCTTTTTTCGTGCAGGGACGGCACCCCTGCGCACGAACAGATTTTGACCGAGAGTGGTGCGTTCGATGACCAGCCAGCACGCGATCCTGACCGCGGAGGCGCACCGCGATCTCGCCATTCGTACCGAGCGGGCTGCGGCCCTAGGCGACGCGCAGATGTGCTGCATCACCGTCCCCACCGAATTTCGCGCGGTGCAGGGCACCTACCCCATCCTGTTCCGGCTCAGCGACACGCGCGATCGCTTCACCGCGCTCGCCATGTTCGGCTTCGAAAACGGCGAGAATCTATTCCTCGACGGCGATCGCTGGGACGCGCGCTATCGTCCGCTGGCGATGGAGATTCAGCCCTTCCTGATCGGCGGCAGTGCCACGCATGAGGGACCGGGGCAGGTCCACATCGACCTCTCCTCCCCCCGGATCAGCGCCACGGGAGAGGGCACGCGGCTGTTTGACGAGCTGGGACAGCCCACCCCCTATCTAGATCGTATCGCCGGTCAGCTGGGTACGCTCGACGAGGGCTATCGCGCCGCCCCCGCCTTCTTCGCCGCGCTCCAGCGCTACGACCTCCTCGAACCCTTCACGCTCGACGTGACGCTGGACGACGGCGCCCGCAACCGACTGGTCGGCTTCCACATCATCGATGAGGATCGGCTCGCCGGGCTCGACGCAGCGGCGCTCGCCGACCTGCACGCCGGCGGCCATCTGGAGCCTATGTACATGGCGATCGCCTCGCTGGCGCATCTCGGCGACCTGGTCGAGCGCCGCAACCGCCGCCTCTCCCATGGCTGAGGCGGATCCGGGGCCGCTGGCCGGCCTTGCCGCCGTGCCCGAAGTCACGGTTGCCGACGCCGCCGATCTCGACGCGCGGCTGCGCACGGCCGACACGCCCTTCGTCGTGCGCGGTCTTGCGCGCGACTGGCCGCTGGTCCGCGCCGGCCTGCAATCGGCGGACACTGCGCGCGACTATCTGTTGCGCCACCATCGCGACCGCCCCTTCACCGTCGCGGTCGGCCAGCCGGGCAGCGGCGGGCGCCTGTTCTACGACGCCGCGATGGCGATGAACTTCCGGACGTTCGATGCGAAGCTGCCCGAAATTTTCGCGCGCATCGCCTCCTTCGCGGGACAGGCGGAGGCGCCCGCCGTCTATCTCGCCTCGATCGACATGCACCAGTTTTTCGACGGGCTGCACGCCGCCAACCATATCGATCTGGGGACGCGCGAACCGCTCGCCAGCATCTGGATGGGCACGCGCACGCGCATCGCCGCGCACAATGACGTGCCGGACAATCTCGCGGTGGTCGCGGTCGGGCACCGGCGCTTCACGCTGTTCCCGCGCGACCAGTTCCGCAACCTCCATCTCGGCCCCGTCGACAACACCCCCGCCGGCCGCGCGGTGAGCATGGTCGATTTCCACAACCCCGATCTCGCCCGCCATCCGCGCTTCGCCGAGGCGATGGCGCATGGGCAAATGGTGGAGATGGCGCCCGGCGACGCGCTCTACATTCCGGCTTTATGGTGGCACCATGTCGAGGGGCTGGACGATTTCAACGTGCTGGTGAACTATTGGTGGCGCCAGACGCCGCGCTGGATGGGCCAGCCGCAGGAAGCGCTCAATCACGCGCTGATGGCGATCCGCGACCTTCCCGCTGACCAGAAGGCCCATTGGCGCGACATGTTCGACTATTACGTCTTCGACAATGACGACGCCGTGACGGCACATATTCCCGAAGGGGGCCGCGGCGTGCTCGACCCGATGACACCCGAGCTCGCCGCGCGGCTGCGCGCCTATCTGTTGCGGGCGCTCAGCCGATGAACGCCGTCACCCCGCGCCGTATCGTCATCGCCGGCGGCGGCACCGCCGGCTGGATGGCGGCCGCCGCCCTCACCCGCACGCTCGGCCGCACCGCGACCGTCACGCTCGTCGAATCCGATGCGATCGGCACCGTCGGCGTGGGGGAATCGACGATTCCGCCGCTCATCACCTTCAACCGGCTGCTCAGCATCAACGAGGCCGAGTTCATGGCGGCGACGCAGGCGACCTTCAAACTGGGCATCCAGTTCGACGGCTGGAAAGGCCCCGACGACAGCTACTTCCACGCCTTCGGCCTGACGGGGAAGGACCATTGGGCCGCCGGCTTCCAGCATTTCTGGCTCGACGGCCAGGCACGCGGCCATACCGAGTCCTACGACGACTATTGCCTGGAACTGATGGCCGCGCGCGAGAGCAAGTTCGCGCACCTACCCGACGACCGGATGAGCTACGCCTACCAGCTCGATTCGACACTGTACGGCCGCTTCCTGCGCCGCATGGCGGAAGGCGACGGCGCGACGCGGATCGAGGGCAAGATCGCCCGCGTCGACCTGGACGGCGAGAGCGGCGACATCGCCGCGCTGGTGCTGGACAGCGGCACGCGGGTGGAGGGCGACCTGTTCCTCGACTGCACCGGCTTTCGCGCACTGCTGATCGAACAGGCGCTGCACGTCGGCTATGACGACTGGACGCACTGGCTGCCGTGCGACGCGGCGATCGCCGTGCAAACCGAAAGCGTCCGCCCTCCCGTCCCCTTCACCCGCGCGATGGCTCATGACGCCGGCTGGCAGTGGCGCATCCCGCTGCAACATCGCGTCGGCAACGGCATCGTCTATTGCAGCCGCTATCTGTCGCAGGACGCCGCGCTCGACCGCCTGCTCGGCAATCTCGAAGGCGCAGTGCTGACCGAGCCCAATCGCCTGCGCTTCGTCACCGGTGCGCGCCGCAAGCAATGGCACCGCAACTGTATCGCGATCGGTCTGGCGGGCGGGTTTATGGAGCCGCTGGAATCGACCAGCATCCACTTGATCCAGCGCGCGATCCTGCGGCTCATCCGCCTGCTGCCGCCGGCCGGTGCGATCTCGGCGCACGACATCGCCGAATTCAACGACCAGCAGCTGACCGACATGGATCAGATCCGCGACTTCCTGATCCTGCATTACAAGGTCACCGAACGTCGCGATTCCCCGTTCTGGCGTCAGTGCGCCGCGATGGACATCCCTGACAGCCTCGCCCAGAAGATCGGCCTGTTCCGCGAGACCGGCCGCGTCTTCCGCCGCAACGACGAACTGTTCGCGGAAAACAGCTGGATCCAGGTGATGCTGGGCCAGGGCATCGTGCCGCAGACACACCACCCGATCGCCGCCAAGCTGCCCGACGACGAACTCGCCCGCTTCCTCGGCGGCCTGCGCCAAGGCGTCGCGACGACGGTGCGCGGCCTGCCCGCCCATGCCGATTATGTCGCGCGCTATTGCGGCGCGGCGCCCGCCTGATGGTCCGCCGTCGTCAGGCGGTGACGATCCGCCACGTCGCCGCCGATGCGGGCGTGTCGCTCCAGACCGTCAGCCGCGTCATTAACAAGGAGCCGAACGTCCGGCCGGAGATGATGGAGCGCGTGCAGGCGTCGATCGCCAAGCTCGGCTACGTCCCCTCGATCGCGGCGCAGCGCATGGCAGGGTCGCGATCCTATCTGATCGTCGCGCTCAACGATCGCGAACGCACCATCGCCGGGTGGCGCAATCGCGAAGGCACCGACTGGGTCGACCAGATGCTGCTCGGCGGCATGCTGACCTGTGCCGAACACGGCTATCGCCTGATGGTCGAGCTGATCGACACGCATAGCGACCATATTGCGCGCGAATTGCTCGGCGCCATCGCCGCGCTGCAACCCGATGGCGTCATCCTGACCCCGCCGCATTCGGAAAATCCGCTGATCACGCAATTGCTCGAGGCGCAGGGCATCAGCTTCGCGCGCATCGGCTCGCGCCAGCCCGGCAGCGGCTTTGCGGTGGCGATGGACGAGGATGGCGCCGCCCGCCTCGCGACCGACCATCTGATCGGCCTCGGCCACGAACGGATCGGCTTCATCGCCGGCCCCGACGATTATGCGTTGAGCGGCTGGCGCGTCGATGGCTGGCGCCAGGCGATGGCCGATGCCCAGCTTTCGACCGATAACCTGCTGGCGCAGGGCGATTTCGGCTTTGCATCCGGCCGCGCCGCCGCCACCTTTTTGCTGGACGGCGCGACCCCGCCGACTGCGATCGTCGCGAGCAGCGACCAGATGGCGCTCGCCACGCTGGAACTGGCGCGCGAGCGCGGCCTCGACGTCCCCGCCGACCTGTCGATCGTCAGCTTCGACGACACGCCGATCGTCCGCTTCGTCCACCCGCCGCTCACCGCGATCGTCCAGCCGATCGCCGAGGTCACCGCCAACGCCGTCGAGCGCGTCATCGCCGACAAGGCGGGTCGCGAACCGTCCACTGAACCGCTTATCGTCCCCGCGACGCTCGCGATCCGCGCCTCCACTGGCGCACCGCGTTAGCGGGCATCACCGCGGCGTCATCGCTCCGTCGCGACGCGGCGCGACGGCCTCCGGACGATCGATCAGATCGCGGATCGCGGCGGGATCGCCCTGATCGACGATGCCGAAGACCGGCGTGCGCGCGGCGCTGCGATCGGTCAGCGACAGTTCGTCGGCAGGACGGACGGCATAGCGATTGACCGCGTCGATCACCTCCTCCAGCGGCTCGCCGTGGAAGACGAGCTGGCCGCGCGTCCAGGCATCGGCATCGGCCACGCCGACCGGTTCGGCCTGGCTGATGAAGCCCATGCGTGCGCCGCCCTGTTCCATCGTCCCGAACGCCACGCGTTCGCCCTTGCGCGCCAGCTTGGCGACCGGTGTGCCCTCGTCACGCGCATCGACCGCGACCGTCACGCGGACCGTGCCGTCGGTCACCGCGACATCGGCGGCCCGGCTGCCGATCGTCACGTCGAAGGCCGTGCCGACCGCGGTCACCGCGCCGAACGGCGTCTGCACGACGAACGGCCGGCTGGCGTCGTGCGCCACCTGGAACAGGGCCTCGCCCCCCTCCAGCGCCAGTCTGCGCCGGTCCGCCGTGAAGCTTACGGTCAGCGCGCTCCGCGCGCCCAGGATCACGGTGGAGCCATCGTCCAGACGGATGACCTTGCGCTCCGCCCGCCCGGCGACATAGCGCGTCGACGGCGCATGCGTGTCGCCATCCGCCAGCCACGGCTGCGTGCTGGCGCCGACCGTCAGCACCAGCGCCGCGGCCGCCGCCCATCCGATCCACACCGGCCGGCGCGGCACGTCGCGCACCGGCGCGGGGCGTGGCTGTTCGCCCAGCCAGTCCCAGAACGCGGCGGCCTCGGCGCGATCGTCGGGGTGGAGATCGTCGGCCCGCTCGCCGAGCAGCGCCTCGAACACCGCATCGCGGCGCCGGCCCAGATCGTGACGATCGCTCACGGCGTCACCTCGCGCAGATGGCCCAGCCGGGCGTAGAGGTGGCTGACCGCATGCGTCAGATGCTTCTGCACCATGCGCGGGCTGATCCCCAGCGCGCGGGCGATATCGCCCGTCCCCATCTCATCGAACCGGCGCATCACGAAGATCGTGCGTGCCCGCGGGCTGAGTTCTGCGAGCGCCGCCTCCAGCGCCTGTTGCAGATCGACGACGCGGCGGCGCTCTTCCTGTCGCGGCGCGATCGACGGATGCATCTCGTCGGTCAGCGGCACCACCACCAGCCCGCGGCGGCCGCGATCGGCGATCAGATTGGCGGCGATGCGGAACAGATAGGCCTGCGGCTCCTCGAGCGACCGCTGCTGTGCGGTGGCGATCAGCCGCGCGCATGCCTCCTGCACCAGATCCTCGGCCTCGTGCGGATCGGCGATGCGCCGCGCGACGAACGCCCGCAGCGCAGCACGATAGGCGCCGAGCGAGTCGGCCACGATCGTCGCGCCCTCCCCCTCGCCAGTCGGCGGTATCCGGTTGTTCGCATCCTGCTGCACGTCTGTGCGTCCCCCCTGTCCTCTATGACGCGGGTTCGCGCGGATCGCGAACCCCGCGACGTAAAAATGTAAAGAAATGTCGTGCATGGGGTTCGCATTGGTGGCCGCGTTGCGTCGATAGGATCGGGGGCAGCGGAAAGCTGCGATACCGATCCGGGGGGACACGACATGACCAGGGCCTATCGACTGCTGCTGTCCGCATGCGCGACGGCGATGATGTTGCCGAGCGCGGCGGCGGCGAAAGAACAGCGGATCGTTGCGATCGACGTCCCGGCCGGCCGTCTGGACGAGGCGTTGATGCGTGTGGCGCGGCAGGCCGGGCTGCAGCTCGTCTTCACCGATCCCGCCGTCGCCGATCGCCAGGCGCCGCGGATCGCCGGCCGCTATACGCCCGACGCAGCGCTGAACATGCTGCTCGCGCGCAGCGGCTTCGGCTGGCGCTATACCGGCCCGCGCACCGTGCGCGTCATGCCGATCGACACGGCGTCGCTCGCGCCCGTCAACTTCGTCCAGGCGGCGCCGGCCCCGCAACAGGTGGGCGACGAACGCCTCGCTCCTTCGAACGCCGCGGTCGAAGCGGCGGTCAACGCCGACCCCGGCGCCGCGGCACCCGCATCGGACATCGTCGTCGTCGGATCGCAGATCAAGGGCGCGAAGAACACCGCCGCTCTGCCCGTCACGATCGTCGACGAACAGCAGATCGCCGCCACCGCCGCGGTCAGCGGCGACGAGTTGTTCCGTTCGATCCCGCAGCTGGGCGATGTCACCTTCAACAGTTCGTATCTGCCCAACAGCTCGAATGCGGCGCGCGGCGACGTCGGCTCGGTCAATCTGCGCAACCTCGGCGTCGGCAACACGCTGGTTCTGCTCAACGGCCGCCGCGTCGTGAACCACCCGACCAGCCGCGCCGACGACAATCTCGTCCCCGTGCTGACCTACAACACCAATGCCATCCCCGTCTTCGGGCTGGAGCGGCTGGAGGTGCTGCGCGACGGCGCGGCCGCCATCTACGGCTCGGACGCGGTGGCGGGCGTCGTCAACACCGTGCTGCGCACCGACTTCACCGGTGTGCAGATCGAAGGGCAGGTCGGCTACCCCGAGCGCACCAGCCAGACCGAAAGCACCGTCAACCTGCTGGTGGGCACCGACATCGGCAAGGGCCGCGGCAACATCACGCTGTTCGCCAATTACACCAACCGCACGCCGCTGCGCAGTTCGGAACAGGATTACACCGCCTCCGACGACAAGCGCCCCTTGTTCGTCGGCACGCGCTTCGACGGAGCGACCGCGCTCGACGGCCGCTCGTCGATCACGCCCTGGGGTTCGTTCCAGACGGTCGGCAACGTTCAGGTGCGGCAGGGCACGACCGTGCTGACCAACGCCTCGGGCCAGTTCCACATCCAGCCACTCACCAACACCGGCTGCCAGACCAATGCGACGACCGGCCTCAAGAACGGCCTGTGCATCGACGATGGCACCAACACCGCCGCCGCCGACCGCAATCTGCGCTTCGATCCGCGCGCGGCCTACGACACCTACATCATCCCCTCGGTCGAGCGGATCAACCTGTTCGCCAACGGCCATTACGAGCTGACGCCGGGCCTCGATCTGTTCGGCGAGGCGGGCTATTACAAGGCGACGACCGACAGCATTCAGTCGTCGTCGGGCACGCTCAGTTCGCTGCCGATCATCGTGCCGGCGACCAATTACTACAACCCCTTCGGCCCGACGATGCTGAACGGCGCGGCCAACCCCAACCGCCTGCCCGGCATCAACGCACCCGCCAGCGGCCTCGCCGTCACGCTGTCGAGCTACAATGTCGCCGACGCCGGCCCGAACCTCGTCCATGTCGAGAACGACCAGTACCGAGTGCTCGCCGGCCTGCGCTGGGACTGGCTCGGCTTCCAGTGGGAAAGCGCCGCGCTCTATTCGGAAGCGCGCGTGCGCGACACGTCGGACGGGATCAGCGCGACGCTGCTCCAGCGGCAGCTCGCGCTGTCGACGCCGGATGCCTACAACCCCTTCAACGGCAGCGACCTTACCACGCCCTCGGGCCGCGATGCGACGCCCAGCAATGACGCGGCGCTTCGGGCGATCCGCATCAAGACGACGCGCTTCAGCAAGGCGACGCTGGCACTCGCCGACCTGAAGCTATCCAACGCCCGTCTGCTGTCGCTGCCCGGCGGCAATCTCGGCCTGGCGCTCGGCGCCGAGATCCGCCGCGAAACGCAGCTCGACGACCGCGATCCGCGCGTCGATGGCACGACGACCTTCACCGACAGCGTCAGCGGCATCACCTATGGCTCGGACCTCGTCGGCACCAGCCCGTCGCCCGACACCAGCGGCCGCCGCACCGTCTTCGCCGCCTACGCCGAACTTGCGATTCCGGTCATCGGCCCGTCGATGAACGTGCCGCTGGTGCGCAATCTCGAATTCCAGCTGGCGGGACGGTTCGAACATTACAGCGACGTCGGCTCGGTCGCGAAGCCTAAGATCGCAGGCGCCTGGGACGTGGTCAGCGGCATCCGCCTGCGCGGCAGCTATGCGGAAGGGTTCAAGGCGCCTAACCTCGAACAGATCAACGCGCGCGTCGTCACCCGCTCGAACACCCGCGTCGACTATGTCCGCTGCGAGGCGCAGCTGCGCACCGGGGCGATCAGTTCCTTCGCCAATTGCGCCCAGTCGTTCGCGATCAGCGCGCAGCGCGCCGGCAATCCGGACCTGAAGCCCGAAACCTCCACCACCTGGAGCGCGGGCGTCGTGCTGGAGCCGCACTTCCTCGATTCCGCGATCGGACGGATCACGCTGACCGCCGATTATTGGAACGTGAAGCAGAAGGGGATCGTCGGCATCTTCGGTGAAGGCAATGCGCTAATCGCCGACTATCTGGCCCGCGTACAGGGCACCACCAACGCCAATGTCGTGCGCGCCGCGCCGACCGCGGACGATATCGCGCTGTTCGCCGGCTCCGGCCTGCAACCGGCGGGCCGCGTGCTGTTCGTCAACGACCGCTACGTCAACCTGCTGCCGCAGGAGGCGTCGGGCCTCGACCTCGGTCTCAACTGGCGACTGCCGGACTTCGGCGCGGGGCGCCTGACGCTGTCGGCCAACGCCGCCTACCTCGGCCGCTTCTTCCTCGAACCCTCGCAACCGATCCAGCAGCTGATCGACGCGCGCGCGGCGGGCACGATCAACGCCGGCACCGCGATCGCCGATGCGGGCGACCTCGTCCGCCAGAACGGCAAGCCGCGCTGGCGCGTGACGGGCACCGCGACGTGGAATTACCGCTGGTTCCAGCTCGGCGGCTTCACCCAATATACCAGCGACGTCGACGACACCGGTCTCATCGATTCGACCGGCGCGGCGTGGTTGATCAAGGACCAGATGACGTACAATCTGTACGGCCAAGTCAGCGTCGGCAACAAACGCGAAGGCCAGTATCGCATGCGGATCGGCGTCCGAAACCTCACCAACGCGGCCCCGCCGCTGTCGTCGAACGGCTTCCTTGGATCGCTGTACAATCCGTACGGCCGCTATTGGTATGCCAACATCCGGGCGTCGTTCTGATGCGCATGCGGCACCTCGCCCTCACCCTGCTGCTCGTCCCGTCGCTCGCCATCGCGCAGGAGGAAGAGCCGCAGGCGCGCTCGCCGTCGGGCGGTGACATCGTCGCCTATGACCAGATCCACAAGCCGATCGTCGGGCGCGGCGGCATGGTCGTCAGCCAGAACAAGCTCGCCGCCGCGGTCGGTGCCGACATCCTGCGCAAGGGCGGTAATGCGGTCGACGCCGCGGTGGCGGTCGGCTTCGCACTGGCGGTGACGCTGCCGCGCGCGGGCAATGTCGGCGGCGGTGGCTATATGCTCGTCCATATGGCGGCGAAGGACGGCAAGCCGGCGCAGGACATTGCGATCGACTATTATGGCCAGGCGTCGCGCCACATCACCGACGATCTGTTGCTTGGTCCGGACGGCAAGGTCGACGCCAAGAAGGTGATGTCGATGAAGGGCGTCGCCATCCCCGGCACCGTGGCCGGATTGTGGGAGGCGCACCGCCGCTTCGGCTCGCTACCCTGGGGCTCGCTCATCGCTCCCGCGATCGCGATGGCCGAACAGGGCGTCATTCTATCCGATGACGAGGCGCAGGCCCAGTCTGCACAGCGCAAGCTGATGGCCGACGATCCCGCGGCGATGGCGATGTTTTTCAAGCCCGACGGGGCGGCCTATGCCGCTGGCGAGACGTTCCGCCAGCCCGATCTCGCCGCAACGCTGAAGACGATCGCCGCCAAGGGTCGCGACGGCTTCTATACCGGCTCGCTCACAACCCGCATCGCGGCAGGCATTCGCGCCGGCGGCGGCGTCATCGATGCCGCCGACCTCGCCGGCTATCGCGCGATCGTCTCGACGCCGATCTGGTCGAGCTATCGCGGCAAGCGCATCGCGTACATGCCGCCGACCGCCTCGGGCGTCAGCGTCGCGGAGGCGATGAACATCCTCGAAACCTTCCCCGTCGGCGCGCAGAAATGGGGCAGTGTCGCCAATCTGCATCTGCTGTCCGAAACGATGAAGATCGTGTCCGCCGACCGCCGGCTGGTGGGCGGCGGTCCGGACTGGCGGACACCGGCGATCGGCCTTGCCAGCAAGGGCTATGCGTCGCAGCGCGCCAAGCTGATTCGCCCCGACCGCGCCCTCGGCAAGGACGACGTGCCCGACGGCAACCCCTATCCGTACGAAAGCCGCGACACGACGCACTTCTCGGTCGCCGACGCGGCGGGCAACGCGGTCAGCAACACCTACACGCTGTCCGCCTCTTATGGCGCGCACGTCGTCGCACCGGGCACCGGTATTCTGCTGAACAACTCGCTCGGCAATCTCGCCTGGGGTCGCCGCGGCGCCGCGGCCGAACGCCGCGCCACGCTGCCGGTGCCGGGCAAGCGCGTCGGATCGACGATCACACCGATCATCGTCTTCGAAAACGACCGCCCCTGGCTGGTCACCGGCACGCCGGGTGGCGGCTATATCATCGCGACGATGGTGCAATTGCTCTCCAACGTCATGGACCATGGCCTCAACGTCAGCGAGGCAGCCGAACGGCCCCGCATCAACCAGGGCGGCGGCGATGCAGCGCTGGAGCTGGAGGAAGGCTTCTCGCCCGACATCGTGCCGCTGCTCGAGGCGAAGGGCCACAAGGTCCGTCGCTCGAACACGATGGGCTCGATCCAGTCGATCATGGTCGAGGGCGACCGCTTCCTCGGCGCCGCCGACACCCGCCGCCCCGACGCCGCCGCTGTTCCCGTCAAGTGACGCACCGAAGTAGGATGCCCGCCATGCACCGCCCCGCCATCACTCCCATCATCGCCCTTCTCACCGCGACCCCGGCCACGGCGCAGATTGCCGCCCCGGAGCGGCAGGCAATCCTCGCCGACGTCGACGCCCGCTCGCCCGATCTCGGCAAGACCGCGCTCGCGATCTGGAATGCGCCGGAGGTCGGCTATCAGGAAACGAAGAGCAGCGCGCTGCTCCAGGCCGAACTGAAGCGCGCCGGCTTTACCGTCACGCCGGGCGTCGCCGGCATGCCGACCGCCTTCGTCGCCAGCTTCAAGCGCGGCGGCAAGGGGCCGGTGATCGGCATCCTCGCCGAATATGACGCCCTCCCCGGCCTCGCCCAGCGCGCCGATACCAAGCGTGATCCCATTCCCGGCCAGGCCGCCGGCCACGGCTGCGGCCATAATATCTTCGGCGCAGCGTCGGTCACCGCAGCGATCGCGGTCAAGGACTGGATGGTTGCGAACGCGATCGATGGCGAAGTCCGCGTCTACGGTTCGCCGGCAGAAGAAGGCGGATCGGGCAAGGTCTATCTGGTTCGCGCCGGGCTGTTCAACGACGTCGACGCCGTCCTTCACTGGCATCCCAGCGATTCGAACGGTGTCAGCACTGGCGCCAGCCAGGCCAATATCTCGGGCAAATTCCGCTTCCACGGCGTGTCGGCGCACGCCTCCGCCGCGCCTGACAAGGGCCGCTCCGCGCTCGACGGCGTCGAGGTGATGAACGTCGCGGTCAATTACCTGCGCGAACACATCCCGATGAAGACGCGCATCCATTATGTCATCACCAACGGTGGCGAGGCGCCCAACGTCGTCCCCGATTTCGCCGAAAGCTATTATTACGTCCGCCATACCGACCCGCAGGTCGTCCGCGACGTCATGGCGCGCGTCCAGAAGGCGGCGGAGGGCGCGGCGCTGGCGACCGGCACGACATCCGAGTTCGAGGCGACCGGCGGCGTCTATTCGATGCTGGCGAGCGAAACGCTGGCCAAGGTGATGGATGCGAACCTGCACGCCGTCGGCGGTCCCCGCTGGACGGCGGAGGAGACCGCCTGGGCCGGCCGCCTGCAGCCGACGCTGCCGACGCAGCGCGCGCTGGACAGCGTCTCCACCGTCGCGCCGATCTCCGATGGCGATGGCGGCGGATCGACCGACGTCGCCGACGTATCGTGGGTGGTGCCGACCATCGGCCTCGGCGCGGCGACCTGGGTGCCGGGCACGCCCGCCCACAGTTGGCAGGCGGTCGCTGCCTCGGGCATGTCGATCGGCGCGAAGGGCGGTACGGTCGCGGCGAAGACGATCGCGCTCACCGCCGCCGATCTGATGCGCAGCCCGCAGACCCTCGCGGAGGCCAAGGCCGAACTCAACCGCCGCCGCGGCCCCGGCTTCACCTACAAGGCGATGCTCGGCAATCGCAAACCCCCGCTCGACTATCGCAAGACCGCGACGCCGGCGAGCTGACCGGCCTAGCGCGCTAGCAGATCGGGGAGCGCATCCGCCAGCCGCCCGAGAAGCCGCGTGGCGAGCGCGTCGTTGCCCGCCGCGTTCGCCGACCATCAATACGGAACGGGGTGGCCTCGCCGCTCGCAGATGCGGTTCCGACGCAGGACGGGGCGCAACATCAGCGGCGTATCACGCCGGTAAAGGTGGCAACGTGGCCGTCACCTTCGCGATGTCGGCGCGTAGCGCGGCCAGCTGGCACAGATTGTCGTCGCGACCCACCGCTTCGATCAACGGGTTATGATCGCCCGGCCGCACCCCCTGCCCGTCGAGCACGGCGAACCAGCTCGCGTCGCGGAACAGCTCGTCGCTCGACAGCACGATCCGGCCCGATGCACGAAAGTGCGCGACCTTCTCGGCGAGCGTATCCGGGATCGCCATGGCCTGCCGCTCCTGCCACATCGGCTCGGTACGGCCCGTCGTGGCGTGATAGTGCAAAATCAAAAAGTCGCGCACGTCGAGCATTTCCTGCCCGAACACGCGGTTGAACTGCCGCGCCAGCAGCGGCGAGCAATCGGCCGCCGGGAACAGCGATAGCAGCTTGGCGATGCCGCTCTGGATCAGGTGGATGCTGGTCGATTCCAGTGGTTCCAGAAAGCCACTCGACAGACCGATCGCGACGACATTGGCGCGCCACGCCTCGCGTCGCATGCCGGGCGTGAAGCGGATCAGGCGCGGATCGGCGAGCGGCGGCCCGTCCATCCCGGCGATCAGCGACGCGCGCGCCGCCTCTTCGTCCTGGAAGCGGCTCGCGAAGACATAGCCGTTGCCGACCCGGTGCTGGAGCGGGATACGCCAGCGCCACCCCGCCTCGGCTGCGGTCGCACGGGTGAAGGGCGTGCGGCCGACCTCCGCCGCGCTCGGCGCCGCCCAGGCCCGATCGCAGGGCAGCCAGTGCGACCAGTCGTCATAGCCCACGCCCAACGTCTCGCCGATCAGCAGGCCGCGCAGCCCCGAACAGTCGATGAAGAGGTCGCCGGCGACGACCTGTCCATCCGCCAGCGTCAGCGATCGGACGTATCCGCTGTCGTCATGCCGTTCGACCGACGCGACCATGCCCTCGATCCGGGTGACGCCCGCGCGTTCGGCGAGCCCGCGCAGGTAGCGCGCGTACAGCCCGGCATCGAAGTGATAGGCATAGCCCAGCGTCGACAGCAGCGAGCGTCGATCGGGCACCGGTCGCGTGAAGCGGCCGGCGCGCGCGGCCTGCGCGGTCAACGAATAGGCTTCGGTGGACGCGGTATCGCCATCGGCGCGCGCGCGGATCAGGCGGTGGAGGAACATCGCGCCGTCGCCCGGCGGCCCGAACGTGCCGAAGGGGTGGAAGTAGCGGCTGCCCTCGCCGTTCCAGCCGACGAACTCGATACCGAGCTTCACCGTCGCCTTGGTCTCGGCCATGAACTGCCGCTCGTCCAGGCCGATGATCTGGTTGAACCAGTGAATGGTCGGGATCGTCGCTTCGCCGACCCCGATCGTCCCAATCGCGTCGGATTCGACCAAAGTGATGGCGACCCCCTGCCCCGCCAGCGCGCGCGACAACGCCGCGGCGGTCATCCAGCCCGCCGTGCCCCCGCCCAAGATCACGATCCGACGAATGCGTGTGTCGCTCATACCGCCGAGCCTATCCGATCGGGATTGTGTCGGCGAGCGTCATCGCCCCGTGCAGGCCACCGCTGTCCCGGTCGGTCGGCGCAGCGCGAGATAGACCGTGCTCCACAATTGCGCTGCGTTGGATTCGTCGACATCCGCGCCCGCCGCGCCGAACGGCACGACGCTGTAGCGGCCATCGGCATAGCGCCACGACCATAACTCCGAACTCTGGACGCTCTTCGTCGCATCGATCCCGTCCCACAGGCAGGATTGCGCGCGGGTCAGTTGCACGCGGACGTCGGCCGGCAGATCGCGCCGTTCCAGCTGCCGCGCCAGCCCGGCCGCGACCAGCGCCTGCTGCCAGCTCCACACCACCGTGCCGTGATAGGCGTTGGGCGAGAATTTCCGCTGGATCGCCGCATCGGCAAAGGCGGGATTGGCGACGAGCATGCCCGCGCCCGTGCGCAGCCCCGCCGGGAACGCATCGATGAAGCCACCCGCCATCACGCGCAACGCGTCGTCCGACGGCGTTTCGAACAACAGGGCAAAGCCCGGATCGCTGTTCTGCACTGGGATCGGACGTCCCTGTGCGTCGAGCGCGATCGCCGGGAAGCGGACCGGCGCAGTGCCGATTGCCGCAAGCGCGGGCGCGGCGGGCACGCCGATCGTGCCAGCGTAGCGGCTCACCGCCTGCCGTGCCGCGGCGGCGGGTAGCGTCACGTCGAACAGCGGCGGGGCCTTGGCGCGCCATATATCGGCGACCGCACGGGCGCCCGCGAACGCCGGCGCGTCGCTGGCAGACAGATAGGGACGGAGCAGCCCGCTCGCCTGCAACGCCGCGGCGGAATCCAGCGCGGCGGGGACCAGCACGGCGTTGACGTCATAGGGAATGCGCCCGCCCGCCAGCCCGTCGTTGCTGTCGCGCCATTCGCCGGCATCCATGCCGGGCTTCAGCGCGATCAGTTTGGCGGCGACCGGGTCGCTGGCGAAGGGTGCCGCCTGCTGCAGCACGAAGCGCAGGTTGCGCACCATCCGCGCGCCCATCGTCTCAGCCCCGACGCGCTGCGCCAGGAACGCCGCCGCCCGCGTCCGCCCACGCGGATCATCGAGCAGCCACGCCCGCGCGACCGGGGCGAGCATATAGTCGCTGTCGACCATGTTGTAATTGTAGACCGGCGCGTCGGATAGGCTTCCGTCCGTCTTCTGATGGTCGAGGATGGCGAACTCGCCGATATCCTCCTCATGCGCCACCTCGCCCTGCGGCGACAGGCGGGCGAGGACGGAGGCCAGCCCCGTTTCCACCGCCGCGGGTTGCAGCGCGGGCATTAGCAGCCGGACGGACATCAGGGTGTCGCGCCCGAAATAGGTGTCGAAGCGCCACGACCCCGCCAGATATTTCTCGGCATAGCTGAGGAAGGTCAGCGCGTTGCGCGCACCCGGATCGGGCTGCGCCCTGGTATTGAGCAGGTCCGCGCCGCCACGCGGGGTCAGCGGCGTCTCGCCCGTCAGCGCGGTGACGGCGAAGCGGATCGTTCCGTCCTTGCCGGCACGGATGGCGCCATCCTTGATCGCACCGCCGGTCACCCGCATCGCGAGGTCATACCCCGCCGCCCCGTCGAGCCGATCGCGCGACCAGCGGATCGTGTCGCCGGTCATCCGTGCCGGCGTCAGCACCTCGGCGGGTGCCTTGCCCAGCGCCTGATAGTCGCGCAGCACACGGATGCTGGAAAGCACCGCCTGGCGCGGCACCAACCGGTCCGCTGCGATCGTCGCCACGAAGCGTACGCCGTGCAGCGGGCGCCCCTTGGCATCGCGCGTCGTCACCGGTTGCGGTTCGCCCTCCAGCCGCCATTCGGCGTCCTTGGCCAGCGGTTCGAACCAGAGAGCGGTGCCGCTACTGCCCGCCGGAAAGGCGACGAGCAGGCGGGGTTGCTTGCCCGATCGCAACACGACATGCGCCGCGACCGGGCCGGCGCGCGTGAAGCTGTTGACGTTCAGCCCCTCACGCACCGCATAATGCTCGACCTGAGCAGGCGCGGCGCCCGCCCCGGTCAGCACCAAAGCCATCGCCAGACCGAGCGACAGCCGCAACCCCGCCTTCACCCTCACAGCTTCAGCGTCGCGCTGAACAGCGCGTTGCGACCGACGATCGCACGGCCGTAGAAATAGCCGTTGACGATCGTCTGCGTCTGGCCCTGCCGCGGGTTGCCTTCGGTGAAGCCCTTCGTGTCGGTCAGGTTGTCGACGCTGACCGACAGGTTGAGCCGCGGCGTCGCGTCGATGCTCGCACCGACCGAGAAGACGCTATAGTCGGGCAGTGCGATGCCGTTGCCGCTGTCGGCGAAGATCTTGCCGATATACTTCCAGCGACCATAGATTTCACCCAGGCCGCCCGGCAGGATGAACGACGGCGTCACCGTCAGCAGCTTCTTGGGCGTCCGCTCCGGCGTGTTGCCGTTATACTGCGGCTGCGCCACGCCGTTGAAGCGCAGGTTGCTGAGCTTGGGGTCCTGATAGACGCCCTGCACATCGACGCTGAAGAATTGCACCGGACGCAGCGTCGCATTGACCTGCACGCCGTTGGTGAAATTGTCCGCCAGCGCATTGCTCGCCTGCGCCGGGTTGGCCGGGTTGATGAACTGATAGTTCTGGTCGCGGAATTCAGTGCGGAAGCCGATGACCGAGGCGTTGAAGCCCCGCGCATTGAACCGCACGCCGCCTTCGTACAGCGTCAGCCCGGTCGGTGCATGCGTACCGCCCGTGTCGCCGCCGTTCGTCTGGAAACCATGCGCACCGCGCACGTACAGCGCGACATGGTCGGTCAGCTCGTAGTTGATGCCGGCAGTATAGGCCCAGTCGGAGTAATTCGCCGTCTGGCGCGTGTAGGTGCCATTGAACGTGCTGCCGACGTTGTCGTAGATCCCGGGCGTGCCGGCTGGGACGAGCGCGTTGGTTCCGGCGGTATTGCCGATGTCGACGCGGACGTGCTGGTGTTCGTAGCGCGCACCGAAGTCGATGTGCAGCTTCTCGCCGATCGTCAGTTCGTCGTTGAAATAGGCCGACAGCGACGTGACCTCGTCATTGAACAGGCCCTGACCCCAATTGCCGTAATTGACCATGCCGTTGTTGGTCAGCGACCCGATCACGCCGCCCCCGGCGTTCAGCGCCACCATATCATAGACGTTGGAATCGTTGCGTACGTCGTTCAGCACGGTCGCGACCGCCGACTGGTTGTTGCGACGGCGTACGTTGTACACCATGCCGCCGACGGTCAGCGAATTGTCGATGTTGCTGCCGCCCGCATCCCACTTCACGCCAAAGTCGCTGCCGAAGTCCTTGGTCGCGAGCGTCTGGTGGTTGAGCACCGTCTGCTGGAGCAGGCCGTTGCCGTTCAGCGCGTTCAGCGTCGCCGTATCCGACGCGGCGATCACCTGGCCGGTGCGGATGTTGCGCAGGCCATATTGCGCGGTGTTGGGGAAGCGCGCCGCCGCCACCTGGAAATAGGTGAGCGTCGAGCCATTGAGCGGCGTCAGCCCGGCGAGCGGCGAGACGGCCGGATTGAGGTAGTTGACCGCCGAGGTCAGGCCCGCCGTGCCCGATCCGCTGCCCGGGAAGATGCCGTTGAAGTCGTACGATCCATCCAGATAACGCGCGCGACCGAACAGGCGCAGGCTCGGGGTGACCGGCACCTCGACATCCATGCGATAGGTCGTCGACTTGACGTGGACGCCATCGGCCGAGCTGAAGCGGCGCAGGCTCTGGCCCGTCGCGGGCGAATTGGGCACGAGGAATTGGGTGAAGCCGCGCCCGCCGACATCGTCGCGCTTCAGGTCCAGGCTCGGCACGCTGCTGATCGTGCCGTCGGTGGCGACGCGGAACGGCATGTCGGCATAATAGGGGAAGTGCTTGTCGCCATGCTTGACGGTGAAGCGCACGAAGCCGCCGCCAGCGAACTGCTTCTCCAGCATCGCCTTCACGTCATAGGCGTTGAAGGTGAACGGCGTGCGCCGCACGCCGCGCTGCGACGTGACATAGCCGCCGACGTTGAATGCCCAGCCATCTGCGATCGGTGCGGAGAAATAGCCGTCGGCGCGCAGGTCGCCATAGGTGGTGCCGGTGTAGCGCACCATCGCGGTCGCCTTGTCGTGATCGGGCTTCATCGAGATGAAGTTGATCGTCGCACCCGCGCCGTTCGGCGCCAGCACGCCCGACGTGCCGCCCTGCACCGCTTCCATACGCGCGATCGTGATGTCGTTCTGGAAGTAGAAGTCCGCGCCGCCACCGCCGTACAGGATCGGCATGCCGTCCTCTTCCAGCGTGATGAAGCTCTGGCCGCCGCCACGCAGGCCGCGCACCGAATAATTGTTCGAGATCGGGCCCGCCGTGCCTTCGACGAACACGCCCGGCACCAGTTCGAGCGTGTCGGCGGTGGAGCGCGGTGCCTTGCGCAGCAGGTCGGCGGCATTGACCAGCGTCACGTTCGATGACGAGTTGAATAGCGTCCGCTTGTCGGAGGTGTTACCGGTGACGATGATGTCGTTCTGCGGGTTATCGTCCGCGGTGGCGGTGTCGGCGACCTGCGTGGGGTCGGCGCCGGTCGGAGCGGCGGTCGTGTCCTGCGGCGTGCCATAGCTGACGGTGCGCGGGGCAGCCCCCTGCGCGCCTGCAGCGATCACCGCTGTACGGCCGTCGAACGAGACGAGGCGCAGGCGGCTGGTCGCGATCAGGCGACGCAGGCCTTCCTGGATGCTCAGCTGGCCCTTCACCGCCTCGACCGTCTGGCCGCGGGTGACGTCGCTGGGCGCGAGGATCTGGATGCCGGCCTGCTGCGCGAAGCGGACGAGGCCCGTGGCGGCGGGCTGGCGCGGCACGTTGAACGTGCGGACCGCGGGCTGGGCGGCGACGGCAGGCGTCGCGATCCCTGCGGCGATCGCCGCGACCGAAACCAGAGGCAGACTGAAGATATGACCTGTGCGCATGGAACCCCTCCCTGAAACTGTGTCCGCGCTTCGCATGGCGCGTGCCCTCAAGGATGTATTGCGGCCCTATTTCCGTCAGTGGTGGACGAATTATTTTGCGGGGACGATCCGCGTTACCTCGCCCCCGCTGGACAGGGTATGCCGTTCGACGCGGCCGCCAACCATCGCGGCGCTGGCGTTGGCGAAGCCTTCCATGTCGTAGGTGCGGAACCAGCCGACCACGCGCCGCCCGGCCAGCGCCGGCGCCACCTCCAGCCGATCGCTGTTGTAGCGGTTGAACTCCGCGACGGCGTCGCGCAGCGTCATGTCGTCGAGCACGATGCGCCCGTCGCGCCACGCCAGTTGCTGGTCCGACGTCTGGGCGGAGACCGTGCGCACCGCGACCCGCTCGCTGGCGTCGATCGTCGCGGCATGGCCGGCGCTGACGTCGATCGGTGCGACGCCGCTTCCCTCGGTCCAGATGCGCACGACGCCCTTTGTCACCACGACCCGCGCCGCATCCCCCTGCCGCCGGACGTCGAAGGCGGTGCCGACCGCCTGCACCCGCACGGGTCCGCTCGCCACCACGAACGGCCGCTTGGGATTGTGCGCGACCTGGAACCACGCCTCGCCGCTCGCCAGTTCGACGTTGCGGCGCGCGGGCGTGAAGGCCACGCGCAGCGCCGTGCCGCTGTTGACCACCGCGACCGATCCGTCGGCCAGCGGCATGCGCCGGATCTCGCCGAGCGCGGTGTCGATCCGCGCCGCCCGATCGGGCCACAGGCCGATCCCGACCCCGGCAACCAGCGCCGCCGCGACCGCCGCACCGCCCATACGCCACCATCGCCGGCGCGATGGCAGGGGGTCCTCGTCCTGCACCTCCGGCTCGATCCCCGACAGCGCGCGCCCGCGGTCGAGCAGGCTCAGCGCCGCCTGCGCGCGCAGCAGCGCGCCGCGGTGGCGCGGATCGTCCTGCAACCAGGCGGCCAGCTGGGCCTGCTCCGGCGCATCGAGCCCGCGATCCAGCGCGGCCGCCCAGCGGCTGGCGGTTTCCGCGATCATCGCCGCGTCTCCCCGTCGCGGCCGCGCGCGCGCGGCACGGCCGCCGGTCGGCGGCGACGGATCGGCAGTTCCGCTTTCTCTTCCTCGGTCAGCTGTTCGAGGATGCGGCGCAAGCCCCGCGCCACGTCATTCTCGACCACCGTTTCCGATATCCGCAGCCGTGCGGCGATATCGCGCTGGCCGATGCCTTCGATCTTGCGCAGGCGAAAGATGGTGCGCGCGCGGTCCGGCAGCGCGTCGATCAGCCGCTCGATCCGCGCCAGCGCATGGCGGCCGGCGACGATCTCCTCGGGCGATCCGGCGGGTTCGGGCACCAGTTCCAGCTCGGCAAGCCCGCTCGCCGCCTCGATGCTCACCACGCGTTCGCGCCGGATCTGTTCCAGCACCACGTTGCGCGCGGTGCGGAAGACGTAGCGCAGCGGATCGTCGATATGATCGAACCGGTCCAGCCCGCTGATCCGGCAATAGGTTTCCTGCACCACATCGTCCACGTCCACCGTCGGGAAGGCCGCACGCAGCCAGACGCGCAACCGCCGCTCATGCGGCAGGATGTGACGACCGACCCAGGCAACTAGCTGATCCGAATGCACGGCTTCTCCCCGACACCCCTAGATGCAGCAGCACGCACTTTCCGTCGATGGCCTGTCGCAATTGCCACCGGACATGTCGGAAACCTGTCGTCGAGTTCACTTGCCTCGGCCCCGCGCCGCGCCGCATCCTGCGCCGCATACGACGCTGGAGGGCAGTTCGAATGCGCAAGGTCCTGATCGTGGCACTGACGACATGCGGCCTGGCCATCGCGTCGCCCGCGATGGCGGCGCCCCGCGCAACGGTGGCCGACGGCACGCTGCCCATCACGATCGACGGCACCGGCTATCAGCTTGCCGCGCGCGTGTACCGACCGGCGGGGTCGGGACCCTTCCCGCTGGTCGTGATCAACCACGGCACGCCGCCCGACAAGAGCAAGTTCCCCGGCGTCGAACTCGGCTTCGTCCGCGCCGCCGCCTGGTTCGTCGACCATGGCTATATGGTCGTCACCGCCCTCCGCCCCGGCTTCGGTACGTCGAGCGGTTCGTATCTCGAGGCCGCCGGGCGATGCCAGGACGAGAATTACGTCGCCGCAGGTGAGAAGACCGCCGCGGTCGAGCGCGCCATCGTCTCCGCCGCCGCAACGCTGCCGGGTGCCGATCCCAGCCGGATCGTCGTGGTCGGCCAGTCCGCCGGCGGCTTCGGCGCGGTCGCGCTCGCCGATGCGCCGCCGCCGGGCGTCGTCGGCGTCATCAGCTTTGCCGGCGGGCGTGGCGGCGACGGCAAGGAGCATATCTGCGGCAGCGAAGACCGGCTGATCGCCGCCGAGGGGCATTTCGGCGCGGGCAATCGCGTGCCGCAAGTGTGGCTCTACGCCGCCAACGACCATTTCTTCCGCCGCGATCTCGCCCATCGCATGTATGCGGCCTATGCCGGAGCTTCGACGCCGCCAGTCACCTTCGTCGGCCTGCCGTCCTTCGGCGACGACGGCCACAAGACCTTCGCCAAGGCCGATCCGTCGGTGTGGGAACGGCCGGTCTCCGCGTTCCTGAAGCGCGTGATGCCGGCGGGGCGATAGCGGCCGCTACAGATATTTCAGCCAGGCGATGTCCCGCCGCCGCGCCTTGAACCGCGCGAACCAGGCCGTCGGCAGGTAGAGCGGCACGATCAGCGCGACATACCACAACAGCACCCAGCCGTAGTCATCGACGCCGAACGTCGCGCCATGCGTCGCCCCCCAGATCGCAAACGCGCTGTGATAGAGCAGGCGCAGGACGGTGAGGTGCAGCAGGTAGAAGAACATCGGCGCCGCCCCGAACACCGCGAGTGCCGCAACCAGCCTAGTGCCATCCAGCCGGTCGAACGCCGCGAGCAGCAGCGCGCCGCAGCCGAGCGTCAGCAGCAGGAACAGCAGCGAGGGCGGATATTTGGTGAGCGCGAAGACGCTCATCCACGTCCGCATCGCATCGCCCGCGACGACGAACCACGGCGCATCGCCATAGACGTTGGCCAGCCGCAGCGCCGCGAACAGCAGCAGCATGGCGCCGCCGGTCATGACCAGCCGCCGTCGGCGGGCGGCCGCGGGTACGTCGCCGCCGAACCACGGCCCGATCGACCAGCCGAGCAGGATGACGCCGATCCACGCCAGCACCGGATAGGTCGTCTTGGCGGCCAGTCCGAACGGCAGCGCGATTACGTCACGCTGGTGCAGCATCGCCCACAGCGGGAACAGCGGATCGCCGGCACGCAGATGGATCGGATCGAGCAGATTGTGCCCGCACACGATTCCCAGCCCCACCGCCAGCAACACCCGACGCGGCAGGCCGATCAGCGCCGCGAGCACGATCATGCACACACCGATGCACCACATCACCTGCAGCCAGATCGTCGGACTCGCGACGCCCCAATACAATTCGGACAGGTAGAAGACGTCGAGCGCCATCAGCACCAGCCCGCGCTTGACCAGAAACGCGCGCGTTTCCGCCAGCGTATGCCGGATGGCGAACAGATAGGCCGACAGGCCGGTCAGCACGACGAACACCGGCGCGCACAGGCTCGCCGCCAGCCGCCCCAGATACAAAGCGGGCAAGATCACCCGCGCATCGACCGGATCGGGCACGGGAACGTGCAGGAACCATGTTTCGCGTAGGTGATCGAGCAGCATCACCAGCATGACGAAACCGCGCAGCGCGTCGATCCCCTGCAATCGCAGGCGCGTCACGGGACGAGCGGCGCGCCGCTCCCCCGTGTCCGCCACCATCGTCGCCGTGGCGGGCAAAGCAGCCGTCATCGTCGCCAGTCTCCGTGGGTTCGCCCGGTGCGCAGGACCACGACGATGCGGCGCAACGGCCGGTGCCCTTTGGTCGATCAGGGCATCCGGCACAAGCCGAATGTTACACTATATCAGCACCGATACGGTCGAACGGTGCCTCGGCTCGTCAGAAGACCGCCGGCATCTCCGCCGACGGCAGGCTCGCGCCCAGCCGCCGTGCGATCGACGGCGCGATCGCGCGCATGTCGAGGACGCCCAGGTCTTTGCCTTTGGCGATCCCCGGCCCGGCGACGATCAGCGTCGATCGCATCGCCGGGTCCCAGGGGACGTAACCGTGCATGCCCTTATAGACGGACGGCTTCGCGATCGGCGCGGCCGGGTCGCGCCCCGTCTCCGTGCCCGGCTGCATCGCGACGAGGAAGCTCGCCTCGCCATCCCCGCCCGCCTTGGCGATGGCGCTGCGGTCGAGAACGCTGGCGATCTTATACGCCGGATTCGCCGCCATCGCCGCGAGCACGCCGCGCACCTTGGCGAGCAGCGCGGCATCATCGGGCCGGGCGAGGCGGATCGCTGCCGTGCCGCCCGCAATCCACGGCATCGCCTGCCAGCCCGTCACCTGCCCCTTGGCATCGAGCGTGATGAGCCCCGCATCGATGAACGGTTTGAACAGATTGATGTCCGTGCTCACCGGCAGGAAGCCATGGTCGGATACGACGACCACCGTCACGTCCGGCATCGCCGCGCGGGCCGCGCGCACCAGCCGCCCGACCAGCGCATCGGTCGCCTCGATCGCCGCCTTCGCCGCCGCCGAATCCGGGCCGTCGTGATGTTCGGTGTGGTCGATGCCGGCGAGGTACACCGTCGTGAACTGCGGCTTGTCGGCCAGCAGCGCCTCGGCAAAGGCCACGCGCTGCGCATCGCCCTCCACCGTCTCGTCGATCCCCTGCGGATAGCGGGCACCGACGCGCCGCTCCAATCGCGCGACGAGGCCGGGCGTCGCCAGCGCGGTCAGCAGCTTGCGATCGTCCTCGGTGCCGGCCCGCCAGATCTGCGGCAAATTCTCATCGATCCCGGTCGCGCCGACGGTCACCGGCCAGTGGACGTTGGCGGTCAACAGGCCCGCGGCATGCGCCGCCTGCCACAGGGTCGGCACCTTCACGTCCGACGTATACCAATACCAGCCGCCCTGGTTCTTCTGTTCGGGGTCGAACGTCAGGTTGTTTACCACGCCATGCCGGCCGGGCGACACGCCCGTCACCAGCGTGGTGTGGCTGGGGTAGGTGAGCGTCGGCAGCACACCCACCACCCCTTGTGCGCTCGCGCCCTCCGCCCGCAGGCCGCTGAGCACGGGGAGGTTCATGCCCCGTGCCTTCGCGTCGCTGATATCGCCGGGGCGCAGGCCGTCGAGCGAGATCAGCAGCACCGGCGATGCCGCTGCCGGGCTTGCCAGCAGCAGCGCGATGAGGGTCGCGAGCCGCCGCATCAGAAGCCCCGACGCAGCGTGACGAAGAACTGGCGCGGCGCACCCGCCAGCAGCGTCTGATTGTCCCCGCTCGCGGTGAAGCCGTTCGACCCGATCGTCGAGATGTACTTCTTGTCGGTCAGGTTGGTCACGCTGCCCTCGATCGCGAAGCCATGGAACATACCCGTGCCTTCGCCGAAGCGATAGCCGATGCTGGCATCCACCAGCACGCGGCCGGGCACCGACTGGTCGTTCAGATAGGTGAAGTAGCGCTTCGACATATAGTCCGCGCCGGCGCGGGCGAACACGCTGCCGTCGTCATAGACGATCTCGCCCTTCACCATATGCTCCGGCGTATCCACCACCGTCTTGCCCGCGGTCGCGGTCAGCACGGTGCCCGCAGCATTCCGCACGTCATTCTGATAGGTCGCGTGATTGTACGAATAGCTGGCGAACAGCGAGAGCGGCTGGACGACACGGTAATAGGCCGACACTTCGGCGCCATAGCTGTGGACGCTGCCCGCATTGTTCAGCGTCGGCGGGTTGCCGATGATCCCCGCGCCGTTCGAGAAGGTGAGCAAGCGGTTCGAGAAGTCGATGAAATAGCCCGCCGCCGACAGCTGCAATCCGCCGCTGCGCACGCGCGCGCCGCCCTCGACCGTCTTCGACGTTTCGGGCTTCAGCGTGTTGCGGATGCCGTTGAAGCCATCCTGCGTCGTCGCGAACGGACCGGTCGTCGCCGACGAGACGAAGGCGCGCATGTTTTCGGTATAGCTGGCGAACAGTTCCGCACCGCCACCCAGGCGATAGACCGCACCGACCTGCGGCAGGAACCAGTCCTCCGCCTTGATCTTGCCGTTGACCAGCGTGCCCACCAGCAGGTTCGCCTGGTTCTTGACGCGCATGCCCTTCCAGCCGCCGTTGAGCGTCAGGTCGCCGAGCGTCAGCGTATCCGCCACGAAATATTGCAGCGTCTCGGTGTCGTACTTGCCGTTCCACTGCGAGCGATAGGCGTTCGACTGGAAATCGCGGGCGTTGCGATCGGGCGTCGTGTTGCTCATCCCATAAAAGCGCCGCGCCTGGGTAAAGCTGTTGCTTTCGTACCAGCCGCCGAACTCCAGCCGGTTCGCGCCCGTCTCCAGCGTCAGGCGCGTGATGTTGCCGCCCCGATCGATGCCATATTCGGTGGTGCGGAAGCCGAGCGGCGAGGCGAGGTTATAGGCCGCGGTCGATGCGAGCGGCAGCGGCTGTCCATTACCGCCGAGCGCGCCGGCCGGCGTCGGCGAATAGGGCGTGATCCACGACCCCTGCCCCTTGTTGTGGTGGTAATAGGTCGTCGAGACGATCGACAGCGCGTCGGTCAGCTTGCCGTCGAACGTGACGCCCGCCAGCCAGTCGCGCCGCAGGCCCGCCGCATCATAATAGGCATCGTCGGCCGTGCCGAACCCGCTCGGCAGCGTAAAGCCCGCGCCGGTCCAGGGCGCGACATACCCCACCGACGATCCATTGTTCGCCGCCTGATAGGCCGCCAGCGTCGCCTGATTCTGGTAGACGCGCGCGATCTGCAGCGCGAGCGGGTAGTTGTCCGAGATATTATCGTTGTTCAGCCCGCGGCGACGGATGATGTCGATGCTGAGGTCCTGATAGTCGTTTTCGCGACGGTCGGAATAATCGACGAAGGCGGTGATGCTGCCACGCGATCCCAGATCCTCCATCAGCTTCGCATTGACCTGATGCTGGCGCTGCGAACCGAAGCCCTTCCACTTGTCGGTGGTGAGATAGCCGTAGCTGATATAGCCCTTCAGCCCGCCGCCGAGATCACCCGTGTCGAGCCGCGCGAAGCCGCGCCACGTGTTGTTGCTGCCATAGGTGCCGGAGCCGACCAGGTCGAACGTGTCCGACGGCTTGCGGCTGACGAATTCGATCGTACCGCCGAGGTTGCTGGTCGACGCGGTGCCGAGCGCACCCGCGCCCTGCGCCACGGTGGTGCTGGCGAGGTTTTCCGAAATCACCGCGCGGCTGATGTGCAGGCCGTTGACGTTGCCGTAGCTCATGTCGCCCAGCGGCACGCCGTCGAGGGTGAAGCCAAGCTGGTTCTGGTTGAAGCCGCGCAGCGATATGCGCGTCGACCATTCATAGGCCCCGAAGGCATCGGCCGACTGGAAGTTCACGCCGGGCAGCTTGGCGATCGCCTTCAGCGGCGACGTGCCGGGGGTCAGGCGTTCCATCTCGATCGCCGACACGGTCTGCACCTGACGCGTCCGGCCGAAGCCGAGCACGACGATGTCGCCCGACGGAGCGTCGGTGGCATCCGCGGTGGCGGGCGTTTCGGTCTGCGCCATCGCGGCGGCATCCGCCGACACGGTCTGCGCCGCGGCATTACCTGCGACGAGCGCAATCGGCGCGGCACACAGAAGCCATTTGCAAGCGATCATGATGTAGGTCCCCTTTGGCCCATTCGGCCTGTCGGGGCGGCATTGGGCGGCGATCGTTACGGCCGTGCTACAATTCGGCATGCCCGTCATGACGCATCAAAGACAGTTCCGTGACACCCCCCGCCCTTGTTCGGGCCTTGCGCCACGGCGTCATCGAACCGCCGCAGACATGTCACCGATCTGTTGTCGCGGTGCAGCAAAACTGCCGCGAAAGCGCTCTACCGCGCCGCTCAGCCGCATACGTCTTTGCGGTTGTGGGGGAAAACCGAACATGATCCGTCCGTCCGTGTCGCTACTGGCCGTAGCCGTCGCATCCGTCAGTCCCGTCGCCGTCCGTGCGCAGCAGGCGCAGACGGCCCCCGCCCCTGCGGACGATACGACGGATGCCGCCGGGGAGCCCGCCGCCATCGTCGTCACCGGTGGCCGCACGCGCACCGCGGTGGAACTGCCCGGCACCGAGATGCAGAAGATTCTGCCCGGCGTCAGCCCACTGAAGGCGATCCAGACGCTGCCCGGCGTGCTGTACGTCACCGCCGACCCGTGGGGGAACAACGAACAGAACGCCCAGATCTTCATCCATGGCTTTGCCGGCAACCAGCTCGGCTATACGATGGACGGCATCCCGCTCGGCGACCAGAGCTACGGCAATTACAACGGCCTGTCGCCGCAGCGCGCGGTGATTTCGGAAAACGTCGGCCGCGTCGTCGTCGCGACCGGCGCGGGCGATCTTGCCACCGCGTCGAACAGCAATTTGGGCGGCACCGTCGAAACCTATTCGTCCAGCCCGCTGCCGACGCTCGGCATTCAGGCCGCGCAGACCGTCGGCAGCTACGACACGTCGCGCACCTTCGTGCGGATCGACACCGGCACCTTCGGCGGCGGCACCAACAGCGCCTATGTGTCAGGCGTCCGCCAGCGGGCCCGCGCCTGGGACTTCAACGGCATCCAGGGCGGCTGGCAGGCGAACGCCAAGTTCGTCCACGATGACAGCCTCGGCAAGCTGACGCTGTACTTCGACTATAACGACATGACGCAGCCGAACGAGGATTCGACGGTCTTCTTCAAGCCCTCGGCCGGCAACACCGCCAGCGCGACGCAGCTCTACACGCCCTATACCAAGCCGTTCTTCTACCCGGACTTCAACGGCTATCGCACCAATTACCTCAGCGCGCTCGGCAACTCGCCCGCGGCGGAAGGCGGCAATTACCGTAACTATTACTCGGATGCGCAGCGCACCGATTACCTCGCCTATGGCCGGTACGAGGCACGCCTCGCCAAGAACATCACGCTGACCAACACGGCCTATTATCATCACAATGACGGCGTCGGCGTCGTCGCGGGGCCGCTCGGCCAGTCGATCACGACCGCGCAGGCCTATCTCGATCCGGCGTATGCGACCTTGCCCAGCAACTGCCGCTTCACCGCCAATACCAACGGCATCCGCCCGACGAACTGCACCGCGCGTACCGATGCGCAGGCGGCGGCGGCCGGGGCCGCGCTGGTCACCGCGACGGGCGGGTCGGGCCTGATCACCCGCACCACCGAATATCGCATCGACCGCTGGGGCGTCATCTCCGCGCTCGACCTCGATCTCGGCGCGCACAAGATCGAACTGGGCGGCTGGTTCGAACACAATAGCACGACGCAGTGGCGTCGCTGGTATGGCGTCGACGTCGACACACCGGGCAACAGCACGCCTTACATCCGCCCGCTCTCGGTCGCCCAGCCGTTGTTCACGCAATATCAGGGCGATGCGAAGATCGAACAACTCCAGCTGCACCTGCAGGACAGCTGGCAGGCATTCGACCGGCTGCTGATCCAGGCCGGCTTCAAGACCAGCGCCCAATGGGCGACCGGCCGCTTCCCGGTACAGCCGGTGGCCGGCTCGCTGTCCGGCCTGACCGGCAATTTGCCGCAGGGGCGGATCAATACGCTGCGCTGGTTCCTGCCCGCCGTCGGCGCGACCTATGACGTCAACGGCCACGAACAGCTTTATGCCAACGCGCAGAAGAACCTGCGGCAATATCAGGCCTATCTGGCGGGCGGCGGCGGCCCGTGGTTCACGGGCAGTCAGGCGGCGTTCAACGCCTTCGCGCAGAGCGGCCGGCCGGAAAGCAGCTGGACCTATGAAGCCGGCCTGCGCAGCAACCGCAGCTTCGGCGGCGGCATCGGCTTCAGCGCGCAGGTCAATTACTACCACGTCGACTTCCAGGACCGGCTGCTGGCGATCTCGACCAACCCCGGCGGCATCGCCGGCGGTGCGATCACCGGCGGCACCTCGATCCTGGTCAACGTCGGCAACGTGAAGACCGACGGCGTCGACGCCGCCTTTACGCTGCGCTTCGGCCGCATCCTGTCACTGTACAATGCCGCGTCGTACAATCTGTCCAAGTACAAGCGCGACTATACCTCGACCGCCAGCGGTATCGGTGCGGCGACGGACACCTGCATCGGCGGCTATCTGGTCAGCGGCGGCATTGTGCCCACCTGTGGCAAGCAGCTGCCCGGCATCCCCAAATGGATGAACAAGTCGGTCGCCACCCTCTCGCTCGACCCGGTCGAGGTGCAGGTGATCGGCGATTATGTCGGCGCGCGCTACGCGACGTTCAGCAATGATGCGAAGGTGCCCTCCTACTTCCTCACCTCGCTGCGCGTCGCGGCGCGGGTGCCGGATGGCGTCATCCCGCTGCGCAAGGCGGAGCTGGCGCTCAACGTCACCAACCTGTTCGACAAGAAGGGCATTTCGACCCTCGGCGTCGGATCGGCGACGAACAATTACTCGGGCTTCCCGATCCCGCCGCGTCAGTGGTTCCTAACACTGTCGGCCGCCTATTGAGGCCGCCCGCCAGCCAACATCACGCCGTCCTCAGCAGCGCCGATGCACCCATCGGCGCTGCTTTTCTATGGGCTGCATGCCCCACCAACCCGACATAACGATATAAAGATATCTTTATATCGCGCTTGACAAATGCCGCGCGATCCTGCCTAAGACGGGTGTCGAGGTTCCCCATCCCAGGCATGGCGATGGGGCTAAGACGGGAAGCCGGTGATGCCCCCTGCGGGCAAAATCCGGCGCTGCCCCCGCAACTGTAAGCGGCGAGCGGCGGTTCCAATTCGTGTCACTGGGCGCTGCACCCGCGCCCGGGAAGGCCGGAACCACCGCGTTGACCCGTGAGCCAGGAGACCTGCCTCCGACGCCATAACGTTCCTCGGACGGGGGTTCCTCCGGTGGATCGCGCTTGACGCGGACGGTCCACGGCGCACGCCATCCGGGCCTCGCTTACGCCTTGCGCGCTCTTCCATGCCCCTGTTCGTCAACAGCAGGTGAGTCATGACGAATAGCGGCTTTACGTTCACCACAAGCAGCATCCCGTTCGACGAGGACTATCGCCCCGCCGACACCACGCGCATCACCACCAATTTCGCCAACCTGGCACGCGGGGAGAGCCGCCGGGACAATCTGCGCAACACGCTGGTGATGATCGACCGGCGCTTCAATTCGCTGATGCATTGGGACAATCCGACGGGTGACCGCTACACCGTGGCGCTCGACATCGTGTCGGCCGCGCTGCGCATCGGCCCCGATGCGCAGGACGAGGCGTTTCCGCTGATCGAAATCCTGCACACGCGCGTCACCGACACGCGCAGCGGCGCGTGCATCGCCGGCATGGTCGGCAACAATTTCTCGTCCTACATCCGCGATTACGACTTCAGCGTCGTGCTGCCCGATCATCTGCGCCAGTCGGGCAACACCGGTGCGCCCGCCCAGTTCGGCGACCTGCACGGCAATCTGTTCAAGCATTTCCTGTCGTCGGACGCCTATCGTGAGCAATTCGACAAGCCGCCGGTCATCTGCCTCAGCGTGTCCAGCAAGCAGGTCTATCACCGGACGACCAACGTCCACCCCATCCTGGGGGTGGAATATGCGGCCGACACGCGCTCGCCCACCGATCTGTATTTTGCGAAGATGGGGATGACGGCGCGCTACTTCATGCCGCCGCACAGCGTCGCGCCGCTCGCCTTCTACCATATCGGCGATCTGGTCGACGGCTACACCAACCTCGAACTCGCCAGCACAATCAGCGTGATGGAGACCTTCCAGAAAATCTATCGCCCCGAAATCTACAACGCCAATTCGGCGGCCGCCGCCCGCTATCAACCCAGCCTGGACGAGCAGGATTATTCGCTGACCCGCATCGTCTACGATCGCGAAGAGCGCAGCCGCCTCGCCGTCGAGCAGGGCCGATTTGCCGAAGCCCATCTCATCAAACCGCATGGCCCCGCGCTGCAGCGCTGGTCCGCGACCTGCGGCCTGTGATCGCCCCGAACGCGAAGGTATCCTGATCATGACGACACTCCTGCCGACGACCACCGCGGGCAGCCTGCCCAAACCCGCCTGGCTCGCCCAACCCGAAACGCTCTGGTCGCCGTGGCGGCTGGAGGGCGACGACCTGATCACGGGTAAGCAGGACGCGCTACGCCTCGCGGTCGACGACCAGCGACAGGCGGGGATCGACATCGTCGGCGACGGCGAACAGACGCGCCAGCATTTCGTCACCACCTTCATCGAACATCTGGACGGCGTCGATTTCGAACAGCGCGAGACGGTGCGCATCCGCAACCGATACGACGCCAGCGTACCGACCGTCGTCGGTGCGGTGTCGCGCCCCGCGCCGGTCTTCGTCGATGATGCGCGCTTCCTGCGCGCGCAGACCCGCCAGCCGATCAAATGGACGCTGCCCGGGCCGATGACGATGATCGATACGCTCTACGACGCGCATTATCGCAGCCGCGAGAAGCTGGCCTGGGAATTCGCGTGCATCCTCAATGAGGAAGCCCGCGAGCTGGAAGCGGTGGGCGTCGATATCATCCAGTTCGACGAGCCTGCCTTCAACGTCTTCTTCGACGAAGCGAACGACTGGGGCATCGCCACGCTGGAACGCGCCGCACAGGGGCTGAAGGCCAAGACCGCCGTCCACATCTGCTATGGCTATGGCATCAAGGCGAACACCGACTGGAAGAAGACGCTCGGGTCCGAATGGCGGCAATATGAGCAGACCTTCCCCAATCTGCAGGCCTCGACGATCGATATCGTCTCATTGGAATGCCAGAATTCGCGCGTGCCGATGGACCTGATCGAGCTCATCCGCGGCAAGACGGTGATGGTCGGCGCGATCGACGTCGCGACGGATCGCGTGGAAACGCCCGAAGAGGTCGCAGACACGCTGCGCAACGCGCTGCGCTTCGTCGATGCGGACAAGCTCTACCCCGCCACGAATTGCGGCATGGCCCCCCTCGCGCGCAGCGTCGCCCAGGGCAAGCTGCACGCGCTGGCGGCAGGCGCCGCGATCGTCCGCGCGGAAGTGTCGGCCTGATCCTCCGGCACCGGGCTGACGGCGTTCGTCAGCCCAGTCCCTGCGACATCGCCCACTGCCGGAACAGCTCCGGCCACGCCGCCGCCGGCTTGCCGGCCGCGCGGCGCAGGCCGAAGCCGTGGCCGCCTTTCGCAAACAAATGGGTTTCCACGGAGACGCCCGCCGCCTTCAGCGCCGCGCGCATCGCCAGCGTGTTGTCGACGGCCACCGCGTCGTCGTCTTCGGCATGGACCAGGAAACAGGGCGGCGTATCGCGACGGACGTTCGAGGCCGGACTGTGCGCCGTCTCGAGAGCGGGCGAGGGATCGGGCCCGAGCAGGTGCGTCCGCGACCCCGCATGCGCGAGCGGCGGCGTCATCGACTGGACGGCATAGAGGAGCGCGGCGAGGTCGGGCCGTGCGGACAGCCGGTCCGCCGCATCGACCGGCGCGTAGGTCGACCGGGCGAAGCGCGTCGCCAGGTCGCCGCAGACGTGGCCACCCGCCGAAAAGCCCATCGCCGCGACGCGATCCGGGCGGATACCATAGGAATCGGCCCGCGCGCGGATCAGGCGCATCGCGCGCTGCGCATCGGACAGCGCGACATCGGGTCCTGCCGCCCACCCCTCGCCCGGCAGGCGATAGAACAGGACGAAGACCGTATAGCCTCGCTCCGCCAGCCAGCGGCCGATCTCATAGCCTTCCTTGTCGACCACGACCCAGCGATAGCCGCCGCCGGGCATCACCAGCACCGCACTGCCATTCGGCACGCGGGGCCGGAAGACCACGAGCCGCGGCCGGGTGATGCCATGGACCGCGCGGTCGCGGACCGCCGGGTCCGTGCTGCGCTCGTCGATCACCTCTTTGGGCGGAGAGGTGGGCATACCGGGGGCGCCGCCCGGCCACAGCAGGATGGTTTCGGACGGATCGGCGGGGACCGCCCCCGCCGCGGGGCTGCGCGCGCGCGTCGCTGCCGCCATGCCAGCCGCCGCAAGCGTTCCGAGCAATGCCTGACGGCGATCGATGCCAGCCACCCGCATGTCCTCCATCAACGCGTGCGCCGGCGTTGATGACCGGCGCACCCACCCCCTCACATCTTGAAGCGCGCGCCGATCAGCACCGTTCGACCGAAGTGATTGTATTCGTAGTTCCGGTTGGCATCGAGATCGGTGTAGCGATCACGATACTCGTCGGTCAGGTTGGTGCCCTCGAGCGACAGTTCGACATTCGGCGTCAGCTTGTAGCGGACGGAGGCATCGACGTTGATCGTCGAATTATAACCTTCGAAGATGTTGCCGGTGCCGCTGTTGGCATCGATATACGGCCCGCGATAGCTGATCGACCCGCGCGCCGAGAACTTGGCGTCCTCATAGTAGAGCGTGCCGTTATACTGCCGCTTCGACAGACCGAACAAGGTCGCATTGCGCGTCGAGCTGACGAGCGGCCCGAACGAGCAGGCCGCCGCCGGCGTGGCTCCCGGCACGCAGGCCGACACCGCCGGACCCTGTACCAGATAGTTCGCGTTCGAATCGACGAAGGTCGCGTTGGCGAGCACGCCGAAATTCTTGAGGAAGCCCGGCAGGAACTTGAACGTCGCCTGCAGCGCGATCTCCGCGCCCTTCAGCGAAGCGCCCGTGCCGTTCACCGTGGTGGTGATCGTCCAGATCGGCTGCGCCTGCTGCGCCGGATTGAGCGCCGCGGGCGAAGACGCCGCGAGCACCGAGGCCGGCAGGCCGGTCGAGGTGAAGGTCGCGTTGGTGATCGACTGCGAGACCGGGAAACTTTCGACGTTCTTTTTGAACAGCGCCACCGACAGGATCGACTGCGGCGCGAAATACCACTCCGCTGCGAGGTCGTAGGCGGTGGCACGGAACGGATTGAGCTGCGGATTGCCGAAAGACACGCGATAGTTGAAGCCGTCGGCCGAACCGCCGGGCGTCAGGTTGCCGAGCGTCGGGCGCGTCATCACCTTGGCGGCGGAGGCGCGCAGGATCAGCTTCTCGGTCGGGAACAGCGCGAGGTTCACCGCCGGCAGCCAGTCGTCATAGTCGCGCTTCACCGTCACGACCGCACCCGAGTTGATGCCCGTCGATCCCTGGGCGGTGTGCGCGTAGCGCATGCCCGCGTTGAGCGCGTAGCGGAGGCCGGCGAGTTCGCCCTTCGCATCGACCTGAAAATAGCCCCCGCTCACCTCTTCGGTCACGCTGCGGTTGTCACCGACGACCAGCGTCGGCGTACGGCTATAGAGCTTGGTGTAGGCGGTGGCGGCATCGAGATTGGGAACCAGCCATTGCGTCGTAGTGCCCGACGGCTGGCCCGCATTGCCGAGCGTGAACAGCTCGCTGAGTGCGGGCGTAACCTGATAGCCGTAGACGGCGTTGGGACCGAACGCGCTGGTCGGCGAACAGGTGATGGTGCCCAGCACCAGGTCCGTTCCGCCATTGCCGCAGATCGCCGTGTCGCGCTGGAACGAGACGCTGTCGAAATCGAAACGACGGTACATGCCGCCGAGCTTCAGCGTATAGCCTTCGGCGACGTCCCATTCGGTCCGCAGCTGCGCGGTGCGGAACTTATTGGTCACGGTGGACGGGCGATCGCGGATTTCGGCGAGCTGGAAGTTCGCCGGATCGGTGACGCTCGTGCCGAAGCTGAGCAGCGGCGTGCGGCTGTTGGTGTAATCGAACTTGTAGCCCTGCGCGTCGCGATCGTCGAACACGACGGTGGTTTCCACCGGAATGTCGGCGGTCGACTTCGAGAAGCCGCCGAGCACCGTGAAGCGGAACGTGTCCGTCACATCCTGATCCCAGCTGCCGCCGAGCTGGTAGAATTCCGTTTCCGATTGACGCTTGTAATGCTCGGTCCGCACCCACGCGTCATTGAGCGTGCCGGAGACGAGGTTGTTCTTCGAATCGTACACGGGGTTGATGAGATCGATCGAACGCTCGTTGGAACGCAGCAGCACCTCCGCCCATTTCTCCTCGCGCGTTTCCTTGAAGCGCGAATAGAGGCCGTCGATCGAGACCTTGGTTGCCTCCGACGGCGCCCATTGGACGCTGCCGGTGACACCGAGACGCTCGCGACCATGGAATACTTCGCCATAGCGCGGGATGCGCGGGTGGAAGGCGAGCGCCGCCTGGTCGCACGCTGCGCTGGAGCGGTAGAAGCCGCCCGCATTGGCGACCAGGGTCGTGCCGGTATTGCTGTTGTAGAAGCACGGCGTGCCGTTGACCGAATCGAACCGCGCCTGCGCCCAGCGCACCGTGTTGTTGCCGAGTTCGAGATTGTCGGTCTTCTGATACGCCGCCGATACCGACGCGCCGAAGGTGCCGTCGGGCGATTTGTACGACAGCAGCCCGGCGAGGCGCGGCCGCGTGTTCTTGCTCAGATCGTTGTAGCTCGCCTGCGCCGACAGCACGCCGGTGAAGCCCGTCTTGCCGCCCAGCGGGTTGCCGGTGTTGAGGTCGACGACCGCACCGAGCGAACCTTCGTCGAGGCTCGCCTCGGCGGTCTTGTGGACGACGATCGAGTTGAAGAGCTCGGAGGCGAAGACGTTGAAGTCGAAGGCACGATCACGGTTCGATGAGGCGCCGTCGGTCGAGGTCGCCACCGTCTCCAGGCCGTTGACGCGCACGCGGGTGAACTGCGCGCCAAGACCGCGGACGGTGATCGCGCGGCCTTCGCCGGCGTCGCGCTGGATCGAGATGCCGGGAATGCGCTGCAGCGATTCCGCGAGGTTCTGGTCTGGGAACTTCGCGATGTCTTCGGCGACGATCGCATCGACCGAAGACACCGATTCGCGCTTAACATTCAGCGCGGCGTCGAGGCTGCGGCGGAAACCGGTGACGACGATATCGGGCGCGGCGCCGTCGCCGTCCTGCTGCGGTGCGGTCACCGCCGCGCCGTCCGCGGCCTGCGGCGTCGCTTCCGTCGTCGTCGGCACGACGGCGGTCTGGGCGGGGGACGGATCGGTGTGGGTGGGCGTTCCCGGCGACGCGGTGGCCGGGATCTGCGCCGCCTGCGCCAGCGCTGCACCCGGCATCGCCAGCGCCAGGATCAGCGCGCCCGCCGAAATCCCGCGCAACTGCCCTGCGCGCACCGTCTTCCGTATCGCAACACCGTTCGCCATCTTGCTCTCCCCTGCGGCGAAACCGCACTGACACCGGTTACGGACACGAACGGTGCGACCGGAACCGAATTCATGATGAGGAGGGCCTTTTGCCGCGGATTTTCCGCGCGCCGTGTCGATCCTCCCCGGACATCGCAGGTCTTCGCCTGCTGATCCATGTCGTGTGTGCGTCCTGTGGTAACCGGTGTCAACAGCCTTTTTGGCTGATGCCTGTTAGTCTTGCGCCGATGTGGCGCGGTCGCCTCAGGTGCCGGGCTGGATGTAGGGCACGCGCGCGAACAGCTCGCGCTGCCAGCGGCGGGGATCGTTCTCGACGCGCGATTCGGCATCGAAGATCATCGTCGCGCGGCGACCCAGGTCATAGGCCGGCCAAGGCGCCAGGCCGGCGCGATTGGGCGTGCCGGTATGTGCAAAGGCGACGAAACGCTCCTGTATCGCCGCACTCGCCGCACGGGCGTCGGCAGCCTGCCCTGTCTGCGATCCGGTCGCCCCCAGCGTGCCGAACACCAGCGGGATGTCCATCGTATGGAAAGCACCGCGACGCGGATCGGTCCGCGAAGTGAAATCGACCTGGTAGACGAACCCCGGCACCCCCGCCGCCGCCCGCGCCTCGGCCTCGATCACCTGCCCGCGCCAGCTCCGCCCCGCGGTCGTCGCATCGTAGAAGACCTGCGTTGGCGACCAGGTCGGAAAATGCGCGCGATATTGCGCGACGACCCATTCGGGCAGGATGTCGATCTTCAGCTCGGGCGCCATCCGATCGGCGAGATTGTCCCAGCTCAGCCCGCGTACCGTTGGCGAGTCGGGCGACAGGAAGCCGCGCGTTTCGTCATGGACGTTGCCGAGCATCATCGGGATGACGTTGCCGATCGGATTGGCGTCGGGCCAGAACGGGTGGCGGGTCAGCCAGTGCATGTCGAGCACCGGTCCGAAATAGAGCCCGCCGCCCAGGATCGGATCGCGCGTGTCCAGCGCCTCCACCAGCCGCTGCGTCGGCACCGCCAGCACCGCCGACAGGTCGCGTTCGGGCACGCGCAGCGCGGCCAGATAGGCGCGGGCGCGCTCGGTCGCATGCAGCGGCCCCGAGGCGGTCACCTGCTGTCCGCTCATCGTCGCGGCGCGGTGGAACAGGCCGCGTGCGGCGGGCATCCCCATCAGCGTCGCGATCTTCGCGCCGCCACCCGACTGGCCGAAGACCATCACCCGCCCCGGATCGCCCCCGAAGGCGGCAATATTGTCGCGCACCCATTGCAGTGCCAGGATCAGGTCGAGCTGCCCGACATTGCCGCTATCGGCAAAGCGCGGGTCGAACCGCGCGAGATAGAGATAGCCCAGCGCGTTGAGGCGGTGGTTGACGGTCACGACCACCACATCGCCGCGCGCCGCCAGCGCCTGCCCATCGTTGAGCGGATCGGTGACGCTGCCGTTCGAATAGGCCCCGCCGTGGATGTAGAGCATCACCGGCTTGCGCGCGCGGGGATCGGCCTCCGCGGTCCAGATGTTGAGGTACAGGCAGTCTTCGTCCTGCGGGCCATAGGGGCCACGTTGCGGACAAACGGGCCCGAAGGCGTCCGCCGCGACGGTCTGGCCGGGTGCTGCGAAGGCGACCGGCGCGCGGAACCGTGGCGCGGTGCCGTAGCGGATACCGCGAAAGGCGCGCACCCCGCCGTCGCGCGTGCCGATGAAATTGCCTACGCGCGTACGAACCGCGCCCGGCGGCGCGGCCCCGGCCGCCGCGCTCGCGAGCAGAGCGGCGCCCCCGCCGATCGCCGCCCGCCGCGTCCAGCCCTCAGCGCCGGACATCGAGCCCGCCGGCGAGATAGGCGTCGAGATCGGCTTGGCGGAACAGCGCGGCGTCACCGGGCAGCGAATGTTTGAGCGCGGCGAGCGCCAGTCCCGTGCGCGCGGCGTCAGCGATCCCCGCGCCCGTCTCCAGCGCGTGCAGCACGCCGGCGGCAAAGGCGTCGCCGCCGCCGATCCGGTCCACGATGCCAGCAAGCACCACCGTCTCGGTCTGCGCCGTGTCGTCGCGCGTATCGATCCGCGCTGACAAGTGGTGCAGGTCGACATGCTCGACCTCGCGCGCGGTCGATGCGATCGTCTGAAGGCGGGGGAAAGCGGCAAAGGCCGCCTCGCTCGCGGCGCGGCGGCGATCCTCGCCCTCGCCCGCAAAATCGTCCCGGCCCAGCAGCAGCGCGATGTCGCGATGGTTGCCAAACATCAGGTCGGCGTGCGCGACGATGCCCGACAGGATCGCGCGCGGATCACCGTCCCAGCGCGCCCACAATTTGCCGCGCCAATTGCCGTCGAACGAAATCGCGATCCCACGCGCCGACGCCGCCTCGACGGCGGCAAGCGCGCTCCGCGCCGGGACCGGGCCGAGCGCAGGGGTGATGCCCGACAGATGCAGCCGGGTGACACCGGCGAGCAGCATGTCCCAGTCCCAATCCGTCGCCGACGCCTCGGCGAAGGCAGAGGCGGCGCGGTCGTACAGCACTTCGGTGGCCCGCAGACCCGCGCCCGACGTGACGAAATACAGCCCCATCCGGTCGCCGCCGCAGGCGATGCCGGACGTGTCGACGCCATGCCCGCGCAGGGTGGCGATCGCCGCGCGCCCCAGATCGTTGTCCGGCACCCGGCTGGCGAACCGCACGTCGTGCCCCAGCCGCGCGAGCTGGGTCGCGACATTGGCCTCCGCCCCCGCGACCCAGACGTCGAGCCGCGGCGTCTGCATCAACAGCTCGCGCCCCGGGGGCGACAGGCGCAGCATGATCTCCCCGAAGGCGAGCAGCCGGTTCATCGCGCCAGCCACCCGCCATCGACGGCGAGGATATGGCCCTGGACATAGGCTGCGGCGTCACTGGCGAGGAACACCGCCGCGCCGCCGAGGTCCGCGGCATCACCCCAGCGCCCCGCCGGGATGCGATCGAGGATCGCGGCATTGCGCGCTTCGTCGGCTTGCAGCGCGGCGGTGTTGTTGGTCGCGATGTATCCCGGCGCGATCGCGTTCACGCTCAGCCCATGCTTCGCCCATTCGTTGGCGAGCAGCTTGGTGAGACCACCGATCCCCGACTTCGATGCGGTATAGCTCGGCACGCGGATGCCGCCCTGGAAGGTCAGCATCGAGGCGATGTTGATGATCCGCCCCCTGCCCTGTGCGATCATGTGGCGCCCGACCGCCTGGCAGAGGAAGAACACCGACTTCAAATTGGTGTCGACCACCGCATCCCAATCCGCTTCGGTGAAGTCCACCGCATCGGCGCGGCGGATGATGCCGGCATTGTTGACCAGAATGTCGAGCCCGCCCAGCCCCGCCACCGTCTCGTCGACGATGCGCTGTACCGGCTCGATGCTCGACAGGTCGGCCGAGACGATCAGCGCGCGGCGGCCGAGGTCGCGGATCGCGGTGGCGGTGTCCTCGGCCGGCGTGCGGCCGACCAGTGCGACGTCCGCGCCCGCTTGCGCCAGCGCGATCGCGATCGCCTGCCCGATGCCGGTGTTCGCACCGGTCACGACCGCCACGCGGCCCGAAAGATCGAAGGGGTTCATCGTTATTCTCCTCCCCTCCCTGGAAGGGAGGGGCCGGGGGTGGGTAGGGTCCGGGGATACGGTGGCCGGCAGTGCTCGCCCGTCCGTACCGCGAGCACGCCACCCCTCCCCGATCCTCCCCTGTCAGGGGAGGGAGGATCGGCTTACGCCAGCTGGCAGATATCCAGCACGTTCATGTCGGTATAATCCTGGTTCTCGCCCGCCATCGCCCAGATGAAGGCATAGGCCTTGGTGCCGGCGCCCATGTGGATCGACCAGGGCGGGCTGATCACCGCTTCCTCGTTCTGCATCACGATGTGACGCGTCGCCTCGCCCTCGCCCATGAAGTGCATCACACGGTCGGTGTCGAGATTGTCGAGCTCGAAGTAGAAATAGATTTCACTGCGGCGGTCGTGGATGTGCGGCGGCATCGTGTTCCACACGCTGCCGGGCTTCAGCACGGTGAGGCCCATCACCAGCTGCGCGCTGTCGCAGATGCCGGGGATGACGAGCTGGAAGATCGTGCGCTCGTTCGACTCCGCCAAGCTGCCGCGCTCGAGCGCATTCGCATCGGCGATCCCGAGTTTGCGCGTGGTGTATGCCTGATGCGCCGGGCACGAGGCGAGGTAGAAGCGCGCGCCGTCACCCGAAAACTGAACGTCCTTCGCCCCCATCGTGACGTACAGGCAGTCCTTGTTGCCGAGCTCGAACGTCTCGCCATCGACCGTCACGGTCCCGTCGACCTTGCCGACGTTGACGATCGCCATCTCGCGGCGTTCGAGGAAGGGATGGCCCGCCGCCGATGCCGGCTCGGTCTGGTCGGGCAGCTTCACGCTGCCGCTCGCCACCGCGACGCCGCCGATCACGAAGCGTTCGGCGTGCGTGTAGTTCAACACGCACTCGCCGTCGCGGAACAGCCCCTGGATCAGATACCGATCGCGCAGTTCGTCGTTCGACACGCACTCCATCATGTCCGGATGCGTCGCGTAATAGGTCCGGTCGTACATGGTCACTCCTTCGGGCCGCGCGCGGCGGCCGTGCTCTGGTCGATACGATAGGCGCGGCGGACGAGGCCGGCGGTCAGTTCCTGCGCGAGGTCCGCCGCCTCCCAGTCCGCGATGCGATGTTCGGCGACGAGTCGCGCCAGGAAGGCACAGTCGACACGGCGCGCGACATCGTGCCGCGCGGGGATCGACAGGAAGGCGCGCGTGTCGTCGTTAAAGCCGACGGTATTGTAGAATCCGGCGGTCTCGGTCGTCATCTCGCGGAAGCGGCGCATGCCTTCGGGACTGTCGTGGAACCACCAGGACGGTCCCAGCTTCAGGCACGGATAATGGCCGGCGAGCGGCGCGAGTTCGCGCGCATAGGCGCTCTCGTCCAGCGTGAAGAGGATGATCGACAGATCGGTCGAGGTGCCGAACCGGTCGAGCAGCGGCTTAAGCGCGCGGACGTAATCGGTGCGCGTCGGAATGTCCGCGCCCTTGTCGCGGCCGTGACTGGCGAACAGACCGGCATTGTGGTTGCGGAAACTGCCGGGATGGATCTGCATGACCATGCCATCCTCCGCGCTCATCGCCGCCATTTCGGTCAGCATCTGCGCGCGGAACAGCTCGGCGTCCGCCGGGGTCCAATCGCCGCCGACGATCCGCGCGAACAGTGCTTCGCATTCCAGCGGCGTCAGATTGGCGGTCGCTGCCGTCGGATGGCCGTGATCGGTCGCGGTCGCGCCCGCCGCGCGAAAGTGGGTGCGGCGCTTGCGATGGGCGGCGAGATAGCCCCGCCAGCCATAGACGTCCTCGCCGGTCAGTTCGGCGAAGCGCGCCATCGCCGGCACGAACGCCTCATGCTCGACGTCGATCACGCCATCGGGGCGATAGGTGGTGACGACGCGCCCGCCCCAGCCCGATGCGTGGATCGCATGATGCGCATCGAGGCTGTCCTGCGCGCCCTCGGTCGTCGCGAGAAAATCGATGCGGAAGCGATCGAAGAGCGCGCGTGGACGAAACGCATCGGTGGCGAGCGCCTCACCGATCGCGTCGAAATACAGGTCGGCGGTCTCCGCCTCCAGCGCCACCTCGATCCCGAACACCTGGGCAAAGACATGATCGAGCCACAGGCGCGAGGGCGTCCCGCGGAACAGGTGATAATGGTCCGCGAACAGGCGCCATGCCGCGCGCGGATCGGTGGCAGGCACGCCGCCCTTGTGCGGGATCGCCAGCGCGTCGAGTGCGATGCCCTGGCTGTAGAGCATGCGATACAGATAATGATCGGGCGCCAGCAGCAGCGAGGTCGCGTCGGTCCAGTTCGCATTCTCGGCGAACCAGCGCGGATCGGTGTGGCCGTGCGGGCTGACGATCGGCAGGTCGGCGACACCTGCATAAAGCGTGCGCGCGATGCCGCGTGTCGTCGGATCAGCCGGAAACAGGCGGTCGGGGTCGAGGCGCAAAGCCCGGGCCATCTCTATCCTCTCGAAGCGCCCTTCGTCAGGCGGCTGGCAGCTTGGTAACCGGTGTCAAATCGCGACGCAACCCCCAGCCTCATTCGCGGGGCGCCGCGACCGACGCACGACGGATCAGCGTCGACAGGAAAAGCGAGGGTTCTTCCACGTCCGGCTCCTGCTCCATGCCGCCTGCGATCAGTTTCAGCGCCGCCGATCGCGCCATGGAGGCGATCGGCCAGCGCACCGTCGTCAGCGGGGGCCAGACATGCGCGGCGATCGGCGTGTCGTCGAAGCCGATGATCGACAGGTCGCGCGGAATCTCCAGGCCGCGCTGGCGGGCGGCATGGATCACGCCCGCCGCCATCTCGTCGTTCGAGGAAAAGATCGCCGTCGGGCGCGGCACGACATCGAGCAATCGCTCTGCCGCGACCAGCCCCGAATCGAACGTATAATTGCCGTCGGCGATCATCGATCGCGGCAGCGCGATCCCCGCCTCCGCCAGCGCATCCTCGAAGCCCTGCCGCCGCTCGCGCGCCGAGCGGAAGCCGTGCGGGCCCGCGACCAGGCCGATGCGCCGATGCCCCTGTTCGATCAGATAGGCGACCGCGCCCTGCACTGCCTCGCGGTCGTTGGAGGCGACCATATGGTCGGCCGCATCCAGCACCGCCGACCCCATGCGCACGTAACGGCAGCCGATATCGTCGCACAGTTTCGCCACCGAATCGTTCTCGCTGATCGGCGGCATCAGCAACACGCCGAACAGGCGCTGGCGTTCGAGGAAGTGGCGCAGATCCTCCAGCATCGTCGCCGAGCCGCGATCGAGCGGGCGCACCACCATTTCGAATTCGGTATCGTGCAGCGCCTCCAGCATACCCTGCTGGACGTTCATCACCGTCTGCGCATTGGGATTGTCGTGGACCAGGCCGATCAGGAAATTGCGGCGCAGCGCCAGCGCCCGTGCCTGCGGGTTCGGGATGTAGCTGAGATCCGCGATCACCTCTTCGACGCGCTTGCGCGTCTCTTCGTTGAGCAAGGGCGAGCGGTTGATGACCCGGCTGACGGTCTTCTTCGATACGCCGGCGACGCGCGCCACATCGTTGATCGTCGGCTGGCCGGTCTTCTGCATGGCACCGGGTGTAAAGCGGGCGAAACGATCCCGCCAGTCCCACGCCCTTGCAAAGATCGTCCGGACAGGACACATCTGACACCGGTTACCGAAACGAATGTCGAGAGGATGGCATGGCGAGGGCATGGAAGGTGGCGCCGACCGATACGGTCGCCACGATGCTGGACGATGCACGCGCCGGCGACACGCTGACGGTCGACGGCGCCGCCGAGGACGCGATCGGCAGCGCGATCACGCTCGCCGAGGATATCGCGCGGGGTCACAAGGTCGCGCTGCTGCCGATGGGCATCGGAGCGCCGGTCCTCAAATACGGCTTTCCGATCGGCCATGCCACGGCCGCCATCCGGCCCGGCGCGCATGTTCACAGCCACAATCTGTCGACCGCGCTCGATGCGACGCTAGACTATCGCTACGCGCCGGCGCCCGCGGCGACTTTGCCAACGGCGGAGGCGCCGACCTTCATGGGCTATCGTCCTGCGGACGGGCGGGTCGCGACGCGCAACGAGATCTGGGTGCTGCCGACGGTCGGTTGCGTCGCGCGGACGGCGCAGCGGATCGCGGCGGGCGCCTCGGCGCAGGTCGGCGATGCGGTGGATGGCGTCCATGCCTTCACCCACCCGCACGGCTGTTCGCAGCTGGGCGATGACTTGGGCGGCACCCGTGCGATCCTAGCCGGACTGGCGAGCCATCCCAATGCCGGCGGCGTCCTGATCGTCGGGCTGGGCTGCGAGGAGAATCAGGTCGCGGCGTTGCTCGATGCGGTTCCGGCGGCACATCGCAGCCGGGTTCGCACGCTGACCGCCCAGCTCAGCGCCGACGAGGTCGAAGAGGGCATCGCTGCGGTCGTCGCGCTTGCCGAGGCGGCAAGCGCGGACCGCACGCCGTGCCCGCTCAGCGATCTCGTCCTCGGCGTGAAATGCGGTGGATCGGACGGCCTGTCCGGCCTGACGGCCAACCCGCTGGTCGGGCAGATGAGCGACCGCGTCGTCGGGGCGGGCGGGCGCGTTGTCTTCACCGAAATTCCCGAGATTTTCGGCGCCGAACAGACGCTGATGGATCGCGCCGCCGCGCCGCAGGTGTTCGACCGGATCGTCGGCGTGGTGAACGGCTTCAAACGCTATTTCCTCGATCACGGCGAGCCGGTGTCGGAAAACCCCTCCCCCGGCAACGTCGCCGGCGGGATCACGACGCTGGAGGAAAAGTCGCTCGGTGCCGTGCAGAAGGCCGGGCGTGCGCGCGTCGGCGCGGTGATCGATTACGGCGAGGAGGCGACGCAGACTGGCCTGACCTTGCTGGAGGCGCCGGGCAACGATGCGGTATCCTCCACCGCCCTTGCCGCCGCAGGGGCGACGGCGATCCTGTTCACCACCGGACGTGGTACGCCGCTGGGTTTCCCGGTGCCGACGATCAAGATCGCATCGAACAGCGACCTTGCCGCGCGCAAGCCCGGCTGGGTCGATTTCGATGCGGGCGCGGTGCTCGACACCGGGTTCGACGCCGCATCCGAGGCCCTGCTCGCGCGCATCGTCGCGGTCGCGTCGGGCGAGACCACCGCCGCCGAACGCAATGGCGAGCGCGAGATCGCGATCTGGAAACGAGGCGTCACGCTATGAGACTATCCCGCGCCACCCTGCCCCAAGTGCCGGACGCCATCGCCGCGCCGCGCGAGCGGCCGGAGGGCAAGATCGGCATCGTACATTTTGGCCCCGGCGCCTTCCACCGCGCGCATCAGGCGACCTATATCGACGATCTGCTGGCACGCGACCCAGCCTGGGGCATCGCAGCCGTGTCGCTGCGCAGCGCCGGCACGGTCGAAGCCTTGGCCGCGCAGGACGGCCTGTATACGCTCGCGGTGCGCGACGCCGAGCCGGCCATGCGCATCATCGGGGCGCACAAACGCTTCCTGGGACCCGACGATCATGCGGACGTCGCGGCGCTGCTGGCCGACCCTGACGTCCGGCTGGTGACGATGACGGTGACCGAAAAGGGCTATTGCCTGCAGGCCGATGGCACGTTGGACGTGACCCACGCCGATATCGTCCACGATCTGGCGGGCCAGCCGCCGCGCAGCATCGTCGGCTGGCTGGTGGCGGGGCTCGCCGCGCGCCGGGCCGCCGGCGTCGCTCCGTTCGTGGCGATGCCGTGCGACAATCTGGCGAGCAACGGGCGCAAGCTGCACGCCGCGCTCGTCGCCTTCGCCGCCGCCCGCGATGCGGACCTGGCGGCATGGATCGCCGAGACGGTGCGCGTCCCGTCCACGATGGTCGATTCGATCACGCCGGCAAGCGATGCGACGTTGCTGACCGACGTGGCCAACACGATCGGCGTGGACGACGACGCTCCCGTCCAGCGCGAGGCCTTCGTCCAATGGGTGATCGAGGACGTCGGGGCGGACGCCATCACGGCCTTGGGCAGCGTGGGTGCGACGCTGACGCTGGATGTCGCCAGCTATGAGCGGGCCAAGCTGCGTATCCTCAACGGCGCGCATTCGACCCTTGCCTATATCGGCCTGCTGCGCGGCGCGACGAGTGTGGCCGAAGCGATGGCGGACGGCCCGCTCGCCGCGTTCGTCGCCGCGATGATCCAGCAGGATATCGCGCCGATGCTGACCCCGGTGCCGGGCTTCGACCTCGACGCCTATGCGGGTGCGATCCTGACGCGGTTCCGCAATCCCGCGATCGTCCACCGGCTGGACCAGATCGCGCAGGACGGTTCGCAGAAACTGCCCTATCGCCTCGGCGATACATTGGTCGCCAACCGGCAGGCGGGGCGCATGCCGGCCCATGTGGTCCGCGCGCTCGGCGGTTGGGTCGCATTCCTGATGGCGCGCGCACGCACGGACACGGCGATCGTCGATCCGGCGGCCGAAACGCTGCGGTCGATCGCGCGGGAACAGGACGTCGCGGCGGTGGTCGACACGCTGATCGCGGCCGGACATCTCGTGCCGTCCGCCATCGCTACCGACACCGAGGTGCGCGCGGCGATCGCCGCCGCTGCGGCTGCCGCCGCATCGGCGGACTGGCCGCGATTTTTCGCGTGAGGACGCTTGCGATGCTTGCCAATGACACCGGTTTCCCATATCGATCCGATAACGACGAATGACATGGGAGGGGCTGCGGTGAAGCCGGACAGCGATATCGCGCAGGTTGCGCAGGCGTTCGTGGAGGCGCGACGGACCGCCACGGCGTTGCCGGACTATCCGGGGACTATTCCGCACGATCTGGCGAATGCCTATGCGGTGCAGGATGCCGCGCTGGCGCTCAGCGATCGTCCGGTCGCCGGCTGGAAGGTCGGCCGGATCAACCCACCCGCCGAAGGGTTCGACCGCCTGGCCGGCCCGATCTTCGCCGATCAGGTCACCGACACCGAACATGGCGAGATGCCGATCTTCGCCGATGGCTTCGGCGCAGCGGAGGCGGAATTCCTGTTGCGCATCGGCCGCGCACCCGATCCGGCGCAGCGAGACTTTTCCATGGCGGACGCCCGCGCGTTGATCGATGCGGTGCATGTCGGCATCGAGATCGCGAGTTCCCCCTTCCCCGGGATCAACACCAACGGGCCGACCGTCACCATTTCGGATTTCGGCAACAACAACGGCCTCGTCATCGGCGCCGCGATCGACGGCTGGCAGGATACCGACCTCAATTGCTGGCCGGTCGCGCTCTACATCAACGATGCGGAGATCGGCACCGGCATCGCCGCCGACATGCTTGACGGCCCCTTCGGCGCGGCGCGCTTCCTGTTCCAGCATCTCGCCGCACGCAATATCCCGGTTACGGCGGGACAGTGGATTTCGACCGGTGCGGTCACCGGCGTCCATCAGGTCGCCGTCGGCGACCGGGTGGAGGCGCGGTTCGACGGCCGCCTGTCGATCCACTGCACGATCACCGCGCAATAACGCGCCATACCACGACGAACGGCCCGCCAAGAGGCCGCTGACACAGGAGAGACAGACCGATGGCTACGATCGAAGCGCCGGAGGTCACGGCCGCACCCGCCAGCGTCGGCCGCTATCGCTGGGTGATCTGCGGCCTGCTGTTCGCAGCGACCGCGATCAACTATGTCGACCGCCAGATGATCGGGGTGCTGAAGCCGACGATCTCGGCCGAACTCGGCTGGTCGGAAACGACCTATGCCGACGTCATCTTCTGGTTCCAGGCCGCCTATGCGATCGGCTATCTCAGCTTCGGGCGGATCGTCGACGCGGTCGGCGCGCGGATCGGCTATTCGATCGCCTTCGTCATCTGGACGCTCGGCCATACGCTGTGCGGCTTCGTCGGCTCGGCGTTCCAATTCTCGGTCGCGCGCTTCATTCTGGGCATCGGCGAAAGCGGCAATTTCCCCGCGGGCCTCAAATCGGTGACCGAATGGTTCCCGGCGAAGGAGCGCGCGCTCGCGACCGGCATCTTCAACGCCGGCGCCAATGTCGGCGCGGTGGTGACGCCATTGATCGTGCCGGTCATCACGCTCGCCTTTGGCTGGCGGATGGCGTTCATCGTGACGGGCGCCGTCAGCCTGTTGTGGCTGGTCGCCTGGATCGTGCTGTACCGCCGCCCGCGCGAGAGCACGAAGGTGTCCGCCGCCGAGCTCGCCTATATCGAAAGCGATCCCGCCGACCCGGTTCAGAAGATCGGCTGGCTGAAGCTGCTGGGCTATCGCGAAACCTGGGCCTATGCGCTCGGCAAGTTCCTGATCGATCCCATCTGGTGGCTGTTCCTCTTCTGGACGCCCGATTTTCTCGCCAAGACCTATCACCTCGACCTCGTCAGCTTCGGGCCGCCGCTGGTCGTCATCTATCTGATTTCCGACTTCGGCAGCATCGCGGGCGGCTGGTCGTCGTCGCGGCTGATGAAGCGCGGCTTCACCGCCAATGCGGCGCGCAAATGGACGATGTTCGCCTGCGCACTGCTGGTGACGCCGATCTTCTTCGCGCAATATGTCGACCATCTGTGGCTGGCGGTCGCGATCGTCGGCCTCGCCACCGCGGCGCACCAGGCCTTCTCGGCCAACCTCTACACCATCCCGTCGGACATGTTCCCGCGGGCGGCGGTCGGATCGGTGGTTGGCATCGGCGGCACGGTCGGGGCAATCGGCGGCATGATGATGGCGAAGTTCACCGGCTATATCCTGCAGACGACGGGCAGCTACACGATCATCTTCGCGGTGGCGGGCAGCGTCTATCTGATCGCGGTCGGCGTCGTCCATCTGCTCAGCCCACGCCTGGCGCGGGTCGACGCGTTGTGAGGGGCGGCAGGCGCTCGCTGACCTCCGCGCTCGCACTGGCGACCGCCGCCCTTACGGCAGCGACGGCGCAGGCGCAGGAGACATCGCCCGGCCTGCTGTTCCACGCGCCGCTCGACACCGGCTTCGACGCGACCGTCGCGCACGGGGAAGCGGTGCCCAACTTCCGCGCCAACGTGCGCATCGTGCCCGACGGCGCGATCGGCGGTGCGGCGCATTGGGCGGACGATGGCTATGTCGCGTGGCGGGCGCCGGGCAATATGCGAGGCACGCGCGGCACCCTCTCCTTTTTCTGGCGTGCGCGTGAACCGCTAGGCGAGGCGCCGTTCGTCATCTTCCGCGCCGGCTTCGCCGATCACACCAGCTGGGACATGGCGTTCCTGCGTATCGACTGGAACGGCCACGGCTTCGACGCTTTCGTCACCGACACGAACCTGTCGCGCATCCGCGTCTCGTGGCGCATGCCGACCATCCCCGATGCGAAGGCGTGGCAGCATATCGCCTTCGCCTGGGACGAGACGAAGGGCGTGACGCTCTACGTCGATGGCAAGGAGGTCGCGCGCAAGGATCAGACTGCCGACCTCGACACCGGCCTCGACCAGTTCGGCCTGGCGGGGCGCGTGCTGGCGCCGCATCAGGTGCAGAGCCGCTACAATTTCATGCGCGGCTCCGACGTCGACGATATCCGCGTCTATGACCGGATGCTCTCCCCCGCCAACATCGCCGCGCTGGCGGTGAAAGCGGAACCCGGGCCCCTGCCCGCTGCCGACCCGCAAGGGGAGCGGCAGGCATGGCTACACCGCTACGGCTGGGCCAAAGGCTTGCCGCCGCTGCTCGACGCGCCGGTTACCCGCGTGCGCAAGGTCGAATTCGCAGATGCGAAGGACCTGAAGGAGTGGATGTGGAAGGGCGTCGACGGCATCGCCGAAACGACGTGGCCCGGCGTCTACAACCGGTCGCGCCTGCCCGGTCGCGACGATTATTTCGAGCTGCCCGACTGGAACGTCTATGTCGAAGGCGGCAAGCGCTACGACCTGACCGTCCCGGCGGGCGAGAGGTTCAACCGCGTCGAACTGCGCGGCGCAGCCTATGGCAGCCTCAGCTGGACGGGTGACGGCAAGGACACGCTTCTCGCCACCCGGCCGAAGGGTGTTGTGCGCAGCGTCGACCAGTTCGCGCCCCGCACCGGTGGCACGCTGCACTTCACCAACGTGATGCAGGAACAGCCGATCCAGGAGCTGTGGGCCTATGACATCGGCGCCGGCACCGAACCGGCGGGCAGCTTCAAGCTCGACTATACGATCCGGGCCGACATGGCGCCGACGCTCGCGGCGCTGGCACCGCTCAACGGCTTCATCGCCGGCCGCTACGCCCCCGACGAGCGGGCGACGGTCGTCGCGATGCCGACCGCGGGCGTAAAGGCTGCGGTGGGCGCCGGCGCGGCGGGCGGTGGCGGCACCGTGGCGCGCCCCGCCGGCATGGCGCCGATCGTCCATATCCTGATCCCGGCGACCCTGGGCGATGCGCTGCCCGACCAGCCGGTCGCCCGCGCCTTCGATTACGGCTGGCAGAATCTGCGCGACGGGCTGGACGGCATCGCGATCGACCTGCCCGCGCTGCCCGGCACCAAGCCGGTCGCGCTCGACATCCGCGTCAAGGACCCGATCTGGCCCGAGCGTGACATGATCGACCTGTCGGTCACCGTCCCGCCGGGGCAGAAGCGCACGCTGTGGCTCGACCTGCGCGATCGCATCCTGCCCAACGACAGCCTGTACCTGTCGATCGCGGCGTCCGACCCCGCCTTCTCTGCCAAGAGCCTCGACGGCGCGCGCATCCGGTTGGTGTTCAAGCCCCGCGCGCAGGCGATCACCGAACATGTCGCGGACCGCTTCAACCAGGTGAAGGACAATTGGGCCTTCCTGGTCGAGGAGCATACTTCATCGAAGCGCATGGCGCTGTATCGCCGCCTGTTCGCTGACATCACCGACCTGCTGCGGGTCGATCCGGACCATAAGGAGGCGCAGGCCTATTGGGCGGATATCGACTATCGCCCCGAAAACCTGCCGCCCTTCACCCAGCCCGTCCCGACCAAGGGCGAGCCGCTGTGGGCGTTCCGCCAGCTCGAGGACCTGAAATACGTCCGCCGCTTCGTCGACTGGTGGATCGATCACCGCCAGGTCCCCTATGGCGACTTCGGCGGCGGCATTTCGGACGACACCGACCTGACGCAGCAATGGCCGGGCTTGGCGCTGATGGGGGTCGAGCCCGACAAGGTGAACGCCTCGCTGCGCGCGCTGTCCGATGCGGTCTACACCAACGGCATGCGCGTCAATGGCCTGGGCTATATCACCACCGACGAGCTGCACGCCTATGAGGAGGGGCTGAACTCCGACGCCGAACGCCTCTACCTCAACTGGGGCGAGCCCAAGGCGGTCGAGCGACTGATGGAAACGACGCGCGCCTTGCAGGGCGTGATCCTGAAGAATCCCGCCGGCCACCTGCATTTCGCCTCCAGCTGGTACGGCGGGCGCAAGATGTATCGCGACGCACCCTGGGCGTGGCAGAAACCCTATGCCTTCACCGTCATGCACGCGCCGATCCTGATCGGCCTGTACAACGGCAATCCCGCCGCGCGCGGGCTGGTGACCGGCGTGATCGACGGCTGGATGGCGCACGGCAAGCAGGATGCGAAGGGCGTCTGGAGCTATCCCAACGAAATCCACTGGGACAGCGACTCCGAGCGGGCCGGCGACGGCGGCGGCATCTCGACGCCGTTGCAGAGCGCGTGGAGCGCATGGCGCTTCACCGGCGATGCCAAATACCTCCGCCCGTTGACCAGCCGCATGGCCAAGTCGGGACCGGCATCGCTGGCCGAAATGAACGAAAATGCCTTCGCCGTCCTGCCCGAAGGCACGCGCTATCGCGACGCCATCGCCGCAGCGGCAAAGGACGATCCGTTCGCGCTCTACACGCGCTGGGATGCGACGGGCGACGTCACCGCGCTGGAACGGCTGCATGCCGACGCCATCGCCGACAAGGCGCAGCACGAATATATGTACACCGAAGGCCATTGGTGGTCCGACCGCGTCGAACAGCCCAATGAGATCCTGCAACGCGAACGGCTGGGTGGCATCGCGCTGCGCCGGAACCAGACGTGGCCGGGCAATACGGTATCGTGGCGCTTCGCCGAGCCAGACGCCGCCGGCGACGTCGCGATCCTGATGCCGAACGCGACGCCGAACCACTTCCGCGTCATCGCCTACAATCGCACCGACCGCGTGCAGCGGGCGGAGATGACGACGTGGAACGTCACCGCGGGCCAATGGACGATGCAGCGCGCGACGAGCAGCGACGGCGGCAAGACGTTGGTCCCCGATGGCGGCGCGGCCACGCTGCCGCTCGAACGCAGCCTCGGCACCACCGTCGCCTTCGCGCCGCACACCACCACCGTCTACGACGTCACCCTCGCCAAGCCGACCGGGCCCGTCGAGCAGCGTCCCGATATCGGCATCGGCCGCGACGACGTGGTGCGCAACGGCCGCGGCCTGACGGTGACCGTCCATAGTCTCGGCGCACAGCCGACCACCGGGGGCAGGCTGACCGTGCGCGGCGCCGACGGCGCGGTGCTGGCGACGTCGGCGATCCCGCCGCTCGCCGCGCCGACCGATCTGCGCCCCCGCACCGCCACGGTCCGTATCGCCGCCCCGGCCAAGGCGACGAGCGTCGAGATCGCCTTGCCCGGTGACGCCCCCGAAGTGACGCGGCTGAACAACCGGGTGGTGCTGGAGCCCACGCGATGATGCGGCGGCGGCAGGTCCTCGCGGCGCTCGGCACGGGGGCAGCCTCCGCCCTCGCCGCGCCGGTCTTCGCCCGAACGGATGACGACCAGACGATCGGCGTCGCGCTCGACACCGCGACGACGCTGCCCGCCGCCCAAGCGCTGGACCTGCTCGCCCCGCTCTCCGCCGCTGGCGCCAGCACCGGCCGCCGCCTCGACCTGCAGGCCGCCCGCGCCGGCCTTGCGATCGACGTCGCCCTGACGAACGCGAGCGACGCGGCGACGCGCTTTTCGTTGCAGACGCAGCGGGTCGCGGGCAACGACGCGCGGCTGGATATCGTCGCGCGCGACCTCGCCGCCGCCAAAGCCGCGCTGGACGCGCGCGCGACGCGCCTGTTCGACCGGCTGGGCATCGCAGGTGGCACGACGGGTGCCCGGTTCGAGACGCTGTGGCGCGATCCGCGCTGGCTGTTCGCCGACGATGCCGCCGGGCGCGAGGCGGCGGTGGCGGCGATGCGGGCAACGCTGGCGACGATCCGCCCGCAAATGCCCCGCCTGATCGGCCCCTTGCCCGCGGCCTGCCTGTCGGTCGACGTCCGCCCGCTCGACGCTGCCGAGATCGCCGCGGGCAAGGGCGGCTACCGCATCCTGCCCGCCACGGGCGTGCAGGGCCTGTACGTCGTCGACCTCAAGGACATCCGCCGCCGCCCGCGCTTTTCCCTCCCCAGCGTCGTCGCGCATGAGCTTCTGCCCGGCCATATGGCGCAGATGCCGCTGGAGGCGCTCGCCCACCCCCACCCGCTGCGGCTCCGCTATGCCGCCGGCTTCAGCGAAGGCTGGGGCGTCTATGCCGAAATGCTGATGGCCGACGCCGGCCTGTTCGGCGATCCGGCGACCATGCTGGGGCATATTCACTGGATGCTGTTCCGGGTGACCCGCGGCCTCGCCGACATCGACCTGCACGTGCGGGGCATCGACACGGACCGCGTCGCGGCCCGGATCCGTGAGAGCCTTGGCGAATCCGTTTATTTTGCCCCCATCGACCGCGACGTGGTGCGGATCGCCAGCGACCCCGGGCTGCGCGCCGCCGATGCGTGGGTGCCCTTGCGCATCACCGCGGCGCGCCCGCGCGCGCGCCAGCGCTGGCCGCAATTCCATACGCCCCTGCTCGCCTTCGGCCGGCGCAGGACCGAACAGATCGCCGGATAAGCGCCGCGGCGCGCGCGCGTTACAGCGCGCGGAACCGGAAATCGCGGAAGCGCGCCTCGCCCGCGCCGGCGGCATACAGCCCCGGCCGCAGCATCAGGAAACCGCCGCGGACATTGTGGTGGTAGCCCGACACCTCCATCCCCCGATCGAACCGCTGCCAGGTCGCGCCGCCGTCTCCCGAGGTGTGGATCGCCACGATGTGCCGTGTGTTGGCGATGCGGATCAGCATGCGGCGTCCGTGCGGATTGGCGGGGCGCCCGCGTTCGTTGCCATATTGATGGGTGACGAAGCGCTTTTCGTCGAAGCCGAGCCCGCAATAGAGCTTGTCGTCGTAGAACAGGATCAGACCCGCCGTACCACCCGGCGCAATCTCCACATCGCACTGGAATTCGTAGGCCTGATCGCCGGCGATCAACAGCAACGGCGCGGAATCCACAGGCGCCGTGCCGCGTGCCGTCAGATGCAGCGTACCTGCCTCGACGCGCACTCGCGCGTGTTCGGCAGGGCCGGGACGGAAGAAATTCCAATGCGCGCCGAGCGCCAGCGGCCGGGTGAAATCGTCCGACAGCGGCTGCCCGTGCGGACCGCCCTCGCCGCCTTTCGGTTTGGGCAGCGGCGTCGACAGGTCGCCGCCCGTCATGCGGAACCAACCGTCAGCGGTCCAGCGGACGGGATCGAGCAGCACCTGCCGCCCCAGCGTCCAGAACCCGTTCTCATAGCCGTGATACACCGACCACCAGCTGCCTTCCGGCCCCTCGACGAGGCTGGCATGGCCGCGGGACCACCATGTCTCGTCGTTGGAGACGGTGCGGACGACGGGATTGCCCGGATCGTTGACCCAGGGGCCGTGGATCGACCGCGATCGCGCGACGATCACCATATGCCCCGTCGGCGGCCCGGCGGTGCCGCCCACCGCGGTGATCATGTAGAACCAGCCGCCATGGCGATGGATCTTGGGCCCTTCGGGGCTGAAGCCCTCGACGTCCCAATCGTCGGGATAACGCCAGGGATCGTAGACATGCTCGACCGGTCCGACCGTCGACAGGCCATCGTCGGCCAGGCGGATGCGGTCGCCGCCGGACAGGAACAGCCAGCGCGAACCGTCCTCGCCCACGGCGTGGCAGGGATCGATATGGTCGTGGATGCCGAGGCTGATCGGGTCGGACCAGGGGCCATCGATATGATCGGCATGGATGACGTAGATGTCGTTCCGGGGGCTCGCCTTGACCGGGATATACAGGACATAGCGGCCGTCATGCTTGTCGAGGCTGACCGCCCAGACCGACCCGATGTTCCGGGTCAGCGCCGCCGTCCGCGGACGCCAGTTGACCAGGTCGCGGCTGTGCCAGATCGTCAGCCCCGGATAGCTGTCGAAGCTGGAAAAGGTCATGTAATACTCCGCGCCATCCTTCAGGATCGCGGGATCGGGCCGGTCGCCGCCGATCAGCGGATTGAGGAAGCGCCCATCGCCAAGGTCGGCGATCCGCTGCCCTTCGTACCCGCGGCGCCACGGCGAGGGCCTGGCGGCCGCACCGGCTGCGGCGGTCGGAGTGGCGGGGATCAGCGCACCGCCACTCGCCAGCGCGGCAAGGCCGAAGGCATCGCGCCGACTATATTCGGTCATGCCGCATCCCGGATCAGGCGGCGGAGCGACACGTCATACCGTTGCATGGGCACGCCTTTTTCCGAATAAAGCGACTCCGCATACCGTTACCGGTACACGGAGCCGAAGTCGCCCCCGGGGAGATGGGGAATGTCAGAAGCTGAAGCGCGCGCCCAGGCGATAGACGCGACCCGAGCTGCCATATTGCGACACCGCCTCCTGCCCGGAATAGGCGTAGCGATTGCTGGTCTGGTTGGTCAGGTTCAGCCCCTCGGCCGAAATCGACAGCCCCTTCATCAGGTTGATGTTGAGCGAAGCGTCGACGTTGGTCGTCGCCCGGCTGTAGGCGAAGTCGTTGATCAACGGGCTGTCGCAGCCGACGCTTTCAACGCTGCCACCGCCGACGGTGATCAGGCCCGGGCTGCACGATCCCGCCGCCAACGGATAGGTCGTGCTGTAGCCCGCCCGCTGCGCCAGCGACACGCGGGCGCGGAACCCCTTGGTTTCGTAGAACAGGGTGGCGTTGACCGCGTCCGGCGACACACCCAGGAACGGCCCCTTCCCCAGCAGTTGCGGCCGGATGGTCACGCCGGTCCCGGACACCGCGCCCGGATCGAGGATATAGTTCAGCTCCGATTTGATATGCGTGTAGTTGAACAGCACGCCGAAGTTGCGGAACACCCACGGCAGGAACGTGAGGTTCTGCTGAAAGTTGATCTCGATCCCCTTGATATACCCGCCCGGCGCATCGCGATACTGGCGGGCGATGAAGGGATTGTTGTTGTCGAGATAGGCGAGCTGATTGACATTGGTATATTGCGCGCGGATCGCGGCGCGCGTCGCATCGTCGACGAATTGCGACAGCGGCGCGGCGAACAGCACCGTCTGCGGGAAGTTCTCGACGTCCTTCTTGAACACCGCGACCGAGAACAGGCTGCTGCGCGTGAAATACCATTCGGCGCTGAGGTCGATGTTGGTCGAACGGAACGGCGCGAGCTTGGGATTGCCGATGGTGAACGACGCACCCTGATTATCGCCGTTGCTCGGGATCGAGATCGAGGTGATCGTGGGGGACAGATTGCCCAGCAACGGGCGCGCCATCACCTTCGACGCGCCGATCCGCAGGATGAGGTTGTGGACGATCTCGTAATTGAGGTTCATCGACGGCAGCCAGTCGGTATAGCTGTTCCGCCCGATGATCGGACGCCCGGCCTGCGAGGTCCCGGTCGACGTCACGTCGGTGAAGGCGACGCGCGTGCCCGCATTGCCGCGCAGCGATCGGCCGAAAATCTCCGTGTTGAAGTCGAACTGGAGGTAGAGCCCCTTGTCATATTCGTCGACGCCATAGCTCGCCGACCCGCCGTTGCGCTTGGTGGTCAGACGCCAGTCGCCATATTTGTTGATACAGTCGCACTGGAAGCCGAGCAGGTCGTTGAACTTCGCAAGGTCTGGCACGAGGAAGCGCGACACGGTGCCGGCCGGCGTCTGCAGCCCCTGGCCGAACGACACGATCTTGCTGTTCGCCGCGGTGGTCGACCCCGCCTCCAGCAGCGTCGGGTTGAGCGTATCCAGGTTGCGCTCGCCCTGCGACGTCTCGAAGCCGAAGCGGCGCAGCGTACCGCCGAAGCCGATGTTGAACTGGTCGTTGACCCGCCAGTCGAAATCGGCGCGCATCGCCTGATAGGTGTTGCTGACGTAGCGTTCGTAGTGACGGATCGCCGAAAAGCCCTTCACCGTCGTCCAGTTCGCCGGATTGGCGACGTCGAAGCCGAAGTCGAGAAACGGCATGTCGCCGTGGGCCCGATCGTCGTAGACGAAATTCTGGGGTGAATCCATGCGGTTGAATTCGACGAGCAACCCAGTGCTGTAGTTTACCGACTTCGATCGGCCATAGATGGCGGTCATCTTGAAATTGTCGGTGAATTCCTGATCCAGGCGGAACGTGCCCTGCCAGAACTTGGTCGTATATTCCGAATAATCGACCGCCGATCGCATGTCGACGTTCCGCAGCACCAGATAATCGGCCAGCCCGTTCGTCACGTTCGCATCGAGGACGTCGACGCTCGGCCGCCCGATCAGCTGGCCGCGATAGGCCAGGCCGTTGCTCGACGGAATATACCCGACCGAATTGGGGTTGTTGTAATAGTCGTACGGGTCGAGATTATAGGGATTGGTCGAGAAGATATTGGCGTTGCTCGGGTTGGTCGCACCCGGCACCACCGCCGCAGTGCCGAGGACCGAGGATACCAATTGCCCTTGCGCGTTGAGCGCCGTGGCGAACGCCGGCTTCGTCCCGTACAGTGACTGGCCGCAATCCTGTGACACGGCGATGTCGCTGCCTGCCGCCGGCGTGCAAAGCCCCGGATAGGCCGCGCGTGCCGCCGCCGGCGTCAGCCGCCCCGCCGCCGTATTGTAGGCGGCGCTGGTGTTGTTGCGATTGAGCCCGACCGGCGAGAGCTGGTCGTTTTCGCTGCTGTTGTGGAATCGCGAATAGAGGCCGTCGATCGAGATGCGCGTCTTGTCGGTCACGTCCCATTGATAGGCGGCGGTCAGGCCCAGGCGCTGGTTGCGCACGACCTGATGCGTCAGCGACGGCAGAGCGGGAATCCGCACCGTCGAATCGTCGAACCGGCCCGGCGTATTGTACGGCGCGCCCGGGTAGAGCTTGGCATAGGCCGTCGGGTCCGATCCCGTCTGGAAGGCCGTCGCGTCGGGATTGGCATAATTGATCGCGCCGACCGGCGCCGAAAAGCCGGCGCGCTGCGGCGTGCCTTCGCCGACGAACTGGCTGCTGCGGTACAGATAGTCCGACGCGCCGACGCCGCGGTTATACTGGTCGATGATATTGTCGGTTCGGTTGTACGCGCCCGACACGAGCAGCCCCATCCTCTTGTCCGCGCCGAAGCGGAAGGAGGCGAGCCCGGCAAGGCGCGGATTGGCCTTCTTGCTGTTCTCGTTATAGCTGGCGGTCGCCGACCCGCCGATGCGCGTTCCCTTGAAATCGAAGGGCTTGCCCGTCTCCAGATCGATCGTCGCGCCGAGCGAGCCTTCGTCGGTTTCCGCCGATGCGGTCTTCTGCACCTTCAGCGCGCTGAACAATTCGGAGGCGAAGGTCGAATAATCGAAACTGCGGCTGCGATTGGGGCTGGTGCCCGAATCGTTCGATCCCGCGGTGGACAGCGCCTCGATCCCGTTGAGGCGCGTGCGGTTGAAATCGCCGCCCAGGCCGCGAACGGTGATGCCGCGCCCTTCGCCATTGTCGCGATCGATCGACACGCCGGGCAGGCGCTGGAGCGATTCCGCCAGATTGGCGTCCGGAAAATCGGCGATGTCCTGCGCATTGATCGCATCGATCTGCACGTCCGAATAGCGCTTCTGGTTGAGCGAATTCTGGATCGACCCGCGAAAGCCGGTGACGACGATATCCTGGGTCGGATCGAAATTGTCGGCGTGCGCGCCCTTCTGGCCATCGACGATCGATGCCGTGTGCGTGGCCTTCGCCGCGGTGTCGTGAGCGCTTGAGGCCTTGCCGTCGGCGTGGGTCGGCGCGGGGGTGCCGCTGGTCGCGACCGGACCCGCCTGTTGCGCCGGGGCGATCGGGGTGGCCTGTCCCTGTGCCGATCCGGCGAACAGGCTGGCGAGCGACAGCGCGCCGAGCGACGCCCCGAGCTTGAGGAAGGGCATGGTCGGACAGGTCATCATCTTCTCCCAGGATATGGCCGGTGACCTCATGGGACCCGGCCTTGTCGACGTGTGTGCCGCGCGGGTCTATGCCCCGTCGCCGGTCAGATCGTTGCGTGAGGGGCTCGCCGTGCGAGCAGCGACGCGATGGCGATTCGCACCCGCCCGATGCAGGCGGCAGACCGGGCCACCGCAGCAAAAAACCCTTTGTTACCGGTGTCATAGCAAGTTGTTCGGGCGCTAAAGGAGGCTATCGACAGTCTAGAAACCGGTGCCCCCGCCGCGGCAACTATCGGACTGCGCCAGAGAGGGCGCGACAACTCAAACCGCTGTAAATGCGTCATACTATCTGTCATTGCCCCCTCCTTGCCAGCGGTCCCGTTGAACTCTGGTGGCAGCCTTAAAGCTATTCGATTCGAAGAAAGTCGCAAGCGTTTATTGTCACCGGTGTCATTGGCTGGCACGATGGTCTTCACAGACACGAACGGTGGAGAGGATCACGCGATGAAACGCTTTGTTCTGGCGTGTATATTGGCCACATCCATGGCCCCGGCAGCCGCCACGGTGATCGGGCATATGGCGCCGCCCCCGTCGCTGACCGTCGATCGACTGGCTGGCTTACCGCCGGCGCAGCGGAACGCGTGGGCAGACTATATCGCACGCTCGACCGCCGCGATGGCGCGCGACAAGGCGGCGCTGGCCGCCGAACGGCAGGGCCTCGCCACGATTCCGGCGCCGCCGCCCGAAGGCAAGATCAAGACGATGCCGCTCGATCGCGACCCCGCCTGGTATGCCGGCGACGCCGCGCGCGCGATCGCGGACAATATCGTCAGCTTCCAGACGCCCACCGGCGGCTGGGGCAAGAACCAGGATCGCAGCACGCCGGCCCGCGTCCGTGGCCAGATGTACATCCCCTTCGACAGCAAGGCCGGCGCGCATGCGGCCGCCGATCTCGCGGGCGGCTGGGGCTTCGTGGGTACGATCGACAACGATGCGACGACGACCGAACTCGCCTTTCTGGCGCGCGCGCAGGCGGGGCGGCCGGGCGCCGACGGCGCGCGCTATCGCACCGCTTTCGTCCAGGGCATCCGCTATCTGTTGCAAGCGCAGCAGCCGTCGGGCGGCTGGCCGCAGGTCTATCCGTTGCAGGGCGGCTATCACGACGCGCTGACGCTGAACGACGATGCGATGCTGCGGGCGACCGCGCTGCTGCAGCGTGTCGCCGCCGGGACCGGCGACTATGGCTTCGTGCCCCCCGCGCTACGCACCGCCGCGCGAGAGGCTGCGGCGCGCGCGATGGCGACACTGCTCGCGACGCAGGTGGTCGTGGACGGCCGGCGCACGATCTGGGCGCAGCAATACGACCCGCTCACGCTCCGCCCGGTCGGCGCCCGCAATTTCGAACCGATCGCGCTCGCCACTGCCGAAAGCGCCGCGGTCCTGCGCTTTCTGATGGCGGAACCCGACCCATCGCCGGCACTGCGCGCGGCGATCACCGCCGGCGCCGCCTGGTTCGCCGCCCATGGCATCGAAAACCATGCATGGACGGATGCCAGCGCGCCGGGTGGCAGGCGGCTGATCGACCAGCCCGGCGCGAAGACCTTATGGGCGCGCTTCTATGTCCCGGCCACCGAACGCCCAGTCTTCGGCGACCGCGACCGGTCGATCCACGACGACGTCAACGCCATCAGCCTGGAACGCCGCAACGGCTATGCGTGGTTCAACACCACCGGCGCGAACGTCGCCGCCGCCTATGCGAAATGGCGTCGCCGCTATGGCGGCTGAGCGCGAGCGCTGGTTGGGGCGCTTGCCGGAACAGGCGACCTCATCCGAGCGACGCCATGTTTGGCCCATTCGATAAAGTGATGGCCTGCCCCGCTCTTCCCCGCTGACGCGCAAGGTTCCACCCTGTCCTGCACGGCCGGCGTGATCGGCAACGGGAGAGGTGCATGTCGATCGACACGGCAGACACGATGGTGCGCAGGCCACCGCCACAGGCGCGCCCGGCAGCAGGCGAGGAACAGCGTGGCGCCGGCCGCCGATGGTCCGCCATCATCATCGGCACGGGCTTTGCCGGCATCGGCATGGCGGCGGGGCTGAAGCGCCAGGGCGTTGAGGACTTCGTCGTGCTGGAAAAGGCCGACACCGTGGGCGGGGTTTGGCGCGACAACACCTATCCCGGCGCGGCCTGCGACGTCCCGTCGCACCTCTATTCCTTTTCCTTCGCCCCCAATCCCGACTGGACGCGGGCCTTTGCCACCCAGGCCGAGATCCACGCCTATCTCGAACGCTGCGCCGACGATCTGGACGTGCGCCGCCATGTCCGGTTCGGGACGGAGGTGCTGGGCGCGGACTTCGATGAGGCCGAGGCGTGCTGGACCGTCCGGACCGCGGATGGCGGCATCCTTACCGCGGACCTGCTGATCAGCGCCGTCGGGCAATTGAGCCGCCCCGCCATCCCCGCGCTGAAGGGGCAGGAGGCCCTGCGCATCCCCGCCTTCCATTCCGCGTATTGGGATCACACCATCCCCCTGGCGGGCAAACGGATCGGAGTGATCGGCACCGGCGCCTCGGCCATCCAGTTCGTACCAAAGATCGCCGCCGATGCGGCCAAGGTCAGCGTCTTCCAGCGCTCCGCCGCCTACATCATGCCGAAGCCCGATCGTCCGTACACGGAGCGGGAGAAACGCCGGTTTCGCGCCCTTCCGTCGGTGATGCGGCTGCACCGGCTGGGCATCTACCTGCGCTATGAATCGCGCGCGCTGGCGTTCACGCGGTTCAAGGGACTGATGGAGATCGCCGCCGCGCGGCCGTTCCGCCGAATGCTCGCACGGGAGGTGGCGGACCCGCTAACGCGCGACAGGCTGAGGCCCGACTATCCGGTGGGATGCAAGCGGCTACTCCTCTCGGACGACTATCTCGCGACGATGGCGCGAGCCAATGTCGATCTGGTCACCGATCGCATCGCTCGCCTGACCGCGACCGGCGTCGAGACGGTCGATGGACGATCGCACGATGTCGATGTGCTGATCTACGGCACCGGCTTCGCCGCGACCGAATTCCTGTCGCCGATGACGATCCGGGGCCGGCAGGGCATTGCGCTGAACGATGCCTGGCGCGACGGCGCCAGCGCCTATTTGGGCATGGCCGTGCCCGGCTTCCCCAATTTCTTCATGCTCTATGGCCCCAACACCAATCTGGGCCACAACTCGATCGTCTACATGATCGAATCGCAGATCGCGCATGTCCTGCGGTGCCGCACGCGCATGCGGGTCACCGGCGCCGAAACGATCGAGGTCGAGGACGATGCATTCCGGCGCCACGACAGCCATGTGCAGGATCGGCTCGCGCGCACCGTCTGGGCGGGGTGCAAGAGTTGGTACGTCGACGCGCGCGGGCGCAACACGACCAACTGGCCGGGCTTTACCCTGTCGTATCGCGCGTTGACGCGGCGCCGCAGCCTGGATGCCTATACGTTCCAGAACCGGTCGGCCCGGTCGGGCGCGGTGACCCTGTTGCCGCCGTCAGGGATCGTCGAGCGGACGACGGCGCAGTCGCTCCGTCTGTTCCTGAGGATTGCGTTTCGGCCGCTGATCGGCCCGCCCTTCCCCATCGCGGTCCAGCGTGGCGTCGTGGCACTGCTGTCGGGCCTGATGCCGGGGGTGAAGGGCGTGACGCGACGCAGCGCGGACGTGAACGGTTTGCGGATCGAGGTGATCGCGCCGCGCGAGCGGAGCGCAATGCAATGAGCGCGCGGCACACGGGTGCGATCCTGTACCTCCACGGCGGTGCCTTCTGCCTCGGCAATGCGCATTCGCACCGCTCCGTCACCACGCGGCTGGCGGCAGCGGCGAGACTGCCGGTCTGGGTGCCCGAATATCGGCTTGCACCGGAACATCCCCATCCCGCCGGATTGCAGGATGCGCGATCCTGCTGGCGGGCGATGCGGGATGCCGGTTATCCGGCCGAACGGATCGTCGTTGCCGGCGATTCCGCGGGGGGCGGCCTCGCACTGGCGCTCACCCTGTCGCTGCGCGACGACGGGGAAGAGCTTCCCGCCGGCCTGGCGCTGCTGTCGCCGGTGACCGATCCGAGCCTGTCGGAATCCTTGCCGGGCAACGGCTCTGGTGTCGCCGATCCGATGATCCGGCGCGGATGGCTGCGCCAAGCGCTGGGCTGGTATCGGCTGCCCGCCAACGATGCCACCGGCCGACCGTTGGGGACCCCGCTGACGGGTCTTCCCCCCATGCTGATCCAGGCGGGCGATCAGGAAATCCTGCTGTCGGATGCCGTCCGGCTGGCAGCCCATGCGCGCCTATGCGGGGTCGAGACCCGGCTCGAAATCCATGCGCAGCGGTGGCATGTCTTCCACCTTCAGGCGGCATATCTCCAATCCGCCCGCCGGGCGCTGCGCACCGTCGCGGAATTCGCACGCGCGCGCGTCACGCCCACCATCGACGCCGGCGATTCCGCGGTCTGTCACCGGGCTCTTGCCGAGGAACGGGCATCATGAGCCGTGGCGGCGTCATCATCACCGGCGCGGCGCGCGGCATCGGCCGCGCGACCGCAGAGCTGTTCGCCGGACAGGGCTGGACGGTCGGCGTTGCCGATATCGACGCTGCGGAATGTGCCGCCGTGGCCGCGGCGATCGGCGGGCGGGCGATCCCGCTGCATCTGGATGTGGCCGACCAGACGGCCTGGATCGCGGCGCTCCGTCGATTCGTGGCCCATGCCGACGGTCTCGACCTGCTCGTGAACAATGCCGGTATCCTGATCTCGGGCCCCTTCGAGGATCAGCCCGTCGAACGTCACCTGTCGCTGATCGGGATCAACGTCATCGGCACGATCCTGGGGTGCCATAGCGCCCGCCCCTATCTGGCAGGCCGGCCCGGCGCCTGCATCGTCAACATGTCGTCCGCATCGGCGATCTATGGCCAGCCCGAACTCGCCACCTATTCGGCCAGCAAGTTCGCGATCCGGGGGCTGACCGAGGCCCTCAACATCGAATGGCAATCGGACGGTATCCGCGTCGTCGATGTCATGCCGTTGTTCGTCCGCACCGTCATGGTTCAGGGGATGACCGCGCGCAGCTTCGACCGCATGGGCGCCAGGCTGACGCCGTCCGACGTCGCACGCACCGTCCATGCGGCGGCCACGGCTAGGAACGATCCGGGCAAGGTGCATTGGCCTGTCGGCAGGATAACGGGCCTGATGCGTCGGCTCGTGGACCTCGCGCCCGACCGGCTCGTCCGCAGGATGATGAGCCAGACCAGCTAACGATCCCACGAAGGACAGGACGGCCCCGCCGCAAGAGCGGGCATCGAGAGGAGCAGGAAGATGATCGAGACGGCAGACTATATCGTGGTGGGAGCAGGCCCCGGCGGTTGCGCGGTCGCCGCGCGCCTTGCCGCCGCCCGTCCCGACCGCACGGTCGCGCTGCTGGAAACCGGACCGGCACGCGCGTCCATACTCTCCGATATCCCGCTCGGCATTGCCGGCCTCGTCGCCTTTCGGGGCCGCCACAATTACGCCTATCAGACCGAACCGCAGCCCGCGCTCGGCGGACGGCGTGGCTATCAGCCCCGCGGGCGCGGCCTTGGGGGATCGAGCCTCATCAATGCGATGATCTACATCCGGGGACAGCCGCAGGATTTCGACGGCTGGGCTGCCGAGGGATGTTCGGGATGGGGATGGCATGATGTCCTCCCCTATTTTCGGCGCGCCGAAGACAATGCCCGCGGCGCCGATGCGCTGCACGGCGCGGGCGGGCCGCTGCGCGTCGAGGATCTGCGCGAACCCAATCCCGCGACCGCGGCCTTTATCGAAGCCGCGCGCCAATGCGGCTATTCGCATAATGCCGACTTCAACGGCCCCGAGCAGGAAGGCATCGGCGCATATCAGGTGTTCCAGAAGGCCGGACGCCGGTTCAACGCCGCCGCTGCCTATCTGGGTATGGTGGCCGGCCACCAGAACCTGGTCGTCATTGCCGATGCACTCTGCACCGGCATCACGTTCGACGGCCTGCGCGCGGCCGGCGTCCGCTATCGGCGCGGCGGCGCGGAGCATCGACTTGCCGCGCGGCAGGAGGTCATCCTCGCCGCGGGGGCATTCGGCACGCCGCAACTGCTGATGACGTCCGGCGTCGGCCCGGCGGGCGAACTGGCGCGCCACGGCATTCCCGTCCTCCACGACCTCATGGGGGTCGGCCAGAATCTACAGGATCATATCGACTATACGATCAGCGCGCGCTCGGCCGCATCCGGGCTGTTCGGCGTCAGCGGTGCCACCGCGATCGGCGGTATACGCGGCCTGTATCCCTGGATGCGCAAGGGCCGCGGCATGCTGACCACCAATGTCGCCGAAGCGGGCGGGTTCGTGAAAAGCGATCCGGGTCTGTCCCGCCCCGACCTTCAGCTTCATTTCTGCCTGGGGGTGGTCGACGACCACAATCGCAAGGTCCATCTCGGTCGCGGCTATTCGCTCCACGTCTGCGCGCTACGCCCCTACAGCCGCGGCGAGCTACGGCTGCGCAGCGCCGACATGCGCGATGCCCCCGTCATCGATCCCCGCTTCCTGTCCGATCCGCGCGACATGGATACGCTGCTGGCGGGCGCGCGCATTTCGCAGAGGATCATCGCGGCCCCCGCGCTAGCCCGGCTGAAGGGGCGCCCGATCTACGGCACCGGCCAGGACGACGACGACACGTTGCGCCAGCTCATTCGCGACCATGCCGATACGATCTATCACCCCGTCGGTACGTGCCGCATGGGCAGCGATGCCGCCTCCGTCGTCGATCCGCAGCTGCGCGTTCGCGGTGTCGCCGGGCTGCGCATCGCGGACGCCTCGATCATGCCCCATCTCGTCAGCGGCAATACGCAGGCGCCGACCGCGATGATCGGCGAAAAGGCGGCGGACCTGATCCTCGGACCGTGCGCCTATGCGGCGGACCATCGGTCAGCCGCCTGAGGTCTCTGAGCCCAACGCCTGCCGACGGTAGGCGCTAGGCGCCACGCCCGTCCATCGCTTGAACGCTTGCGAAAAGCTCGACAGGTCGCTGAAGCCCAGCTCCGCGGCAATGTCGCCGATCGACAGGCGGTTGGCCGCCAACAGGGTTTCCGCCCGTGCGCGCCGGCTTTCGGCGGACAAAGCGCGGAAGGACGTGCCCTCCGCCTTCAGCCGGCGCTTGAGCGTCCGCTCGCTGACGTTCGTCATCCGTGCGAGTTCCGTCAGCCGGACCGGCGCGCTCGCCGGCGCAGCGTTGCGATAGTGGGATGCGAATCCGGCGATCGGCGGGCTGGCAGGCTGCCGGTCCAGCTGATGCCGACACAGCGTCTGGCACATCGCGGCGGTCGCGGCATTGGCTTGCGGCAGCGGTCGTTCCAGAAACACACGGTCGAAGACGATCCGATTGCACCCCGCGCCCAGTTCCACCTCGGCACCCAGGATGTCGGGCAGCGCTGCCGTGTCCTCGCACGATCGCGACGTCGCCAGGGTGAAGCGCCTGAGGACAAAGTCCGGCCCCACGACCTCACGCTGCAGTAGCGAGGCCGCGGCCATGTCCCGTGCGATCAGGAAGGCCTCCAGATCGGACGGCAGGCCCGGCTCGCCGAAGACCAATGCGGCGTGGTGCGCGGTTTCCTCATAGTCGATCGTCGTAAAGGCGTGGGTTAGCGGCAGCGACCGCAAGGCGAATTGCATCGCGTCCCGGCCGGTCGCGCTGCTGATCAGGGCCAACCCCCAGATGCCATAGGTCGCGAAATGAAAGCTCAGCCCCATGTCCAATCCCAGGCGCACGGGATCGCCGAGGCGCTGGACGATATTGGCGATGACGCGCAATTCCTGGATGGCCGCCACGTCCGCATTCGGCTGGCGGAGCTGCGCCTGCGTGATCCCGCTCTCCGCCAGCGTGTCGCTCAGCGACATGCCATGCCGCCTCGCGAAATCGATCAGCACCAAGATACCGCCCAATCCGCGCGAAAATGCCCAATGTTGCATCACATCTCTCGCAACCCCGCCCGCACGCCGCAATCCACCGCGGTGAGTGACACATCCTATGGCCTGCAGGCCGCAAAAGGGAGCCTGGGCGATGACAGATAGATTCGCAAAACCCCACATTAGGCTTTCACGAAAACCGAGGATGATATGTGGGTTCTAACGTTGGGCCGCCCATCCGACCTGGTCGAACCCATTAAGCCTTAAGATGTATTTGGAGATGTGGCGGAGCGGGAGGGATTCGAACCCTCGATACGCTTTTGGCGTATACTCACTTTCCAGGCGAGCGCCTTCGACCACTCGGCCACCGCTCCGCATGTCCTGGAAGGGGGCGCCTAGCCTGTCCGTCGGCGCGCTGCAAGTGATTGCGCGTGGCCGTGGGTTGCGTCAGTCTGGCGCCATGATCCTGAGCCTGCTTCTCGCCGCCGCGCCGCTTCAGGCAACGCCCCCCGCCCCGGCCGTAACGCCCGCCGATCCGATTGAGGCCGACTGGCGGGCGATCCCCGACGACGAGCTGCTGGTGATGACGCTCGCCAGCGGCAAGCAGGTCATCATCCGGCTCGCGCCGCGGTTCGCTCCCGCGCATGTCGGCAATGTCCGCACGCTCGCGCACGCGCGCTGGTGGGACGACGCCAGCGTCTATCGCGTGCAGGAAAATTGGGTCGCGCAATGGGGCGATGCGACCGAGAAGAAGCCGCTGCCCGCCGGTGTGACCGATCGGCCGGCGGCAGAGTTCGACATTGCCGCGTTCGACCCCGCGGTACGGATGACGCGGGCCGATCCCTATTCGACCGCCTCCGGGATCACCGCGGACGGCTGGCCGATCGCGACCAACGGGCGGCAGGCGTGGCTGACGCATTGCTATGGCATGGTCGGCGTCGCACGCGACGCCTTGCCCAGCACCGGGTCGGGGGCCGAGCTGTTCACCCCGATCGGCCAGTCGGCGCGGCGGCTGGACCGCAACTATACCGTCGTCGGGCGGATCATTGAGGGGATGGGCTATCTGTCCGGCCTGCCGCGCAGCGATGCGCCGATGGGGGTCTATGCGACACCGGGCGAGCGCACGGGCATCGTGTCGGTCCGGCTGGCGAGCGACACGCCGGCCGCCGAACGGCCGCACTTCCAATATCGTGCGGCGGACAATCCGCGCTTCGCCGCAGCGGTCGCCCGGCGCGAGAACCCCGACGCGCCGATGGTCAGCCTGGGCGGGGCAGCGATATGCGACGTCCTGCCGGCGGTGCGGCGGCGGCCCTAAGGCTGGGGGTGTTAGGCCGTTACCGTGAGATACCGGCCGTCGTGGGTTAGACGTTCGTGTCATCTGGCAGGGCGACCTACCGCCCTCCCGCTCATGCTAACACGTCACGCCAAGTCGGCAGCGATTGCCGCCCCCAGGATCAGTTCGCCGCGACCCAGGTCGCGACCTCACCAGCGACCCGATTGGCGGCGTTGCTGAGTGCGGGCCCGGCATTGGCCGCATCGATCGCGCCGATCGGGACGTGCGCCTCGAACCGGCGCTTGACGACATTGTCCTTGCCCGCGGGCGTCAGCGCCGCGTCATAGACCACCACCGCCTCACGCCGGGTCGCGTCGAGGCCGAAGCGGCGCAATTCGCCCGCCAGCGTCGCGGAGGGATCGGCGATCGACTGGACCGACGACAGCACGACCATGTTAGTGCGCGCCGTGACGGTGTCCGCCAGCAGCCGGGCGAACAGGCGCGCGGGCGGCTCGGCCCATTGCGCGTTCTTGACATAGGCGAGGCTGGTCGGCGTTTCTTCGACCGGCACGCGCGTCACCGCGATCGCAGCGGGCGTCGTCGGCACCTGGATCACGATCGAACGGGCGTTCGCCGAATTCTCGACCTTGCCGACCGCCGGCATCGCCGCCTCCTCCAGCGTCAGCAGCGAGGGCGGCGGCTTGGCACCGAAGCTGATGCAGCCGGCGAGCGGCAGGGCCGCGGCGAGAAGGAGAAGTCTGGTCTTCATGATCTCACTTGCCCTTGTAATCGGGGAGCTTCTGCTGGCCGATCAGCGATCCTGCCCCACCCTGATCGACCTTGTCGGCGATCGAGGACAGCGCGGTCGCGGTAACGCGCAGGTCGCGTACCAGACGGTTGGCTTCCGGAATCGTCTGCTTCGAGAAGGTCTGCAGGCCCGGCCGCGCATCCTGGATCGCCGAGTTGAGCGTTTCCGCGCTCTGCTTGGCCGCCGCGATCGTCTGGTTGAGGTTGGCGAGGGTCGGCTTCACGTCCTCCGCCAGCACGCCGTTCGTCGTGTCGGCAAGCTTGCCGATCGACTGCGCGGCATCGCCCGCCTGCTGGATCGCGATGCGGGTCTGCGCCAGCGTCGCCGCAATCTCCGGCCCGCGATCGGCAAGTGCGTCGGTCAGGCGGTTGGTGTTGTCGAGGATGCCGGCGATCGACGCCTGATTGCGATCGGTGAGCAGGCCGGTCAGCCGCTCGGTCAGCGTCGACAGGCGCTCGAGCAGCTGCGGCGCACTGTTCAGGATCGCGCCGATGCCGCCCTGCTTGGTCGGGATCACGGGCACGCCATAGGGGCATTGCGTCGGATCGGGCCGTTCGGGGCAGACGATCGGCGGCGCACCCTTGCGCGCGCCGTCCAGCGCGACGGTGCTGGTGCCGGTGAAGCTGCCCTGGATCGTCGCGGTCGTGCCCTGCAGGATCGGCGTGTCCTCGTTGAGCGACACGCGCACGCGCACGAACTGGGGATCGGGCTTCCACAGCGCGATCTTCTTTACCTGCCCCGTCGGCACGCCCGAATAGGTGACGGTCGATCCCGTCGCCAATCCGTCGACGGATTGCTTGAAGAAGATGTCGTATTCGTGCGTCTTCGCGCCGCCGAGACGGGCGATCCAGACGGTGAAGATCGCCAGCACGGCGAGCAGGATCAGCACGACCGCGCCGACGATCACATGGTTGGAACGGGTTTCCATCAGTCGCTTCTCGCCTGTTCGGCCGGTTCGGTCGCTGCGGCGGGACTTGCCGCGAGTTGGTTGGTCTTCACGTCGGTGGGGTGATCGCGCGCATTCGCCTCTTGCGTGGCGATAGCGGCGCGGCCGCGCGGGCCCTTGAAATATTCCTGGATCCAGGGGTGATCGAGCGCGAGCAGCTCGTCGATCGTGCCGACCGCGATCACCTTCTTGTCCGCGAGCACCGCAACCCGGTCGCAGATCGCGTACAGCGTATCGAGATCGTGGGTGATCAGGAACACCGTCAGCCCCAGCGTCTTCTGGAGTGATTGGGTGAGATCGTCGAACGCCGCGGCGCCGATCGGGTCGAGACCCGCCGTCGGTTCGTCGAGGAACAGCAGTTCGGGATCGAGCGCCAGCGCCCGCGCCAGGCCGGCGCGCTTCTTCATGCCACCCGACAGTTCGGCCGGATATTTCGGCCCGGCATCGGGCTTCAGGCCGGACATCACGACCTTGTAGGCGGCGATTTCCGCCATCAGCGCGGGGTTCAGGTCGCGATAGAATTCACGCAGCGGCACCTGGACGTTCTCGGCGACCGTCAGCGTCGAGAAGAGCGCGCCGCCCTGGAACAGCACGCCCCAGCGCTTGCGGATATTGGTCGCCTCGGTTTCCTCGCGGCCGATCGTCGGTTCGCCGAAGACGGTGATCTCGCCCTCGACCGGCGTCTGCAACCCGATGATCGAACGCATCAGCACCGACTTGCCGGTGCCCGATCCGCCGACGACGCCCAGGATCTCGCCGCGCCGCACGTCGAGGTCGAGCCCGTCGTGGATCACCGAATCGCCGAAGGCATTCTTCAGGCCACGGACCTGGATGACGTGCTCGCCGTCGTCACCGGGGGCGGTGTTGCGCTGCGCCATCAGTTCCACCCCACCCAGGTGAAGAACACCGCGAAGAAGGCGTCGAGCACGATGACGAGGAAGATCGCCTGCACCACCGCCGACGTGGTGCGCAGGCCGACCTGCTCGGCGTCCGATTCGACCAGCATGCCCTGGAAACAGCCGGCGATCGCGATGATCGCGCCGAAGACGGGCGCCTTGATCAGGCCGATATACAGATCGGTGATCGGCACGACTTCGCGGATGCGCTGGATGAACGTGACCGGCGGAATGTCGAGCGACGCCCAGGCCAGCAGGCAGCCGCCGATGATCGCGATCAGCGACGAATAGAAGCCGAGCAGCGGCATCAGTAGCACCGCCGCGATCGTGCGCGGCAGCACCAGGGCCTCCATCGGCGAGACGCCGATCGTCCGCATCGCGTCGATCTCTTCGGTCAGCTTCATCGTGCCGAGCTGCGCCGCGAAGGCGGAGCCCGAGCGACCCGCCACCATGATCGCGGTCATCAGCACGCCGAGTTCGCGCAAGGTCAGGCGCCCGACGAGGTTGATCGTGAATACCTCCGCGCCGAATTGTCGCAGCTGCACCGCGCCCTGTTGCGCGATGACGATGCCGATCAGGAAACTCATCAGCCCGACGATCGCCAGCGCCTGCACGCCGACCACTTCGAACCGGTGAACCGTCGCATTGAAGCGGAAGCGGCTGGGGTGGCGCACGACGTTGACGAACGCGATCGTCGTCGCGCCCAGGAAGCCAAGCAGGCCGTACAGCGTGCGGAAGGTGATGACGACCGCATCGCCCATCTCGCCCAGCAAGCGGACGAAGGCGTTGGACGGGCGCTGCGGCAGCGCGACCGGCTGGTCGGCGGCGACGACATGGTCGAGCAGGTAACGCCCGCCCTCGTCCAAGCCGTCGATTTCGGCGTCATGACGGGCGGCAAAGCGGTGGATCACCCAGGCGCCGACCGTATCAATCCGCCCGACGTCGCTGAGATCAATGCGCGAAACCGGCCCCGCGACGCCATCGAGGCGTTCGGGCAGCGTACCGATGGTACGCAGCAGCAGATCGCCGGAAAAGCGCAGCGTTCCGCCGCTATCCTGCTGGAAGTCCGGTGAGCCGCTCATCGCCATGGCTTGTGCGGCAAGTTGCCCTAAACGGCAAGGCGTTTCGAAGGTGCGACGGCCCACGGCGGGACGGTCGGTGTGTTCAGGTCAGGTTCGATCGGTCACGACACACGCGACAGGCTGCCCAAGTCAGAGCAGAACGTCGACGCTATGGATCACGAGGCCGACGAGCCCGCCCACCAGCGTCCCGTTGATACGGATATACTGCAGATCGCGGCCGACGGCGTTTTCCAGGCGGCTGGTGATCGTGCGGGTATCCCAGCCGCGCACGGTTTGCGACACGAGTGCGACGATGCCCTCGCCATAATCCGCAGCGATGCCCACGACGGCACGGCGGACGAAGCGATTGATCGTGCGGGCGAGGCGCGGATCGCTGGTCAGCGTTTGCCCGAGCTGGCGTAGCAGGTCGCCGATCTGGCCCTGCATCGCGCCTTCGGGGTCGCGGGCGATGCGCAACAGGCCGGCACGCGCGGACTCCCACAGGCCGTCCATCCAGCGCTGCATCGCGGGATTGGCGATCAGCTCGACCTTCATCGCCTCCACTTTCGCCTGCGTGTCGGGGTCGAATTGCAGGTCCCAGGCGAGCCGATCGAGCCCCTCCTCAACCTTCAGGCGCAGCGGATGCTGCGGGTCTTCGGCCATGTCGACGATCAGCCGGTCGAGCCCGTCGATCAATTTGTCCGCGACGGTTTCGTCGAGCCCCGTCCAGCGCAGGATCGATCCCGCGCGATCGTGCACCATCTGGCGGATCAGATGTTCGTTGGCGGCCAGCGCCTTGGCGCTCCAGCGGATCGCGCCGTCGAGCAGCGGGGCATGGCGATTGTCGGCGACCGTAGCGGTGAGGATTCGGCCGAGGATCGGCGATACCTCCGTCTCACGCAGCCGCGCGGCGATCCCCGCCTTCACCATGCCCCCCAGCCGCTGCGGATCGAGGCCGTCGAGCACCTGCGCCACCAGCTTCGATGCACCCTGACGGAATCGCCCCCCCGCCCCTTCCGGCGGATCGGTCAGCCAGCGGGCGATCGCCGTCGCGACATCGACGCGGCGCATCTGGCGCGCGATAATGGCGGGCAACAGGAAGTTGGTGCGTAGGAAGGTCGCGAGCGTGTCGCCGATCCGATCCTTGTTGCGCGGCACGATCGCCGTGTGCGGGATCGGCAGCCCCAGCGGATGGCGGAACAGCGCGGTCACCGCAAACCAGTCGGCCATGCCGCCAACCATCGCCGCCTCGCTGAACGCCTGCACGAACCCCGCCCAGGGGTAGAGGGGCGCATAATGGCGGCTGACGAGGAAGATCGCGGCCATCGCCAACAGCAATCCGCCCGCGATCCGCCGCATCCTGACGAGGGCTGGCGGGGCCGCCTCGCCGGCGCGGATACGGGAAACGGACGTCATCGGCGGAACAATCCCCGAAAGCCGGGGAAGTTCAAGAGGCGTGATGGATGAGGCATGCGGTGGTCATCACGTCGTCTGCTGCCGACGTCATTGCCGCTGCCCCTACTTCGCGCCGCCTTTCCGTCACGCCCTACTTCGTCATTCCCGCGAAGGCGGGAATCCAGACGCGCTACCCTTGCGAAAGAGTCGCCACCTTAGCGGTTATGGATTCCCGCCTTCGCGGGAATGACGCGGAGGGAAGCCGTGCAACCCTTCCCTCCGTCATCACAGCAAACGCCGGGTCCCGCCCCTATTCCGCCGGCTGGTCCCCATGGCCCAGCCGCCCGGGCACCGGCCCCAGCGTCGGCGTGTCCGGACCCGCAATGCCGACCACTGTGCTGCCGTCGTCGCCGGGACGGTAGGTGAGCAGGCGCCGGCCAAGCCGCGGGCCGACATAGCGCTCCACCCCCACCGCCAGACTGAACGCTGCGGGCACGATCACCAGCGTCAGGATGGTCGACAGGATCAGGCCGCCGATCACGACGATACCCATCGGCGCACGCCACGATCCGTCGCCGCCGATCGACAGCGCCGTCGGGATCATGCCTGCGACCATCGCGACCGTCGTCATCACGATCGGCTGCGCGCGCTTGTGCCCGGCGTCGATGATCGCGGTGAGCGTGTCGACGCCCTTGTTCATCTCCTCGAGTGCGAAGTCGATCAGCAGGATCGAGTTCTTGGCGACGATGCCGAGCAGCATCAGCAGGCCGATGAACACCGGCAGCGACAAGGGGTTACCCGTCGCCCACAACGCGATCAGGCCGCCCAGCGGCGCCAGCAGCAGCGACGCCATGTTGACGAACGGCGGCAGCGCGCGGCGGTACAGCAGCACCAGCACCGCGAACACGAGGAACGTCCCCGATATCACCGCCACGACGAAGTTCTGCAGCATCTCCGCCTGCCACTTCGCCTGCCCCAGCGTCAGCTTGTTCACGCCGATCGGCAGGTTCTTCATGATCGGCAGATTGTCGATCTGCTTCTGCGCGACGCCGGAGACGATACCCGGCGCAAGGTCTGCGCCCACCGCGATACGACGCTGCTGGTTGACCCGGTCGATCTGCGTCGGACCCGACCCCAGGCTGATATCGGCGATCAGGCTGAGCGGCACCGATCCGCCCGTCTGCGTCGCGACCGGCAGATTCTGGATCGTCGACAGCTCGGTCCGCGCACCCTGGTCGAGCGCGACGCGGATCGGCACCTGGCGATCGGCCAGGCTGAAGCGCGCCGAATTCTGGTCGATGTCACCCAGGGTCGCGATGCGGATCGCGCTGGACAGCGCCTGCGTCGTCACGCCCAGATTGGCGGCGAGGTCGAAGCGCGGCTTGATGATGATTTCGGGCCGCTGAAGGTTGCCCGAGATGCGCGGCTGGGTGATCGTCCCCAGTTTTGCCATCTGGTCGACCAGGGTGTTCGCGGTCTTCTGCAGCAGCTCGGGATCGTCGCTGCCGAGTACGACGGTCATGTCACGACCCGACGAGCCCCAGCCGAACTGCGACCGGAAGCCGACGCGCGCGTCGGGGATCTTGGCGAGCTCGGGCGCGAGCTTGCGTTCGAATTCCGTGCTGGTGACCTTGCGGTCGTCGCGTAGCGTCGCCGTCACGCGGCCATTGGCGACCGAGCCGTTCGATCCGGTGCGCGCGTAGACCGACTGCACCTCCGGCTGGCGACGGAGCAGATCGGCGACACGCGTCACCACCGCATCGGTCTGCGCGAGTGTGAAGCCCGGCACCATCTCGATCGTCGCGGTCGAATCGTCATTGTCCTGCGGCGGCGAGAATTGCATCGGGATGACGGTGAACATGAACAGCGTCGCGACGAATGCGGCGACGCCCAGGCCCATCACCCACATGCGATGGTCGCGCCAGCGGCTGGTGACGCGGTGATAGCTGCCCCGCGCTGCGCTCGCCTTTTGCCGCGTGCTGTCGAGCGTCCAGCGCAGGACCGCCATATAGGCGTCCATGAGCCTGCCCTCGCCGTGGCTCGCGTGGCCGAAGCTCTTGAGGAAATAGGCCGCGATCATCGGCGTGATGAGGCGCGCGACGGCGAGGCTCATCAGCACAGACACGACGACGGTCAGGCCGAAGTTCTGGAAATACTGGCCGGAAATGCCGGGCATCAGGCTGACCGGCATGAATACCGCGACGATCGACATCGTCGTCGCCAGCACGGCGAGGCCGATCTCGTCCGCCGCATCGATCGACGCCTGATAAGCCGATTTGCCCATGCGCATGTGACGGACGATATTTTCGATCTCGACGATCGCGTCGTCGACCAGCACGCCCGCGACGAGGCTGAGGCCGAGCAGCGTCATCTGGTTGAGGTTGAAGCCCAACAGCTCCATGAACCAGAAGGTCGGAATCGCCGACAGCGGGATCGCCAGCGCCGAGATCAAAGTCGCGCGCCAGTCGCGCAGGAACAGCAGCACGACCAGCACCGCCAGCACCGCGCCCTCGATCATCGCATGGATCGCGGACTTGTACTGCGCCTCGGTATATTTGACGCTGTTCGAACGCAGCACGAAATGCACGCTCGGGTTGCGCTTTTCGAGCGCTTGCAGCTTCTTCACCGCCTCGTTGAAGACGCTGACGTCCGAGGCCCCCTTGGCGCGCTGGAAGTCGAAGCTGATCGCCTGACGCCCGTCGACCGCGGCGCGGCTACGCTGTTCGGCGTAGAGATCGCGGACCGTCGCGATGTCCGCGAGGCGGATCGTCCGCCCATCCCCAACGCTGATCCGCGTCTGGGCGAGATCGTTGGCGTTGCGCGCATTGCCGAGCACGCGGACCGACTGTTCGGAGCCGGCGATCTCGGCGCGGCCACCGGCGGCGTTGAGGTTGATCTGCCTGAGCTGCGCGTTGACCTGCGCGGCGGTGAGGCCCTGCGCCTGCAGCTTCAGCGGATCGAGGATCACGCGGATTTCGCGGCTGACGCCGCCGTTGCGGTTGACCGCGGCCATGCCGGGCACAGACAGCAATTCCTTGGCGACCGTGTTGTCGATGTACCAGCTGAGCTGTTCGACCGTCATGTCGCTGGCGATCGCCGAATAGCTGGCGAGGTCGTTGTCCGTCGTGTCCGCGCGAAAGATCTGCGGTTCGAGGATACCTTCGGGCAAATTGCTGCGGATCTGCGCGATCTTGTCGCGCGTGTCGTTGACCGCGCGGTCGATCGGCGTGCCGATCGCGAGCTGGACGACGGTGGTCGACTGGCCCTCGGTCACGGTAGAGGTGATTTCGTCGATGCCTTGCAGCGACCGCACCGCCGATTCGACGCGGTTGGTGACCTGATTTTCCAGCTCCGTCGGTGCCGCGCCCGGTTGGCTGATGACGACGATGACGACCGGGAAGTCGATGTCGGGGTCGTTGTTGACGTCCATCCGCATGAAGCTGACGATGCCCGCCAGCGTCAGCGCGATGAACAGGACGATCGGCGGAACGGGGTTCCGGATCGCCCAGGCGGAGATGTTGCGAAAGCTCATGTCAGCTCGCCTTTCCCACGACCGGCTTCACCTTCTGGCCCGGGACGAGGAAACCGCCCGCCGCCCGCACCACGCGCTCGCTGCCGTCCAGCCCTGAGGTGATCGTCACGCCCGCGTCCGACACCTGGCCGATCTTGACGTTGCGACGTTCGACCTTGTCGTCCTTGCCGACGATATAGACGAAGCTGCCCTTGTCGTCGCTCTGGATCGCCGAATCGGGGAGCAGCGGCGCCACCGCCGCGCCGCCGACGATCGTCGCCGAGGCGAAGCCGCCCGGCCGCAAAGCGGGGTCGTACGGCAGCGCGACGCGGGCGATGCCCTGCCGCGTCTGCGTGTCGATGACCGGCGACACCTGCCACACCTCGCCGGCGAAGCTGCGATCGCTGCCGACCGGCGTCACCTGCGCCCGTGCGCCCGTGTGGAGCGTCGCGAGATCGGCTTCGGAGAGCTGCGCGCGCATTTCGATCTGGCCGCCCTGCGCCATACGGAACAGCACACCCGAACCGGCGCTGACGATCTGGCCGGGTTCGGCCTGACGCGTCAGAACGAGGCCCGCGGCGGGCGCGCGGATGTCGAGGCGGCCGTTGCGCGCCTGGGCCTCACGCAAGCCGGCAGCGGCGACCTGCACGCGCGCCGCGGCGGCGTCGCGCGTCGCGGCCTTGCGCTGGAGATCGGCCTTGGAAATGAAGCCGCGGTCGACCAGCTGCTGGGCGCGGTCGAGTTCGGCCTGGGCGATCGTCTGGTCGGAGCGCGCGACCGCGACCTGCGCGGCCAGGCTCTGCGCGGTCTGCGTCTGTACGGAGCGATCGACGGTGGCGAGCACCTGTCCCGCATTCACCCACTGACCCGGCTCGACCAGCACGCGGGTGATCATGCCGCCCTCGCCCGCGACGCCGACCGGCATCTCGCGACGCGCGGCCAGCGTACCGGTGGCGTTGATCGTGCGATCCACCGTCTTGCGACCCGGCACCACATAGGTGACGGCGGGCATCTGCTCGGTCTTCTTGCCGGCGTTGGGATCGGCCTTCTTGTGCCCGAACATTACATAAGCGAGCACGCCGAGGAGCGCGATCACGATCACGGTGATGACGATCGTCCGTCCGCGGCCCGACGGCGCCGGTTCGCCCGGCAGCGCCATCCGCTCTTCGTGACCGATCGACCCGTTATATTCGTTCATGCCCGTCCCATCCCCGTCCCGGCTTACGTCCGGCCTGTACTCGTCGAACTGTGTTATCGGAATATATCACCGCACTCAAGCCCTGGTCGCGACGATGGGCGGCACGGTCGCCGCGTCATGCCGCAAGCCATTGATCTACGCAACGGATCGACGTCGTTCAGCAACGGTTGACCTTATCGGCGGCAAAGACCGCCCCACACGCAACAACGGGAGTCTTGCGATGAAATATTGGACCGCGCTGGCCGGAGCCGCCGCCGGATTGGTGACGATGACGGGCGCCGCGCACGCGCAGAGCCTGCCGACCACGGTCGAGCCGCTGGTGCCCGCGCAGGGCACGATCCTCGACATCCAGGCGGAAGGCCGCACCACGCGCGTGCCCGACATTGCGACGATCCGTGCCGGCGTCGTGTCGCAGGCACCGACCGCCGCCGCCGCGCTGTCCGACAATGCGCAGCGCATGGCGCGCGTGATGGCGGGCCTGAAGCGCGCGGGCATCGCGCCCCGCGACATCGCGACGTCGAACGTCGGCCTCAATCCGCAATATCGCTACACCGACGGCCAGCCGCCGGCGATCACCGGCTATCAGGCGACCAACACGGTCAGCGTCCGCTTCCGCGACGTCGCGCGCGCCGGCACCGTGCTCGATACGCTGGTGGCCGAAGGCGCGAACCAGATCGAGGGCCCCAATCTCTCGATCGACAAGCCCGATGCCGCGCTGGACGAAGCCCGCGCCGATGCGGTGAAGCGCGCCCGCGCACGGGCCGATCTATACGCATCCGCGGCCGGCATGCGCGTGGTGCGCGTCATCTCGATTGCCGAAGCAGGCCAGAACGACGGCGGATCGCCGGTCGTGCCGGTGATGGTCCGCGCGATGAAGGCGGATGCCGCCACTGAGATCGCACCGGGCGAGAAGGACGTCACCGTCACGCTGTCGGTGCGCTACCTGTTGCAGTGAGGTGAAGCTGGGGCGGTGGCGATGAACCGCCCCGCCCCTTCGTCATCCCGGCGCACGCCGGGATCCATGGTTGCGACGCACTTGAAGGCAGGCACGCCCCTCGCCCCGGCACCGCCTCCATGGTTCCCCGCGTCCGCCGGGATGACGATCAAGTGGTGGATTCGGCACATAGAAAAAGGCCGCCCGGTTGCCCAGACGGCCCTTTCTTCAACCTTCGAGGGGGAAGCGGCGCTTAGCGCACGCTGCCACGACGCACGAGGTTCACGATCCCGAGCAGGATCACCGCACCCAGCAGCGACACCAGGAACGAGGTAACGTTAAGCGGCGCATTGTTGATCGAACCGCCCGAGATGATCAGGCCGCCGATGAAGGCGCCGACGATGCCAACGACGATGTTCAGGAAAATGCCCTGCTGCGCGTCGGTACGCATGATGATGCTGGCGAGCCAACCGATGACACCGCCGATGATGAGCCAAAGAATGATACCCATAAGTCCCTCCGTTTATCGCCCGGCGTGGGCTCTGGCGGAAAGACTCATGAGGCCGGATAAATGTTCCGCACGCGTTTCGGTCTAGCGTACGATATCGCTCAATATTTCTGCTGGCGCTCGTACAACGACTTATAGTGCTGGATGCGCGTGACGCGCAGGCCCGGCATGCCCGACCGGTCGATCGCGCGCTGCCAGCCGGCGAATTCCTCGACGGTCAGGCCGTAGCGCGTGCAGACCTCGTCCACCGTCAGCAGCCCGCCGTTCACCGCGGCGACCACCTCTGCCTTGCGGCGCACCACCCAGCGCGTCGTCGACGGCGGCGGCAGCGTATCGAGCGTCAGCGATTCGCCGAGCGGGCCGATGACCTTGGCGGGGCGGATTTTCTGATTTTCAATCATCATTCAACCTCGATCGGGGCGGGGGGCCCCCTCTCTGAAAGCAGCACTGTCCTTAGCGACACGGTCTTGAAGATCGGCTGAAACGCCGAGGTAAACGCCGTCTTCATGTTCGTGGGCATCGACGGTCCCGGCACCGGTCAACGTCCGCAGCAGCATCGCCACCGCGCCGTTAAAGGCACAGTCGAGCGGGTGCAGCAGCCGTGAGCGATGTCCCGTCCGGCCGCTCCGCATGTCGGAACGGAGCGCCGGTGGCACACCCTGCCGCGTCGCCACATCCGCCACGGCCGCGGACAGATCGCGGGGAAGCCGGCTGACTTCGCTGCGTCTGTCGAAACCGGGAAAGCTGAGATCCAACGCGGCTGCACTCGTGTTACTCACTAAGGAGAAACGGCTTTATCCCCGTTCGGGTGAAGGTCGGGTAAAGCCCGGTGCAAGAATATGTGAACCATCCTTACTTTGCGGTTCCACCGCCATCGGCGTATGGGAAGACCGTTATGGACGACACGGATTTCCAGCTGCCCGCCCCCCTGTCCGCGCGGCGCATCGTCGTCGCCATGTCGGGCGGCGTCGACAGTTCGGTGGTGGCGGCGCTCGCCGCGCGCACCGGCGCCGAGACGATCGGCGTGACCTTGCAGCTTTACGATCATGGCGAGGCGACGGGACGCTCGGGCAGCTGCTGCGCGGGCCGCGACATTCGCGACGCACGCGCGGTGTGCGACCGGCTGGGCATCGCGCATTACGTCTTCGACCATGAAAGCCGTTTTCGCGAGACGGTGGTCGATACCTTCGCCGACGCCTATCTCGCCGGCCAGACGCCGATCCCCTGCGTCCAGTGCAACACCGGCCCCAAATTCACCGACCTGCTCGCTTTGGCGCGCGATCTCGGTGCGGACTGCCTTGCGACCGGCCATTATGTCCGTCGCGTCGAAGGGGCCGCGGGCGCCGAGTTGCATCGCGGCGCCGATCCCGCGCGCGACCAGAGCTATTTCCTGTTCGCGACGACGCAGGATCAGCTGGATTATCTGCGCTTTCCGCTGGGCGGCCTGCCCAAGGCGCGGGTGCGCGAGATCGCGGCGGAGATGGGCCTTTCGGTCGCTGGCAAGCCGGACAGCCAGGATATCTGTTTCGTCCCCGACGGCGATTATGCCGGGCTGGTGCGCAAGCTGCGGCCCGAGGCGGACACGGCAGGCGATATCGTCGACCTCAACGGTACGAAGCTTGGCAACCATCGCGGCATCATCCACTTCACCGTCGGCCAGCGCCGCGGCCTCGAGATCGGCGGCAGCCCGGAGCCGCTCTATGTCGTGCGCGTCGATGCCGCGAGTCGGCAGGTCGTCGTCGGCCCCCGCGCGGCTTTGGCGGTGGCGGCGGCGCGGCTGAGCGGGGTGAACTGGATCGGCGGCGACCATGACGGGCCGCTCACCGCCAAGGTGCGCTCGATGGCCAAGCCAGTGCCGGCGCGACTGGCGGGCGACCGCCTGCTGTTCGATGCCCCCGAATATGGCGTCGCCCCGGGCCAGGCGGCGGTGCTCTACGCCGGCGACCGGGTGCTCGGCGGCGGCTGGATCGCAGCGACCGAGGCCGCAGCGCTCGCGGCGGCGGCATGACCGTTTCGATCGCGGCGCTGCAGGCGGAGATGGAGGCAGCGGCGGAAGCGCTCGATTTCGCGCGCGCCGCGGAATTGCGCGACCGCATCAGCCTGCTGCGCGTCGGCGGCGAGGACGCGGACCCGGCAGGCCTGACACGCCAGCAGCCCGGCGCGATGGGCCTCGGCACGAGTCGCCAGCAGGTCGAACCGCCGGCGGGATGGGTGAAGCCGAAGAAGCCCGATCCGATGACCAAGGGGCGGAAGCGGTAGACCCTCCCTACCCACGCCGTCATTCCCGCGCAGGCGGGAATCCAGAACCGCTAACGGCGCGGCTCTTTCGTGAGGTCCGCGCGTCTGGATTCCCGCCTCCGCGGGAATGACGTTGGTTATGAAACGGGGACCACCCTACGGCAGCAGGAACGTCCCCTCGATCACCGTCACGCACGCCCCGCCCAGCACCACACGCTCGCCCTCCAACGCGCAGGACAACAGCCCGCCGCGCTTGCTCGCCTGATACGCCGTGAAGCGATCCCGCCCCAGCGTCTGCGCCCAATAGGGCACGACCACCGCATGCGCCGCGCCGGTCACCGGGTCTTCGGAAATGTCGTAATAAGGCGTGAAGGCACGGCTGACGATGTCTGTCGCCTGCCCGCGCGCGGTGACGATCGCAACGATCGGGCCCTCTGCGGTCAGCGCGCGATCGTCCGGGCGGACGGCGCGCACCGCCGCCTCGTCGGCGAGCACGACCACGGCATAGCCCTTGTCATGCCACAGCGTCTCGACCGGGTCAGTCACACCCAGCGCCGCAACGACGCCATCCAGCGGCTTCGCGCTCGGCCCCCATGCCGGCAGCGCCACGCGATAGCGGTCGCCATCGCGCGCCACCTCCAGGATGCCGGCCTGCCGCGTCGCGAAGCGCACCCGCGTCAGCGCCGGGTCGGACGACAGCACGAAATGCCCGCTCGCCAGCGTCGCATGGCCGCACAGTGCCACCTCGGCGGCGGGGGTGAACCAGCGCAGATCGAAATCGGCGTCCTCCCCGTCGTGCGGCACGATGAAGGCCGTCTCGCTGAGGTTATTCTCGCTCGCGATCTGCTGGAGGACGTCATCGGCGAGCCACGCGGCGAGCGGCATCACCGCCGCCGGATTGCCGCCGAACGCGCGTTCCGCAAAGGCATCGATCTGGGCGAAGGGGATGCGCATCAATAGCCGACCCGCTTGCCGAACCAGTGCGGCGTCACGTCGGCCTCGACCAGCGGATTGTCGGTATCGACATGGCCTTCGGGATCGAGGTGGATCAGCACCTCAACCTTCGGGAACATCTGTCTGAGGTTGCGCTCGACGCCCTCGACGATGTCATGCGCCGCGCCGACCGTCAGGTTGCGATCGACCTCCATGTGGAATTGCGCGAAATCGTGGCTGCCCGATCGGCGCGTGCGGAAATCGTGGATGCCCTTGAGGCCCGGCTGGCGCGCGGCGACGTCGAGGAAGGCGGCGCGCTGATCCTCGGGCCATTCCTTGTCCATCAGCTGGTCGATCGCGTTGGACGACGCCTGGAACGCCCCCCAGGCGAGCCACAGCGCGATCGCGATACCGAAGATCGGATCCGCCTTGTGCCAGCCCAGATACTGGTCGACCACCAGCGCCAGGATCACCGATCCGTTGAGCAGCACGTCGGACTGATAATGGACGTTGTCCGCCATGATCGCGACCGAGCCCGTCGATCGGATGATGCGGCGCTGATACCAGAGCAGCACGATCGTCGCGACGATCGCGATCAGCGACACGCCGATGCCGAATTCCGCATCCGCCGTCGGCCCGTTCTCACCCAGCGCGGTGATCGCGCGCCATGCGATGCCCGCCGCCGATGCGGTGATCAGCGCGACCTGGAACAGGGCCGCCAGCGCCTCCGCCTTGCCATGGCCGAAGCGGTGATCGTGATCCGCCGGCGTCGCCGCGAGTCGCACGCCGTACAGCGTCACGAGGCTGGCGAGCAGATCGAGCGCGGTGTCGGCCAGACTGCCGAGCATCGCAACCGACCCGGTGTGCCAGGCCGCGAAGCTCTTCAGCGCCAGCAGGAAGCAGGCCATGCTGACGCTGGCGAGCGCGGCGCGGGTCGCCAGCGGCAGGAAACGGCGTTGTTCGTCGCGCGTCATGGGAACAGCAATCCTTCGGTCCAGCCCGTATCGGTCCGCGTGAACAGGCGGCGTTCGTGCAGCCGATGCGCGCGATCCTGCCAGAATTCGATCGTCTGCGGCGTCACGCGATAGCCGCCCCAATGCGGCGGACGGGGCACGTCGCCGCCCTCGAACCGGGCCTGCATCTCGGCGAAGCGCGCTTCGAACGCCTCGCGCGTATCGAGCGGCCGCGACTGGTCCGATGCCCAGGCGCCCAGCTGCGAATCGCGGCCGCGCGACGCGAAATACGCATCCGACTCGGCGTCGGTCGCTCGGGTCACCCCGCCCTCGATGCGAATCTGCCGGCGCAGCGACTTCCAGTGGAACAGCAGCGCCGCCTTGGGCAACGCCGCCAGATCGCCCGCCTTGCGGCTTTCGCGATTGGTATAGAAGACGAAGCCGTCGGGGCCATGCCCCTTCAGCAGCACCATGCGCACCGACGGCTGCCCGGCGGCATCGACGGTCGCGAGCGCCATCGCATTGGGGTCATTGGGTTCGCTGTCTTTCGCCTCGGCATACCAGGCATCGAACAGCGCGAAGGGATTGTCGGCCATGGCCGGCCCCTTAGCGGAAAAACATGCCAAGGGAAAATTCCTCCCCCGCCAGGGGGAGGTGCCAGCGCAGCTGACGGAGGGGGAGGACAGCGGTGTCCTATAAAATGACGTGCGCCGTTCACCTCCCCCTCCGTCACGGCTTCGCCGCGCCACCTCCCCTGGCGGGGGAGGACTTGGGGGGAACGACTCTTTCTCCCATGAATTGAATCGCTTCCGCAACGGAAAGCCCTCGCAATGCCCGCACGCGCCTATTGGCAAGGACAGATCCGGCTCGCGCTGGTGTCGATACCGGTCGAAATCTATTCGGCGACGAAAAGCGGTGCCAGCGTCGCCTTCAAGCAGATCCACGAACCCAGCGGCAAGCCGATCCATTACGAGAAGGTCGTCACCGGCGTCGGCCCCGTCGACACCGACGAGATCATGAAGGGCTATGAGGTATCGAAGGGCGAGTTCGTGCTGTTGGAGCAGGACGAGATCGACGCGGTGAAGCTCGAATCGAAAAAGACGCTGGAGCTGACCCAGTTCGTCGACGCCGACGAGATTCCCGTCCTCTATTATGAAAAACCCTATTTCGTCGTGCCCGCCGACGATCTGGCCGAAGAGGCGTTCATCGTGCTGCGCGAGGCGCTGCGGCGGACGAAAAAGGTGGGCCTGGGCCAGCTGGCGATGCGCGGACGCGAATATGTCGTCAGCCTGAAGCCATGCGGCCGCGGCATGGTGCTGGAAACGCTGCGCTACGCCGACGAGGTGAACAAGGCGCAGAGCTATTTCCGCGAGATCCCCGACGCCAAGCCCGACAGCGAATTGCTCGACCTTGCCGAAGCGTTGATCGACAAGAAGAGCGCTGCCTTTGATCCGCAGGAATTCCACGACCGCTACGTCGATGCGCTGAAGGACCTGATCGAGCGCAAGCGCAAGACGAAGGGCAAGGTGATCGAGGAGGTCGACGACGACACACCCGCCAAGAGCAGCAACGTCGTCGATCTGATGGCGGCGCTGAAGAAGTCGATGGAGAAATCGGGTGGGTCGGCAGCTAAGGCCGCGCCGGCGAAAAAGCCCGCCGCGAAGAAGGCCCCGGCCAAACGCGCCCCGGCGAAGAAACGTGCCTGAGACGGACCCGCTCGCGCGCTATAACGCCAAGCGCGATTTCGCGAAGACGGCGGAGCCGGCGGGTACGCTCGCGCCGGGCAACGGCAATAGCTTCATCGTCCAGAAGCATGACGCCACCCGCCTCCATTGGGATTTCCGCCTCGAAGCGGACGGCGTTCTTAAAAGCTGGGCAGTAACGCGCGGCCCCAGCCTCGATCCCGACGAAAAGCGGCTCGCGGTGCGGACCGAGGACCATCCTTTGTCGTATGCGACGTTCGAAGGCACGATCCCCGAAGGCGAATATGGCGGCGGCACGGTGATGCTGTGGGACCGCGGCACCTGGGCGCCGGTCGCGGGCAAGTCCGCCAAGGACATCGAGAAGGGCCATCTCCATTTCGTTCTCGATGGCGAGCGAATGAAGGGCGAATGGCTACTGATCCGCCTCAAACCGCGCGGTAAGGAGAAGCGCGAGAATTGGCTGTTGCGTAAGATCGACGACGCTCACGCCGGCGGGACGGACACGTTGGTCGAGGAAGGCCTCACCAGCGTCGCAACCGGCCGCACGATGGCGGAGATCGCCGACGGTAAGTCCTCCCCTGCTCCGCGGGGGAGGGGGACCGCCCGCGCAGCGGGTGGTGGAGGGGCAGCCCCGCACGCGACGCGTGCGAAAAAGGGCAAGAAGGCCAAACTCCCCGCCTTCCAGAACCCCCAACTCTGCACCTTGGTCGACAGCGTGCCCGCCGCCGCCGGCTGGCTGCACGAGATGAAATACGACGGCTATCGCGCCCTCGTCGCGGTCGCGGATGGGGCGGCAAGGGTCTACACCCGCAACGGCCTCGACTGGACGGACAAATTTGGGGGGATAGCAGAGGCCGCCGCCGCCCTCCCCGTGTCCTCCGCGCTGATCGACGGCGAGATCGTGGCGTTCAAGGACGGCAAGCCCGATTTCTCGACGCTGAAGGACGCGATCGGTGCAGGCGGCGCGATGACGCTGTTCGCCTTCGATCTGCTGTCGCTCGACGGCGAGGATGTGACCGGCCTGACGACGGTCGAGCGCAAGGAGCGGCTGCGCGGCATCGTCGGCGACGACGGACGCCTGCAATTCTCCGAACACGTTCTCGGGTCGGGCGAGCAATTGTTTGATGCGATGTGCCGCGAGGGGATGGAGGGCGTGGTGTCGAAGCGCGCCGACGCGCCCTATACCGGCGGCCGCAACCGGACGTGGCTGAAGGCGAAATGCACCCGTCGCCAGGAATTCGTCATCCTCGGCTGGGTGCCGTCCGACAAGCGGCGGGGGTTCAAGTCACTGCTGCTGGGTGTGCGCGAAGGCGATGGCAAGACCGGGGGGTGGCGCTACACCGGCAAGGTCGGCACCGGCTTCGATACCGCGACGATGGACGATCTGGCCGAACGCCTTGCGACGCTCAAGACGGACGCACCACCGGTCGACGCGACCGCATTGAAGCCCTTCCGGGCCGCCCTCCGCGGCGCGCGCTGGGTTCGCCCCGAATTGGTCGCGGAGATCGCCTTTGCAGAGACGACGCCCGATGGCCTGCTGCGCCACGCGAGCTTCCTGGGCCTGCGCGGCGACAAACCCGCCGATACGGTCGTCGCAGAAGTGCCCGACCCCGCCCCCGACCAAGGCGACACGCCGGAAATCCACGTCAAGGTCAGCAATCGCGACCGCGTGATCTTCCCCGAAAGCAACGTCACCAAGGGCGAGCTCGCCGATTATTACGCCGCGCTCAGCCCGATCATGCTGCCCTGGGTCGCCCGCCGCCCGCTCAGCCTTGTCCGCTGTCCACAAGGCCGCGCCAAACAATGCTTCTTCCAGAAGCACGACGCGGGCAGCTTCGGCGAACACGTCCACCATGTCGACGTCCGTGAAAAGGACGGCAGCGTCGAACCGTATCTGTATGTCGACAGCGCCGACGGCCTCGTCGCCTGCGTGCAGATGGGGGGCATCGAGTTCCACGGCTGGGGGAGCCACGTCGACGCGATCGAGATGCCCGACCGGCTGGTGATCGATCTCGACCCCGACGAGGGCCTGGGCTTCGCGGACACCAAAGCGGCGGCCGATCACGTCCGCGCACAGCTTGCCGAGATCGGCCTCGTCAGCTTCCCGTTGCTGTCGGGCGGCAAAGGCGTCCATGTCGTCGTGCCGCTCACGCCCCAGGCGGAATGGCCAGCCGTGAAAGATTTTGCCGACCGCTTCGCGCGCGCGCTGGCCGCGGTGGAGCCGGACCGCTTCGTCGCGGTCGCGACCAAGGCGAAGCGCAAGGGCCGCATCTTCATCGACTATCTGCGCAACCAGCGTGGCAGCACCGCGATCATGCCCTATTCGGCGCGGGCCCGGGCCGGCGCACCGGTGTCGGCGCCCGTGTCGTGGACCGAGCTGCGCGACATCGACACGGCGGCGCGCTGGACCGTATGCGACGCGGACGAATTGCTGAAGCGCGCGACGTCGCGGGCGCTGGCCGGCTGGGGCGTGGCGGATCAGGTGCTGCCGGACGTGTAAGGCGTTCAATTCCTCCCCCGCCAGGGGGAGGTGGCACCGCGAAGCGGTGACGGAAGGGAAGGATACGGCTTACCGGTCGAGCGCGGAACCGCCCCCTCCACCATTCGCTTCGCGAACGGTCCCCCTCCCCCGGCTTTGCCGAGGGAGGACGTGACGGCACATCCCTGTTGCATCCGCCCCAGCATGTGTAGACGGTGCGCCGCACCAAAGGCGGGGGACGAACGGACAGCGATGGCGACGCAGGCGGCGCCCATATTCGATGCCGAGACGCATGCCCGGCGCTGGATCGCCGACTATTGCGCGCGTACGCGCGGCGGCGACGTGTTGTGCGACAGCGGCGATCCTGCCTGGGCAGCGATGTTCGCCGAACTCGCCAGCGTCGCCTCCGACGACCTCGACCATGTCCGCGAACGCGTGCGCCGCCATGCCGCCGACATCGGCACCGGTTTTCGCATCATCGGCGAGGCGGACGAGCGCCCCTGGCCGGTTAGTCCAGTGCCGCTGCTGATCGAGGCAGACGAATGGGCCGGCATCGCCCGCGGCGTCACGCAGCGCGCCGAGTTGATGGAGACGGTGATCGCCGATCTCTACGGCCCGCAGCGCCTGGTCGAGCGCGGATTGATCCCGGCGGCGCTCGTCACCGGCAGCCCCTATTTCCTGCGGCCGATGGTGGGGCTGGATCCGCCGGGCGGCAAGCATCTGCACTTCATCGCGATCGACCTCGGCCGCGGGCCGACCGGCGAATGGCGCGTGCTCGCCGATCACCTGCGCGCGCCCGCAGGCGCCGGCTATGCGCTCGAGAATCGGCTGGCGGTCAGCCGCACGCTCGGCGGATTGCAGGCGCGGCTCAACGTGCAGCGGCACGCGCCCTTCTTCGCCGCCTTCCGCGCCGGCATCGCCGCCATGTGCCGCCGGGCCGACCCACGCATCGGCCTGCTGACACCGGGGCGGTACAACCCCAGCTATCCCGAACAGGCGCATCTCGCGCGCTATCTCGGCCTGCTGCTCGTCGAGGGCGCGGATCTCGCCGCGCTGGAAAACCAGCTCTACGTCCGCACCATCGCAGGCCTCAAGCGCATCGACGCGCTGTGGCGACGGGTCGATCCGCGCATGCTCGATCCGCTGGCGTTCGATTCGCACTCGCAGATCGGCGTCGCCGGTCTCATCGATGCCTATGCCGCGGGCAATGTCGTGCTGTCGAACGCGCCGGGCGCAGGCGTGCTGGAGGCGCCGGCGTTCGGCGCCTTCCTGCCGCAGCTCGCGACGCGGTTGCTGGGCGAGAGCCTGCATCTGCCCAATATCGCGACCTGGTGGTGCGGCCAGCCGACCGAGCGTGCGCGCGTGGCCGAAGACCTCGATCGCATGCTGATCGGCACCGCCTTCGGTCCCACCCCGCTCGGATTGCCGCAGGGGCGCACCGTGCATGGCGGCGAGCTGGACGACGATGCCAGGGCGATCCTCCTCGCCGACATGGACCGGCGCCCGCAGGATTATGTCGGGCAGGAGATCGTCCGCCTGTCGACCATGCCCGTCGTCATCGGCGATACGTTGGAACCGCGCCCCTTCACGCTGCGCGTCTTCGCGGCGCGCGACGCGAGCGGCGGCTGGACTGTCATGCCCGGCGGCTTCGCCCGCATTGGCGAGGCGACCGACCCACGCGCCAGCGTGCTGGGCGAAGGCCTGTGGTCCGCCGACGTCTGCGTCCATGGGGCCGAGGCGGTGGAGCCCGTCTCGCTCCTTCCCGCCCCCGATTCGCACAACGTCCGCCGCAACCCCGGCACATTGCCCAGCCGCGTTGCCGACAATGTCTATTGGCTCGGCCGTTACCTGGAGCGCGGCGAGGCGCTGCTCGCGGCGATCCGCGTGATGCTGGGCCATTCGATCGCGGCGGACGGCGGCGCGGCCTTGTCCGACGCCACCGTCGCCAAGCTGGTCGGATTGATCGCGGGCAATGGCGCCGCGCCCCATCCCGATTCGATGCGCCGCGGCGACCTCACCGCCTTCGCGCGCACCGCGATGGAGGACGAGGCCTGGCATTCGGTCGCGAAGATCAACCGCCTGGCCCGCGGCATCGGCGAAGGATCGCGCGACCGCCTGTCCGCCGACATGATGCGGCTGCTCGAAGCGCCCTTTCCCACCCACCGCGGCATGCTCGACCGGGCAGGCTCGCTCCAGCGCCGCTATGCCGCGATCCTCGGCCTGTCGGCGGAGCATATGGGGCGCACCGCGGCCTGGCGCTTCCACGACATCGGCCGGCGTATCGAACGCGCCATCGCGATGACGCGCGCGCTGCGGCTGTTCGGCATGCCCGGCGCGACCGCGGACGATCTGTCGACCCTGCTCGACCTCGCCGACAGCCAGATCAGCTATCGCCAGCGGTATCTGACCGGCATCGCGCGCGTCCCCGTCGTCGATCTCGTCGCGCTCGATCCCGGCAACCCGCGCAGCCTCGCCTATCAGGCCGAGCGCATTACCCAGCGGCTCGCCGACCTGCCCGTCCTGAGCGACGACGGCATGCCCGAACCGCAGCAAAGCCACGCCGCCGCGCTCGCCGCGACGCTGGCGATGACCGATGCGGCGGCGATCGACGCCGATGCGCTCGGCGATATCGAGCGGCGCCTTGCGCAATTGTCCGACGCGATCGCGCGCCGCTACTTCCTGCAAGGTGCCGAGCCGTTGCGCGCCGTCGGGCTTACCCTGGCATGACCACGCACCCGATGCGCTACGACGTCCGCCACGTCACCCGGTTCGACTATGGCGGCAACGTCAAGTTCGCGCGCTGCAACCTGCGGCTCAAGCCGATCGACTGGCCGGGGCAGGTACTGGAGGATTACCGCCTGACCGTCGAGCCCGCCGGGCGGACGAGCACCGGCCTTGCCGAAGCGGGCCTCGCCCATGTCACGCGGCTGGTGGTCGACACGCCAGTGCGCAGCCTGACGATCGAGAGCGTCGCGCGGCTGACGGTCGACCGGCTGGTGCCGGTGCCCGCCGCCGACGACCCGACGCTGGGCGAGATCGCCGCGCTGGCGCTGGCAAGTCGCGACCTGTCCGCGGCGGGACCGGCCAATTACCTGTTCCCCTCGCCGCTGATCCCGCTCGACCGCGCCATCGCGGACTATTGCGCGGAAGATCTGTCGCCCGGCCGCGGCAGCCTGGAGGCCGGGATCGCGCTCGCCCGCCGCATTCAGCGCGATTTCGCCTTTGATCCGCACGCGACGCTGGTCGACACGCCCCCGCGCGAGGCGTTCCGGCAACGCAAGGGCGTGTGCCAGGATTTCGCGCAAATCATGATCACCGGCCTGCGCGCCGCCGGCCTGCCCGCGGCCTATGCCAGCGGCTATATCCGCACCATCCCACCGGAGGGACAGCCGCGGCTGGTCGGCGCCGATGCAACGCATGCCTGGGTGTTGTTGTGGTGCGGCCCGGTGCTCGGTTGGATCGGGCTCGATCCCACCAACGGCATCTGGATGGCGGGCGACCATATCGTGATGGCGGTGGGCCGCGACTATGCCGAGATCGCGCCGGTCGATGGTGTGGTGCTGGGCTCGCAGGCGCAGAGCATGTCGGTCAGCGTGGACGTGGCGCCGCTCGCCTGACCCCTAGTTCGTCATCCCGGCGAACGCCGGGATCCATGGACAGGAAGCCGCCGACGTTGCGCGCGCCATCGGCCTCATCGCGACCATGGATCCCGGCGTGCGCCGGGATGACGAAGGTTAGGGAGCCGAGACTACTTCGTCACCGCATTCGCGTTACCGACATCCTCGTCCGTATCCCCATCGCCGGTGCCGGAATAATCCATCCCGCTCTGCCCGCCATGGCCCAGGAAGCCGCCGCCGACCCCGTCGCGGTCCTTCGCATCCTTGCCCGTATGCGGATTGGGATAGGCACCCCCGTTACTCTCGCTCGCGGATTTGCCGCCCGGCGCCTCGACGCCGTCGTTCGATCCGCCGCGATCCGTGCTCATCGCCTGCGTGGGCTGTGTGTCGGTCATCGTCGCTCTCCTCAATGACCCACCAACGAAGCAGCCACCGATTGCGTTGCGGCGCGGCCTCCCCCACATAGGTTCATAATACACCAACGGGGAACCAATGGCCGATCCATATCAGACTTTGGGCGTCGCGCGGGGCGCGTCCGAGGCCGACATCAAGAAGGCGTATCGCAAGCTCGCCAAGGAGCTGCATCCCGACCGCAACAAGGATAATCCGAAGGCGGCCGAACGCTTCAGCCAGGTAACCGGCGCCTACGACCTGCTGACCGACAAGGACAAGCGCGCACGCTTCGATCGCGGTGAGATCGACGGCGACGGCAACCCCGCCTCGCCCTTCGGCTTCGGTGGCGGCGCGCGGCCTGGCGGCGGGCGCACCAATGCCGGCGGCGGCTTCAGCAGCGCCGGCTTCGAATTCGGCGCCGGCGACGCCGACATGAGCGACATTTTCGAAGGATTGTTTGGCGGCGCACAGCGCGGCGGTGGTGGCGGCTTCGCCAGCGGCTTCGGCCGGCGCCCGCAGCCCAAGGGCGCGACGATCACCTACCGGTTGCAGGTGCCCTTCGTCGATGCAGCGACGCTGGCGCCACAGCGCGTGACGCTGGGCGACGGCAAGGCGATCGACCTGAAGCTGCCCGCCGGCGTCGAGACGGGCACACAGATGAAGCTCGCCGGCAAGGGCGAACCCGGCCCCGGCGGCGCGGGTGACGCGATCGTCGCGATCGAGGTGCAGGGCCATCGCTTCTTCACACGCGACGGCGACGACGTGCGGCTCGACCTGCCGATCACGCTCACCGAAGCGGTGAAGGGTGGCGCGGTGCGCGTGCCGACCGTCGACAAGGCGGTGATGCTGACGATCCCCAAGGGCACCAGCTCGGGCAAGACGCTGCGCCTGAAGGGCAAGGGCTTCCACAAGAAGGACGGCAGCCGCGGCGACCAATTGGTCACCCTGATGATCGACCTTCCGTCCGATGATGCAGCGTTGCAACAGTTCGCCGACGGATGGCAGGACCCACGGAACCCGCGCGCCGCGATGGGCGTCTGACGGGGGTAGTGACCGATACGACAGCCCTGACCCCCGAAGCCCGTGCGCATCTGCGCAAGGGCGCCCGTCATCAACTGGCCAAGCTGAAGCCCGGCCCCGCCGCGATCGAGGTCGTGAAGCGGGCCGGACTCGGCGTGTTCAACGACGGCTTCATCCACGCCGGCAACCTCGCCTATCTCGCGCTGATGACGGTGTTCCCGTTCTTCATCACCGCGGCGGCGGTGCTGTCGTTGCTGGGTCAGAGCGCGGAAACGCAACGCGCGGTCAGTTCCTTCCTCCACGTCCTGCCGCCCAACGTCGCCGATATCCTGCGCAAGCCGATCGCCGACGTACTCGTCGCGCGGACGGGATCGCTGTTGTGGCTTGGTGGCCTTGTCGGTCTGTGGACCGTCGGCAGCTTCGTCGAAACGATCCGCGACATCTTCCACCGCGCCTATGGTGTGAAGGCCAGCGTGCCCTTCTGGCGATCACGCCTGTCGTCGTCGGGCGTCATCATCCTGTCCGTCATCATCGCGCTGATGAGCTTCCTGGTGCAGGGTATCCTGACCGCGGCCGAACAGTTCATCTATCGCCTGCTGCCTTTCGCCCGCGACGCCGCGGGCTGGGTCGGCCTGTCGCGACTGATCCCCGGCCTCATCATGTTCGGGGCGCTCTATCTGCTGTTCTACTCGGTAACGCCGGGCAAATATCGCCACAGCGACTGCCCGAAATGGCCGGGCGCGCTGTTCACCGCAGGCTGGTGGGTCAGCATGACCGCGCTGTTGCCGCTCGTGCTCAGCCAGCTGGGCGGCTACGACCTCACCTACGGCAGCCTCGCGGGCGTCGTCGTCATGCTGCTGTTCTTCTATCTGATCGGTCTGGGCCTCGTCTTCGGCGCCCATCTCAACGCAGCACTGGCGGAACCCCCCGAACCGGCGCTACAGGAGGCCGCGACCACAGAATGAGGTAATGAGCGGGTGACGGGTTTGATGGCAGGCAAGCGGGGGCTGATCATGGGCCTCGCCAACGACAAGTCGCTGGCCTGGGGCATTGCCAAGCAATTGTCGCAGCAGGGCGCGGAACTTGCCTTTTCCTATCAGGGCGCCGCGATGGAAAAGCGCGTGCGTCCGCTCGCCGAACAGCTCGGCGTCGCCCGCCTGTTCGATTGCGACGTGTCGGACATGGCGGCGCTGGATGCGACCTTCGCGGCGCTGGCGCAGGAATGGCCGACGATCGACTTCGTCGTCCATGCGATCGGCTTTTCCGACAAGTCGCAGCTGCGCGGCAAGTTCTACGACACCACGCTCGACAACTTCCTGATGACCATGAACATTTCGGCCTATTCGCTGGTTGCCGTGGCGCAGCGTGCGCGCGCGATGATGCCGCAGGGCGGGTCGATCCTGACGCTCACCTATTATGGCGCGGAAAAGGTCATTCCGCATTACAACGTCATGGGCGTCGCCAAGGCCGCGCTGGAGACGAGCGTGAAGTATCTGGCGGTCGACCTCGGCCCGGAAAACATCCGCGTCAACGCCATCTCGGCCGGCCCGATCCAGACATTGGCGGCGCGCGGCATCGGCGACTTCAACTACATCCTGAAGTGGAACGAGCTGAACAGCCCGCTGCGTCGCACCGTGACGATCGAGGATGTCGGCGGCGCGGGCGTCTACATGCTGTCCGACCTGTCGGCGGGCGTCACCGGCGAAATCCACCATGTCGACGCCGGCTATAACGTCATCGGCATGAAGGCAGAGGACGCGCCCGACATCGCGCTGGCGTGATGCCGACGATCCGCCCCGCCGCTGGCCGCGACGTCGCCGCGATCGACGCGCTACTGCGCGACTGTTTCCCGGCGCCCGACGAGGCGACGCTGGTCCGCGACCTGTGCGTGGAGGGCGACATGGTGCTCGTCCTCGTCGCCGAGATCGACGGTGCGCTCGCCGGGCTCGTCGCGTTCAGCCGGATGCGGGTCGACGTCGGCGGCAAATCCGTTGCCGCGGTCGCGCTGGCGCCGCTCGCCGTCGCGCCGGAATGGCGGCGGCAGGGCGTGGCGGAGGCATTGGTCGCCGCCGGGGTCGAGCAGTTGGAGGCGGCGGGTATAGTGCTCTGCTTCGCGCTCGGCGAACCGGCCTTCTACACCCGTTTCGGCTTCGCCACCGATGTCGCGAGCGGGTTCGCGTCGCCCTATGCGGGCGACTATTTCATGGCGCTGCCGTTGCAAGGCGGACTGATCCCGTGCGGCGTGCGGGGCGAGGCGGCGCATGCACCCGCCTTTGCGCGACTGGGGGCAACGCAATGAGCATCAACAGCTTCGGCCATCTGTTTCGCTTCACCACTTGGGGCGAAAGCCACGGTCCGGCGATCGGCGCGGTCGTCGATGGCTGCCCCCCGGGAATCGCCTTGAGCGAGACCGACATCCAGCCCTGGCTCGACAAGCGTCGCCCGGGCACCAGCCGCTTCACCACGCAGCGGCGCGAGCCCGATCAGGTGCGCATCCTGTCCGGCGTGTTCGAGGGCAAGACGACCGGCACGCCGATCAGTCTGATGATCGAGAATGTCGACCAGCGTTCGAAGGATTATTCCGAGGTCGCGCTCGCCTATCGCCCCGGCCATGCCGATTACGCCTATGACGCAAAATATGGCTTTCGCGACTATCGCGGCGGCGGGCGGTCGTCGGCGCGCGAGACGGCGAGCCGGGTCGCGGCGGGCGCGGTGGCGCGCGCAGTGATCCCGCAGGTCAAAATCCGCGCTTGGGTCGAGGCGATCGGCGGCGACCGGATCGATTACGCCGCATTCGACGATGCGCAGATCGACGCCAACCCCTTCTTCTGCCCCGACGCTGCCGCCGCCGCCCGCTGGGAAGCGATCGTCGATGCGGCGCGCAAGTCCGGGTCGTCCGTCGGCGCGGTCGTCGCGTGCGAGGCGACGGGCGTGCCGGCCGGCTGGGGCGCACCTCTCTATGCCAAGCTGGACAGCGAACTCGCGTCGGCCTGTATGAGCATCAATGCGGTGAAGGGCTTCGAGATCGGAGACGGCTTCGCCGCCGCCGCGCTGACCGGCGAACAGAATGCAGACCCGATGCGCGCCGGCAATACCGGCCCCCGCTTCCTCGCCAATCATGCGGGCGGCATTGCGGGCGGCATCGCCACCGGCCAGCCGGTCACCTTGCGCGTCGCGTTCAAGCCGACCAGTTCGATCCTGACCCCCGTCGACACGATCACGCGCACCGGCGAGGAGACGCAAATCGCCACGAAAGGCCGCCACGACCCCTGCGTCGGCATCCGCGGCGTGCCCGTCGTCGAGGCGATGACGGCATTGGTTTTAGCCGACCAAGCGTTGCTTCACCGGGGCCAGATGGGCGGCTGAGGCCGCGAAGGGAGGAACACTCTCCATGCTAACCCGTTGGGGTCAAGCAATTTTTGCAGGAGAGAACAATGCGTAAGGTCCTTCCGTTCATGGCAGCTGCCATGCTGATCCCGACCGCCGCTTTCGCCCAGACCACGATGGGCGGTTCGACCATCGGCTCCATGGGTGGCCAGACGACGGCCACGTCGCCGACCGACCAGAGCACCACCACCACCACGACGCAAAGCCGTTCGTCCAAGTCGATGAAGCGTGGCCGTAGCGGCACCGCCGGCATGAACGGCAGCACGACCGGCACGACGAATTCGACGACGACCACCACCCCCGCCCCGGGCACGACCGACACGATGGGCAACATGACCGGCACCGGCACGGGTAGCACCACCGGTACGATGGGCGGCACCGGCACGACCGGCACCATGGGCGGCACGTCGACGACGGGTACGATGGGCGGCACCATGGGTGGCACCACCGGCACCACCACGCCGACCCCGTAATCTTTGGCTAACGCCTCAAAAAAAGAGGGCCGGGTGGCTTGGCTACCCGGCCCTTTTTCGTGTCGTCAGTCGGCGAAGGGATCGCGGACCAGGATCGTGTCCTCCCGTTCGGGGCTGGTCGATACCAGCGCAACCGGGCAGCGGATCAGCTCCTCGACGCGGCGGATATACTTGATCGCCTGCGCCGGCAGGTCTGCCCAGCTGCGCGCGCCGGCGGTCGATTCCTGCCAGCCTTCCATCTCTTCGTAGATCGGCTCGACATTCGCCTGATCCGCGGCATGCGCCGGAAAATAGTCGAGCTCCGCGCCATTCAGGCGATAGCCGGTGCAGATCTTCACCGTCTCGAACCCGTCGAGCACGTCGATCTTGGTCAGCGCGATGCCGGTAATGCCGCCGACCGCGGCCGACTGACGCAGCAGCACGGTATCGATCCAGCCGCAGCGCCGCTTTCGCCCCGTTACCGTGCCGAACTCATGGCCGCGCTGTCCCAGCCTCTCACCGGTCTCGTCGTCCAGCTCGGTCGGGAACGGCCCCGATCCGACGCGCGTCGTATAGGCCTTGGCGATGCCGAGCACGAAGCCGACCGCCGCCGGCCCTAGGCCCGAACCGCCCGCCGCAGTGCCCGCGATCGTGTTCGACGAGGTGACGAACGGATAGGTGCCATGGTCCACGTCGAGCAGCACACCCTGCGCGCCTTCGAACAGGATGCGCTTGCCGCGGCCGCGCGCCTCGTTGAGGTCGCGCCACACCGGCTTGGCGAAAGGCAGGACGAAGCCCGCGATCGCGCGCAGTTCCTCGAGTAGCCCCGCCCGGTCGATCGGCGCCGCGCCGAACCCCGCGCGCAGTGCGTCGTGATGCGCCAGCAGCCGGTCGAGCTGCGGCCCCAGATCGTCAAGATGCGCCAGATCGCACACGCGGATCGCGCGGCGACCGACCTTATCCTCGTACGCCGGACCGATGCCACGGCGCGTGGTGCCGATCTTGCCCGCGCCCGAGGCATCCTCGCGCAGCCCGTCGAGGTCGCGGTGCAGCGGCAGGATCAGCGCGCAGGTGTCGGCGATGCGCAGCGTCTCCGGCGTCGCTGAGACGCCCTGCTCGCCCAGCCGCTCGATCTCGGCCTTCAGCGCCCAGGGGTCGAGCACCACGCCATTGCCGATGACCGACGGCGTGCCGCGCACAATGCCCGAGGGTAGCAGCGACAATTTGTAGACGTTCTCGCCGACGACGAGCGTGTGGCCGGCGTTGTGCCCGCCCTGGAAGCGCACGACCATGTCGGCGCGCTCGGCGAGCCAATCGACGATCTTGCCCTTGCCCTCGTCGCCCCATTGCGCGCCGATGACTGCTACGTTGGCCATGGATACAGGTCTCCGCCTGCCGGCGTGATCCCCTGCGCCCTTCGACAGGACTCGGCGCAACGGATGGTCCTGAAATACGAGCGCGCAGCTACCGGCATGCGTGCGGCGGGTCAACCGGGTAGTGGTAGATCCCCCTCACCCTCCTAGGCTGGCAAAGGGTGAGGGCGAGGACGAAACGATCGTTGGAACTAGAGCGCCCGCGCCGTACCGTCTGCGTACACATGCGTCGCCAGCTGCGCCTCGGGCGTATCGTTCGCCTCCAACGCCGCGACCGTCACCCAGCCCGCCGCGCGCATCGCCGCGCCCGCCTCGGCAGGCGTGCCGAAGGGGAGAAACAACCGCCGCCGCTCGACCGGACCAGCGGTCGCCAGAATCGCGTCGGCGTAGAGCGAGAAGCCAGTGGCTGCTTCTTCCGCACCGCGTTCGTGCATCACCGTATAGGTCCCGCCCCGGCCCACCTCGCGCGGCGCCCCGGCGATGAACAGCGAGAACCCCAGCCACGTCTGATATTCGAAGCCATGCCGCTCGGTCGGATCGAGCGTCAGCGTGACGCCCTCCCCCAGGCCGGCCGCGATCGCGGCAAGGCCATCGAGCCGGCTCGCCAGCACGCCATCACGATCAAAGGCGCGCAGTCGCTCCAGCGCCGACGCGAACGGCCCCGCCGCCTCGACCAGCGGCAGATAGTCCGGCGCCAGTGCCGCCACCGCGCCGGCATCCTTGGCGTCCAGCCGCTCGCGCAACGTATCGATCTTGTCCGCCGCGACCGGGAATGGCCCGGCAGCCAGCGTATCGACCAGGTCGGGCAAGGTGAAATCGATCGACAGGCCGCTCGCCCCCGCCGCGGTCAGCGCCGACACCGCGACCGCCACCACTTCCTGCGCTGCGGGGATCGAATCGAGGCCGATCAGCTCGCAGCCGATCTGCCGCCATTCGCGCGCCGGTGCGAGTTCGGGACTGCGCAGCTTCAGCACCGGCCCGGCATATGACAGGCGCACGGGCCGCGGATGATGCCCCATCCGCGTCGCGGCGATGCGCGCGATCTGCGCGGTCACGTCCGGCCGGATCGCCAGCGTCCGCTGCGACACGGGATCGACGTAGCGCACCGCATCGGTCAGCGCGCCGTCCTTCAACCGCGATCCCAGCGCATCGGCATATTCCACCAACGGCGGATCGGCGCGTTCATAGCCGTAGAGGCGCGCCGCCTCCAAGGCGCGCGCCTCGATCGCCGCGGCGGCATCGGCATGGGGCGGCAGGCGGTCGCGAAAACCTTCGGGAAGCAGGGGAGTCATGATCACGCCGCCCTATCGCCAGCCGCGGGACCGGGCAACGCCGTATCGCGGCGCCGCCCGGCCCATCATCAGAACGCCAGGCCCATTGCGGTCTTGACGCCCGGCAGCGCCTTCACCTTCGCCAGCAGGTCCGCGCTCACCGCTTCGTCGACCGACAGCAGCAGCACCGCCTCACCGCCTGCCGAACGGCGGCCGAGGTGGAAGGTGCCGATGTTGACGCCCGCCTCGCCCAGCGTGGTGCCGAGGCGACCGATGAAGCCCGGCGCGTCCTCGTTGACGACATAGAGCATGGGACCGGCGAGATCGGCCTCCACCTTGATGCCGAACAGCTCGACCAGGCGCGGCGCCTGATCGCCGAACAGCGTCCCCGCGACCGAGCGCTCGCCGTCCGCGGTCTTCACCGACACGCGCAGCAGCGTGTGGTAATCGCCCTCGCGCTCGGTCCGCACCTCGCGCACCTCGACACCACGATCGCGGGCGAGCAGCGGCGCGTTGACCATGTTCACCGTGTCGGTCTGGTTGCGCAGGAACCCGGCGAGCACCGCGCTGACGATCGGCTTGGCGTTGAGGTCCGCCGCCGCGCCTTCGGTATGCACCGAGATGCGGCTGATCGCGCCGGTGGTGAGCTGCCCGACCAGCGAACCCAGCTTCTCCGCAAGCGCCATGTACGGCTTCAGCTTCGGCGCTTCCTCGGCCGACAGGCTCGGCATGTTGAGCGCGTTGGTGACGCCGCCCGACACCAGGAAGTCGGCCATCTGCTCGGCGACCTGAATCGCCACGTTGACCTGCGCTTCGGTGGTCGACGCGCCCAGGTGCGGCGTGCTGACGAAGTTCGGCGTGCCGAACAGCGGCGACGCCTTGGCCGGCTCCTCGACGAACACGTCGAGCGCGGCGCCGGCGATATGCCCCGAATCGAGACCCGCCTTCAGCGCCGCCTCGTCGATCAGGCCGCCGCGCGCACAATTGATGATACGCACGCCCTTCTTCGTCTTGGCGAGATTCTCGGCCGACAGGATGTTGCGGGTCTGGTCGGTCAGCGGCGTGTGCAGCGTGATGAAATCGGCGCGGGCGAGCAGTTCGTCGAGCGTCACCTTCTCGACGCCCATCTCGATCGCACGTTCGGGGGTTAGGAACGGGTCGAACGCCACGACCTTCATCTTCAGGCCGCGCGCGCGGTCGGCGACGATGCTGCCGATATTGCCGGCACCGATCAGGCCCAGCGTCTTGGCGGTCAGCTCGACGCCCATGAAGCGGTTCTTTTCCCACTTGCCCGCCTGCGTCGAGGCATCCGCCTCGGGCAGCTGACGGGCGAGCGCGAACATCAGCGCGATGGCGTGTTCGGCGGTGGTGATCGAATTGCCGAACGGCGTGTTCATCACCACGACGCCTTTGGCGCTCGCCGCGGGGATATCGACATTGTCGACGCCGATGCCGGCGCGGCCGACGACCTTCAGGTTGGTCGCGTGCTCGAGGATGTCTTTGGTGACCTTGGTCGAGCTGCGGATGGCGAGGCCGTCATACTGGCCGATGATCGCCTTCAGTTCGTCCGGCGTCTTGCCTGTGATCTCGTCGACCTCGACGCCGCGCTCGCGAAAGATCTGCGCGGCCTTGGGGTCCATTTTGTCGCTGATGAGGACTTTGGGCATAAGAATGTCCTTGAACAGATACGCCGTCACCCCGGCCTTGAGCCGGGGTCCCGCTTAATTGCAGCGGGCGGCGGGAAGAAGCGGGACCCCGGGTCAAGCCCGGGGTGACGATGGGGGTTAAGCCGCCTTCGCGGTCGCGTAGGCCCAGTCGAGCCACGGACCGAGCGCCTCGATATCCGCGGTGTCGACCGTCGCGCCGCACCAGATGCGCAGGCCCGCCGGGGCATCGCGATATCCGGCGACGTCGAAGGCGGCGCCTTCCTTTTCCAGCGCGCCGGCCATCGCCTTGATGAACGCCTCATCGGCGCCCTCCACGGTCAAGCACACGCTGGTCTTCGACCGCGATGCGGGGTCCGCAGCCAGATGGCCGAGCCAGTTGCGCGTCTCGACGATCCGGTCGAGCGCCGCCGCATTGGCGTCCGATCGCGCGATCAGCCCGCCCTCGCCCAGCGACTTCGCCCATTCGAGGCTCGCGATGCAATCCTCCACCGCCAGCATCGACGGCGTGTTGATCGTCTCGCCCTTGAAGATACCCTCGGTCAGCTTGCCCTTGGACACCAGGCGGAACACCTTGGGCAAAGGCCAGGCGGGCGTATAGCTTTCCAGCCGCTCGACCGCGCGGGGCCCGAGGATCAGGACGCCATGACCGCCCTCGCCGCCCAGCACCTTCTGCCAGCTGAACGTCGCGACATCGATCTTCGACCAGTCGATATCATAAGCGAATACGCCGCTGGTCGCGTCGGCGAAGGACAGGCCCTCGCGGGTGTCCGGGATAAAGTCCGCGTTCGGCACCCGCACGCCGCTGGTGGTGCCGTTCCAGGTGAACAGCACGTCGTTCGTCCAGTCGATCTGGCCGAGGTCGGGCAGCTGGCCATAATCGGCGCGGATGACGGTGGGGTCGATCTTGAGCTGCTTGACGGCATCCGTCACCCAACCTTCGCCGAAGCTTTCCCAGGCGAGCGCGGTCACGGGCCGCGCGCCCAGCATCGTCCACATCGCCATCTCGAACGCGCCCGTGTCGCTGCCCGGCACGATGCCGATGCGGTGCGTGTCGGGCAGGTTCAGCAGCTCGCGCATCAGGTCGATGCAATATTGCAAGCGCTGCTTGCCGATCTTGGAGCGATGCGAGCGGCCGAGCGAATCGGTGGCGAGCTTCGACGCATCCCAGCCGGGAGGCTTGGCACAGGGACCGGAGCTGAAGAAGGGGCGTGCCGGCTTGGTGGTCGGCTTGGTCGCACCCGTAACGTCGGGTGCGGTGGCGGTATCCGTCAATGTATCTCTCCTCACAGAGAGCGCGCGCCGCGTTGGGACGGCGTGGCCCGCCGACGCCCCTAGTGGCACGTGCCGACGCTGGCAACTCAAAAGGCGCGCAAAAGTTCGGATCGACCATTTGCGCGGGCTGCACGATACTAACCTGACAGGGCGAAGGGGGATGAGGCCATGGACATTGCGGCAGCGCCGAAGACAGGCGCGAAGGCGACCGTGGCGTGGCTATGGATATGGCTGGCCTGTCAGGCCGCGGTCGCGGCCTATGCCGTCTTCGCCCTGAACAGCGTGGCGGCCTTCGGCGGCACGCCCTCACCCGACCGTCTTGCCCAAGCGGCACCGGTCGGCGAGGCGATCGGCTGCGTCGCGATCCTGGTCCATCTCGTCACGATCGTGATGGTCCTGCGCTGGGTGTATCGCGCCGCCGTCCGTGCGCACGCGTTGAGTGACCGGATCACGGTGTCGCCGGGCTGGGCGGTCGGGCGATTCTTCCTTCCCGTGCTCAACCTGTGGCGCCCGTTTCGCGGCATCGTCGAAATCTGGCGGACGAGCGTCGATCCGGTCGCGCCCGACACGGTGCCGGTGCCCGCGCTGCTGCGCTGGTGGTGGGGGTTGTGGCTGCTCGCCAATCTGTTCGGACCGATCGGCGGACTGCTGATGGATGAGGCGCACCGTGCGTCGCACCTCGCGGCCGCACGCTGGGCGGACGTGGTGCTGCTCGCGATCGACGTACCGCTCGTCATCCTGCTGGTGCGGATCGTCACGCAGGTTTCGGCGCGACAGGCCGCGCTGCTGACGCAACAGGGCACGACCGCGCGCTGATCCCGGCCATCGGCAGGAAAGCCCCTCGACAGGGCACCCTCGATTGGGGAATGTTCGAATCGGACACATTGCCGATAGGAGCCGTCATGACGACAGACCCTACACGCCCCGCGCGCCGTGCCATCATCCTCGTCTGGCTCTGGCTGGCCAGCGATATCGCCATCGCGCTGGCCAGCCTGTGGCAGATCCACGTCCTCGGCGGGTTCGGCGGCGCAATGCGCGATCATGCCGCCATCGAACTGTCCGACGATATCGCGGCGGTGATCGGCGGCCTGTTCATGCTGATGTTTCTCCTCAGCGGTGTCGCCGTCCTGCGCTGGATTTTCCTGGTCAACCGCAACGCACATCAGTGGAGCGAGACCATGACGGTCTCGCCCGGCTGGAACGTCGGCTGGTTCTTCGTGCCGATCGCGACGCTGTGGAAGCCGTTCGTCGGCGTGCGCGAGAGCTGGGCGGCGACCGTGTCAACCGACGATCCGCAGTCGGTGACCACGCCCTATTGGATGCGCGTCTGGTGGGGCCTGTGGCTCGCGACCAACGTGTTCGGCCAGGTGACCTTCCGCGCGACGATGGCGGCGAAGGACGTCGCCACCGCGATCGAGGCCAATTGGCTGTATGTGCTCGGCCTCGCCATCGACGTCCCGCTCGCGATCCTGTTGGTAAAGCTGATGACCGAGCTGTCGTCGCTCCAGCGGCACCGGTTGTCGTAACCCCCCTATCGCCGAGCGTGCCGATCGCCGAACGTCCCCGGGCTGGGACTGGGGGGCATGTGCGTATTGCGGTGAACAGGGTTTGGACGGCGGCGGCCTTGCTCGCGCTGGCCGGGTGCGGCAGCCGCGAGCGGCCCGCGCCCGCCCCGGCGCGCCCCCCCCACGCGTCGATCGCGACCCCGTCGATTCGCGAGACCGCGCAATGCCTCGCCGACCTGCGCGCCATGAACGTCGCCTATCGCGTGCTGCCGGACAAGGATTACGGCAACGGCTGCGGCCTGTCGGGCGCGGTGCAGCTGGTCGAGATCGGCGTGCCCGTCCCCGGCCTGGGCGCGGTCCGCTGCGGCGAGGCACGCGCCTTTTCGGCCTGGGTGCGCAATGCGGTGGCCCCGGCGGCCTATCAGATCCTGGGCAGCGAACTCGCGAGCGTGCAGAGCATGGGCAGCTATGCCTGCCGCAACGTCGTCGGCACGGTGCACGGCAACCGCCGCTCCGGCCACGCGATCGCCAACGCGATCGACATCGGCGGCGTCACGCTGAAGGACGGGCGGCGCGTCTCGATCCTCAATGACTGGACCTCGCCCGACCCTGCGGTGCAACGCTTCCTGACGACGATCCACGCATCGGCCTGCCGGCGGTTCGGCACTGTCCTGTCGCCGGCCTATAACGCCGCGCACCGCAACCATCTGCACCTGGAAGACGATCATGCCGGCCTGTGCCGATAGGCCGTTGAGCGGGCCGAAGCTTTGCTCTACTTCCCTCGGATGACCGATACACGCGTACCCGAGCGGGTCTTCCCCCGCGCCAGCCAGGATGCCGCCTCCGCCCAACAGGCGATCTCGACGCCGCAGACCGAGCACCCCGCCTACAAGCTCGCCTTTCAGGACATGGACTTCCTGCTGCGCGAGGATCTGCGCCCCGTCCGCTTCCAGCTCGAACTGCTGAAGCCCGAGCTGCTGCTGGAAGAGGCGAAGATCGCCTCCACCTTCGTCATGTACGGCTCGGCGCGCATTCCGGAGCCTGCCAAGGCGCAGGCGATGCTGGAGCTCGCCACCGACGACACGAGCCGCGCCATCGCGCAGCGGCTGGTCGACAAGAGCCGCTATTACGAGGTCGCACGCGAACTCGCCCAGATCGCCAGCCGCGTGCCGCGCGACCAGAAGGGGATGCGCCAGTTCGTCGTCTGCTCCGGGGGCGGCCCGTCGATCATGGAAGCGGCCAACCGCGGCGCGACCGATGTCGGCGCCGAATCGATCGGCCTCAACATCGTCCTGCCGCACGAACAGGCGCCCAATCCCTATGTCACGCCCTCGCTGAGCTTCCAGTTCCACTATTTCGCGCTGCGCAAGATGCACTTCCTGCTCCGCGCCCGCGCGCTGGCCGCCTTCCCCGGTGGGTTCGGCACGTTCGACGAACTGTTCGAACTGCTGACGCTGATCCAGACCGGCAAGATCAAGCCGATCCCCGTGCTGCTGTTCGGCCGCGAATTCTGGGAAAAGGTGGTGAACTTCCAGGCGCTGGTCGACGAAGGCGTCGTCAGCCAGCGCGACCTCGGGATCTTCACCTATGTCGAGACCGCCGAAGAAGCGTGGGACGTGGTGCGCGCCTTTTACGAGGAACAGGCGAAGCAGGAGGGCTGAGCGCGGGCTCGCCCGTCCTCACGGCATCGCCCTCTGACGGAGTATGCGCCTTCCTCGACCTTTCGCAACACACCGTCACCCCGGGCTTGACCCGGGGTCCCGCTTTTGACGTCACGTAAGCCTGCGTTGCTACCGGAGGCGAAGCGGGACCCCGGCTCAAGGCCGGGGTGACCGGTGATGGTCAACTGCCGCCCGCTGCGGCACGTCCCTCCCCGGAGGGACAATTATTCTACTTCCCCGCCTTCGCGCCTTCCTTGGCGGCATTGGGATCGACCGACGGTGCGCCCGACGCGGGCGTGCCGGTGTTGCCGAGGTTGTTCGCGGCGTCGGTGTTGGTGATCGAATCCTTTGCGGCGTTGGTCGCAGGCTTTTCCGCGCCTTCCTTCGCCGGCGCAGCGCCTGCGGCCGGTGCCGCCGGCAGCGGCAGGTTCGAACCCTGGCTGTTCAGATAGGCGATGACGTTGGCACGATCCTGCGCATTGCCGAGGCCAGCGAAGGTCATCTTCGTGCCCGGCGCGAACTTGCGTGGGGATGTCAGCCACGCGTTCATCTTGTCGAAGTCCCAATTGCCGCCGACGCCCTTCAGCGCGTCGGAGAAGGCAAAGCCGCCCTTGCCTTGGCCGATCGGTTCGCCGAGCGTCGCGTACAGGTTCGGGCCGATGCCGTTCGCCCCGCCCTGGTTGACGGTGTGGCAGGCGGCGCATTTCTTGAACACTTCGGCGCCCTTGGCGACGTCGGCGGTCGGCAGCAACGTCGCGATCGGCACCGCCGCGGCCTCGCCGCCGCCACCGGCTTCCTCGACGCCCTCGATCGCATAGCCCATCTTTTCGGGGCGCTCGCTGTGGAAGGCCATGCCGCCGACGATCGACAGACCGAGCGCGAGCCCGCAGGCTGCCAGCGTCCACCCGGCGATCGTATTGGTGCGGTTATCCATCTGCCTAACGCTGCCCCTGTTTTATACTTTGCGCAGCGAACCCATAGGAAAGCCGCGGGCCGTCCGCAAGCATCGCTTGCCGGTCAGCCCCCACGCCACTAGGCCCGCGGCCCCATGGAGACCTACGCCGCCCCCGCCCGCCCGATCGTCGCCGCGATGACCGCCGCCGCCGCCGCCGAGCCGGAACGCGCCGTCGCCTTTCAGGGCGCGCCGGGCGCGAACAGCCATGTCGCCGTCACCGAAACCTTTCCCGGCGGCCTGCCGCTGCCCTGTTTCAGCTTCGAAGATGCGATCGACGCGGTACGCGACGGGCGGGCCGATTGTGCGGTGATCCCGATCGAAAACTCGCTGCACGGCCGTGTCGCCGACATGCATTTCCTGCTGCCGGAATCGGGGCTGGTCATCACCGGCGAACATTTCCTGTCGATCCGCCACGCCCTGATGGGACCCGGCACGCGCGACCAGGTGCGCGAGGCGATGAGCCACCCGCAAGCGCTGGGCCAATGCCGTCACTGGCTGAAGGCGCACGGCATCGCCCAGGCCGCCTATCCCGATACCGCCGGTGCCGCGGCCTATGTGGCCGAGCTGGGCGATCCGGCGATTGCGGCGCTCGCCCCGCCGGGCGCGGCGGCGATCTATGGCCTCAACCTGCTGGGCGTCGACATCGCCGATGCCGAACACAATACGACGCGCTTCGTCGTGCTGGCGCGGGGCGGCAAGCCGCCGGTCGGCGAGGGCCCGTGGATGACGACGCTGATCTTCGAGGTGAAGAATATCCCCGCCGCGCTCTACAAGGCGATGGGCGGCTTCGCGACCAACGGCGTCAACATGACCAAGCTGGAAAGCTATCAGCGCGGCGGCCAGTTTGTGGCGACTGAATTCTTCTGCGATATCGAAGGCAAGCCGGGCGACCCCGCGGTCGACCGCGCGCTGGAGGAACTGGGTTTCCATTCCAAATGGGTGCGCGTGCTCGGCACCTATCGCCGGGCGCGGGCGCGGGGCTGATCAGCCCGGATCGCGGTCGACGATGTCATAGTGGATGCGCACCCACGCGCCGATCTGCGGCTTGCCGTTGATCCGCGGCGGGCGGACCTTGAACTGCCACGCCGCCTCGCGCAGCGCGCGGGCCAGCCCCAGGCCGGGGCGCGAATCGCCGAGCTGAACGCAGTCCTCGACACGGTAATTGGGCGCGGTCTTGCACGCGATCTCGCCCCACGATCCCGCCGGCAGCTCGCGCGGCATGTACGGGCCGGTCTGCGATGCGCTGGGCCGCACATACCATTCGGCGGCGTAGAGCCGCTGACCGCCGGGGCCGATGCCCGCCGACGCGCTCGGCTCGCCCGCGTCGCCGTCACCCTGTCCGTCCGCCGCGGCCAGCTGTTTGCCCGCGCTGCCGCCCGATCGGGTCGAGGGCATCTTGCCCACATCGGACGCGCGGAAATCGTTGCGGCTGAGCACCAGATAGCCGGGGAACGGCGTCTCGACCGGGGGCGGCACCGGCGTGTCGTCGGCGGGCGTCCGGGGTGCGGCGGGCGGTTCGGGCGCGGTGCGGCGGCTCGCCTGGGCAGCGCGCGCGGGCGCCTTGGCGCTCTTCGTCGCGGTCGACTGATTATCCCCTATCGGCAGCATGTTGACGGTGAGCGAGCGGCCCAGCTCCTTCTGCACGTCGAACACGGGCGCCAGATGGATCAGCAGCCAGACGAGCAGCAGGTGCGCGGCAATGGTCAGCGCCAGCGACAGCGCTCGACGACGGTCCGACGATGGCTGATAGGACCGCATCGAAGGCCGCGCCTAGCGCGCGGCGATGACGGCCGCAATGGGCCGGCCGCTCGGCAAACGAAAAGGGTTTAACGCGCCGGCAGACGCGCGATGGCGATCCCGCCGGCCAGCACGGCGGCATCCTCGACGAAGCCGGTCACGGTCTGTCCCCAGCGCCGCATGCCATAGCGCCGCAGCGCGAGACCCGCATAGGCCGCGGCCACCGCGGTCGTGGCGGCGACGAGCGCACCCGTCATGCGCCGCCGCTCCGCAAGCGCTGCGCCAGCGAATCCAGCGCTCATCACGCGGGCGATCAGGCCCGGCGGGATGGTGCGATCGGGGGCGGTCGCCATCTTGTCCCCCGCCATCTCCGCCGCCGCCATCGCAACCGCGCCGCCGGCGGCGACCGGATGCACCAACAGGCGAGCGCCCGGCGCGCCGGCCGACAGTGTCCCCCGCCGTGCCGCACCCGCGACCACCGCCAGCGGCGTCATGCCGCGCTGGCCCGCGACGAGGCCGATCAGGAAGGATCGTAGCATGAAGGACATCCCATAATGGCGTTGCCCGGGTCATAACCCGCGCTGCGCCAACGGGTTGCCCGGGGCTCAGCCGAGCGCCGCCATCTTTTCCTCGGCTTCGCGATCCATTTGCGCGCGGCTCTTCTTCTCCGCGGCGGTCTTCAGCTGACCGCAGGCGGCGTCGATGTCCCGGCCGCGCGGGGTACGCACCGGCGCCGAGATGCCCGCTTCGAAGATGATGTCGCTGAACCGGCGCACCCGCTCCGGCGTCGACGTATCGTACGGCGCGCCCGGCCAGGGATTGAACGGGATCAGATTGACCTTGGCGGGCAGCTTGTACTTGCGCAGCAGGCGGACGAGCTCGTGCGCTTCCGCGTCCGAATCGTTCTTGTCCTTCAGCATCACATATTCGAACGTGATGCGGCGCGCATTGTTGGCGCCGGGGTAGTCGGCGCACGCCTGCAACAGCTCTTCGATGCCGTATTTCTTGTTCAGCGGCACGATCTCGTCGCGCACTTCCTTGGTCACGGCATGCAGCGACACGGCAAGGTTGACGCCGATCTCTTCGCCCGCGCGCGCCATCATCGGCACGACACCGCTGGTGCTGAGCGTGATGCGGCGCTTCGACAGCGCCAGGCCGTCGCCGTCCATCACCAGCTTCAGCGCATCGCGGACGCTGTCGAAGTTATACAGCGGCTCGCCCATGCCCATCATCACGATGTTGGTGAGCATCCGCCCCTCGGGCTGGCTCGGCCATTCGCCCAGCGCGTCGCGCGCCAGCATCACCTGCCCGACGATCTCGCCCGCAGTCAGGTTGCGGACGAGGCGCATCGTGCCGGTGTGGCAGAAGCGACAGTTGAGCGTGCAGCCGACCTGGCTGGACACGCACAACGTCCCGCGATCGGCATCGGGGATGAATACCGCCTCGTAATCCTGCCCGTCGGGCGATCGCAGCAGCCACTTGCGCGTGCCGTCGGTCGATACCTGTGCCTCGACCACCTCCGGCCGGCCGATGACGAAACGCTGCTCCAGCCAGGGGTGCTGCGCCTTGGCGATATCGGTCATCGCCGAAAACTCGGTCGCGCCGCGATTGTACAACCAGTGCCAGATCTGCTTGGCGCGCAGCTTCGCCTGCCGCGGCTCCATGCCGGCGTCGAGCAGCGTCTGGCGCAGTTCGTCCTTGCCGAGGCCGATGAGGTCGATCCGGCCATCCTCGCGCAGCGTCTTCGCGCGCGGGACGGGCACAGGATCGATATGGCCCGGAATGGGCATGGGAGGCGCAACGCTGTCGAGCATCGCGGGCATATAGCGGAAAACCGCGTCCATTTCCATCCCGCCGCCGGGATGGGCTATCCGACGCACCCCAGGGTCGCCGCATCGATCGCGGTGGCGGCACCGGCGAGCAGATAGACGTCGGCGAAGGGGCGCCCTCCGCCGCCCACTGCCTCGACGCTCATGCTGCGGCCCGAGCGCAAGGCGGCCACGATCGCGCGGTCGCTGGGTGCATCGGTCGCCCAGGCGTCGAGCCCGCCCGCGGCGAGTTCGAACCGGCGCTCGCCGATGGTCAGCGTGACGGGGGCGGAGCGGTCGCGCTCCCGCGACAGGCGGATGTGGAGCGAGGCGCTGAGGCCGCGGTCCGGCCAGGTCGCGACGCTCGCCCAGCCCGCGCTGCGTCCACCCGCCGTCACCGGCCGGGCGATGGCATAGCAGCGGTGCGGCGCCGCATCACGGAACGCGCCCCAGCCCTTGTAGACGCCCAGCGTCTCGCGTGCCGCCGCGGGCCCCGCGACCGCCATCGCCAGCAGCAGGACCGCCCCCAGCCTCACGCGGGGGCGTGGCCCGTACCGCGGTGTACGAGCGTTTCGACGCCGCCTTCGATCATCACCAGCGATCCTTGCGGCAGGCCGTCGGCGATCGGCGCGCGCCATTCGGGGTGATCGGGCAGGCCGGTCATCACGCCGCGCAGCACCCGGCTGGAGATGCCGTGCATGATGATCAGCCGGTCGCCGGGATCGTCCGCGGTCGCCGCGAGCCATGCGGACACCCGCGCGGCGATTGACGGATAATCCTCGCCATCCGGCGCCGGGCGCAACAGGCCCTCGGGCGTGATCACCGGCCCCACCTCGCCCACGACATCGGCATAATAGCGCCCGCCCCAGCGCCCCATGCCGATCTCCACCAGCCGCGCGTCATGATGCGCGCCATGCCAGTCGAGTTCCAGATGTTCGGCGATCACCGCCAGCGTCTGCAACGCGCGGCCCGTCGGCGAGGCCCACATGGTCAGCGCCGGCGCCGCCCCCAGCGTATCGCGCAACGCCCGCCCCATCTCGTCGGCCTGCGCAAAGCCCGCGCGGGTCAGCGGCGTATGCGGGGCATCGCCCTGCAACCGCCGGGCGGCATTGAACACCGTTTCGCCATGTCGCGCGATAAAGTCGCGGCCCTTGCGGACCGGCAGAGAGGTGGACGTCATCCCGGCTGTCTCGGATCGCTGTGGCGCAAAAGCAACGGTTTTCCGTGTTTAGCTGAGGTTCATGCAACGCCGTTCCGTCTGGGCCATTGACCCATCGCGCCCCAGCGTTCGGGGCGCCCGTCATACGGAGTAGCTTATGCGTAACCTGATTCTCGCCGCGGTGGCCACCACCGCCCTCGCCGCCCCCGCCTTCGCGCAGACCACCGCCGGCGCCCCCTTCACCGGCCTGCGCATCGAAGGCGTCGCCGGCTATGACGCGCTGAAGGACGGCCACGATACCAGCGATGGCTTCGTCTACGGCGGCGCAGTCGGCTATGACGTGCAGCTCAACAACCTCGTCGTCGGCGCCGAGGGCGAGCTGACCGGATCGACCACCGACACGCGCACCGACAACCTGATCAACCAGGGCGATCGCTTCCGCGTCGGCATGGGCCGTGACGTCTATCTCGGCGCGCGCGTCGGCGTGCCGCTCAACCCGACCACGCTCGCGTATGCCAAGGGCGGCTATACCAACGCCCGCGTGGACACCCGCTACACGCAGGGGACGACCGAGACGCGCGATCACACCGATCTCGACGGCTTCCGCCTCGGTGCGGGCCTGGAGCATCAGATTGGCGCGAACACCTATATCAAGGGCGAATATCGCTACTCGAACTACGGCAAGGCCGACAATTCGGTCGGCCGCTACAATATCGACGTCGATCGCCACCAGCTTGTTGCCGGCGTCGGCATGCGCTTCTGACGGCCAGCCCTCCCCCGTCACCCCGGGCTCGACCCGGGGGCCCGCTTCTTCCTGCGGCGTGGCGGTAAAGCGGGACCCCGGCTCTTAGGCCGGGGTGACGGGCAAGGGGCAGGACGGCGCCGGATTCGCGGCCAATCCGCTAACCGGCTGTTAACCGGAATCGCCCGAGGGGTCGGAGTGCTTGCTCCGACCCCTTTTTCGTGGGTAGGACTGATGAGGAACACGCCCCGGACTCGGGGGACGGGGGATATCCATGAAGGCGACGATCGAACGTGCAACGCTCCTCAAGGGACTGAGCCATGTCCAGTCCGTCGTGGAGCGGCGCAACACCATCCCGATCCTGTCGAACGTGCTGCTCGAGGCGACGGCCGAGGGCCAGCTGCGGCTGATGGCGACGGACCTCGATTTGCAGATCAACGAATCGGTGCAGGCCGCGGTCGACCAGCCGGGTTCGACCACCGTGTCGGCCCACACCCTGTTCGACATCGCCCGCAAACTGCCCGAAGGCGCGCAGGTGCAGCTGACCGCCGCCGAAGGCCGCATGACGATCGTCGCCGGCCGCGCGCGTTTCAGCCTCGGCACGCTGCCGCGCGACGACTTCCCGGTGATCGCCGAGGGCGAGCTGCCGACGCAGTTCGAAATTCCGGCGGACACGCTGAAGCAGATCATCGACAAGACGCGCTTCGCCATCTCGACCGAAGAGACGCGCTATTACCTCAACGGCATCTTCCTGCACGTCCAGGACGAAGCATCGGAGCCGACGCTGAAGGCCGCCGCCACCGACGGCCACCGCCTCGCCCGCGTCACCCTGCCCCGCCCCGAGGGCGCCGCGGGCATGCCGGACGTGATCGTGCCGCGGAAGTGCGTCGGTGAATTGCGCAAGCTGCTCGACGAGATCGACGGCTCGGTCGGCGTCTCGCTGTCGGGCACCAAGATCCGCTTCGACCTGGGCAATGCCATCCTGACCAGCAAGCTGATCGACGGCACGTTCCCCGATTACAGCCGCGTCATCCCGACCGCGAACGACAAGATCCTGAAGCTCGATCCCAAGAGCTTCATGGAGGGCGTCGACCGCGTGTCGACCATCGCGACCGAAAAGACGCGCGCGGTGAAGATGGCGCTGGATCGCGACAAGATCACTTTGTCGGTCACCAGCCCCGAAAACGGCACCGCCGCCGAAGAGGTGCCGGGCGATTATGCCGCGATGCCGTTCGAAATCGGCTTCAACAGCCGCTATCTGCTCGACATCCTCGGCCAGATCGATGGCGACGTGGTGGAAGTGCATCTCAACGACGCCGCAGCCCCGACGCTGATCCGCGAAAACGACAAGGCGCCCGCGCTCTACGTGCTCATGCCAATGCGCGTCTGATTCGGCTAAGCGGCGGGGTCTGCGCGCATCCTTGCGTGCGTCCCGCCGCTGCCCCATAGCGACGCGCATGGATACGCCGATCGAAACCCTGTCGTTCGAAGACGCTTTGAAGGAACTGGAACGCATCGTCAGCCGCCTCGAAAGCGGTGAAGCGACGCTCGACGAATCGATCCAGCTGTATGAACGCGGCGATCGGCTGCGCCAGCGCTGCGCCGATCGGCTCGACGCAGCCCAGGCCCGGATCGAGGCGATCCGCCTCGATGCCGAGGGCAAGGCCGCCGGCACCCGCCCCTTTGCAGCCGGCTGATCCGATGACCAGCGCGACCGCGCCCTCGCTCGATCATGCGCTCGCCGCCGTCGCCGCGGATATCGACGCACGCTTCGACCGGCTGCTCACTGTACCCGAGGATCCGCGCGCCGACCTCTACAAGGCGATGCGCCATGCCGCGATCGGTGGCGGCAAGCGACTGCGCCCGCTGCTGCTGTGCGCGACGGCCGACCTGTTCGGCGTCGACCGCGACTGCGCGGGCGAGGTCGCGATGGCCGTCGAGGCGATCCACGTCTATTCGCTGATCCACGACGATCTGCCCGCGATGGACGACGACGACATGCGCCGCGGCAAGCCGACGGTCCACAAGGCGTTCGACGAGGCGACCGCGATCCTGGCGGGCGATTGCCTGCACGCCCTCGCCTTCGAAGTGCTCGCCGACCCCGCGACGCACGCCGACCCCTTCGTTCGCGCCGAACTGGTGATGGAACTAGCACGCGCCTCCGGCCCCTCGGGCATGGCGGGCGGGCAGATGATGGACCTGGTCGCCGAACGCATGACGTTCGACCTCGCCACCGTCACCCGGCTGCAACAGATGAAGACCGGTGCGCTGATCGGCGTGTCGGTGGAAATGGGCGCAATTCTGGGCCGCGTTCCGCCAGAGGGGCGCCGCAGCTTGCGCGGCTATGCGCACGACCTGGGCCTCGCCTTCCAGATCGCCGACGACCTGCTCGACGCCGAGGGCGACGAGGCGGTGGTCGGCAAGGCGCTGCGCAAGGACGGCGCGGCCGGCAAGGAGACGTTCCTGTCGCTGCTCGGCGTCGACCGCGCGCGCGACCAATGCCGGATGCTGGTCGACCAGGCGATCGCGCACCTGCATGGTTTCGGGCCGGAGGCCGATGTGCTCCGCGCGATTGCACGCTACGTCGTCGAGCGGGATCGCTGACCGACATTCATCCAACACGATAATGATCGAACACAGGGGGCGGACATGAGCGAGCGGATCGGCGTCTATCCGGGCACCTTCGACCCCATCACTTTGGGTCACATGGACATCATCCGCCGTGGCGCCAAGCTGGTCGACCGGCTGGTGATCGGCGTGACCACCAACCCCTCCAAGTCTCCCATGTTCAGCCTCGACGAACGCATGGCAATCGTCCGCCGCGAGGTGGAGGGGATCGCCGGATCGATCGACGTCGTCGCCTTCGATTCGCTGCTGATGGACTTCGCCGAGCGCGAGGGCGCCAAGGTCATCGTCCGCGGCCTGCGTGCCGTCGCCGATTTCGAGTATGAATATCAGATGGCGGGCATGAACCAGCAGATCAATCCGCGCGTCGAAACCGTCTTCCTGATGGCCGATGTCGCACTGCAGCCGATCGCCAGCCGTCTGGTCAAGGAAATCGCGATGTTCGGCGGCCCGATCCAGCGCTTCGTCACGCCGACCGTGTGCGAGGAAGTGGTGGCACGCGTGGAGAAGTTGGGCCGGCGGGGCAGCTGACGCCCCCTTCCCCTCCCCGTCACCCCGGACTCGTTCCGGGGTCCACCGGACCGCGGGGGAATGGCAAGAGGCTCAAACCACCCCCTCGCCGCAGAGTGGACCCCGGAACCAGTCCGGGGTGACGAAAGAGTGAGGCACCCGCCCGCCCCATTGCCGCCACGATGTTCAGTTTGGTGCAACCTGCGATTTGCTCTAAGCCGCACCGCATCACCTAGGTTGGGAATCTCATGCGCCCGTTCGCCCGTCTGTTTGCGTTTCTGTTGTGCCTGTTCGCCGCGCCTGCCTTTGCGCAGAGCGTACCCGGCACCGACGACGTCACCCAGCGCGCGACGCCGCCGCTGACCACCGATAAGGAAAACCTCTGGCTGCTCGACCTGTCGGACGGTGGCCGCGTTACCATCTGGCTGCGTCCCGACGTGGCGCCCAAGATGGTCGAGCGGATCAAGACGCTGACCCGCCAGCATTTCTATGACGGCCTTGCCTTCCACCGCGTGATCGACGGTTTCATGGCGCAGGGCGGCGATCCCAAGGGCGACGGCACCGGCGGATCGACGCTGCCCAACGTACCGTCGGAGTTCAACTATCTGCCCCACGTCCGCGGCGCGGTGTCGGCGGCGCGTGCGGACGATCCGAACAGTGCGAACAGCCAGTTCTTCATCGTCTTCCAGCCGAAGCTCAGCCTCGACAAGAAGTATACCGTCTTCGGCCGGGTGATCGATGGCATGCAGTACGTTGACGCGATTCAGCGTGGCGAGCCGCCCGCGGATCCGACCAAGATCGTCCACGCGTACATCGCCGCCGACAATCCTCCGGCCTACACCCCCGCGCCTGCTCCGGCCCCGGTGACGCTCGGCGCGCCGGTGACATTGCCCGGCGGCGAATCGGCTGGCACCGCGGCGCCGAAGAAGGCGAGTGCCCCGGCCCGCAAGACGGCACCCGCCAAGAAGGCGCCTGCCCGCAAGTGAAGGTCGAGCTTTTCGATTTCGAGCTGCCGGCCGAGCGGATCGCGCTGCGGCCGGCATCGCCGCGCGATTCGGCACGGCTGCTGGTGCTCGACGGCGATGCGACGCGCGACCGCATCGTTCGCGACCTGCCGGCTGAATTGCGTGCCGGCGACTGCCTGGTGTTCAACGACACGCGCGTGATCCCCGCGCAACTCGAGGGGCGACGCGGCGAGGCGAAGATCGGCGCGACGCTGCACAAGCGCGAAGGACCGCGCCGCTGGCGCGCTTTCGTCCGCAACGCGCGCCGCCTGCGCGAGGGCGACAGCATCGATTTCGGGTCGGGCGTCACCGCCATCGCCACCGATCGCGGCGAGGATGGCAGCCTCGCGCTCGACTTCGCGGGGGACGAGCCGGTCGAACTGCTGCTCGAACGCGCCGGCCGCATGCCGCTGCCGCCCTATATCGCCGCCAAGCGCCCGACCGATGCGCGCGATGCCGACGATTACCAGACGATGTTCGCGGCTGAACCGGGCGCCGTCGCCGCGCCCACGGCGGCGCTGCACTTCACGCCCGATCTGATCGCCGCGCTGGACGCCGCCGGCATCGGCCACGAGACGCTGACGCTGCACGTCGGCGCCGGCACCTTCCTGCCCGTCAAGGCAGACGACACCGACGACCACCAGATGCACGCCGAATGGGGCCGCATCGGCGCCGCCACCGCCGACCGCCTGAACGCCGTCCGCGCCAGCGGTGGCCGGGTGATCGCGGTCGGCACCACCTCGCTCCGCCTGATCGAAAGCGCGAGCGGCGAAGACCAGGTGATCCGCCCGTTCGAAGGCGACACCGCGATTTTCATCACCCCCGGCTACACCTTCCGCGGCATCGACGGCCTGCTCACCAACTTCCATTTGCCCAAATCGACGCTGTTCATGCTCGTCTCGGCGTTGATGGGGCGCGAGCGGATGCAGGCGGCCTACGCCCACGCCATTGCCGAGGGATACCGTTTCTATTCCTACGGCGACGCCTCGCTGCTGCTGCCGGCGCGCACATAGCGATGGCGCGCGGGACGGCCCGCTGGCATGATCGCCGCCGATGCTGCTGACGCTTCTTCTCCAGGCGGCGACGCCTGTTGCCGCCCCGGCCCAGCCACCCGCAACGCTGGTGGTCGAGCCGGTCGCGATGGCGATCGCCGCGTTCGACAGCGACGGCGACGGCCGCACCACCCGCGCCGAGCTTGCCGCCGGCGTAGCGCGCAGCTTTGCCGCGATCGACACCGCTCACACCGGCTCGCTCGGCTATATCGACTTCGCCGACTGGTCGACGCGCTGGCTGGGCGATCCCAATGCGCTGCCCAGCCCGTTCGAAGTGGATAGCGACGGCGACAATCGCATCACGCTCGCCGAATTGCAGGCGGCGATGGCGCGGGTGTTCGCCCGGCTCGACGTCGACAGGGATGGCGTCGTCACGCGGAAAGAATGTTTGACGATCCGCAGCATGGCGACCCGCGCCCCCGATCCGCGCGGCGACAAGCGCAAGCGGTAGCGGCGGCTCGACACCGCTGACCGCTTTCGCCAAAGCGCACGACATGTCTTCCCGTTTCGCCTTCACCATCGCCGCCACCGACGGCCGCGCCCGCACCGGCACGATCCAGATGCAGCGTGGCGTCATCCGCACGCCTGCCTTCATGCCGGTCGGCACCGCCGCCACCGTGAAGGCGATGAAGCCCGCCGATGTCGCCAATGCGGGCGCCGACATCATCCTGGGCAACACCTATCATTTGATGCTGCGCCCCGGCGCGGAACGGGTCGCGCGGCTGGGCGGCCTCCACGGTTTCATGGGCTGGGACAAGCCGATCCTGACCGATTCAGGCGGCTATCAGGTGATGAGCCTCGCCGACCTGACCAAGCGATCCGAAGAGGGCGTGTCGTTCAAGAGCCACCTCGACGGCACGCGCCACCTGCTCAGCCCGGAGCGATCGATCGAGATCCAGCGGCTTTTGGGCTCCAATATCGTGATGGCGTTCGACGAACTGGTTCCGACCACCTCGACGCGCGAGGTGCAGGCCGCGGCGATGGAACGCTCGATGCGCTGGGCGAAGCGCAGCCGCGATGCGTTCAACAGCGGTGGCGAGCATGCCGAGAACAATGCGATCTTCGGCATCCAGCAGGGCGCGCTCGACGAGGGCCTTCGCAAGGCGAGCGCCGACGCGCTGATCGACATCGGCTTCGATGGCTATGCGGTCGGCGGCCTCGCGGTCGGTGAGGGGCAGGAGGCGATGTTCGGCTGTCTCGACTTCGCACCCGGGCAATTGCCGCAGGACAAGCCGCGCTACCTGATGGGCGTCGGAAAGCCCGATGATATCGTCGGCGCGGTGGAGCGCGGCATCGACATGTTCGACTGCGTGATGCCGACGCGCTCGGGGCGGACCGGCCAGGCATTCACCCGCAACGGCCCGATCAACCTGCGCAATGCGAAGTTCGGCGAGGATCAGGCACCGCTCGACCCGACGTGCGGCTGTCCGGTCTGTGCGACCTGGAGTCGCGCCTATATCCACCACCTCGTCCGCGCGGGCGAAATTCTGGGTGCGATGTTGATGACCGAACATAACATCTGGTTCTACGAAGCCTTGATGGCGGACCTGAGAGCCGCCATTGCGGCTGGTGAACTGACCTCGTTCGCGAATGGTTTTCGCGCAGCGTATCAACGGGGCAAGGGAGAGTGAGTATGTCGGATCAGCCCAACGAGATCCTCGAAGCCGCCGCTGCCGCCAAGGCGCAGCAGGATGCCGCCGCGCAGGCCAAGGTGCAGGGCCGCAAGAGCCATTGGCCGATGCGCATCATCGGCGTCGGTATCGGATCAGCCGCGGTCGCCGCGGCGGTGCTGTTCGCCAATTCGGGGAAGAAGAAGGACTGACCTCAAGCCATCGTCATCCCCGCGCAGGCGGGGATCCAGACGCGCAGGTCCCGCGATGAGGCCGAGACGGTAGCGGTTCTGGATTCCCGCCTTCGCGGGAATGACGACGCAGCCTGAGGGGCGATTGACACGATCCCCAAGCTCCGGTTCAACCGACGGCATCATCCCGTCCTAACCGGAGCATCCCATGCGCCTCGTTCGTGCCGCCCTTCTGCTCGGGGCCGCGCTGCTCCCCCTCGCCGCCACCGCGCAAACCGCCGCGCCCGCGGCGACCGCCGTCAAGCCGATCGCCTATACCGAACGCACGCTGGCGAACGGCCTGCGCGTCTATGCGCTGCGCGATACGTCGACGCCCAATGTCGCGGTGCAGGTATGGTATGACGTGGGGTCGAAGGACGATCCCAAGGGCCGTTCAGGCTTCGCGCACATGTTCGAACATCTGATGTTCAAGGCGACGCGCAATCTCGTCTCCGAACAGATGGACCGCCTGACCGAGGACGTCGGCGGCTATAACAACGCCTCGACCAACGACGATTACACCAATTATTACGAGGTCGTCCCCGCCAACCATCTGCAGCGGCTGCTGTTCGCCGAAGCCGATCGCATGGCGAGCCTGGTGGTCGAACCCAAGAGCTTCGCATCCGAGCGCGACGTGGTGAAGGAAGAGCTGCGCCAGTCCACACTCGCCCGCCCCTATGGCAAGCTGTTCTCCACCTATCTGTCGGCCGCATCCTACACGACGCACCCCTATGCGCGCTCGACGATCGGCAGTATCGAGAATCTGGAAGCGGCCTCGATCGACGACGTCCGCGCCTTCCACGCCACCTATTACCGCCCCGACAATGCGATCCTGGTCGTCGCCGGCAATTTCGATCCCAAGCAGCTCGACGCCTGGGTCGACCGCTATTTCAGCAAGATCGTGCGGCCGACGACGGCGATCCCGCGCGTCACCGTGCAGGAACCGATGCGCGCCAAGCCGGTGAGCTACACCGTCTACGAACCCAATACGCCTCTGCCTGCGGTCGTCATGACCTGGCACGTCCCCGCCGACCGGAGCGCCGACATTCCCGCGCTGACCGTGCTCAACACGATCCTGTCGACGGGCGAGAGCAGCCGGATGTACGAAAGCCTCGTCTATCGCGACCAGCTGGCGCAGGATGCCTCGTCCTTCCTCGACAGCAAGCAGGGGACGGGTAACCTCGTCGCGTATGCGATCCTGGCCGACGGCAAGACCGCGGACCAGGGCGAGGTCGCGCTGAAGCGCGAGATCGCACGCTTCCGTGACGCACCGGTCAGCGCCGCCGAACTCGCCGAGGCGAAGAACGAGATCGTCACCGCCGCGATCAAGAGCCGCGAAACCGCGGAGGGCAAGGCACGCCTGCTCGCTTCGTCGGTGATCATCGATGGCGACCCCCGCGCCGCCGATCGCCAGCTCGCCGCGATCCAGCAAGTCACCGCCGCCGACGTCCAGCGCGTCGCGCGTCAGTATCTGGGGGATGCCCAGTCCGCGACGATCCGTTATCTACCCGATAGCGCCAAGCCTGCCGGCCAGACCGGTGACAGGATCGCGGTCGCCCCGACCGTGCGGACCGAAGCACTGACCCCGCCTGCCGACATCGCGATCGTCACGCCCGCGCCCGAGGGCCAGCGCATCCTGCCGCCCGCCCCCGGCGCGCCGGTTACCGCCAATTTGCCGCAGCCGGTCGAGACGCAGCTCGCCAACGGCCTGCGCGTCGTCACGGTCGAGCGCCACGACCTGCCGATCGCCACCGCCTATCTGGTCGGCACGGGCGGCCAGGCGCTCGATCCGGCGGACCGTTCGGGCGTCAGCAGCCTCGCCGCCAATCTGATGACCAAGGGCACGACGACCCGCTCGGCGACCGAGATCGCGCGTCAGGTCGAAAGCCTGGGCGGCTCGATCGGTGCCAATGCGGCAAGCGAGGGCGGCAGCGTCGAAGTGACGGTAAAGTCCGATCAGCTCGCCCCGGCCCTCAACATCCTCGCCGACGTGGCGCAGCATCCCGTCTTCGCGCCCGAGGAACTGGAGCGCGCACGGACGCAGCAGGTCGACGCGGTGAAGGTCGCGATGAAGAATCCGGCGCAGCTCGCCGCACTGGTCGCCGATCGCGCGACCTTCGGCGCCTCGCCTTATGGTGCGCCCGGATCGGGCACGCCGGCCTCGCTGAAGGCGATCACCCGCGCCGACGTCACCGCCGCCTATGCGCGCACGTGGCGACCCGATCAGGCGACGCTGATCCTGGTCGGCGACGTGACGCCGGCGCAGGCAGAGGCGCTGGCCAAGGCGCAGTTCGGCGGCTGGCGGGCTCCGGCCGGCGCGCCGACGCCACTCCCGGCGGTCGGCACGCTGCCGGCGCCGCGTACCGTCGTCGTCGACATGCCGGGCGCGGGCCAGGCGGGCGTCGTCGTCGAACGCGTCGCCATCCCGCGGTCCGATCCGCGTTATTATCCCTTTGCGGTCGCCAACACGGTGCTGGGCGGCGGCTTCTCGTCGCGGCTGAACCAGGAGGTGCGGATCAGGCGCGGCCTCGCCTATGGCGCGGGCAGCAGCGTCGATGCGGCGCGGAAAACGGGCAGCATCGCGGCGCGAACGCAGACCAAGAACCAGACCGCGGCAGAGGTCGTCTCGCTGATGACCGCCGAAATGGCGCGGATGGGCGCGACGCCGGTGCCCGAGGCGGAGCTGTCGACGCGCAAGGCGGTGCTGGTCGGTAATTTCGGTCGAGGCGTCGAGACGACCGACGGGATCGCCGGGATCATCGGCGAATATGTGCTCGACGGCGTGCCGCTGACCGAATTGCAGCGCTACACCGCAAAGGTGGAGGCGGTGACGCCGGCGGCGGTGCAGGCGGCATCAGCGGCGCTGCTCGATCCCAAGGCGGCGAGCGTCGCCGTGGTGGGCGACGCCAAGCAGTTCCTCACGCCGCTGAAGGCCGCGCGTCCAACCACGGAAACGCTGACCGAGAGCGAACTGAAGCTGGACAGTCCGACGCTCAAGTAACCGCATGGGCAGCGGGGGCAGCGGGGGCAGCCGACGTCTGCCCCGCCCGGCGCGTCACCCCGGCCATGTTCCGGGGTGACGCATCGAGGGCACAGCCCATCCCCAAAAGTCCTACCGTACCGCCCCGTCGTACCACTCCGGCACGCCCGGAAATCCATGGCGGACGCCGCACGTGCCTTACGCTATGGCGGCGGTATGCAGGTCCGCAGGCAGACGATCCGGAGGTTAACGCGGGCGTGGATCGCGCTCGTGGCCATCGGGCTCGGCATCCTCGCGTTGCTGGCGGCGCAGGGCGCATGGCGGGCGATCGCGGCGCATGGGGCAGGCGATCCGCCGCCAATGCCCGCCCCCGCCGGCTATGAGGCGGAGGATCATTTCCCCGGCGCGGCCCTGCTCTACACCGATGTCGCCCTTCCCGCAGCGTCGACGGCGAGCGACGGCGCCGCCCCCGCACCGGGCGTGACCGGTACGATTGCGCTGCCCGCCACGCCGGTCTCGCCGTCGCTCGCAGCCGCGGCGATGCGCGCCGATGCCGGCGTGGTCGCCGCGGCGCCCTTTTCCACGAAAGCCGCCTCCAGCGTCGATCGCGCCCGCGCGCTCGAATGCCTCACCGCCGCCATCTATTACGAGGCGGCGTCCGAACCCGACGCCGGCCAGCTCGCCGTGGCGCAGGTGATCCTGAACCGCGTGCGCCATCCCGCCTTCCCGCATACGGTGTGCGGCGTCGTCTATCAGGGGTCCGAGCGGTCAGGCTGCCAGTTCAGCTTCGCCTGCGACGGCGCCATGGCCCGGGTGCCGTCGCGGGCGGCCTGGATCAGGGCGGCACGCCATGCCGGCATGGCGCTCGCCGGCTATGTCTACGCATCGGTCGGGCTGGCGACGCATTACCACACCTATGCCGTGACGCCCGCCTGGAACCGCAGCTTGGTGATGACCGACGTGGTCGGCGCGCATCTGTTCCATCGGTGGAAGGGCTATTGGGGCACCAGCGCCGCGTTCAGCGCGCCCTATCGTGGCGGCGAGCCGGTCCCCGGCCCGCACATGCCCCTGATCGCGCCGCCCGTCGCGACGTCGCCGGCGTTGATCGCCAGTGTCGCGCCGGTGCCGCCGATGACGCGGCCCGAGCAGGTTCAGCCCGGCTATGCGGCGAGCGGCAGCCCTATCGCTCCGCCCGCCGCCACACCGGATAAGGCGCGCCCGACCGACAACCTGCCCGCCGCACCCCAGGTGCTCGACCGGTTCAAGGATTCGGGCAAGCCCCTGCTCTGACGCCTTACTTGGCGTTCTTCACGTATGTGTCGAACCACGCGATCGCCCGTGCGCGTACGTCGGCGGCCTGTGCCGGCGCGGTCACGCAATGGCCGGCATCGGGATAGATCACCAGGCTGACCGGCACGCCCTTGGCCTTCAGCGCGTGCCACCATTCGACCGACTGGGTCGGCGGCACCTCGATATCGCGCTCGCCGACATAGATGAACGTCGGCGTCTGCGCGCTCTTCAGGCGGTACACCGCCGACACGTCCTCATAGGCCTTCATGTCGTCGTACATCGACTTGCCGAAGAACGGCAGCATCCACTGGTCGATGCCGTTGGTGCCGTAATAGCTGATCCAGTTGGAAATGCCGGCGCCCGCGACGATGCCCTTGAACCGGTTCGTCTGGGTGTTCGCCCACATCGTCATGAAGCCGCCATAGCTGCACCCGCCCAGCCCCAGCCGGTTGTCGTCGATCGGCGCAACGCGCTCGACCGCGTCGATCCCGGCGAGGATATCGCGCAGATCGCCGCCGCCGAAGTCGCGCTTGTTGGCGGCGGTGAACGCCTCGCCCTGGCCGAAGCTGCCACGGGCATTGGGCAGGAAGACGTAATAACCCGCCTTCAGCAGCGCGCCGTTCATCGAATTGGGCGTGACATAGCCGGGCACCGACGCCGACGACGGGCCGCCGTGGACCATCGTGATCATCGGCGCCTTGCCGGTGGGCGCATTCAACGGCGCGAGCAGCCAGCCCTGCACGTCATAGCCCTCGTTCTTCCAGCTGACGCTCTTCGCTCGGGTCAGTGCGGGCGCGGCGTCATTGTCGTGCGTGACCTGCCGCACCGCGGCGATCGGCCCGGCGTAGATCGCCGGCGCATGTTCGTAATCCTGCACCACCGCGGCAACCGAGCGCCCGTCAGCAGAGAAGGCGGCGCGGCCGTCGCCGGCGCTGGCCGTGGCAGGCTTGGTGAAACCGGGGGCGACGGGCTTGCCGGGCACGAGCGTGCCGAATTGCGTCGCGTCGCCCGCCAGCGTCACCGTACGCAGACCGCCCGCGGTCCAGTCCAGCGTCGTCACCGTCGACTTGGCGCCCGCGGTGATGTTGGTCGGCGTACCGCCCGCGAGCGGTACGGTGAAGACGTCGCCGCCGATCGAGCCGTAATCGCTCATCAGGCCGCCGATATAGGCCACCGTTCGGCCGTCGGGCGAGACGCGCGGATGCTTGATCTGCGTCGCGGGCTTGGCGATCGAGCGCACCGCGCCGCTCTGCGCGTCGATCGCGTCGAGCGTCGCCACCCACCAATTGTTGTCGCCATTGCCCAGCGCCGTCGTCGCGACGAAGCCGCGCCCGTCCGGCGTCCAGTCATATTCGTAGACATAGCGGCCGGCCGGCGACAGCGGCGTCACGGTCGACGACGGGCTGGCGACATCGAACACGGCGAGCCGCTGTTCGTCGTTCTTCCCGCCGATCTCGCCGATCATGCGCACGCCCGGCTGCGTCGCGCCCGCTTCCTTCTCGGCGCCCAGCGTCACCAGCAGCGCGATGCGCTTGCCGTCGGGCGAGACGCGCGGCGTTTGCGCGATACCGGGGATGGTCGCGATCGTCCGCGTCGCGGTGCCGCTCGCATAGTCGAGCATCACGCCCTTGCTGGCCGGATCGCGCGCAAGGAAGACGAGGTCGCCATTGGGCGCGAAGCTCAGGTCCGAATAGCCGCAGGTCGCGCAGGGATCGATCGTTCGCAGCACGCGCCCGTCGGTCGCATTGCGCAGCGTGATGACGTTGTGGCTACCGCTGCTTTCGATCGTCGCGGTACGGCTGCCGTCGGGGGCGATGGCGAGGCCGTAATATTGGTGAAGCCCCTGCGCGACGGCGGGCGCGGCGACGGCGGTGGCGAGCAGGGCGGCGAACAGGGTCTGACGCATCGGAACTCCGGGCAAGGCAGGATATCCCCGCCATGCTTAACCGAAGAGCGCGGCGCGGCAAGCGGAACGGCGGCCTGTCGCCAGCCGTTCGTGCCGTCATAAGGAGAGACAGCATGCCCCATTCGTCCGACGACGCCACCGCGCCTACCACCGAAACGCGCGCGCCCAATCTGTCGACCGAACATCAGCGCGACGGTGACGCACGCCGGCCCAGCGAAACGCTCGACAAGGGGCAGCCCAAGGGCGAGACGATCCCGCGCAAATCCTCGTTGCTGGGTAACGACTGACACGAAAAAGGGCGGCCCGCCAAGGCCGCCCTTCGCCGCATCAGCCGCCGTCGATCAGCGGCAGCGCACGTTGTTGCGGTCGACCGACTGACCCAGCGCCGCACCCGCTGCGCCGCCAAGCAGCGCGCCAAGCAGGCCCGATCCACCCGGCGCGATCGCCGCACCCAGCGTACCGCCCGCGGCCGCGCCGACGATCAGGCCGGTCGTGCCGTCGTTGCGGCGACAGTAATAGCGCCCATCCTGCCCGCGATAGATGCGATCGTTCGACGACAGGCGGCGTTCGCGATAGCGCGCATTGTCGACATAATAGCGATCGGCGTAATAGCCGTTATAGCTCGGATCGACCCGGTCATAGTCATAGGCCGAATAGCTCCGATAGCGGTCGTCGCCATAGGTCGCGCATCCCGCCAGCGTCGTCGCTGCCGCCATTACCGCCAAAATCGCTGTCCGCATTGCATCCTCCTGTTCCCCGCAGTGAGGCCAGAATGTCCCGGCCCACCGAAAGGTTTCACGCGATCAGGCCGCTCCGGTCGCTTCGCTGAAGCCGCTGCCGCGATCGGCGACCAGGGTCGGGGCGGGGCCGGTGGCGGGGCGCAGGGCCTCTTTCTCGTCCTCGGTCGGCACCGCGGTGGGATCGGGACGGAAGGGTTCGGCCGCCCGGCTGTCATTGCCGGGGTGCGTGTCGCCCATCAGATCGGTCGGCACATGCTCCGCCGCGGGATTGCCGGCACGTTCGGTGAAATGCTTGTCGGTCTCCGCCATGCCGACCGGGGCCGCCGCCATCGTCGCAGGGCGCGGCGCGATCGGGCTAGTCGTGCTGTCACCCGGCACGGCGCCCGCGCCGTCGTCGTCATTGGACGCCGCGCGCCGTGCCCCGACCTTCGGGCCGATCAGTGCCGTCCCGGCGGTCCAAGCCGCCGCGCCCACTGCAAAGGCCCCGAGCCCAAAGCCGATCTTCTTGTAATCCATGGCATATCGTCCCGTCGTTGCTCGCAATCTCGAACCGAACCAACCACAGGCCGCGACCGCTTGTTCCGATCGATGTGCGATCGGCCGCATCATCGGTGCGGCAACCGCTTGCCTAGCCACGACTTCCGCGTCATGCTGACATCATTGTCAGTAAAGGAGTCGGTCCGATGGCCAAGCTTCCTCCCTTCCCCGGCACGACCGGCCGCCGCGACTGGCGCACCGCCTTCGGTGCGTTGCGCAAGCTGCTCGCCAATGGCGACGACACCGGTCAGGTGTTCCGCATCATGCGCTCGCTGAACGTGGGCGACACGGCAGAGGCCTATGCCCGTCTGATCGCGACGCCCGAGGGCGGCCGCATGGCCTATGAACGGGTCGAGCTGGCGCGTCGCTTTGCGGACCGCGACTGGGTAAACGGCTTCGCGCCCGGCACGGTGGGCGCCGCCTATCGCGATTTCCTCGACACCACCGGCTATTCCGCCGACGGGCTGGTGGAGGTCAGCCGGCTCGATCCGTCCGAAACCGACGTCATCCACCCTTATGCCTGGATAGGGCGGCGCACCCGCGACGTGCATGACATCTGGCACGTCCTCACCGGCTACAAGGCCGATGAGACGATGGGCGAGGCGTGTCTCGTCGCCTTCTCCTACGCGCAGACGCGGGGCCTCGGCTGGGCGTTCATCGCCACCGGCGCGGCGCTGAAGTCGATCCGCGAGACCGGCGGCACCCTGCTCGCGAAGGCGGTGCGCGAAGGCTATCGCAACGGCAAACGCGCCGCGTGGCTGCTGGGCGAGGATTATGAGGCGCTGATGCACGAACCGCTCGACGCGGCGCGCGCGCGCCTTGGGATCGTCGATCCGGTGATCTACCGCCATGCGCAGGTCGCGCTGGGGCCGCAGCTCGCCTCCTATGCCTCCACGCAAAAGGCGCGGGCGCAAGCCGCGCTCGCCTAAGCGCTTCAGAACCTGCTAGGCGCGACCGCGATGCTGTCGCGCCTGATCCTCACCGATTTCCGCAACCACGCGGAGCTGGTGCTGGCGCCCGCCCCCGGCTTCGTCGTGCTGACCGGCGAGAATGGCGCGGGCAAGACCAACGTGCTGGAGGCCGTGTCTTTACTGTCCCCCGGCCGTGGCCTGCGCCGCGCTTCGCTGTCGGCGATGCAGCGGCAGGACGGGCCGGGCGGGTTCGGCATCGCGGCGACGCTGGCGCTGCCCGAGGGCGATGTCGAGATCGCGACCGGCACGCTGGCGGCGGCGCCCGAACGGCGCCAGCTGCGCATCCAGGGCGCCGCCGCGACCGCCAATACGCTGGCCGAATGGTTGACCGTCCTGTGGCTGACGCCCGCGATGGACCGGCTGTTCGTCGAGCCGGCGGGCGAGCGCCGCCGCTTCCTCGACCGGCTGACGCTGGCGCTGGTGCCGGCGCATGCGCAACATGCCGCGCGCTACGACGCCGCGATGCGCGCGCGCACCCGGCTGTTGACGGCGGACGAACCGGCCGATCCGCAATGGCTCTCCGCGCTCGAGGCGCAGATGGCGCAGCATGGCGCGGCGGTCGACACCGCGCGGCGTGAGACGGTAGCGGCACTCGGCGAGCGGCTGGCGGAGCAGCCCGACGGGCCGTTCGCACGCGCGGCGCTGCTGCTGGAGGGGTGGAGCGGCACCGCCGACGCGCTGCTTGCCGATCTGCGCAACGGCCGCGCCCGCGATGCGGCGGCCGGCCGCGCGCTCGCTGGGCCCCATCGCGCCGACCTTGTTGTGACACACCTTGGCAAGGGGCAGGCTGCGGCGCTTGCCTCCACCGGTGAACAGAAGGCGCTGCTGCTCGGCATCGTCCTCGCCCATGCCGAACTGGTCGCCAGCCGCACCGGCCATGCGCCGATCCTGCTGCTCGACGAGGTGGCGGCTCACCTCGACCCCCTTCGCCGTGCCGCGCTGTTCGAACGGCTCGCGGGCCACGGGCAGGTGTGGATGACCGGCACGGAGCCGGCGCTATTTGCCGCGATCGGCGCGGATGCGACGCGGATCGCGCTCCGCTGAGCGGCCCTTGGAGGCACACGCGCGGCTGAACCCCGGCTGTCGGAGCGGCTCACGGAACGTTCAAGCCACATCGGCCATTCGGCTCGCCATCGGGCGTGGGGCCAATGGAGAATATCATGAGCAAATCCATCATCATCGCCGCCATGCTGGCCGCCGGCATCGCCACCCCGGCGCTGGCGCAGGACCGCTGGGACTGGAGCGGCGGCCGACCGGGCGATCGCCCCTATCGCCTGATCGGCGCGGGCGTGCAGGGCCTGATCCCCGAATTGCGCGACACGCCCCGCGGCCGTGCGTTCGTGATGCGCAATTTCGATCGCAATCGCGACGGCCGCATCTCGCCTGCCGAGGCGGCCGACGCCAATGGCGCCTTCCTGCGGATCGCCGGCCCGCGCCGCGATCGCTTCGATTGGGATGCGCGCGACCGTACCGTGGTGGTCGAGACGCGCGAGGTGCTCGCCCCCGGTTGGGATCGCCGCGCGATGCACGATTACGGTTTCCGCCAGACGCCGCGCGGCGCGACGCTGACGCTGTCCGAAGACGTGCTGTTCGCGACCGACAGCGATCGTCTGCGTCCCGGCGCGATCGAGAAACTGCGTCCGCTCGCACGCTACCTGCGCGACAATGGCGGCGTGCGCGTTGCGATCGACGGCTACACCGATTCGCGCGGCACCGACGCCCACAACCAGGATCTGTCGGAACGCCGCGCCGCCAGCGTCCGCGCCGCCTTTGACGCGATGGGCGTGACGCGCGCCCGCTTCAGCGTCGTCGGCCATGGCGAGCGCGATCCCGTCGCGACCAACGCCACCGCTGCCGGCATGCGCCAGAATCGCCGCGTCGAAGTGACGCTGCTCGGCCGCCGCGCGACGGAATTCGCGCGCTATTGATCCCAATCACTCCTCCCTCGCTTCAGCGGGGGAGGGGGACCATTCGCAAAGCGAATGGTGGAGGGGGCGTTTCCGCCAGCACAGAGTTCGCCGTATCCGCCCCCTCCGTCAGCCTGCGGCTGCCACCTCCCCCTGGCGGGGGAGGACTTGGAGGCCCCATTTCGCTTTCGTTACAGCCGTCCCGCCCCTATATCGGCACGATGGCAGAACCCCAGAATGCGAACGAATACGGCGCCTCGTCGATCAAGGTGCTGAAGGGCCTCGACGCGGTGCGCAAGCGGCCGGGCATGTATATCGGCGATACCGACGACGGATCGGGCCTCCACCACATGGTGTTCGAGGTCAGCGACAATGCGATCGACGAAGCGCTCGCCGGCCATTGCGACCGGATCGACATCCAGCTGAACGCCGACGGATCGGTCAGCGTGACCGATAACGGCCGCGGCATCCCGACCGGCATCCATCCCGAAGAGGGCGTATCGGCGGCCGAGGTCATCATGACCCAGCTCCACGCCGGCGGTAAGTTCGAAAACACCAGCGACGACAACGCGTACAAGGTGTCGGGCGGCCTGCACGGCGTCGGCGTCTCGGTCGTCAACGCATTGAGCGAGTTCCTCGACCTCACCATCTGGCGCGATGGCGAGGAGCATTACATGCGCTTCGCGCACGGCGACGCGGTCGCACCGCTCAAGGTCGTCGGCCCGTCGGAGGGCAAGAAGGGCACGCGCGTCACCTTCCTGCCCTCGCCCGCCACGTTCAAGATCACCGAATTCGACTTCGACAAGCTCGAGCATCGCTATCGCGAGCTGGCGTTCCTCAATTCGGGCGTGCGCCTGTTCCTCACCGACGCGCGGCACGACGAGCCGAAGACGGTGGAGCTCTATTACGAGGGCGGCATCGCCGCATTCGTAAAGTGGCTCGACCGCGCCAAGACGCCGCTCTTCCCCGAACCGATCGCGATCAACGGCCAGCGTGACGCGATCGGCATGGACGTGGCGCTGGAGTGGAACGACAGCTATTACGAGAACGTCCTCGCCTTCACGAACAACATCCCCCAGCGCGACGGCGGCACGCACATCGCTGCCTTCCGCGCGGCGCTGACCCGCACGCTCAACAATTATGCCGAAAAGTCAGGCCTTCTCAAAAAGGAGAAGGTGACGCTGACCGGCGACGACATGCGTGAAGGCCTGACCGCGATCGTCTCGGTCAAGCTGCCCGATCCCAAGTTCAGCAGCCAGACCAAGGACAAATTGGTCAGCTCCGAAGTGCGGCAGCCGCTCGAAAGCCTGATGGCAGACAAGCTTGCGGAATGGCTGGAGGAGAATCCGGCGCACGGCCGTTCGATCGTCGGCAAGATCATCGACGCCGCCGCCGCACGTGAGGCGGCGAAGCGCGCGCGCGAACTCACCCGCCGCAAGGGCGTGATGGATATCGCCAGCCTGCCCGGCAAGCTTGCCGATTGTCAGGAGAAGGACCCCGCCAAGTCCGAACTGTTCCTCGTCGAGGGCGATTCGGCGGGTGGTTCGGCGAAACAAGGTCGCGATCGCCACTTCCAGGCGATCCTGCCCCTCCGCGGCAAGATCCTCAACACCGAACGTGCGCGTTTCGACCGGATGATCTCGTCGAAGGAAATCGGCACGCTGATCCAGGCGATGGGCACCGGCATCGGCCGCGACGACTTCAACGCCGACAAGCTGCGCTATCACAAGATCGTCATCATGACCGACGCAGACGTCGACGGCGCGCATATCCGCACGCTGCTACTGACCTTCTTCTACCGCCAGATGCCTGAGCTGATCGAGCGTGGGCACCTCTTCATCGCGCAGCCGCCGCTGTACAAGGCGACGCGCGGACGGTCGGAAGTGTATCTGAAGGACGATGCCGCACTCGACGATTATCTGGTCGAGGCGGGCGCGTCGTCGATGGTGTTCGAAGCGCCGGGCGGGCCGCGTTCGGGGGCCGACCTCAAGCATCTGGTCGATCATGCCCGCCGCATGCGCACGCTGATGCGCTACGTGCCGCGCCGCTACGACGCCGGGATCATCGAGGTGCTGGCGCTCGCCGGTGCCCTCGACCCGACCTTCACCCGCGAACAGCGCGCCGCGACCGTCGCCGAGGTGACGCGCCGGCTTGACGCGGGCGACGAGGAAGCCAAGTGGACCGCGCGCCTGACCGAGGACGGCGGCATCCACTTCGAACGGCTGTGGCGCGGCGTCACCGACCATCACATCGTCGAGGCGACGTTCATCGCCAGCGCCGAGGCACGCAAGCTCCATGGGCTGGCAGCGGAACAGGCGGAAAGCTTCGCCCATGCCGGCAAGCTGATCCCCGCCAAGGGCGCGGCCGCCGTGGAGGCCGAGCCGGTCGCTGACGGAGACGGCCAGATCGGCAGCGTCAACACCACCGTCGGCCGCGGCGAAAGCCTGGTCGCACGCCCGTCCCAGCTGCTCGAGGCGATCCTGGCCGCGGGCCGCAAGGGCCTCGCGATCCAGCGCTACAAGGGGCTGGGCGAAATGAACGCGGAACAGCTGTGGGAAACCACGCTCGATCCGTCGAACCGCACGATGCTGCGTGTCACCAGCGATGATGTGTCGGCCGCCGACATGATCTTCACCCAGCTGATGGGCGAAGTCGTGGAGCCGCGCCGCGAGTTCATTCAGGACAATGCGCTGAACGTCGCGAACCTGGACGTGTAATCCGTCAAGTCCTCCCTCGCTTTGGCGGGGGAGGGGGACCGTTCGCGCAGCGAATGGTGGAGGGGGCGTTTCCGCGAACGCGGCGCATGCCGTATCCGCCCCCTCCGTCACGCCTTCGGCGCGCCACCTCCCCCTGGCGGGGGAGGATTTGGCTACACGAACCGCCCACGCTGCGCCGTCACCAGCGCGGTCAGCCACTCCCGAAACGCTCGCACCCGCTTCGCCCCACGCGTGTCCTGGTGCGTCACCAGCCAGAACGACCGGCGGATCGTCCGCTCGGGCAGCACCCGCCTGAGCGACTTGTCCGCGTCGCCGATGAAGCGCGGCAGCACCCCCAGCCCTGCCCCCGCGGCGATCAGCCGATATTGGCCGTTGATGCTGGAGCTGCGGATGCGCGGGGACAGCCCCTCCTCGATTTCGGCGAGATAGCGTAGTTCGGGCGCGTACAGCAGGTCGGGAACGTAGCCGACCAGCGGATGGTCGCGCACCTCCGCCGCGATCGTCGGCAGCGCGTGGCGGGCGGCATACAGATCGCCGGCATATAGCCCCAAGGTGTAGTCGGTCAGCTTGCTGCTGACGAGCGGCCCGGTCTGCGGCCGGGCCAGCAGGATCGCGACATCCGCCTCGCGGCGTGAGGGATTGAGGAAGCCGCTCGACGCGACGAGGTCGATCGTCAGGTCGGGATGGCGCGCGGTGAAATCGGGCAGGTGATGTGCCACGAACCACGTGCCGAACCCCTCCGATACGCTCACCCGCAGGACGCCGGACAGGCGGTCGGGATCGTCGTCGGTCGGCACGATCCCCGCCGCCGCCTGCCCCATGGCCTCCACCGCAACCAGCAGCGCCTCCCCCGCCGCGGTCAGCACCTGCCCCTCGCGCGACTGTTCGAACAACGTCTGGCCGAGCGCGCCCTCCAGCCGGCGCAGGTGGCGTGCCAGCGTCGTCGCATCGACCCCCGCCGCGGCCGCCGCGCGCGCGATCTGGCCAGCGCGGGCGACGCGCAGAAAATCCTGAAGGTCATCCCAACGCGGCTGCATAATTGCAGCTATGGGTCGCACTTTACGCCCTTGCCTGCAATCCTGCGCAGGCCGATCCTATGCACAAACGGAGAGGCATCATGCGCGACATCGACCATTTCATCGTCGGCCATGCCGGCGGCACCGCCACGCGCCATGGCGACGTATTCGACCCCAATAGCGGTAGCGTGCAGGCGCGCGTCGCGCTCGGCGAACAGGCCGACCTTGATCGCGCCATCGCCGCCGCGCAGAAGGCGCAGTCCGGCTGGGCAGCGACCAACCCGCAGCGCCGCGCCCGCGTCATGTTCCGTTTCAAGGAACTGGTCGAGGCGAACATGGACGCGCTCGCCCACCTGCTCAGCTCCGAACACGGCAAGGTCATCGCCGACGCCAAGGGCGACATTCAGCGCGGGCTGGAGGTCATCGAATTCTGCTGCGGCATCCCCCATGTCCTGAAGGGCGAATATACGCAGGGCGCCGGCCCCGGCATCGACGTCTATTCGATGCGCCAGCCGCTGGGCATCGGCGCCGGCATCACGCCGTTCAACTTCCCGGCGATGATCCCGATGTGGATGTTCGGCGTCGCGATTGCATGCGGCAACGCCTTCATCCTGAAGCCCAGCGAACGCGACCCGTCGGTGCCCGTCCGACTCGCCGAACTGATGCTGGAAGCGGGCGCGCCCGAGGGCATCCTGCAGGTCGTCCACGGCGACAAGGCGATGGTCGACGCGATCCTCGATCACCCGGCGATCAGCGCGGTCAGCTTCGTCGGCTCGTCCGACATCGCGCATTACGTCTACCGCCGCGGCGTCGAGGCGGGCAAGCGCGTCCAGGCGATGGGTGGCGCGAAGAACCACGGCATCGTCATGCCCGACGCCGATCTCGACCAAGTCGTCGCCGATCTGTCCGGCGCTGCCTTCGGCTCGGCGGGCGAGCGCTGCATGGCGCTGCCGGTGGTGGTGCCGGTGGGCGACAAGACCGCCGATGCGCTGCGCGCCAAGCTGATCCCGGCGATCGAGGCGCTGCGCGTCGGCGTCTCGACCGATGCGGAGGCGCATTACGGCCCGGTCGTGAACGCCGCGCACAAGCAGCGCGTCGAAAACTGGATCCAGACCGGCGTCGACGAAGGCGCCGAGCTGGTCGTCGACGGCCGCGGCTTCACGCTCCAGGGACACGAGGAGGGCTTTTTCGTCGGCCCGACTTTGTTCGACCGCGTCACGCCGGACATGTCGGCGTATAAGGAGGAAATCTTCGGCCCCGTCCTCCAGATCGTCCGCGCGGCGAGCTTCGAGGATGCGGTGCGCCTGCCCAGCGAGCACCAGTATGGCAACGGCGTCGCGATCTTCACGCGCAACGGCCATGCCGCGCGCGAATTCGCGGCGCGCGTCAACGTCGGCATGGTCGGCATCAACGTGCCGATCCCGGTGCCCGTCGCCTATCACACCTTCGGCGGCTGGAAGCGCAGCGCCTTCGGCGACACCAACCAGCACGGCATGGAGGGCGTCAAATTCTGGACCAAGGTGAAGACGGTAACGCAGCGCTGGCCCGATGGAGCGGTCGAGGGCGGCAATGCGTTCGTCATTCCCACCATGGGATGAAGACAATGCGCACGACACTGATCCTCGCCACCGCGCTGACCCTCGCCGCCTGTTCGGGCGGCGAGAGCCTCGACAATCAGTCGGGCGGCAGCGCCGCCGTCGAGCCGACGCCGTCCAACCTGACCGACGATCCGCAGAACATGGTCGTGCCGCTCGAGGCGCCGGGCAATCAGGCGGCGCCGGTGCCGCTGCCGACCGCCTCGCCCGTGGCGCTGACCGCGATCCCGCAAGGGTTCCAGGGCCGCTGGGGCGTCAACGCCGGCGATTGCGATCCGTCGACCGGCGCCGACAAGGGCAAGCTGACCATTACCGGCAATACATTGTCCTTCTTCGAATCGCGCGGCACCGCCACGGCGATCACGCGCACGCAGGCCGACCAGATCGCCTTCGACCTGCCGATGAGCGGTGAGGGCATGACGTGGAGCGAACCCACCACGCTCACCCTGCTCGACAATGGCAAGACGCTGGTCCGCGCGGTGAAAAGCCCCGCCGATCGTGCCACCACCGACCGCTACAGCCGCTGCCCGGCCTAGGACAATCATGACCGACCAGTTCGACCTGACTGCAGACCAGCGCGAGATTCAGGATCTCGCGCGCCGCTTTACCGCCGATCGGATCACGCCGTTCGCGGCGGAATGGGACGAGACGCACCATTACCCCGTCGACGTCTGGAAGGCGGCGGGCGACCTCGGCTTCGGCTCGATCTACGTCAGCGAGGAATCGGGCGGCATCGCGCTCGGGCGGCTGGAGGCGGCGCTGATCATGGAGGCGATGGCCTATGGCTGCCCCGCCACCAGCGCGTTCATCTCGATCCACAATATGGCCGCGTGGATGATCGACCGCTTCGGTTCGGCCGAGCTGAAGGCGCGATTCCTGCCCGATCTCGTCAGCATGGAAAAGATCGCCAGCTATTGCCTGACCGAGCCGGGTTCGGGCTCCGACGCCGCGGCGCTGAAGACGATCGCCCGCCGCGATGGCGACGATTTTGTGCTGAACGGCACGAAGCAATTCATCTCGGGCGCCGGCTATAACGACGTCTATGTCGTGATGGTCCGCACCGGTGAGGAAAAGAGCCGCGGGATCAGTGCGCTGGTGGTCGAAAAGGACACGCCCGGCCTGTCGTTCGGCGCGCCCGAGAAGAAGCTCGGCTGGAACGCCTCCCCCACCGCGCAGGTGATCTTCGAGGATTGCCGCGTGCCGGCCGCCAATCTCGTCGGTGGCGAGGGCGAGGGGTTCAAGATCGCCATGGCGGGCCTCGACGGCGGCCGCCTCAACATCGGTGCCTGCTCGCTGGGTGGCGCACAGCGCTGCCTCGACGAGGCGATCCGCTACACCAAGGAACGCCAGCAGTTCGGCCAGCCGGTCGCGGAGTTCCAGAACACGCAGTTCACGCTCGCCGACATGGCGACCGACCTCGAAGCCGCACGCGCATTGCTCTATCTCGCCGCCGCCAAGGTGACCGCCAACGCGCCCGACAAGTCGCGCTTTTCGGCGATGGCCAAGCGGCTGGCGACCGATAACGGCTCGGCGATCGTCGACGCGGCGCTTCAGCTCCACGGCGGCTATGGCTACCTGAAGGACTATCCGATCGAGCGCTTCTGGCGCGACCTGCGCGTCCATTCGATCCTGGAGGGGACCAATCAGGTCATGCGCATGATCGTCGGCCGCGACCTGCTGCGGCAGTAAGACAACAGAACACCATCCGACCGTTCGTGCTGAGCCTGTCGAAGCACAGGTGAGTCTCAGGGCCTTCGACAAGCTCAGGCCGAACGGCACACTTGAGGAGAGCATCAATGGCACGCGTCGCCTTCATCGGCCTGGGCAATATGGGCGGCGGCATGGCCGCGAATCTCGCGAAGGCGGGGCATGACGTCCGCGCCTTCGACCTCAGCCAGGATGCGCTCGACAAGGCGAAGGCGGCCGGCTGCCTGCCCGTCGCCAGCGCCGCCGAGGCGGTCGAGGGCGCCGAGGCGATCGTGACGATGCTGCCCGCCGGCAGCCACGTCGAGGGCGTCTACAATGATGCGGTCTTCGGTCGCGCGCAGCCGTCGGCGATCCTGATCGACTGTTCGACGATCGACGTCGCCACCGCACGACGCGTCGCCGAAGCCGCCGCGGCCAAGGGGCTGACGGCGGTCGACGCCCCCGTCTCGGGCGGGATCGCGGCGGCGAATGGCGGCACGCTCACCTTCATGGTCGGCGGCAGCGCGGAGGGGTTCGATCGCGCGCAGCCCTATCTGGCGCAGATGGGCAAGGCGGTGATTCACGCCGGTGCCAGCGGTTCCGGTCAGGCGGCCAAGATGGCGAACAACATGCTGCTCGGCGCGACGATGATCGCGACGTGCGAGGCGTTCCGCCTTGCCGAGCGGCTGGGCCTCGACCCGCAGACCTTCTACGATATCTCGTCGGTCAGTTCGGGGCAGAGCTGGTCGATGACCAGCTATTGCCCGGTCCCCGGCGTCGGTCCCGAAACAGCCGCTGATCGTGACTATCAGGGCGGGTTCGCCGCGGCGCTGATGCTGAAGGATCTGCGCCTCGCGATGCAGGCAGCGGACGAGGCCGGCGCGTCGACGCCGCTCGGCGCACACGCCGCGCAGCTTTATGAAGCGTTCGTCGCCGACGGCCACGGCGGCACGGACTTTTCCGGCATCATCAAGACGCTGTAAGCCTGTCCGCCCGATCGCGCAGCTGTTCGTGCGCCACGCGTTGCAGCGACGCGGCGAGATCGGGCGACAGGCCCAGTTCGTCCGCCGCCCGCTCGCCCCGGCCCAGGCTGCGCGGATCGACGCCGGTCACCGCGCCGAAGACGGTCAGCGCCTCGAGATAATAACCGGCAGTGCTGGCGTGATATTGGTCGTACGACCACAAATTCGCCTGGCCGAAGGTGATGCCGTCATAGGGGTTGGGATCGGCGATGCCGAGCGCGAAGGCGCGGGTCCAGGCCTGGCCCACCGGCACGACGCCCGCGACCCAGGGATGCGCGCGGCGGGCGCGGTCGGCGGCGCGGCGCAGGTCGTCCGCCATCGCCGCGATCGGCCGGCCATACCAGCGGCCCGCGGTCAGATACGTCAGGTCGGCGCGGCTCCACGTCGCGGTCAGATGGACGCGCACCGCCGGATTGCGCGCCCGGAAGAGCGTGCCGAGCAGGCCCACCGCGCGGATATAGGCGGCGGGATCGCCCGGCCGGTCGCGGTCGAGCGTGCTATATTCCTGCAGGACCACCGCATCCCACGGCCGGTCGAACAGCTGGCGCCGCTGGTCGTAGTGGAAGGTGAGGCTCTGCCCCCCCTGCGTTTCCAGGCTGACGGCATAGTTGAGGCCGGATTCGTCGGCGAATTCCTTGAACAGCGCCGGCACGCCGCCATAGCCTTCGCGGTTGAGATCGGTGACGCGGTTTGCGTGCCAGTTGCGGACCGCCGAATGCGCGCCCTGGGTGAAGCTGTTGCCCAGGAACAGGATCGTCCGCGGCGGCGCGACGACGGGGACCTGTTGCGCCCCACCCTTCGCATCGGCCGCCGCCGTGTGACCCGCCAACGCGATGGCCAGCATCATCCCCAGCAGCCGCATCCTCGCCATCATCATCCACCCTGCCGTGACATCGCCCGCCGCCTACCGGATCGCGGCCCCACAAGACCAGCCCCGTCGTCGCGGACTGGAACGGGGCGGCCGAGTTGCTAAGGCGGCGCGATGCTGGACTTCTACCGCGACGATTTGTCCCGACTCGATGGTGCCGGACGATTGCGCCGGCTGCGCGGACGGACGGGGCACGACTTCACCTCGAACGACTATCTCGGCATCGCCCAGTCGGCGCGGCTGCGGGACGCCGTGGCGGCAGCGCTCGACCGCGGCGTGGCGGTGGGATCGGGTGGATCGCGACTGTTGCGCGGCAACGATCCCGAACATGAGGCGCTGGAAGCCGAGGCGGCGGCACATTTTGGCAGCGAGGCGGCGCTGTTCTTCGCCAACGGCTATGGGGCCAACATAGCGGCGCTGGCGACCTTGCCGCAGCGCGGCGATCTCGTCCTGCATGACGCGCTGATCCACGCCAGCGCACATGACGGCATGCGGCTGGGCCGGGCACCCGTGCGGTCGGTGGCGCACAATGATGTAGGCGCGTTCGAGGATGCGATTCGGGCGTGGCGTGGCGATGGCGGCACGGGCCTGCTCTGGATCGTCGTGGAAAGCGTGTACGGCATGGACGGCGACCGCGCGCCGCTGGCCGAACTCGCCGCGCTGGCCGACCGGCACGGTGCGATGCTGATGATCGATGAGGCGCATGCGACCGGCGTCTTCGGCGCAGGCGGGCGCGGACTGGCAGCGGACCTTCATGGCCGCGAGAATGTCGTCAGCCTGCACACCTGCGGCAAGGCGCTGGGCGCGGAGGGCGGGCTGCTGTGCCTGCCCGCCGTATTGCGCGACTTTCTGGTTAACCGCGGGCGTGGCCTCATCTTTTCGACCGCGCCCTCGCCGCTGATGGCGGCCGCGGTGCGCGAGGGGCTGCGGATGATCGCCGACGAACCCGAACGGCAGGCGCGGTTGTGGGAGCTGGTGCGGCTCGCCGAAGCGGCACTGGGCTTTTCGACGGGATCGCAGATCCTGCCGGTGATCGTCGGCGACGACGGCGCGGCGGTCGAGCGGGCCGCACGGCTGCAGGCCGCGGGATATGACGTGCGCGCGATCCGGCCGCCGACGGTGCCGGTGGGCACGGCACGGCTGCGACTGTCGATCACGACGCAGGTCGACGCGGCGGCGATTACGGGACTGGCGGAGGCTTTGCGATGACCGATACGATCGTGGTGACGGGGACGGATACCGATGTCGGCAAGACGGTGTTCGCCGCCGCGCTCGCCGCCGCGCTGGGGGCGACCTATTGGAAGCCGGTGCAGGCGGGGCTGGCGGACGGCACCGACGAAGGCACGGTGCAGCGGCTGGGCGTGACCCGCGTGCTGCCCGAGGCCTATCGGCTGGTGACGCCCTGTTCGCCGCATCGCGCCGCGAGACTCGACGGCGTGACGATCGATGCGGATCGGCTGGCGCTGCCGCAGGTCGCGGGCCCGCTGGTCGTCGAGGGCGCCGGCGGCGCGCTGGTGCCGCTGACCGACGACCTGCTCTACGCCGACATCTTCGCCCGCTGGGGGGCGCCGGTGGTGCTGGTCGCCCGCACGCAGCTCGGCACGATCAATCACAGCCTGTTGAGCCTGGAGGCGTTGCGCGCCCGCGGCGTGCCGGTGCTGGGCGTCGCGTTCAACGGTCCGCCCGAGCCGGACAGCGAAGCGACGATCGCCCGCATCGGACGGGTGAAGCGGCTGGGGCGGCTCGACCGGGTGGAGCATCTCGACGCCGCCAGCCTCGCCGCCGCTTTTGCCGCCGGATTTAACGTGGAGGATTTCCGGTGAGCTCGTCGATCTGGCACCCCTTCACGCAGCATGGCCTGCGTGAGCCGATCCCGGTGGTGACGCGGTCGGAGGGCGCGGCGCTCTATACCGTCGACGGGCGGCGGATCGTCGATGCCATTTCCAGCTGGTGGGTGACGACGCACGGGCACCGCGAGCCCCGGATCATGGCGGCGATCGCCGAGCAGGCGGGGAAGCTCGACCAGATCATCTTTGCCGGCTGGAGCCACGAGCCGGCCGAGGCGGTGGCGGCGGGCCTCCGGCGGATGATGCCGGCCGAACTGACGCGGGTGTTCTTTTCCGATTCGGGATCGACCGCGGTCGAGGTGGCACTGAAGATGGCGCTGGGCTTCTGGCTCCACCGCGGCGAGGACCGGCACCGTATCCTGGTGCTGGAACATGGCTATCACGGCGACACGATCGGCACGATGTCGGTGGGCGCGCGCGGGGCGTTCAACCGGGCATACGAGCCGCTGCTGTTCGACGTGGAGACGATCCCCTTCCCTGGCGCAGGCGCGGAGCAGGCGACGCTCGACGCGCTGGAGGCGGCATGCCGCGCGGGGCCGGCGGCGCTGATCGTCGAGCCGCTGATCGTCGGTGCGGGCGGCATGCTGATCTATCAGCCCTGGGTGCTCGCCGAGATGCGGCGCATCTGCGCGCGGCACGACGTGCTGTTCATCGCCGATGAGGTGATGACCGGCTGGGGTCGGACGGGCACCCTGCTCGCCTGCGAACAGGCCGATGTCGTGCCCGATATCCTGTGCCTGTCGAAGGGGCTGACCGGCGGCGCGGTGCCGCTGGCGGTGACGATGGCGCGCGAGGACATCTATCAAGCGCATTATTCCGACGACCGCGCGAAGATGTTTTTCCATTCGTCGAGCTACACCGCCAACCCAATCGCCTGCGCGGCGGCGGCGGCGAATATCGCAATCTGGGAAGACGAGCCGGTGCTGGCGCGCGTCGCCGATCTGGCGGCGCGGCAGGCCGAGCGGCTGGCGGCGCTGAAGGGCGTGCGCAACGCACGCGCGCTGGGCACGATCGCCGCGGTCGACCTGGGGACCGAGGCGGCGGCCTATCTGTCGACGCTGGGGCCGCGGTTGCTGGCGTTCTTCCGGGAGCGCGACCTGTTGCTGCGGCCGCTGGGAAATACGGTGTACGTGATGCCGCCCTATTGCATCGAGGATGCCGATCTGGACGCGATCTATGCGGCGATCGGCGAGGCAGCGAAGACGGTTGCAAGGTGAACATGGGCAGCATGAACACCTTGGCGGAAACGATGAAGGGCTATCGTTTCGGATTTTGCGACGATGAGACAGAGCGCGATATGAGGGGTGCGGCGTAACAGGCGCGGAGCATGTAGGATAGAGGGGCAGGTTTTAGCGTTCCGCGTCAGTCGGTTAGCCACAAGCCCGTCCAACACCCCCACGCCGTCACCCCGGACTTGTTCCGGGGTCCACTCGTCCGCGCGGGGACGGCAGGAGGCTCCAGCCATCCCCCTCGCCGCGGAGTGGACCCCGGAACAAGTCCGGGGTGACGGCGTGGGTGGGGCGACGTGTGCCCCCTGAATGAACCGGCTATTCGACGAACGGCTCCACCACGTTGCGTGTGCCGCGCAGGAAAGCGTCGGCGACGTGGCGCAGGGGGGCGATGTCGACGTCGCTCTCCCCTGCCCGCACCAGTTCGGCGAAGCGGCGGTAGAGGCCGGCATATTCGCCGTGAAGCGCGGCCGCCGTCGTCGGGGAGCTGCCGTCGGGCAGGATCAGGCGGGCGCCGCCGTCGTGGAGCGTCAGCGTACCCCTGTCCGTCTCGACGACGATGTCCCAGCTTTGCGGGCCTTGCTGGCGGAAGTCGAAGTCGGCGGCGATGCTGAGGCCGGCATCGTCGGTGAACGCGATGCGCGCGGCGATGGGGGAATCGCGGTTTTCGGGGTAATCCAGCTCCGCTTCGGTGACGAAGAACGGGCGCGGCAGGATGCGGGTGACGATCGAGAGGGCGTTGATGCCGGGATCGAACACGCCGAAGCCGCCCGCGTCGAGGATCCACGCCTGGCCCGGGTGCCAGACGCGAATGTCCTCGCGCCACGTCACCGTCACCCGGTCGATCCGCGCGTCAGCCAATGCGGCGCGGGCGGGTTCGACGCCGGGGGCGTAGCGCGAATGCCAGCTGGCGAAGAGAGTGACGCCCGCCGCCTGCGCGGCGGCTTCGAGATTGGCGATCTCTGCCAGCGTCGCGCCGGGTGGCTTTTCGAGAAAGACGTGCCAACCGGCCTGGATCGCCTGCATCGCGATGGCGCGGCGCACCTGCGGCGGCGTGCAGAGCGCGACGGCATCGATCCCCTGCCCGCTCGCGATCAGATCGGCGATGTCGTGAAAGTGCTGCACGCCCTCGACGCCTTCGCCGTTGCGGCTGACGGTCGCGGCGAGCGCGATGGCGGGCTCGCCGGCGATGGCGGGGACATGCTGGTCGTGGGCGATCTTGCCCATGCCGATCAGCGCGAGGCGGATCGGCGCGCTCACAGCGGCTTCACCGTGACGGTGTCGGCCGGAGCGGTGGCAAGGGCGTTGCGCAAGGGCAAGGTGAAGGGTGCCGCCTCGATTTTGAAGACGTCGCCGTCCTGCGTCTGGATGTTGTCCGCGCACGACAGCGTCGCGGTGCCGAAGAAGTGGACGTGGATATCGCCCGGCCGGCGGAAGGCGGCGTATTTGAAGTGATGGTGTTCGAGGTTGGCGAGGCTGTGCGACATGTTCGCTTCGCCGGTGAGGAACGGCTTTTCCCACAATGTGTCGCCATCGCGGACGATACGGCTCGTGCCGCGGATATCTGCCGGCGGTTCGCCGAGCAGCAATTCGGGGCCGAGCGACGCCTGGCGCAGCTTCGAATGCGCGAGCCACAGGTAATTGTGGCGTTCGGTGACGTGATCGCTGAATTCGTTGGCGAGTGCGATCCCCAGGCGGAAGGGCGTGCCGTCGTCGCCGATCAGATAGATGCCGGCGAGTTCGGGTTCCTCGCCGCCGTCCTGCGCGAAGGCAGGCGAGGCGAAGGGCGCTTCGGGCGCGACGAGGCCCTGGCCGTCGCCCTTGTAGAACCACTCGGGCTGCGCACCGATTTTACCCGCGGCGGGGCGGCCGCCCTCCATGCCTTCGAGGAACAGGCGCATCGAATCGGTCTGCTTCCCCTCGGCGGCGGCCTTGTGCATCGCATCGCGGCCGGCGGCCGAGCCCAAGTGGGTGAGGCCGGTGCCCGCGAGCATCAGCCGGGCGCTGTCCGGATGGTCGATCGCGGGGAGCAGTTCGCCCGCCTCCAGCGCGGCAACGAGATCGACGCTATCGTCCGACCGGCGCGCGCGGGCGGCGTCGAGCAGGCTGACGCCCTCCGCAATCGCGGCCTGCGCGAGGTCGCGGGTGGTGGCGACGCCGGTGAGGACATGCGCGGCGTCCTCGGCCAGGATCACGCGGCGCGTGCCGTCGGGCAGGCGCTGTTGGAGCAGGCGGGCAGCGGTCATGCGAGATCCTTTACGGCTTGGACGAACGCCGCGGCATCGCGCGCGACGTCGGCGGCGGACTTGCCGGCGCGGTAGAGGTTGGAACCGAGGCCGAAGCCGTCCGCGCCCGCCGCGTGCCATTGCGGCATCGTGTCGGGGGTGATGCCGCCGACCGCGAGCACCTTGGTCGTTTTGGGCAGGACGGCGCGCTGGGCCTTCAGGAAGGCGGGCGCGGCACCTTCGGCGGGGAACAGCTTCAGGCCGTGCGCGCCGGCAGCGAGCGCGGCGAAAGCTTCGCTGGGGGTGAAATAGCCGGGGAGCGAGATGAGGCCCCGCTCCACCGACGCACGGATGACGGCGGGGTCGGTGTTGGGCGAGACGATGAGGGCGCCGCCCGCGTCGGCGACGGCGGCAACGTCCTGCGGGGTGAGGACAGTGCCCGCGCCGACGGTCGCGCGCCCGGCGTAGCGCTTGGCCATGGCGGCGATGCTGGCGAGCGGGTCGGGCGAGTTGAGCGGGACTTCGAGCAGCGTGAAGCCGGCATCGACTAAAGCGTCGCCGATGGGGGCGGCTTCGTCCGGCGTGAGGCCGCGGAGGACCGCGACGAGCGGACAGGTGGCGAAGGCCTCGGCGAAGCGGGGGGCGGGGTCGGTCATGCGTGGGGCTCCGGGTGGAATGCGGGTCGGTTGCCGACCCACACCGTCACCCCGGGGTTGGGCGGGGGTCCCGCTTCATCCGAGCGGCGGTGAGAAAAGCGGGACCCCGGCTCAAGGCCGGAGTGACGATGTGGGTGGGGCAATCGGTGTTTCCCCTCTTTCGTCATCCCGGCGAAAGCCGGGATCCATGGATGCGGGCCGCCGAAGGAGCGCGCTATCGCTGGCCGCACCGGGTCCATGGATCCCGGCGTGCGCCGGGATGACGAAGAGAGGACGGGGAGCGTCACGCCAGAAACGCCCGCAGGTGATGGATGCCGGCGACGAACGCCGCCGTCGCGTCGATCGGCACCACCGCGCCGCCGCGCATAACGATCGCGGCGGCGTAGAGGTCGGCCAGCGCGCCGGTGGCGAGCAGGTGGACCGCGCGGCCGGCCACATCACGGGCGCCGACGTCGTTGCCGATCAGCACGCCGCTGGCATAGGCCGCGGCCTCCTCCGCCGTCCGGCGGCCGAGCAGCACGCCGCTGCGCACCTCGAATAGCGCAGCACCGAGGTCGCATGCCCCTGCGCCGCGCGCGATGCCGTCGCGGAAGGCCGGCCCGTCCGCCACCGCGCCATCGAGCATGCCGGCGAGAATGCCGTGGCTTTTCAGCAGCGCGAACAGTTCGCCGGTCATCACCGTGGCAATGTCGGTAATGCGGCCGCCGTCGGTCGCGACCCATTTGTTATGCGTGCCGGGCTGGCAGAACAGCGCGTCGGCGGGTGCGAGGCCGGCGGCGATCGCGCCCAGCACCTGCACCTCTTCGCCGCGCATCACGTCGGCGCGCGGACCGTCCAGCAGCGCGACGCCGGGGACGATCGTCGCGCGCTGGGGTTCGATACGGAGCGCCGCGGCGGCGAGCGCGGCGAGGTCGGCGGGCGCGGCCGCATAGGGTGCCTCGTGCCATCCGCGCGTCGAGCCGACCATGCCGGCGGCGATCACCGGCAGGTCGCCGAGCCGCGCGCGCAGATCGGCGAGCGCCGGGGCATAGTCGCCCGGCGCCAGCCCGAGCACGCCTGCCCCGCCCTCGACGCGGTCCCCGATGCGGCCATCGGGCTCGATCCGATAGGCGCGCCGGTTGGTCGTGCCCCAGTCGATGGCGATCACCGCGCCGTTGGCCATGCCCTGCGTCATCGCCTCAGACGGTCGGCTCGACATTTTCCTCGATGACGTGCGTCGGGGCCTTCAGCGCCGCGCGCGCATACCAGAGGACGTAGAGATAGCAGACCAGCGGCACGACGAAGGCGAGCGAGCGTGCGCCGTCGGGTGCGAAGCCGGCGAAGGCGTCGATCACCGCGCCGTACAGGATCGACACGAAGCCACCGCCACAGATCGCCATGCACATCAGCCCCGACGTCGCCGAGGCGGGTGCGGTCGATCGCTCCAGCGTCAGCGTGAAGATCGTCGGGAACATGATCGAGTTCATCAGGCCGAGCAGCAGCGCCGCAACCGCGGGGACGAAGCCCATGGTCAGCGGCGCGACATAGCCGCCGGGCAAGGTGATCGTGCCGCCGAGCGGCGTCGCCGCCATGTCATAGGTCGCGATGATGACGAGGCACAGGATCGACGCGCCCGCACCGACCAGCGTCAGCAGCGTCGTCGCCTTGGCATAGCGCAACAGCACGCTGCCGCCGAAGCGGCCGATCATCGCGAGCAGCATGAACAGCGGCGCGATATAGCCGGCGATCTGCGCCGGCACGTCGAGGATGTGGCGCTGTTCGAGGAAGAAGATCATGCCCGAAATCACGCAGACCTCGGCGCCGACGTACAGGAAGATGGCGACCGAGCCGAGGTTCGCCCAGCGCGAGCGCAGCGCCGACAGCGGCGATTCGACGTTGGTGGCGAGCGCCGGCGCGTGCGCGTTGATCGTGCGCTTGGCGAAGAAGACGAGGCCGGTGAAGACCGCGAGGATCACCGCGATCATCAGATAGACGTGGGTGACGAAGCCCAGGCTGTCCGCCTTCAGCGCTGGGGTCAGCACCGCATCCTTGGCGAACAGGTCGCCGCGCAGCAGATAGGCCGCGCCGAACGTGCCGCCGACATAGGCGCCGAGCGAGTTGAACGCCTGGCTGAGGTTGAGGCGGAAGTGCGAGCCCTTGGGATCGCCCATCGACGCGATCAGCGGGTTGGCCGCGACCTGCAGCAAGGTGACGCCCGACGCGGCGACGAACAGCCCGAGCAGCACGGTGACGAAGCTGTTCGACCAGGCGGTCGACCAGGCGACGAGACAGCCGGCGACGACGCCCAGCAGGCCGAGAACGATCGAATTGGCGTAGCCGCGGCGCGACAGATACCAGGCCGACGGAATCGACATGACGCCATAAGCGATGAAGAAGGCGAACTGGTTGAGCTGCGTTTCGAAGTCGCTGAGCGTGTAGATGACCTTCATGCTCTTCACGAGCGGGTCGATCAGGTTCGTCACGAACGCCCAGATGAAGAACAACGTCGTCACATAGACGAGCGCGAGCGCGACCCCCGCCTTGCGTCCACCCGCCACGCCGCCGCCTGCGGCCGCGGGCGGTGGTGCCATCATCGGTCCAGCCATGTCCTCTCCCCTATTTGTATCGCTACCACAGGCTGCCTTGCGCCCCGGCTATTTGTCTGACTATATAGCGAAGAACCACCGGGTCAATGCCGGGGACGAACGGGGAGAGGCGCAACATGAAAGTGGGTTTCGCGTTCCAGATGGCCTGTGCGGGGATATTGACGATCGCGTCGGCCGATGCCGCCTGCGCCGCGACCGCGACGCGCGCCGATTTCGGCCGATTGCCCGACGGCACCCGGATCGAGGCGGTGACGCTGACCGGAGCGAATGGCGTGCGCGCGCGGGTGATGACGCTGGGCGCGACGTTGCAGGCGTTCGAGGCGCCGGACCGCAACGGCAGGCTCGCGGACATCACGCTGGGCCATGACACCGCCGCCGCTTATGTCACGCAGCCCAATTTCTGGGGCCAGACCGTCGGCCGCTACGCCAACCGGATCGCGGGCGGTCGCTTCACGCTGGACGGCAAGACGTATCAGCTGCCGCTCAACGACAAGACCAACTCGCTCCACGGCGGCACCACCGGCTTCGACAAGGCGGTGTGGCGGATCGTGTCGGTCACGCCGAGCGGCCCCCGCGCGAGCGTGACGATGGCGCTGACCAGCCCTGCGGGCGACCAGGGCTATCCGGGCAAACTCGACGTCGAAGTGACCTATGCGCTGGACGACGCGGGCGCGCTGACGATCGATTTCACCGCGACGACCGACGCGCCGACGATCGTCAATTTGACCAACCATGCGCTGTTCGATCTGGCGGGCGAGGGATCGGCGGGCGGCATCTACGCCCAGCGGATGACGATCCCCGCCGCGCGCTACACACCGGTCAACGCGGCGCTGATCCCGACGGGCGAACTGAAACCGGTGGCGGGCAGCGTGTTTGACTTCACCAAGCCGCGCGCCATCGGCCAGAGCATCCGCGACGGCCGCGATCCGCAGATCGTCATCGGGCGCGGCTACGATCATAATTTCGTGCTCGATGCCGGCCGCACCGCGCAGCCCAAGCTCGCCGCGCGGGTGGAGGATCCGGTATCCGGCCGCGTGCTCGAAGTGCTGTCGACCGAACCGGGCGTACAATTCTATTCGGGCAACTTCCTCGACGGGACGTTCGTGGGGAAGCAGGGCCACGTCTATCGCATGGGCGATGGCTTCGCGCTGGAGCCGCAGACCTTTCCGGACACGCCCAACCAGCCCGCGTTCGGATCGGCGCGCGTCGATCCGGGCAAGCCGTACCACCATCAGATGATCTATCGCGTCTCCGTGGCGCGCTGACCGGAGCTTTTATGACCACCGACACGCCCAAACGCCCCAGCGCCCTGCGGTCCCGCGCCTGGTTCGACAATCCGGACAATATCGACATGACGGCGCTGTATCTGGAGCGCTATCTGAACTTCGGCCTCAGCCTGGACGAGCTGCGCTCGGGCAAGCCGATCATCGGCATCGCGCAGACGGGCAGCGACCTTAGCCCCTGCAACCGCCACCATCTGGTGCTGGCGGAGCGGGTGCGCGAGGGCGTGCGCGAGGCGGGCGGCATCGTTCTGGAATTCCCCGTCCATCCGATCCAAGAGACGGGCAAGCGCCCGACCGCGGGGCTTGACCGCAACCTCGCCTATCTCGGCCTGGTCGAGACGCTGTACGGCTATCCGCTGGACGGCGTGGTGCTGACGATCGGCTGCGACAAGACGACGCCCGCCATGCTGATGGGCGCGGCGACGGTGAACATCCCGGCAATCGCTTTGTCCGTGGGGCCGATGCTGAACGGCTGGCACAAGGGCGAGCGCACCGGATCGGGCACGATCGTGTGGAAGGCGCGGCAGATGCTGGCGGCGGGCGAGATCGACGATGCCGAGTTCATCCGCCTCGTCGCCAGCTCGGCGCCGTCGACGGGCTATTGCAACACGATGGGCACGGCGACGACGATGAATTCGCTGTGCGAGGCGCTCGGCATGAGCCTGCCCGGTTCGGCGGCGATCCCCGCGCCGTATCGCGACCGGCAGGAGGTCGCATACCTGACCGGCAAGCGCATCGTCGCAATGGTGGCGGAGGACCTGAAGCCGTCCGACGTGCTGACCAAGGAGGCCTTCCACAACGCGATCCGCGTCAATTCGGCGATCGGCGGATCGACCAACGCGCCGATCCATTTGGCCGCGATCGCGCGCCATATCGGCGTCGATTTGCCGATCAAGGATTGGGAGACGGAGGGGCACAAGGTACCGCTGCTCGTCAACCTGCAGCCGGCGGGCGAATATCTGGGCGAGGATTATTATCGCGCCGGTGGCGTCCCCGCGGTGGTCAACCAGCTGATCGGCCAGGGCCTCATCGACGAAGGCGCACTGACCGTCAACGGCAGGACGATGGGCGACAATTGCCGCGGCGTCGCGATCGAGGACGAGAAGGTCATCCGCCCGTTCGACCAGCCTTTGGTCAAGAACGCGGGCTTCATCGTGCTGTCGGGCAATCTGTTCGACGCGGCGGTGATGAAGACCAGCGTGATCTCGAAGGAGTTCCGCGACCGCTACCTCTCCAACCCCGACGATCCCAATGCCTTCGAAGGACCGGCGGTCGTGTTCGACGGGCCGGAGGATTACCACCACCGGATCGACGATCCCGCCACCGGCATCACGCCGGAGACACTGCTGTTTATGCGCGGCGCCGGGCCGATCGGCTATCCGGGCGCTGCCGAGGTCGTGAACATGCGGCCGCCGGCGTATCTGATCACCGAGGGCGTGCATGCGCTGCCGTGCATCGGCGACGGCCGCCAATCGGGGACGAGCGGATCGCCATCAATCCTCAACGCCTCGCCCGAAGCGGCGGCGATGGGGGGCCTCGCGCTGCTGAAGACGGGCGACCGGGTGCGGATCGACCTCAACACCGGCAGCGCCGACGTGCTGATTTCGGACGCGGAGCTGATGGAGCGTCGCCGCGCGCTGGAGGCGGCGGGGGGCTATGCCTATCCCGCGTCACAAACGCCGTGGCAGGAAATCCAGCGCGCGGTCGTCGGCCAGATGAACACCGGTGCGATTCTGGAAGGCGCGGAAAAGTACCAACGCATCGCGCAAACGATGGGCCTGCCGCGCGATAACCATTGATGGTGGGGGGCGCTCCCTTTTGATGCACGCGCCCCCACCCCACCGTCATTCCCGCGAAGGCGGGAATCCATAACCGCTACCGCTGGTGATGGCATCGAGACGGTAGCGCGTCTGGATTCCCGCCTCCGCGGGAATGACGATTCTGGGGGTACAGACCGTGCGCCCTCTCGTCCCGTCATCCCGGCGGACGCCGGGATCCATGGACCCGCTCGGCTCATGGTTATGCGCCTACGATAGCCCACCGCGTCCATGGATCCCGACGTTCGTCGGGATGACGAATGGGGGTCGGGCGCCTCTTCCTCCATAACCGCGGCAGGATGCCGGCCGTTAATGGTGCGGCGGCAGATCCCCACCCCGTCATTCCCGCGAAGGCGGGAATCCATAACCGCTACCGCTGCTGATGGAGCCGGAACGGCAGCGCGTCTGGATTCCCGCCTTCGCGGGAATGACGGTTGGGGAAGGGTGCCCCATTCCTCATTCGTGATCCCGACATTCGGCGGGAGGACGAAACGGCCCCTCACTCCAGCAGCGAGCGTTCCGTGTCCTCGTGCGCCTGTTCCAGCAGCACGAGCGTCGCGGCGCGGGCCGATACGGTGTCGCGGGCGCGGATCGCTTCGTACAGGCGGTGGTGCTGCGGCATCGAATCGCGCGGTTTGGTGCGGCGGCGAAACTTGAAGATCGTCGTCCAGCGCACCGCGGCGCCGATGCTGCCCGACAGGCTGACGAGCAGTTCGTTGTCGGTCGCCTCCAGGATCGTATTGTGGAAGCTCTGGTCGGCCGCCTGCCCCTCCGCCGTGCCGAGGCCATGACGCCGCATCCCGTCGAGCGCCGCCGCCATCCGCGCGAGCTGTTCATCGGTGCGGAAGGTCGCGGCCATTTCGGCGGCGGCGGGTTCGACGATCATCCGCAGCTGGAACAGGCTCCGCACGAAGCTGGCGGGCGGTTCGCCTTCGAACATCCAGGCGAGCAGGTCGGGATCGAGCAGGTTCCACTGCGCGCGCTCGCGCACCCGCGTGCCGGCCTTGGGCCGGCTTTCGACGAGGCCCTTGGCCGACAGCATGCGCAGCGCCTCGCGCACGACGCTGCGCGAGATACCGCGCTGCGCGGCGAGATCAACCTCGCCGGGGATGATGCCGCCGGGCGGATAGCGGCCGGTGACGATCGCGATGCCGAGGTCGCGGGCGATCAGCGTGTGGGATGGCTCGCGTCGTTCGCTCTTGGTCAACTCGCGGCTCTCCCCTCTCGTCGTGCGTGCGTAAGCCGTGGCGGTGCGCTTGGGAAGAGCGTCGCCCCTACCCCGGCCGGCGCATGGCGAAGCGATTGGCCTCGGTGATCTCGAAATAGTCCGCCGGTCCGCCGCCGCGCAGGATCGGGCGGGCGCGGGCGGTCTGGTAGACGCCGTCGTCGAGCAGCGCGGTGTCGATGTGGATGCCGACCGCTTCGCCGATCACCAGATATTGGTCGAGTTCGCGCCCCTCCTTGGTCTGCAGGCGGACGATCTGGGTGAGCTTGCATTCGAACGCGACCGGGCTGGCCACGACGCGCGGCGGCGCGACGAGGCGCGAGGGCGCGGTCTCCAGCCCGGCGAGGGCGTGCTCGTCGACCTCCGGCCCGACACCGGCCGAGGTCGCATTCATCGCCTCGGCCAAGTCGCGCGTCGCGAGGTTCCAGACGAACTCGCCCGTCGCGTCGATATTGGCGACGCTGTCTTTCCACCCCATCGACGAAAAGCCGATCAGCGGCGGCCGGTAATTGAGCAGGTTAAAGAAGCTGTAGGGCGCGAGGTTGGGCACCCCGTCCGCCGAAACGCTGCCGATCCAGCCGATCGGGCGCGGCGCGACGATCGCGTTGAGGGGGTCGTGGGCCAAGCCATGGCCGTTCGCGGGTTCGTAGAAATGCCAGCTAGTCGTCATGGTGCTGCCCCTGCTACACGGATGATATGGCTGCGCAAACGCCCGGAACGACGATCTTGCGCCACGCGCTCGCGACGCGGCTGTGGCATTGGGTGAATGCGGTGTCCGTGTTCATCCTGCTGGGCAGCGGGCTCGGCATCTCCAACGCCCATCCGCGGCTGTATTGGGGGCGCTACGGCGCGAATTTCGACCATGCCTGGGCGCAACTGCCACGCTTTCCGGCGTGGATCACGATTCCGGCGAACTACAATCTGGCGATCTCGCGGCGCTGGCACCTGTTCTTTGCCTTGGTCTTCGCCTTCGGCCTGCTGGCGTTCATGATCGTAAGCCTGCTCAACCGGCATTTCGCGCGGTTGAAGCTGACCCGCAAGGACGTGAGCGCCGCGCATCTGGCGGCGGACGTGCGCGATCACTGGAACTTCCGCTTCCACGATGCGGACGATCCCAAGGCGTACAACAGCTTGCAGAAATGGAGCTACATTCTCGTCCTGTTCGTCGCGTTGCCGGTGATGATCTTTACCGGTCTCGCGCTGTCGCCGGGGATGGATGCGGCATGGCCGTGGCTGCTCGATGTGTTCGGCGGGCGGCAGTCGGCGCGCTCGATCCACTTCATCGCGGCGAGCCTGATCGGCGGGTTCATCATCGTGCATCTGGTGCTCGTGATCTTGGCGGGCGCGTGGAACGAGGTGCGATCGATGCTGACCGGTAAATGGCGGGTGCCGGAATGATTCTAGCACGACGCAACCTGATCGTCGGATCGGCGGGGCTGCTGCTCGCCGGGTGCGACAAGGTCGTGGCGAACCCGCAGGCGCGCAAAATCCTGTTTGCGGGCGAGGACATGCACAAGGGGCTGCAGCGCGCGCTGATGAACCGGGGGGCGCTGGCGCCCGAGTTCACGCGCGATCAGATGTCGCCGGTGTTCCGCGCCAACGGCACGCGCGATCCGGGGACGCCGGCCTATGCGGCGATGGTGGCGGACGGGTTCGCGAGCTATCGGTTGCAGGTGGGCGGATTGGTCGACCGGCCGCTATCTTTGAGCCTCGCACAGCTCGCGTCGATGCCGTCACGCTCGCAGATCACGCGCCACGATTGCGTCGAGGGGTGGAGCGCGATCGGCCAGTGGCAGGGGCCGATGCTGGGCACGGTGCTGAAGGCGGCGGGGATGCGCCAGAGCGCGCGCTACGTCGTGTTCACCTGCGCCGATCTGTACAATGGCGAGCCTTATTACGAATCGATCGACACGATCGACGCCTTCCACCCCCAAACGATCCTGGCGCTGAAGATGAACGGAGCGCGACTGACCGTGCCGCACGGCGCGCCGGTGCGGCTGCGCGTCGAGCGGCAGCTGGGTTACAAGCACGCCAAATACGTGACCGGAATCACCGCGGTCAGCGATCTCAAGAGCATAGGCAAAGGCAAAGGCGGCTATTGGGAGGACAATGTCGATTACGATTGGTATGCCGGCATCTAGGGCATAGTAGCTTCCTTATGGCGCTGATCGACATGTTCCTCAGCCGCGCCGTCAAGCGTGGCCAACTCACCCTCCACCGGCCCGGAAAGGCCCCCGCGACCTTCGGAACGCCCGACCCGGCGTTCGGGCACATCACCATCCGCTTCGCCGATTCGGGCGTCGCCGGCCGCATCATCCGCAACCCCGCGCTCGCCGCGGGCGAAATGTACATGGACGGGCGGCTGACCGTCGACGGCGACGACATCATGGGGCTGGTCAAGCTGATGACCGGCAATTCCCCCTGGGAGCGCGGGCAGAACGCCTTGCAACCCTCCGCCTTTGTGCGGGGCCTCGGCGCGGTGAAGCACCGGCTCGACCGGATCAACATGGAGCGGCGATCGAAGCAGAATGTCGCGCACCATTACGACCTGTCGGCGCGATTGTACGACCTGTTCCTCGACGCCGACAAACAATATAGCTGCGCCTATTACACCGATCCCGACAACAGCCTGGAGCAGGCGCAGAGCGACAAGCTGGCGCATATCGCCGCCAAGCTGGCGCTGCGGCCGGGGATGCGCGTGCTCGACATCGGCTGCGGCTGGGGCGGGATGGCGCTGTACCTCAACACGCATTTCGGCGTGGAGGTGCTGGGCGTCACCTTGTCCGAGGAACAGCTGAAGATCGCCCGCGAGCGGGCCGCGGCGGCGGGCGTGGCCGACAAGGTCAAGTTCGAGCTGATCGATTACCGGCGCGTCGAGGGCCGGTTCGACCGGATCGTGTCGGTCGGCATGTTCGAACATGTCGGGCCACCCCAGTACAAGACGTACTTCCGCAAGTGCCGCGACCTGCTGACCGACGACGGCGTTGCGCTGGTGCATACGATCGGCCGGTTCGGGCCGCCGAGCGTCACCGACGACTGGACCACCAAGTACATCTTCCCCGGCGGTTACAACCCGGCGCTGTCGGAAACGATCGCGGCGTTCGAGGGGCTGTCGATGTTCCTCACCGACGTCGAGGTGCTGCGGCTGCACTATGCCTATACGCTGCACGAATGGTATGCGCGCACGCTGAAGGCGCGCGATGCGATCGTCGCGCTGTACGACGAGCGCTTCTACCGGATGTGGACCTTCTACCTCGCCGGCGCCGCGATGGCGTTCGAAAATGGCGGCCTGTGCAATTTCCAGATCCAGTTCAGCCGCAGCCGGACGGAGCTGCCGATCGTGCGGGATTATATGGTCGAAGGCGAGCGGGCGCTCAGGGGGCGGTAACGCCTTCCACGTTCGTCATTCCCGCGCAGGCGGGAATCCAGACGCGCTACCGTCGCGCCTCTTGCCGAGACGTCAGGGGTTATGGATTCCCGCCTTCGCGGGAATGACGGATTCGGCGGGGTTTGCGGTCATGCCCCCCTCCCGTCACCCCGGCCTTGAGCCGGGGTCCCGCTGTATCCGGCGGCGAAGAAGAAGCGGGACCCCGGCTCAAGGCCGGGGTGACGGATGGGATTGGGGCGACCTATGCGCGCGCTCACCGCCCCTGCGGCAGCGCCTTGGCGGGGCCGCCCATCACCGCGGCGCGGGCGGCGGCGCGTTCGTCGAGGCTGATGACGCCGTCGTGGTTAAGGTCGTAGCGCGAGGCGATCGCGCGGAAGAGGCCCTGCATCTCGGCGGGCGACACCTTGCCGTCATGATTGGCATCGGCGGTGTTGAACCACGCATCGGCCATCGCCTTCGCCTTGGCGGCGGGCATCTGCGTCTTGCCGACATCCATGCGCGCGACGCGAGCGTCGACCTCGGCCCGGCTGATGAAGCCGTCGTGATTGGTGTCGGTCTTGTCGAAATCCGCCTTGATGCGCGGATCGATCTTCGCCGCCGCTTTGGGATCGGCCTTGCCGGCCGCGAGCGCCGGCGTGGCGATGAGCAGCGGCAGGATGACGAGTGCGGTGCGGATCATGGGAACTCCGGAATACATGTTCGAAACGGGCCTGTAGGCCGCCGCGCCTAAACCCGCGGTGAACGCAGACGTTGCACCGCAGCGCTGTGGGCCGTAGGGGCGCGGCCATCCATTCCATGGTCCAAGGAACCCGTGCCGTGACCGATCAGATCAACCGCGTCGTCCTCGCCTATTCGGGCGGTCTGGATACGAGCGTGATCCTGAAATGGCTGCAGCAGACGTATAACTGCGAAGTCGTCACCTTCACCGCCGACCTGGGCCAGGGCGAGGAGCTGGAGCCGGCGCGCCAGAAGGCGCAGATGGCGGGCGTCAAGCCGGAACACATCTTCATCGACGACCTGCGCGAGGAATTCGTGCGCGATTACGTCTTTCCGATGATGCGCTCGAACGCGCTGTACGAGGGGCTGTACCTGCTCGGTACGTCGATCGCACGCCCGCTGATCGCCAAGCGCCAGATCGAGATCGCGAAGATGGTCGGCGCCGACGCGGTTAGCCACGGCGCGACCGGCAAGGGCAACGACCAGGTCCGCTTCGAACTGGGCTATTACGCGCTGAACCCGGACATCAAGGTGATCGCGCCGTGGCGCGAGTGGGACCTCACCAGCCGTACCAAGCTGATCGAGTTCGCCGAGCAGCACCAGATCCCGGTCGCCAAGGACAAGCGCGGCGAATCGCCCTTCTCGACCGACGCGAACCTGCTGCACACCAGTTCCGAGGGGAAGGTGCTCGAGGATCCGTGGCAGGAGGTGCCCGATTACGTCTATTCGCGCACCGTGAACCCCGAGGACGCGCCCGACGCGCCTGAGTATATCACGATCGATTTCGAGCGCGGCGACGGCGTGGCGCTGAACGGCGAGGCGACGTCGCCCGCGACGCTGCTGACCAAGCTCAACGAGCTGGGCCGTCGTCACGGCATCGGCCGGCTCGACCTGGTCGAGAACCGCTTCGTCGGCATGAAGAGCCGCGGCATGTATGAAACGCCGGGCGGCACCATCTATCACCTCGCCCACCGCGGCATCGAGCAGATCACGCTGGATCGCGGCGCGGCGCATCTGAAGGACGAACTCGCGCCGCGCTATGCCGAACTGATCTACAACGGCTTCTGGTTCTCGCCCGAGCGCGAGATGCTGCAGGCGGCGATCGACCACAGCCAGGCGAAGGTGAGCGGCACCGTGCGGCTGAAGCTGTACAAGGGCGGCGTCTATATCGTCGGCCGCAAGTCGCCCAATTCGCTCTATTCGGAAAAGGTCGTGACGTTCGAGGACGATCAGGGCGCCTACGACCAGCGCGACGCGGCCGGCTTCATCAAGCTCAACGCGCTGCGGCTGCGCCTGCTGGGGCGGCGGGACGCGTAAACCGTCGCTCGTCGTCATTCCCGCGCAGGCGGGAATCCAGAACCTCTGACGGTTGCGATTGTGCCGCACCGGTAGCGCGTCTGGATTCCCGCCTTCGCGGGAATGACGGTTGGGAGTGGGCGTTCGCCACGCACCCCCCGTCACCCCGGGCTTGACCCGGGGTCCACCGGGCCACACGGGCACGGCTCGAACCTCTGCCCCCCCCCTCGCCGCGAAGTGGACCCCGGACCAAGTCCGGGGTGACGGTATAGGTGGGGCGAGGCGCGTGCCCTCCCCTCTCGTCACCCCGGGCTTGACCCGGGGTCCCGCTTTTTCAAGTTTAGCGGAGGAAAGAAGCGGGACCCCGGCTCGGGGCCGGGGTGACGGAGAAAGGCCCGCGCCCCCCACGTAGATCAACAAAATCCTCGCTTCATCGCACACGCGCGGGAACTTTTTGCGACAATGCTTGTCGTGGCCACCCCGTAGCCCCTAAGGCGGCGCGATGCAGGGGCCTAGGCTGCACTGGTGGCAAACGCGAACATTCGTCGTGGCGGTGGTGATCGCGACGATGATCCCGCTCGTGTGGCCGACGATCCCGCCGCTGGTCGATCTGCCCGGCCATATGGGCCGCTATCGCGTCCAGCTGGACGATGGCGCGCATCGCTGGTTGTACGACTGGTATAATTTCCAATGGTCGATGATCGGCAATCTGGGCGTCGATCTGCTCATCGAGCCACTCGCGCCGATCTTCGGCCTCGAACTGGCGGTCAAGCTGATCGTGATGGCGATCCCGGCGCTCACCGTGTCGGGCCTGCTGTGGATCGCGCGCGAGGTGCATGGGCGCATCCCGGCGACCGCGCTGTTCGCCCTCCCCCTCGCCTATTGCTACCCCTTCCAGTTCGGCTTCGTGAACTTCGCGCTGTCGATGGCGCTGGCGCTCAACCTGTTCGCGTTGTGGCTGCGCATGGGGCGGCTGGGCAAGGTGCGGCTGCGCGCGGTGCTGTTCGTGCCGCTGTCGTGCGCCTTGTGGATCTGCCACACCTTCGGCTGGGGCGTGCTCGGCATCCTCGCCTTCTCGGCCGAGATGATCCGCCAGCACGACCGGCGCAAGGACAGCCAGAGCGGCCATTGGCTGGAAAGCTGGGTGCGCGCCGGCATCGGCTGCCTGCCGCTCGCGCTGCCCTTCCTGATGATGGTGCTGTGGCGCTCGGGTGACCATGTCACCGGCAAGACGATGGACTGGTTCAACTGGCGCGCGAAGGTGGGCTGGGTGATCATGTCCCTGCGCGATCGCTGGATGGCGTTCGACCTCGCCTCCGTCACCGTGCTGTTCGTCATCCTGCTGAAGGGCGTGCGCGACGAGCGGATCGAATATTCGCGCAACCTGCTGCTGTCCGCGCTGTTCCTGTCGGTCATCTATGTGGTGCTGCCGCGGATCGTGTTCGGATCGGCCTATGCCGATATGCGACTCGCGCCGTTCGTCCTTGCCATCCTGCTGATCGCGCTGCGGCCGAAGCGCGGCCTGTCGTTCCGCGGCGCCGCGACGCTGGCGGCGCTGGGCCTCGCCTTCTTCGGCGTGCGGCTGGCGGCGACGACGATCAGCTATTGGCAGTTCAGCAAGGAATACGACCGCACGCTGACCGCGCTGGACCATGTGCCGCAGGGCGCGCGGCTGCTGACCATGGTGGGGCGCACCTGCCACGACGAATGGCTCTATTCGCGCGAGGAGCATATCGCCGGCATCGCACTGGAGCGTCGCCTCGCTTATGCCAACGACCAATGGTCGATGGCGGGCGGGCAGCTGCTGACCGTGCGCTACACGCCGGCCGGCGCCTTCGCGCACGATCCCTCGCAGCTCGTCACCGACCGGCGCTGCCGCGGCGAATGGTGGCGGCCGTTGAAGGTGTCGCTCGCCTTCCTGCCGCGACAGGCGTTCGATTACGTCTGGCTGGTCAACCCGCCGCCCGTGGGCCCTGAGTTCCTGACCGGCCTGACGCCGATCTGGCGCAGCGGCACGGACGTGCTCTACCGGATCGACGATCGCACGCCGCCGGCCGTGACGCTGGACCCGGCGCTGCTGCCGCCGCGCCGCCGCGTGATGCTTACCCCCCGTCCTTCCTGAACGGGGCGAGCTCGGCCAGATACGCCTGCTCTTCGGTGACGGCGGCGCGCTCGCGCACCAGGAAGTCGGCGACCGCACGGCGGAACCCCGCATCGGGCAGATAATGCGCCGACCAGGTCGGCACCGGCACATAGCCGCGCGCGAGCTTGTGCTCGCCCTGCGCCCCCGCCTCGACGGTCTTCAGCCCGCGCGCGATCGCGGCGTCGATCGCCTGATAATAGCAGAGTTCGAAATGGAGGAAGGGCACGTCCTCGGTGCAGCCCCAATAGCGGCCGTACAGCGTATCCGCGCCGATCAGGTTGAGCGCGCCCGCGATGGGCTCGCCGTCGCGCATCGCAAGGATCAGCAGCACGCGATCCCCCATCGCCTCGCCCAGCAAGGGGAAGAAGCTGCGCGTCAGATAAGGCCGGCCCCATTTGCGGCTGCCGGTGTCCTGGTAGAAGGTCCAGAAGGCATCCCATTCCGCCTCGCCGATCTCCGCCCCGGTTAGGTGGCGGATGGTGAGGCCCTCGACCGCCGCCGCGCGCTCCTTGCGGATCGCCTTGCGCTTGCGGCTGGCGAGTTGCCCCAGGAAATCGTCGAAGCTGGCGTAGCCCTGATTCGCCCAATGGAATTGCGTGCCTTCGCGGATCAGCCAGCCCGCCGCCTCGAACGCCGCCACCTGATCGGGCGCGACAAAGGTGGCGTGCGCGGAGGACAGGCCGTTCTGCTCGGTCACCGCCTCCAGCGCGCCGATCAGCGCGGGCGCGGCGGCGGGATCGCGCAACAGCAGGCGCGGCCCCGGCACCGGGCTGAACGGCGCGGCGACCTGCAATTTGGGGTAATAGGCGCCGCCCGCCCGCTCCCACGCATCCGCCCAGGCGTGGTCGAAGACATATTCGCCCTGGCTGTGGCTCTTGGCATAGGCCGGCGCGATCGCGGCCGGCGCGCCGTCCGCCCCATCGACCACGATCGGCACAGGCTGCCAGCCGGAGCGCCCGCCGACGCTGCCCGATTCCTCCAGCGCGGCGAGGAACGCGTGGGACACGAAGGGATTGGCGGTGCCGGCGCACGCGTCCCATTGCGCGGCCGGAATGGCGCGCACGCCCTCCACCATGCGAGCGGTGAGCGCGGTCATGCGGCGACGGGACTGACAGTCATCGCCGCCAATATAGGGCGCGACGGACGCTTGCCGAGGGGGTGGCGCGACGAAGACTGGACGCCGCGGTGCCCCCTTGCGAGGGTGGCGGTTCATGACGCTGCCTTCCTCCCTGCGATCCCCACCAGCGACCGCCGCCATCCTGCTTGCCGTCGCCCTCGCCATCCGGGCGTGGCAGTTCGGCAATCCAGTGGTTCATATCGACGAGCAATTCTACCTGCTGGTCGGCGACCGGCTGTGGCAGGGGCGCGGTCTGCCCTTCGTCGATTTCTGGGATCGCAAGCCGTTCGGCCTGTTTCTGGTCTATGCGGCGACCCGGATGTTCGGTGGCGATGCGGTGATCGCCTATCAGCTTGCCGCGACGCTGTGCGCGGCAGCGACGGCGTGGGTCGTGCAGCGGCTGGCATGCCGGATCGCGGACGGCTGGGGACCGCTGTTCGCCGGGATCGCCTATCTCGTCTATCTGTCGGTCAACGGTGGCGATGGCGGGCAGAGCCCGGTCTTTTACAATCTGCCGGTCGCGCTGGCGGCCTGGGCCGTGGTCCGCGTCTACGAACGGCCCGCGTTCGATCGCATGGCGGCCGGATTCGCCGCGCTGGCGATGGTGCTGTTCGGCGTAGCGCTGCAGATCAAATATTCGGTGTTGTTCGAAGGCGTCTATTTCGGCGTCGCGCTGCTGGTCGCGGCCCGCAGACTGCCGGTGTTGTGGATCGTGGGCTGGGCGCTTCTGTGGTGCGTGCTGGCGCTGCTGCCGACCGCAGCGGTGTTCGCGCTCTACTGGCATGTGGGCGAGGTCGACGCGCTGGTCTTCGCCAATTTCCAGTCGGTATTCCTGCGCAAGGCGCCGGAGAGTGCGCTGATGGCGGAGCGGCTGGCGATGATCGCGCTCCACCTGCTGCCGCTGCTGATCGTCGCGGGACTTGGCGTGACCGGCGTCGCGCGTCTGAGGCCGGCGGGACGCCTGCTGATCGGCTGGGCTGGGGCGGCGATCGCCGGACTGCTGCTGTTCGGCACCTATTTCGACCATTACGCCCTGCCGCTGGTCGTTCCGCTGGCCGTGCTCGCCGCGCCGGTACTCGGGCGGCCGATCCAAGCGCTGCGCCGTTCCGTCCCCGTCGCTGTGCCCGTGCTGGCGGTCGGCTTGTGCTATGTGCTGGTCAATACCATCGTGCTGCGCGGCACGCGCGGCGACGGCCGCGGAGCCTACCGCCTCGCCGCGACGATTGGCCGGGCACCGGATGGCTGCCTGTTCGTCTTTCAGGGCGATCCCATTCTCTACCAGCTGACCGACGCCTGCGTGCCGACCGCATACAACTTCACGACCTTCCTCAGCGAAATGGGCGACAGCCGCACGCTGGGCATCGATCCGCATGCCGAGCTCGCCCGCGTCATGGCCGCCCGCCCAGCCTATGTCGTCATCAGCAGCGTCGATCCCGAAGCCACGGACATAGAGGCACGCGGCTTCGTGATGCGGCAGCTCGCGCGCCATTATCGACTGGTCGACCAGTTCGCGCTCTCGGAACGGGTCGACCAGCTGTATCGTCGGGTGGATTAAACCCGCACCAGCATCTTGCCGGTGTTGCCGCCCGAGAACAGGCCGAGGAAGGCGTCGGGGGTCGATTCCAGACCGTCGAACACCGTCTCGTTGCGCTTGAGCTTGCCGTCCTTCAGCCAGCCGCCCATGTCGCGGTAGAATTCGCCCGCGCGGTCCATGTAATCGCTGACGATGAAGCCCTGGATGCGCATCCGCATGCCGATGAGGCGCGCTAGATAGCGCAGCTCGGTCGGCTTGGCGCTGTTGTACACGTCGATCATGCCGCAGATCGCGAAGCGGGCGTGCAGGTTGCCGTGCGCCAAAGCGGCGTCGAGATGGTCGCCGCCGACATTGTCAAAATAGACGTCGATGCCGTTGCGCGCGACCTCGCCCAGCGCCTTCACCACCGGCGTGCCGCCCTTATAGTCGATCACCGCATCGGCGCCGAGCGACTGGACCCAGGCGCACTTGTCGGCGCCGCCGGCCGAACCGATGACGTGGCAGCCCTTGGCCTTGGCGATCTGCACCACGGTGGACCCGACCGCACCCGCCGCTGCCGAGACGAAGACGGTGTCGCCTTCCTTCGCGCCCGCGACCTCCAGCAGGCCGAAATAGGCGGTCATGCCGGGCATGCCGAGCTGGCCGAGAAACGCCTGCGGATCGACGTCGAGCTGGGGCAGCGCCTGCACCTGATCGGCAGGCAGGATCGCTTCGTCCCGCCAGCCGGCGAAATGCTGGACGGTATCGCCCTGCTTGAACCGGTCGGACCGGCTTTCGACGACGGTGCCGATCGCGCCGCCCTGCATCGGCTGGTCGAGTTCGAACGGCGGCGTGTAGCTCTTCACGTCGTTCATCCGGCCGCGCATGTACGGGTCGACCGACAGCCACGTATTGGCGATGCGTACCTCGCCATCGTTCAGGTCACGCGCGGGCAGATCGACCAGCGCGAAATTGTCCATCGTCGGCAGCCCCTGGGGGCGTGAGGTCAGCGTCCAGGCACGGGCCATCATGTCTCTCCTGCAAGAATCTCAGCATGATCTGGCGCAACAGGTTTCAATATGCAACGCAAAAAGGCCCGGGATCGCTCCCGGGCCTTTTCCGTCGTTACCGCTCGGGATCAATAGGTGCCCGAGAAGCTCCGATTGAGCGTCTTGCCATCGGCATCGGCGGAACCGCTCGTTCCCGTCGTGCCGGTGGTCGTTGCGCTGGACGTCGTGGTGCTGGTCGAGCCGGTCGACTGGCCGCCATACGGATTGGTCGTGCGGTTCTGGTCGCGGTCGCGATCGTCACCAAACATCGCGCCGTTGCGCTCTTCGTCGCGCCACGCGGCCTTCGCCTCGCTGGCGGTCTTGCGCAGCGTCACCTTGCCGTCGACCGAGTCGAGCCAGCTCGACGGGATCGAGTGGTGATGACCACCGGCAGCGGGATCGTTCTTGGTCAGGATGATGCGATCGCCGCGCACCTTGTCGACCGTACCGACATGCTCACCATCCGAGCCGACGACGTCCATATGCTCATCGACCTTGTTCAGCAGGTCGCGCTGGCCCTGACGGCCGGTGCGCCACGCACTGAATTCATTGCTGAACTTGGTGCGGTTTTCCTGGCGATATTCGTGATAGTCGCGGTCCAGCGCCTCGATCTGACCACGGCGCCAGCTGTGGTAATCGTCGTCCTGCGCGCCATAGGAACGCTCGTCCATGCGCGAATCATATTCGCGGCGACGCTCCGCTTCCTCGTCACCGAACCACGAGCGAACCTCGTCCCCGGCGCGTGCGAAGAACCCGCGCTCTTCATAGTCATAGCCCTGCGGCTGACGGCCATAGCCCTGCTGCTGCGAGCGGCCATAGGCCTGCTGACCACGATCGCCGCGGTCGCCACGATAGTCGCGGCTATACCGGTCGCGATAATTGTCGTCGTCGGCATGCTTCGAGGCACCGAAGTCTTCGAACCGGCGGCCGCCCGAACCATAGCTGCCGTGATATTCGCTGGAATAGCCGCGGTTCGCATCCGCGCCATAGCGGCCACGCTCGCCGTAGCGGTCGGTCTGCATGCCATAGCCGCCACCGCTGCGGCCGGTTTCGTAGCGCGACTGCTGATCGCGCTGGCCATAGCGCTGGTTGCCATAGTCGCGGCCGCCATAGGGACGATCATCGCTGTATTGGCGATCGCGGTTACCCATCATGCCTGCGGATTCGTAATCGCGTGCGCTCGAATAGGTGTAGTCGCGGCCTGAGCCATAGTCCCGGGTGTAATCGTCACCACCGGAAAAACTGGCGCCGGGATAGCGGTCGTAGCCCATGATCGTCTCCTTGAAAGCAAACATCCTGCGGGGTGGGCACATCGTGTCGCGTGCGCCTGCTCCGGACCTAACAAGCATCAAGGGAGAGCTTCGTTCCTGTCATTAAACCTGCGGAACAACTTTGCGTCGCGCCGGACGAACGGGCTGCCGCAGGCGGGATCGACCGCATTTTTTGTGGGGAGATGTATCGCCGTTGTTGCATCGCCCGAATGGGGCGGCTAAGGGCAGCGCTCCCGGGCACGACCCGGGCCCGGGGTGCGGGGCTGTAGCTCAGATGGGAGAGCGCTGCAATCGCACTGCAGAGGTCAGGGGTTCGATTCCCCTCAGCTCCACCACCACCCCGTTTCTTGCTTTCCTACGATCGCCGGCTCCCATCGCACGCATGACGCGTTAGGATGCGCGATGGCCGACACTCCCATTCCCGCCGCTACCCTGGTGCTGTTTCGCGAACGGGCGGAGGCGCCGCCTGAGGTGCTGATGACCGAACGCGCGCGGGCGATGGCCTTTGCCGGCGGCGCGATGGTGTTTCCAGGCGGGCGCATCGATCCGGGCGACCACGCGCTCGCGACGCTGATCGGCGGGGGCGCGGATGCCGCCGCCCGAATTGCGGCGATCCGCGAGACGATCGAGGAGGCGGGCGTCGCGGTGGGCGTCACGCCGGCGCCATCGGCCGAACGGCTCGCGGCGATGCGCGCGGGGCTCAACGCGGGCGAGGCGTTTGCGGACATATTGCACGCGGCAAGCCTGACGCTCGACCTCGCGGCGCTGGTGCCGTTCGCGCGCTGGCTGCCCGACCATCCCGGCATCCGTATTTTCGACACGCTCTTCTTCCTCGCCCGCGCGCCGGACGATGCCGCGCCGACGGTGGACGCCACCGAAACGGTGCGCCTGCTCTGGACGACCGCGGCGGACATGCTGGCAGCAGCGGACAGAGGGGATGCCGCGATCATCTTCCCGACGCGTCGCAACCTCGAACGCCTGGCGCAATTCGACAGCTTCGATGCCGCCGTGGCGAATGCCCGCGCCTATCCGGTGCGGACGATCACGCCGCATATGGAAGTGCGCGACGGCGTACCGCACCTCTGCCTGCCCGAGGATAGCGGCTATCCCGTCACCGCCGAACCGATCGAGGCGGTGCGGCGCGGGTGAGCGCCCAGCGCGCCCTCCGCCGTACGATCGGCTGGATCGCCGCAATTGCGGTGATCGGCACGGTGGCGCTGCTGCTCTGGGGCATGGCGCGCGGCCGGCCGCAGGACCTGCCGTGGACGCCGCTCGATTTGGGGGCGCCGATCGGGATGTTCACCGGGGCGAAGCTCGCCGCGCTGGGGCGCGACTTCCCGCAGTGCCGCGCCAAGCTGGACGCGGCGGGCGTCCGCTACACCGCCCTGCCACCGCGGCGCGACGGCGCGCAATGCGGTTATGACGATGGCGTGCGCTTTACCGCGGGCGGCGCGCGGCAGATCGGGTTTCGCCCGGCAAGCCTGGGCATCGCCTGCCCGGTCGCCGCGGCACTGTCGGTGTGGGAATGGCAGGTGGTGCAGCCCGCGGCACAGCGCCATTTCGGCAGCCGGGTCACCGCCATCGATCATTTCGGCAGCTATTCCTGCCGCCGCATCTATGGGCGCGACACGGGCACGTGGAGCGAACATGCCACTGCCGATGCGGTCGATATCGCCGGCTTCCGGCTCGCCGATGGCCGGCGGATCACCGTCGTCGGCGACTGGACGGGATCGGGGGACAAGGCCGCCTTCCTGCGCGAGGTACGCGACGGGGCGTGCCGGCTGTTCGCGACGACGCTGTCCCCCGACTATAACGCCGCGCACCGCGATCACCTGCATCTGGACCAAGCGGATCGCGGCGCGATGGGCTGGCGTGCCTGCCGCTGAGGCCGTTACCGGCCCTCAGTGCGGCAGCGCGGCGGAGCCGTTGTCGACCTTTTCCACCCAATGCGGGAAGAACGCCGGCTGCCGGTTCGACCAGCCCGATGCGGTCGCCGCCGCCTCGCTGATCGACTGGAGCAGCTTGCGCCGCAATTCGGGATGGAGGTGCGGCAGCGCCGCCGCCGCGCAGAAGGCGCTGGGCAGCCACGGCCGCGCTTCGGCGCCGATCAGCCGCTCGTAGAGGAACCGAAACGCCGAGAAGCTGGTCAGCCGCCCCTGCCCCAGGTCGAACCCGGCCAGCGTCACCAGCGGCGCGAGGAACGGTTCGACGAGTGCAAGATCGGCATCGTCGGGCACCATCTGGCGCAGCGCCGGCAGCCCGCGGTACAGCCGCGCCTGCGCCCGGATGCTCGCCGCCTCGACCACATCGCGCGACCAGCGCGCCATGGCGTCGTCTCGGTCCAGCCCGATATCGAGACTGCGCCGGATGTAGCGCTGCGTCGCGGCCGGAAAGCTCGCGAATTCCTTCATTTCAGCCAGCGTCATCGCGCCTTCGGCTCTCTTGGCACCCATGATCCGTCTACCCCGCCCCATGCCTTACCAATCGCCCGACCTTGCCACAGGTTGGTTAACAACCCGATGAATGGCGGGGGTCGAAGCAGTCATAAAAGCATCATGAAACGCGCTGCATCGCAACATGCTTTGCGATGGGTGGAGTGCGGCTCGTCGCAAAAGCGGATTTGTGTCGCCGTGGCGTAATTATCGTGCGCGGCACTCCCTTCCGTCACCCCGGACTCGTTCCGGGGTCCACCGGGCCACAGGGGGGAGGCAGGAGGCTCCAACCACCCCCCTCGCCGCAGAGTGGACCCCGGAACGAGTCCGGGGTGACGGAGTGGGTAGGGCGAGGTCCCGAATACAAACCGGCGGCCCCTTCCGGGACCGCCGCGCCTTACACCAACCAACCCGCGTCACTTATGCCGCGCGCGCTCCGCGTCTTCGTCATAGCCCGACGAGGGCGCCGGGTCCTGGCTGTGGACCGGCTGCGTCGACGACAGCGGATCGCTCGCGTCCATCGACTGGTCCAGCCCGGCGTCGAGCCGTGCGTCCTGGTCTTCCGGATTCTCTTCCAGACGCGCGTTGATGGCTTCGTCCTGCCCCGCGTCCTGCCGCGGATTGCGTTCCTGGTTGCTCGCCTGTTCGCCGTCCGGCGCCACAGACAGGCTGTCTAGCGCGCGCTCATCGATCCCGTTCGTCATCCCATCCTCCTGTGAGTACAGGGGAAGAACGATTGCCCGATCGTTTCCGTTCCTAGCCGGCGGACCGTCAGCCCTGCGTCACCCGCACGGTCTGCGCGACGAATTGCGCGGTGCCGAACACGGTCATGAAGGCGATGTCGGTGGCGTCGCGCCCCGCACACACACGCGCGATCGTGTCTGCCGTTGCCATGCCGGTCGCATCGACCAGCCGCCACGCGCCGTCCAGCCACAGTTCCGCGACCGCATGGAAATCGGGCGGATCGACCCCCGGCGCATAGGCCGCGACGCAGCGCGCCGGAATCTCCCCCGCCCGCGCCAATGCGACGAGCAGATGCGCATAATCGCGGCACACGCCCGACCGGCTGGCGAAGGTATCCAGCGCGGTCGTTTCGCCGCTGCTGGTGTTGCTGCGATACTCCAATTCCGCCTGCACCCAGGCGGCGAGCGCAGCGGCGAGCGCCCCGCCCTCCAGCCCGGCGAAGCGGCGACGGACGAAGCCTTCCAGCCGGTCCGACTGGCAATAGCGGCTGGGCAGCAGATAGGGGACGAGCGCGCCGGCGAGTTCGCGCACCGGCGTCGCGCGCAGCGGCGCGAGGTCGACCGGCGCCCGCTCCACATCCACGGTCGCGCGATATTCCGCCTTCAGCCATTGCTCCGCGCGGATCCAGCAGCGCTGGCCGACGCCATCCTCGCCCGCCACCGCGGCGATCGGATGGTCGCTCCAGATCGTCAGCCGTTCGTCGACGATGTGCTGGTCGGGCGTCGCCGCCGCCTCAATCTGCAGCAGTACGTCGGTCGGCGGGCCGATGATCGCATAATCGAGATCGACGGCGATAGTGAGCCGCATCGCTTGGCGTCCTTCACCCAAAAGAAAAGCCCGGCGGCAGCGCCACCGGGCTCGTATCCGTTACGCCGGACCGTCGATCAGTTGCGCTGCGAACCGAACAGGCGGAGGACGAAGAGAAACATGTTGATGAAGTCGAGGTACAGCGACAGCGCCGACATGATCACGGCCTTGCCGACCATGTCCGTACCGGCGACCTGGAAATACAGGCTCTTGGTACGCTGCGTGTCGTAGGCGGTCAGGCCGGCGAAGATCAGCACGCCGACCGCGCTGATGACCAGGCTCATGACGCCCGACTGCAGGAACAGGTTGATCAGGCTGGCGACGATCAGGCCGACGAGGCCGACGATCAGGAACGTGCCGAACGCCGACAGGTCGCGCTTCGTGGTGTAGCCGTAGAGGCTCAGCCCCGCGAAGCCCGCCGCGGTGGCGAAGAACGCACCGGCGATCGAGGTGCCGCTGTAGACGAGGAAGATCGTCGAGAGCGACATGCCCATCAGCACCGCAAACGCCCAGAACAGCAGTTGCAGCGTCTGCGTCTTCATGCGGCCCTGGCCGAAGCTCATCGCGAACACGATGGCGAGCGGCGAGAAGGCGACGATGAAGCCCAGACCGTTGGTACGGCCGGTCGGGCCGACCAGCGCGTTCACCGCGCCGCTGGTGGCGAACAGCAGGGCGACGATGCCGGTCAGCAGCACGCCCGAAGCCATGTAGTTGTACACCGACAGCATGTACGAGCGCAGACCCGCGTCATACGCGCCGCTGCGCGCGGCATCGGCGCGTGAAGCCCCGAACGGCGCGGCGCTCTGCCGGGGGTCGGACCAGTTGGCCATGGTATCCAAAACTCCTTTGCCGGCGACACTGCCGGCTATCCGAAATATCGGCCCCGACCCGTCCCATTTCAAGCGAAACCGGCTAGGATCGATCGATACGGCAACAGAACATTACAAAGGGCTTTTCGTTCATCATGTTGCGTCTCTTCGTCGCGCTTCGCCCGCCCCGCGCCATCCGAGAATCGCTGATCGCCGCGATGGGCGGCGTGCCGCACGCGCGCTGGCAGGATGACGAGCAGTTGCACTGCACGCTGCGCTTCCTCGGCGAGGTCGACCGGCCGCAGGCGGAAGACGTCGCGGCGGCCCTCGGCGGCATCCACGCGCCCGCGCCCGTGGTACGGATCGCGGGCGTCGGGCGGTTCGAGCACAAGGGGCGGACGGACACCTTATGGGCCGGCCTCGCCCCGCATGACGCGCTGCGCCATCTGGCGCGCAAGGTCGATCAGGCGTGCGTGCGCGCCGGGTTGACGCCGGAACGCCGCGCCTATCTGCCGCACATCACGCTCGCCCGGCTGCCGCGCAGTGCGGGCATGGCGCCCGAGATCGAGGGCTGGCTGGCGGTGCATGCGGGCCTTGCCAGCGCCGACTTCGCCTGCCCGCATATCGTGCTGTACCAGAGCCACCTGGGCCATGGCGGCGCCAGTTACGAACCCGTCGCGCGCTGGCCGCTGGTGACGGCGGCGGAACCGGCACTGTTGCTGCCGGGTTCGGCCGGGTAAGAACCGGACAACTTTCAGGGAGAATTCCGATGCGCGCGATGCTGATCCTCGGCCTGTCCACGGCGGCGCTGGCCGCCTGTGCCCCCAAGGACGAGGTGGCGGTGGGCAGCCCGGTAGCGGGCGGCGCGCGCGCTGTCGCGATGCTGAAGACCGCGACCGGCGCCGATGCCGGCCGCGCGACCGCGACCGAAGTGGCGGGCGGCATCCGCTATACGCTCGACGTGAAGGGCCTGCCCGCCGGCACGCATGGCGCGCATATCCATACGGTCGGCCGCTGCGACGCGCCCGACTTCACCACGGCGGGGGGGCATTGGAACCCGACCGCGATGAAGCACGGCAGCATGAACCCGCAAGGGCCCCACGAGGGCGATCTGCCCAATCTGATCGTCGACAGCGCCGGCCGCGGCACGATCGGCATGACCGTGCCCGGCGCGACCATGGCGCAGATGCTGGATGCCGATGGCGCCGCGATCGTCGTTCACGCCGGCCCCGACGATCTGATGACCGATCCCTCGGGCAACAGCGGCGGCCGCATCGCGTGCGGCGTGTTCACCGCGGCATAAAAACGCAGGCCCAAGGCCCCAGCCCTCACCCTTCCGCCCTGCGCCGCTCCCTCCCTCTCCCGCCGGGAGAGGGAAGGGGCCCGCGACCGAAGGTCGTGGGAAGGGTGAGGGTGTCGCCGCCGAGAACCGACTACTCCGCCACCGACACCCGCCGATACGCCGCGACCGCGATCAACACGCCCGCGATCTGCGCCAGCGTCGCCACGCCCGCCGCGAACGCATGGACGATCGCGACGGCCAGCGGATTGGCCCCGCCGCCCTCCGCCGCCGTGCCGCCCAGCCACCGCGCGACGAGCATGAACGGCTGACCTGCCAGAACAGCGCCGAGATAGACGGTGACGATCGCGCCGAGCAGAGAGAATTGCGCCTTGCGCGTCAGCCGCCACGATCGGCCGACCGCCGCCATCGCCCCCACCGGCGCTTCGGCGAACAGGATCGGGCCGGCCAGCATGAAGCGGCTCATCAGCCACAGGCCGGGCAGCAGCAGCAGATACATGCCCGCCCCCGACGGGATCGACACGACCACCATCGCCAATAGGTAACGCGGAAACATCACCGCGGTTCGTTTCAGCGCCTCGCCCACCGTCGGCCGGGTACGGTCGAGCAGGAGGCAATAGAGCAGCGCCGTACCGAAATAGGTGATCGCATAGGCGACGACCGAGCCCAGCCCGTAATCGCCGACCCAGACGTCCAACTTGTCCATCCACGCCTGCGCGCGCGCCTGCGTGTCGGCGATGTCGGGATCGGGGAACGGCAGCGGCCCAACCAGCAGCAACAGCGCATAGGTCGGCACGAACAGGAACAGGCCCGCGGCGCGCACCAGCACGTCGGCCTCACGCCGGAACAGCGCCCAGGCATCGCTCAGCAAGGCGGCAAGCGTGATCCTCACGCCGCGGCCCGCGCCCGCAGCATCGCGTCGCGCGCGACGAACGCGACATAGGCCTGCGCCGAAAAGACGATCGCCACCAGCGTCAGCGCGGTCGATGCCGCCTGTGCCGCCACCGTGCCGACGAACCGCACCGTCGCCGTGGCATCGCCGCCCAGCACCAGCGCGGTGACGAGGCCCGCGACCGCCTGCGCCGCCCAGCTCGCGATCATCACGACGATCATGAACAGCAGCACCGCGCCGACCAGCCGCCACGTATGCCGCCGCGTCAACCGCCAGGCGCGGCCGATCGCGCCTAGCCCCAGCCGCTCGCGCAGCACCACCGCGTACAGCGGCAGCAACCGCGCGCCGACGAACAGCAGCACGACAAAGGCGACCAGCATATACAGGCCAGCGAGCAGCAGCGGCCCGGATGCCTCGGGGCTGGCCGGCGGTGTACCGTTCGCCATGGCGGCAAAGTCCAAGTGCGACATCACCAGCAACACGATCGCCGGCAGGAAGGCGATGGTCGCAACGATGCCGAGCACCAGCATCACGCCCAGCGCGGGCAGCAGCCGTTCGGTCGCCTGCCGCTGCGCCACGGGGCGCGTCGTCGCCGGATCGGTAGCGGCGGCGATGATCGCCAGCTGCCCCCAGATCGACGCGATCGTGACCGCGATCAGCAGCAGCACGACGATCGCCGATCGCAGGCCGCCGGCCGGCGCATAGGATGTATAGGCCGCATTGATCACGCCCGGCACGAACACGGTCAGGATCGCGATGCCGGCCAGCATGCCGCCACGCCCGCCCAGCACCTCGCTGGTCCGGTCCCACACGTCACCCATCTTGACCATCGGCTCGCCCCCTTCGCGGTTCGCGCGCCGGACTAGCCCAACGTCCGCGGCTTGGCCACTCGCAACCGGTCCCGCACGACTTGCCAGCGTGCCGCCGCTGCCACACATGGCGACGATGAGCGAGATCGACGTCGGCACGATGCATTCCAATACTATAGACGGGGGCCGCATCGAATGGCGCGTGTCGCCCGGCCTCACCCCCTATGACGTGGCGCTGGCCGAGATGGAGGCGCGCGCCGCCGCCGTCCTGGCGGGCGAAGCGCGCGAGCTGATCTGGCTGCTCGAACACCCGCCCGTCTACACCGCCGGCACCAGCGCCGCGCCCGGCGAGCTGATCGACGCGCGCTTTCCCGTCGTCGCGACGGGCCGCGGCGGCAAATACACCTATCACGGGCCGGGGCAGCGCATCGTCTATATGGTGCTCGATCTCGGCCAGCGCGGGAAGGACGTGCGCTGCTTCGTCCATGGCGTCGAAGGCTGGGTCATCGCGGCGCTCGCGGAACTGGGCGTCTCGGCGTTCCGCGCGGAGGGGCGCGTCGGCATATGGACGACGGACGGCGGCCCCGAGGCGAAGATCGGCGCGATCGGCGTGCGCGTGCGGCGCTGGATCACGCTCCACGGCCTTGCGGTGAATGTCGCGCCCGACCTGTCCCATTTTGGGGGCATCGTGCCCTGCGGCCTGCCGGAATTCCCCGTCACCAGCCTTAAGGCCCTGGAACGCAACGCCGATCTCGCAACCTTTGACGCCGCCCTCGCGTTGACCGCCCCGGCCTTCCTGTCCTCCCTCGCCTGCCCCGCATCCCCCCGGGGAGAAAACGAGGCTTGAGGGCGGGCCGTTATGCGATTAATGTCTACCGTGATTTGGGAATTAAAGGGCCAGCAAGCCGTCCAAATCCTATTCTAGGGAGCTTCCAATGCGTGCAACCATCTCCAAGATCCTGACCGGCTCGCTGATCGCCGGCGCCGCTCTCGCCGTGTCGGCCTGCGGCCCGAAGACCGAGACGACCACCGAGAACACCATGGTCACCGACATGAACTCGACCGACGACATGGGCACCATGAGCGACAACATGACCGCCGTCGACGGCGCGTCGAACGGTGGCATGATGGCCAACGACACCATGATGGCGAACGACACCATGATGACGTCAAACACCACCACGACCACGAACGCGATGTAATTTCCCGCTTCGGGTTATTTCATTTGCGAAACGGCCGTCCGGGCAACCGGGCGGCCGTTTTCGTATCGGCGTGCCCGGCAAGAGCTTTGGCACACACCCATGGCCGAACCGGGCAACGCTTTGGCGCATTCGCGACGAAATTTGGCGGAACATGCTTAATCAGGGATTGGGTCGCCCGCCAAAACCATCTAGAATTGCCCGATATTGCTTCGGCGAGGATGGGTTCAGATGAGTAAGTTGCGGATGGGGCTCGCGCTGGGATGCGCGGCGACCAGCCTGGTGGCGGCGGCGCCCGCGTCGGCGCAGTTCTTCCTGCGATCGCACGATTATCACGGCGAGGAAGTGACGGGGACGGAGGCCAATCTGGGCCAGGTGCTGCCCGGCGCCACCCCGGTGGAACTGCGGGCGGCGATGGCGTGGAACCTGCGCGCGGCGCTCAACGTCGCGGCGCTGCAATGCCAGTTCGAACCGACGCTGCTGACGCGCGAAAACTACAATGCGGTGCTGCTCGACCATAAGGATGAGCTCGCCGGCGTCTGGCAGACGCTGACGAAATATTTCACCCGCACGTCTAAGACTCCGCGCGACGGGCAGAACGCGCTCGACCAGTTCGGCACGCGCACCTATTCGAATTTCGCCACCGTCTCCGCCCAGCTCAACTTCTGCCAGACCGCCAGCGAGATCGGCCGCGACGCCGTCTTCGCGCCGCGTGGTGGCTTCGGCCCGCTAGCGCTGTCGCGCATCCGCGAATTGCGCAACAGCCTGACGCCGTATGGCGAACAGCATTTCCAGCGCTATTTGGGCCGCGATTACGCCTCCAAGCCGCGGTTCGACCCGATCTGCTGGAACAAGAAGGGCGAATGGGTCACCAAGAAGTGCGGCGCCTTCGCCTGGCCACCCGCCGCCCCCACCACGGTCGCGGCCACCGCAAAGGGCACCGAGACGGCGCAGCGCTAAGGCGAACGGGCGCGGCTCGCCGCGCCCGCTCCATCACCCGGACGTGGTCCGGGCTCGAATTATCAGTGCGGCAAGCCGTCAGCGCCCTTCGCCGCCGCCCCATCCTAATCGTCATCCCCGCGAAGGCGGGGATCCAGAGCCGCTAACCTTGCGGTTCTTTCGAAGACCTGCGCGTCTGGATTCCCGCCTCCGCGGGAATGACGGTTTTTGAGGACCGAGGGCGCCCCGCGCCCCTATCGCAACCCCAGCAGCTTGTGCGTCTGGAGCGACAGCCGCCAGTGCGGGCGTTCCATCACCAGCGCGATCGCGGCGTCGACATTCGCCTGACCGGCGGCATCGTCCATCGGCTGAAGCAACCGGTGCGCGAAGTCCCAGGTTTCGATCGCGTCGATGTCCGTGCCCGGCTGCGGCCAGACGAGCTTCAATTCGTCGCCCGATCGCTGCACCACCACGCTCCCCGCCTTGGGGCTGATGCACACCCAGTCGATACCGGGATGGACGGGCAGCGTGCCGTTGCTCTCGATTGCGATGCGGAAGCCCGCATCATGCAGCGCATCGACCAGCGCATCGTCGACCTGCAACATCGGCTCGCCGCCGGTCAGCACAACGAAGCGATCCGCCTGCCCCGTGCCCCAGAAGCCCGCGACCGCCGCGACCAGCGCGCCTGCATCCGCGAACTTGCCGCCGCCAAGCCCATCGGTGCCGACGAAATCGGTGTCGCAGAAGCGGCAGACCGCAGAGGCGCGATCCTGCTCGCGCCCGCTCCACAAATTGCAGCCGGCAAAGCGCACGAACACCGCGCGCCGGCCGGCATTGACGCCCTCGCCCTGCAGGGTGAGGAACATCTCCTTGACCGCATAGCTCATCGCATCACACCCGGACGGCGTATACCGTGGGATCGGGAATCCCCGCGTCCTCGAACCCCTTGGACCGCAGACGGCAGCTGTCGCAGGTGCCGCAATGCACGCCGCCGGGCGCGGGATCGTAGCACGACCAGCTCAGCCCCATGTCGACGCCCAGCCGCTGGCCCTCGCGCACGATATCCGCCTTGGTCATATGCTGGAGCGGCGCATGGATCGTGAAGCGCTGGCCCTCGACGCCCGCCTTGGTGGCGATCTCCGCCAGCCCTTCGAACGCCGCGATGAACTCCGGCCGGCAGTCGGGATAGCCCGAATAATCCAGCGCATTGACCCCGATGAACAGGTCGCGCGCGCCCGCCGCCTCCGCCCAGCCGAGCGCGAGGCTGAGGAAGATCGTATTGCGCGCAGGAACATAGGTGACGGGAATGCCGCCGCCCTCCTCGGTGCCGACGCCGTCCTTGGGCACGGCGATATCGTCGGTCAGCGCCGATCCGCCGAAGGCCGACAGGTCGAGCGGCAGGATGATGTGGCGTTCGGCGCCGAGCACATTGGCGACGCGGCGCGCGGCCGCCAGCTCGACACGGTGGCGCTGGTTATAGTCGACCGACAGCGCGAGCACGCGATAGCCCTGCTCTCGCGCGCTGGCGGCGGAGATCATCGAGTCGAGCCCGCCGGAGACGAGCACGACGGCCAACGGTGCGGCCTGGTTCTGGTTCATCATGATCCGCCGCCCGCTAGGCGAATCGCGGCCAAAAGAAAAGGCCCGCACGGGGGGCGCGGGCCTCAAAGGGAAGGGCGCAAGCGCCCTTTTAGGGAGAAAAGCGTGCGACGCTGAAGCATCCACACGCCTGTATTAGCGGGAAATCCTTACCATCCGGTGCAGATTCGCCTCATGGCTCACGCCACCGCGGCGGCATCCGCCGGAATGGGGAATTTGGTCGCGCAGAATGCGCAATCGACCTGGATCAGCCCATTCTCGTCCGCCATCTCGCGCCGTTCCTCGGGCGTGAATTTCGCGAGCACGCTGGCGATATAGTCGCCGGTGCAGCGGCAGCCGCGCGACAGCGGTGTCGAGGCGAGTGCGCGCACCTCTTCCTCCTCGTTGAACAGGCGCCAGACCAATGTCTCGAGCGGCAGCGCCGGATCGGCGAGTTCGTCGACCCCCATCGTGCGGCCCAGCGCCTCGACATGCTCCCATTCGGGATGGTCGAGCCGCGTGTGCAACCGCTCGCGCCCCACCTCGCCCTCGGGCAGGTGCTGGAGGAACAGGCCGCCGGCGACCGTATGCCCCTCGCCGTCGCGGGCAATGCCGACACTGACCAGGCTCGGGATCTGCTCGGACTGGACGAAATAGCTCTCGGCCGCCTGCGCCAGCGTGTCACCGTCCAGCGGCACGATGCCCTGATAGCGCTCGCCGGTGGTGGCGAGGTCGAAGGTGATGGCGAGATAGCCCTGGCCGAACAGCGCGAACAGCGTCGGCTTTTCCGGCATTTCGGCGAACTTGTCCGCGTCGTAATCGATATAGCCGCGCACTTCGCCACCGCGATAGTCGCACACCAGCAGGCGGACGACGCCGTTTTCGGTGCGCGTCTGCATCGTCAGCTGGCCGCTCGGGTCCTTCAGCGTCGAGCCGATCAACGCGGCGAGCGTCAGCGCCTCGGCGAGCAGCGCCTCGATCGCGGGAGGATAGGCGTGGGCGGCGAGCACGCTGTCGAGCGCCGGCCCGAGCCGCACGACACGGCCGCGCGCCGAGCGGCTGGGGATCGCGAAGCCGAGCGCGCGATCGAGATCGATAGTGGATTGTTGCATGCCCGCGAGATGGGGCGTGGCACGGCGGGGGTCAACCGGTTGGCGTTGCGTGCCCATCCGCACCTTTCCGCTCCCTCCCTCTCCCATTGGGAGAGGGAAGAGGCGCGCAGCGCCGAAGGGTGAGGGCGGGTGCGGAGCGGTTGTTGCAGCCCTACCGCCGCACCGCGTTCGCCAGCGCCCGCAGCCGCGGGTGGCCCATCGCCCGCTTCGCCACCGCCACCGCGCCATCGAACCCCGCCAGCGCCGCCAGCGTCGCGCGATTGGCCAGCGTGGGCGTCAGCACCAACAGGTCGACGCATTCCACACCGCCGGTCGCGAACAGCCGCTTGTGCTGCCCCTCCCCTTCGGTGAAATCGAATCGTGCGAACCGATCGAGGAACAGATCCTCGAATGCCGCCGCCTGCAGCACCGTGCCCGGCGACAAATCACCGAACGCCGGATCGTGACCGACATAATCGTAGCGCAGCGCGTCCCCCTCGACCGTGCAGCACAGATAGGCCGCCGGCGCTCCGCCGATCAGCAGCAGCCACGCGCGCAGGCCATCCGCCGCCGCCAGCGCGCGCAGCCGCGCGACCGCCTCGGGCGCGGCAGGCAGGCCCGAATCAAGCAACCGCTCCTGATAGGTTCGTGCCGAAATACCGCGCGCGATCGGATGAAAGGCATCGAAGTCCGCTGCGTCGCGATAGGCGCGCACCGCCATCCCCGCCGCCGCCGCCTTCTTAACCTTACGCCGCAGCGTCGCCCGCGCCGATCCCGACAGGCTCGCCAGCCACGCCGCATGCCCGATCGAAAGGTCAGTAAAATACCGCGTGTAGCGCTGGCGCTCCCGCACGATCCGTCCGCTCGCCTGAAGCGTATCGGCGAGTGCCGCGGGCAGCGAGGTCACCAGATAGCCGTCGCCCCGCGTCGGCGGCAACGCCGGCAGCGTCCCGGCCAGCACGTCATCCAGCGCCAGCGGCACGCGCACCAGATCGCGCCGCACCGTGGCGAGCGTCCGCGCACCCACCTGAAAGCGTAAGCGAATCGCGCTCACCGGCGCCGTTCCGACACCCAGTTCGACCAGGCCTGCTCCGCCTGCCGCGCGCGGCGGCGCCACAGGGCGGGGCCCAGCGGCCGGTCGTTTGCATCCAGCGCCAATACCGGCCGGTCGGCGAAATGCCGCGTCGGCAGCTCCGCCGCGCGCTCCGCCAGCCGCCGGCACAGCGCATCGAAGCGCCGGACATGCACGGCATTGGCATGCGTGCCGGCGCGATTGGCGAGTTCGAAGCCATGGCTGACGATCGTCACCGCCTGATGCGCCTCGGCCGTCGCGTGATCCAGCGCCGCCGCCGCCTCATGCCGCGACAGCGCGCACAGCTGGAACGTGCGCAGCCGCCCGGGCAATTCCTCGATTACCGTCACCGGCACCTCGACCAGATCACGCATCACGGGTGCGATCTGCGTCGGTGCCAGCTGGATGCGGCTCACCTGCGCCTCGCCGCCATTGTGGCTGCTGTCATAGACGAAGCCCAGATCGGCGAGCGCCCGCAGCGTGTCGTCGTTCGCGGAATAGCTGCCCGCGCGAAACGCGATCGGCGGCGGTGCGCCAGCCGCGACCAGCAGCTCGGTCGCAGTGACGAGCAAGTCGCGCTGCTCGTCGGCTCCATATTCGTGCAGCTGGAACCGGCCGTAACGGGTCTTGCGATCGCTCTCGTCGGCCCCGCGCCAATTGGGGTGGATGTGCAGCTGCACCTCCTGCCCCGCCGCCAGGATCGTCTCCACCATCCGCCGCACCGGATCGATGCCGAAGACCAGCGCCGGCATCGGATCGACGAAGAAGCACGCCTTCAGCCCATGGCGAGCCAGTTGCGCCAGTTGAAAGGACAGCCCCACCCCCGCCGGCTCGATCGAACGGGCATAGATCGTATCGACGTCATATCCCGCAGCATAATGGCGCCACGCAAATTCGACATCGACGGTCAGGAAGACGGAGGTCGTCATCCTCTCCGCCCTACCCGCCGCCCATGAACAAATGCCTAGGCCGGGTCATATTTTAGACCATAATGGCCGTAACAAATTATGTCTCGGCCGCTTGTGCGCTGCCCCACCATCGGCCTGCCATGCACCGATCACGCAAAACCGCCATCGTGGACCCGCTCGATCGCGTAGGGTGACCCGGCCCGGTCGCCCTCCCGCGTGGCGGCAAGGGCCATCACGGCTGGATGCCGTAGCGCTTGTAATCCTCGTCGATCCGCGGGTTGATCAGGCGCGCGGCGGCGAGATCCGCCTTGCCTTCGGCCTTGCCCTGCCGCCCCAGGATCAGCCCGCGCATGTACAGGCTCGCCGCCAGCCCCGGCGCATTGTCGAGCGCGGCGTTGAGGTCGGCGAGCGCATCGTCGAAGCGGTTCATGCGAAAGAACACCATCGCCCGGCTATCGAGCGCCGCGGTGGTCGAATCGCTCAGCTCGATCGAGCGCGTGCAATCCTTCAATGCGGTATCGAGCGCGACGTTCAGCGTACCCTTGATCCAGCATCGGCTGTTGAGCAGCCGCGGATTGCCCGGCCCTGCCGCCACCGCCTGGTCGATCGCCGCGATCGCCCCGTCCTTGTCGCCGGTGCGTGCGAGCACGTCGGCCTTCAGCGCGATCATGCCCGGCTTGCTCTTGCCGCCCGCGTCGATCCGTTCCTGTACCAGCTCGATCGCCGCGTCCTTCTCGCCGCGATCGGCGCGCAGCGTCGCCAGCGCCTCGACGGTATCGTCGTCCGACGGGTCGATGCCGCGCGCGGCGGTCAGATCGGCGAACGCTTTGTTGAGGTCGCCGGTCTGCCGATACAGCGCGGCGCGCCGGGTATAGGTGCTGGCATCGGGCGTGATCGCGATCGCCCGCGTCAGATCGGCGATCGCCTTGGGCCGGTCGTACGTCTGCTCGTAGAACCAGGCGCGATTGGTATAGACCTCCGCCTCGTCGGGCTGGTCGGCGACGCCGCGATCGTACAGCGCGGCGAGCTTGGCGAACCCGCCGGCGCGTTTCGTCGCCTCCACCCGGGCGGGCAGGTTGGGCAGATCGGCGGGCGCGACGACGCTGAGCAACCGGTTCTTGGCGGCGCTGATCGCGGCCCGGTTGGCAGCGATCTCGTTCGCTGGCACCTCGGCGCCCGACAGGACCGAGCGGTCGTCGATCGTCACCACGCCATTCGCCTCCGCGACGGTCCGCGTCACCGTCACCCCCGCCATCGGCTTGGCGAAGCTGCGATCGCCTTCCAGCGTATAGCCCTTGCCGCTATCGGGCAGGCGGATGCGGGTCAGGCTGCGATAATAGGCCCCGTCGCCCGTCGCGACCGGCATCGCCGCCCAGGCCGCGCGCGCACGATCGGGTTCGAAGGTCATGCCCGCCACCGTCCGGTCGATCACGCTGCGATAGCGTTGGTCGACGCGATTCCAGTCGGGATAGGCGATGCCGGTGACGGTCACCGTCGCTAGGCCCGTCGCGGCGTCATATTTCAACGTGCGATCGACCACAGTCGCGGAGCCAATGATCCCCTGCGTCATCTTGTCCGCCATCTTGCGGATATCCTCGCGGCTCGCCTGCGCCTGCGCCGCCTGCAGCATCTGGCCGATGCGACCGCGCAGGTTGACCGTCGCGGTCAGCACCGCCGGCAGGTCGACGCCGGCGCTCTCATCCAGATCGATCGTCGCCTCAATATGCGGCCGCGCCGGCGTGCGCATCGGCAGCGCGAGCAGCGGCGCTCCCGCCGCGCGCACCGGCAGCGTCCAGCGGAACGGCGGCGTATCGCGCAGGTCGGCCAGCCGGGCGCCGGCATCGGTGCCGTCCAGCCACAAGGTTTCGCCGTTCACGCTCGCGCGCACCAGGATATGATCGAACGCGCCGGGCGTCGGCAGGCGATCGGGCAGCAGGTCGCCCAGCTTGCTGCTCGCCAGCACCGGCTCCGCCTCGATATCCAGCGCGCGCAGGATCGACAGCAGCAGAAGCGTCTTCGCCTTGCAGTCGCCATAGCGCAGCTGCCACGTCTGCGCCGGGCTCTGCGGCTTGTAATTGCCCTGGTCCATGCCGTTGAACAGATAGCGGACCTGTTCCTGCACCAGTTGCAGCGCCGCCGCCGTCCGCTGCATCGGGTCGCTGCTCGACGCCTTGATCTTGGCGACCTCCGCGGACAGCGCCGGATCGGCGGCGATCAGCCCGTCGGTCGTATAGAGCGGCGCCATCACCTTTGACACCGCCGCCCAGTCGGCAAAGCTTGTTGCCTCCAGCAGCCCCAGCCGCTGGAACCGCACCGGTACGTCATTGGGCAGGTCGGGCTGCTTGGCGAGCGGCAGCGGCACGCTGATCTCGCGATAGCCGCCCACGACGCTCTCCACCGGCTTGGGCGCCTCGGCATAGAGCTTCCAGCGCACCTGATCCGTCGCCGGCCACAGCACGCGGGCCCGCGCATAGCCGATCTTCAGCGGCGCCGACGGCAGCGGCTGGAAGCCCTGCATCGCGCCCTGCAACACCGCGTCCTTGCGCGTGATCGAGACGACGACGTGCAGGATATCGCCGACGCGCAGGCCCTCCACCGCCATCGTCGCGGTCAGCATGCCATCCAGCTGGCGCTGTTCCAGCTTCTGTTCGCGACGCAGCACGTCGAACCCCGCCTTGGCGCCAGCCGCGTTCGCCTTCAGCAGGTCGATACGCTCGGGTCCGCGGATGATCTCGGCGCGGTGGACGATCAGGTCGCCCGCCGCCGGCTGCCATTGCAGGCTGACCGTCCCCGCCTGCCCCAGCATCTCCGCCGTCGCGATCCGCGTCGCGGTGTCGGTATATTGCCACACCGTGCCGCCCTCCAGCCGCTGCTGGTTGTCGAGCACCATCAGCACCGGCGAATCGGGCGTGACGCTGGCGGGATCGACCGCCGGCGCCGGCTTCACCCAGGCCGGCACCGGCTGGTACAGCACCTTGTCGGCCGCCTGCGCCGCCCAACTGGTCGACCCGAACAGCGCCACCAGCGCCAGTCGCCGCATCTTCATCATAATCCCCCCTGCCATCCCAAAAGCAGATGACGTCACACCACACGCCGTTCGTGCTGAGCCTGTCGAAGCACGCCCCTCCCCAAGCATGACGCTCGCGGCGACGGGCCCTTCGACAGGCTCAGGGCGAACGATGCAAGCGATCACCCCCGGATGACCCCCGCCCCCGATATCGATCAGTCTAGCGACCCACGGTGCAGCGGCAACGCAGAAAAGATGAGGATGCGGTGGAAGAGCACGTATCGCTCTTCTTGGTCACCCCGGACTTGGTCCGGGGTCCACTCTGCGGCGAGGGGGACGGCAGGAGGTTCTTGCCACCCCCTAGCGGCCCGGTGGACCCCGGACCACGTCCGGGGTGACGGGGGGAGTTGCATCACCGCGCGTGGTAGAAGTCGTACACCTGCTGCGCGACGCCCGCCGACACGCCAGGCGCCTTCTTCAGATCCTCCAGGCTCGCATTGCGCACCGCGCGGCCGGTGCCGAAGTGCATCAGCAGCGCCTTCTTGCGCGCGGGGCCGATGCCGGGCACCTCGTCCAGCGGGCTCGCCCCGATCGCCTTCGCGCGCTTGTCGCGATGCGCGCCGATCACGAAGCGGTGGACCTCGTCGCGCAACCGCTGGAGGTAGAACAGCACCGGCGCATTGACCGGTAACTGGAATTCGCGCCCGTCGAGCAGGTGGAACACCTCGCGCCCCTCACGGCCGTGGTGCGGCCCCTTGGCGATGCCGACCAGGCACACGTCCTCGATCCCCAGGTCCTCCAGCACCGCCTTCGCGGCGCCCAGCTGCGGCTTGCCGCCGTCGATCAGCACCAAGTCGGGCCAGGTCCCGTCATCGCGGTCGGGCGCTTCCTCCAGCTGGCGGGCGAAGCGGCGGCGGAACACCTCGCGCATCATGCCGACGTCGCTGTCGGTCGCCGCCTCATTCCCCTTGATGTTCCACTTGCGATACTGGCCCTTGCGGAACCCCTCCGGCCCCGCGACGACCATCGCACCCACGGCGTTGCTGCCCTGGATGTGGCTGTTGTCGTAGATTTCGATGCGGTCGGGCGGGTCGCCCAGGTCGAACAGCTCCGCCACCTCGCGCAGCAGCTTGGCCTGCGTCGTGCTCTCCGCCAGCCGCCGCTCCAGCGCCTCGATCGCGTTGCGCTTGGCCTGGTCCATCAGCCGTCGCCGGTCGCCGCGCTGCGGCACCGACAGCGCGACCTTATAGCCCGCACGCTCGCCCAACGCCTCGCCCAGCAGCGCGCCCTCGCCGAGCTCGCGGTCGAGCAGGATCGTCTTGGGCGGCGGCACTTCCTCGTAGAATTGGGTGAGGAAGCTCGCCAGCACCTCATCCTCGGGCACGTCATTGGTATGCTGCGGGAAGAAGCTGCGATGCCCCCAATTCTGGCCGCCGCGGATGAAGAAGGCCTGGATGCCGATCACCCCGTCCTTGCACGCCAGAGCGAAGACATCGGCATCGCCCACGCCCTCCGCATTGATCGCCTGCGTGCCCTGCACGAACGTCAGCGCCTTCAACCGGTCGCGCAGCAGCGCGGCCAGTTCGAAGTCCATATTTTCCGCCGCCGCCTGCATCTGCGCGCCGAGCTTGGCCTGCACCTTGGTCGACTTGCCGGCCAGGAAGTCGCGGCAATCGTCGACCAGTTCCTTATACCCGTCCTTGTCGATCCGCCCGACGCACGGCGCCGAACAGCGCTTGATCTGGTACAGCAGGCACGGCCGGTCGCGCGTCTTGAAGAAACCATCGGTGCAGCTGCGCAGCAGGAACAGCTTCTGCAACGCATTCAGCGTGTTGTTGACGCTGCCCGCACTGGCGAACGGCCCATAGTAATTGCCCGGCGCGCGCCGCGCCCCACGATGCTTCTGCACGCGCGGAAAATCATGGTCGCCCCGCAGAAGGATGAATGGGAACGACTTATCGTCGCGCAGCAGCACGTTGTACGCGGGGCGATAGCGCTTGATCAGCTGCGCCTCGAGCAGCAGCGCCTCCGCCTCGTTGTTCGTCGTGACGATCGTCATCGACCGCGTCTGCGCGATCATGCGTTGCAGCCGCTTGGTGAGGCCCTTCACCTGCGTGTAATTCGCCACGCGCTGCTTCAGCGAGCGCGCCTTGCCGACGTACAGCACGTCGCCCTTGGCATCGTGCATGCGATAGACGCCGGAGCGCGTCGGCAGCGTTTGCAACACGTTACGGATCGCGGCGACCCCCGCCTCGATATCGGGGGTATCCGATCCGCGGACGGCGTAGGTGGCGCGTTCTTCGTTGAATCGATCGGGCGGACCGTAGGACGACATGCCGGCCCATGTAGGAGTCGGCCGGGGTCGGGGCTAGAGGTTAACGCCCGCTCGGCAATCCCTTGCGCGACACCGGCGGCGGCGCGCCACCGCCCAGCGCGGCGAGGTCATAGGCGAGCTTGCCCATCAACTCCGCCGTCATCTGCCCGCCGCTCAATGGCGCGAGCCGGCGCAGCGACAGCGCCTGAAACTTCGACAGATTCTCGTCGTCGCTCAGGCCCGGCATATCCTTATCGAGCACCGCCTTGGCGCGGGGATCGGCGAGCAGGTCGACGATCGGCGTGTCGAGCGAGAAATGCGCGCGGGATGCCGGTGCGGCTGCCGCTGGAGCTGGCGCGTCCGCCGGCGCGGGCAACGATTCGGTCGCGGTATCGGGCTTCGCCTCGACCGGTTGCGCCTCGGGCTTCGGCGTCTCTTCGGTTGCGGCTTTGGGTTCGGCCGGGGCGGTGACCGTCTCGTCCGCCGGGATGTCGAGCGAGAATTTCCCCGCACGGTCCGCCGCCTGCGTCTGGGTTCCGATCAACAGCAACGACAGCAGGATCGACATGGCTACACCTCACCTCGCGCCGTGGCGCGTGCGACGTGTGTACCGTGCGACACTCCCCACGTCACCCCGGACTTGGTCCGGGGTGACGGCGTGGGTGGGGCCATCGCCCCTCACGCCTGCGCGAACAGCTTCGTCCCCACGATTCCCACCACGGTCACCGCCATGAAGCACGCCTGTACCAGGCTCACCTTGTCGCCGAACAGCAGCACGCCGCCGATGATCACACCCACCGCGCCGCAGCCGGTCCACACGGCATAAGCGGTGCCCGCGGGCAAGCCGCGCATCGCCAGCGCGAGCAGCCCCATATTCACGAACGACAGCACGATCGGCACCGCCGACGCCTGCCACGTCGCCAGCGTCGCCGCCCATTTCAGGCTGAGCGCCCAGCAGATTTCGGTAAAAACGGCAATTGCGAGGATAAGCCACGACATCGGATTGCTCCTGTGCGGGCTCGGACAGATGGGACGGCGCCGGAAACCCGTGAAGAGACGCACGTCGGAAAAGAAAGTCCTCCCCCGCCAGGGGGAGGTAGCAGCGCATCAGCGCTGACGGAGGGGGAGGATACGGTGAGGCGCATGGGCGGCCCGTCGTGCCTAATCCAGGCGCCGCGCCTGCGGAAACGCCCCCTCCACCACGGCCTGTCGGCCGCGGTCCCCCTCCCCCGCTGACGCGAGGGAGGATCGAAAGGTCAGTTCGGCCGGCCCAATCCGGCGATCGAACGATCGATCATCGCGCGGTCGGCATCGGCGTCGAGCGTTTCGGCGATCACCAGCGCGGCTGCCTTGGACGCGGTCTCCGCCGCCAGCGCGCGGACTTCGGCAATCGCGGCGCGTTCGGCGGCGGCGATCTTGTCCTCGGCGCGCTTGGTGCGGCGGGCCATCAGCTCCTCCGCATCGTGCTTGGCCTTGGCGATGATCTGGTTCGCCTCGGCCTGGGCATGCGCGCGCATCGTCGCGGCGTCGGCTTCGGCGGCCTTGGCCTTCGCCTCATATTCGCCGCGCAGCCGCTCGGCCTCGGCGCGCAGCGCCTTGGCTTCGTCCAACTGGGCGCGCACGCCGGCGATCTGCTTGTCCAAGCTCGCGGCGATCTTCGCCGGCACCTTCACGAACAGCATGCCGATCAGCACGACCAGTGCGGCGATCCCGACCCAGCCGGTGGTGTTCAGGCCGAGGGCGGTCGGCTCCTCGACGTGATGCGCCGCGGGTTCGGAGACGTTGGCGGTCAGCTGGCTGCCGTCACGCACGTTCTGCGTCTGTAACCCCTGCGCGGTGGCGGCATCGGCAAGGTTGGCGGCGACGGCGGCATCGCCCGCGTCACCGGCCGGCGTGTTCTGGGGGGCGGCCTCAGCCATGCGCGTTGCTCCTGCGCACCGCATCCGCGGCGGCATCGATGCCGACGGTCAGGCCCGACACCTTGGCCACCAGATCCTGCGTCACCTCGGCGGCGACCGCCTGCAGGTTCAGCATCGCCTGCGCCTTGGCATTGCCGACCGCGAGGTCGTGATGCGCGAGACGTTCGGCGAGTTCGACGTCGATCGACTTGATCTGGCTTTCGGTCGCCTTGACCGCCTGCGCCTTGGCGGCGGTGGTCTCGGCATGCGCCGCGGCGCGTGCCTCGTCCATCTTGGCGCGCCACGCCGCTTCGACCTGGTCGGCGGCGAGGCGGGCCTGTTCGGCCGCGGCAAGGTCGCCCGCGATCTGGCCTTCACGCGCGTCCACGGTCGCCATGACCTTCGGGACCATCATCTTGCCGATCCCGAAATACAGGATGCCGAAGGTGATGAGCAGCCAGAAGATCTGCGAAGCGTAGGTGGCGGCGATCTGCGAAATCTGAGGCATCGAAACCCTTTAGCGCGACCTCGAACGATCCGCCGGACGCGCGTGTGCGCCCGGCGAACGCATCCGATGTTAGGCGACGAACAGCAGGATGATCATCGTCACGAAGGCGAGCAGGCCGAGCAGCTCGGCGCCCGCGAAACCGATGAACAGACGGCCCTGCTGGCTGTCCGCCGCACCCGGATTGCGCAGCGCGCCTTCGAGGAACTTGGCGAACACGTTGCCCACGCCCAGCGAGGCAAGGCCCATGCCGATCGCGGCCAGGCCGGCGCCGATCATCTTGGCGGCTTCTGCGTCCATGTCAAAACTCCCGTATCAAACAGTTGGGTTGAAACTAAAAACGAAACTCAGTGCAGGTTGACGGCGTCGTTCAGATACACGCTCGTCAGCAGCGCAAAGACATAGGCCTGGATCGCGGCGACCAGCAGCTCGAGCAGCGTGATGCCGATCATCAGCACGAAGCTGGGCAGCGACACGAGCAGGCCATAGCCGACGCCCAGGTTCATGCCGGTGATCACGAAGGCGGCCAGCACCTTCAGCAGGATGTGCCCCGCGGTCATTGCGACGAACAGTCGCAGACCCAGCGAGAAGGGGCGCACCAGGAAGCTCATCAGCTCGACGATGAAGATCAGCGGGATCATCAGCGGCGGCGTGCCGTGCGGCACGAACAGGCTGAAGAAGTGGAAGCCGTGCTTGCCGAAGCCCACGATCAGCACGATCGAAAAGCTGATGATCGCCAGCACGCCGGTGACGGTCAGGTGGCTGGTGACGGTGAACGGATGCCAACCCGGCACGACGCCGACCGGCGACAGGCCCCACAGGTTGGCGAACAGGATGAACATGAACAGCGAGAAGACGTAGGGCACGAAACGCTTGCCCGCCGGCCCGACGTTCGACGTCAGCATGTTCGACACGAAGCCGGTGAAGCCTTCGACCGCGGCCTGCCAGCGGCCGGGGACGAGCTCGCGCTTCATCCCGCCCAGCATGAACAGCCACAGGCTGACCAGCGTCACGACCATCCACAACGCGGAGTTGGTGAACGAGATGTCGTATCCCGCGACGACCCAATGCCGACCGAACAGGGGTTCGATCAGGAACTGGTGCATCGGATCGATTCTGCTGCCCGATTCTGCCGCCACGTGTGGCCTTTCGCTCCCTGATACGACAAACGCCCGGTTTACTCCGGGCGCTCGCCTGCAATCCGTAAGATCTGCCTGAACGCGACCGCGATTCCGAGGAACAGCATCACGATCAGCGCCCATGGGGTCGTGCCGAACCAGCGGTCGATACACCAGCCGATCAGGGCACTGCCGACGAGGCTTCCGATCAAAGCGGCGAGCACGCGATTGCCGAGCGAATATCCCGCATCGGCCGTCGGCGCCCCCTGCCCCGTCCGCAACGCTTCGGCGTGCCGGGCTTCCCTCAACCGCTCGTCGAGCGCGGAAAGCCGCGGATCCTCCGCGCTGGTGAAGTCTCGTCCGGTATCGTCATCCGCCACGCGCATCCCCTCGCCTGTATCGTTCAACCGGGGGAGAAAGCGCGCAGGGCGACCGATCCCGCCAAGGCGTGGTCCGTTTAGGTGGGGGTGCCGAGGGTGTCAACCGGTGAGTAACCCACAAGCAATTCCTCCCCCGACAGGGGGAGGGGCGCCCCTCAACCACCGTTCGCCCTGAGCCTGTCGAAGGGCGCGTTGCCACGAGCGTGACACTTGCGGAGGGCCGCCCTTCGACAGGCTCAGGGCGAACGGAACACAGATTCGTCCGCGCCTCGGGCGATCACTCGCACCGCCCTCACCCTTCCGCGCCGTCGGCGCTCCCTCCCTCTCCCGGCGGGAGAGGGAAGGGGCCCGCCCGGCGCAGCCGGGTGGGAAGGGTGAGGGTCGACAGCGGCTCTACCGCGTCACTTGCACCGCCCGTCCAGCTCCGGCGTGCCGGTATTTTCCTTCCACTGGCCCGACGGCGTCTTGTACATCTCGCCCACCGGCACGCGCGCGACGAGGTTGCAGCCGGTGGTGAAGGCGAACTGCTCGACCGTCGAACCATTGGCCTGCGCGCTCTGCGTATAGGCTGCCTTGCGCTTGATGTTGATGTCGCGGACCAGCGCCTGGATCGCGGGGCCGCCCTTCACCACGCCGAGATAGCCGTCGGGCTGTTCGCCGACTTCCTTCGCCTCACGCGCGGCCGCATAGGCCGGGTCGCGCTGCGCGAACGCCGCGCCCGACAGGCCCGCCAGCGCCATGGCGGCGGCTCCGATCATCATCATGGTCTTGGTCATCAGAAAATCCCCGGTTGCTTGTCGATCAGCGCCTTCGCCTCGCCATCCAGGCGGTACACCACCTGCTGCGTGACGCTGATGTTGAGGTTGATCTGGATCGGCTTTTCGGGTGCGGACACGTTGATGCAGCCGCCCAGCGTCGCCGCCATACCGATCCCGGCCATCCCCATCGCGATCCGCAATGTCGTGATTCGCTTCACCATCTTCAATCCTGTTTCGGTTGTGGCACGGTTGCGCTTGCGGGAGGCTGAATGACCGCCTTGCGCCGTTCGCGGTCGATCAGCTGGGGCAGCAGCCGACTCGGGTCGTAGAAGCTTTGCGCACTGTCCAGCAGGCCGCGGAACGGCGCCTTGATCGTGATGTTGAACACGAAGGGCAGCTTCTGCAGCCGGCGGACGATGAAGTTGCTCTTCGCGCCCTCGCCCTGCGTTACCCCGGCAAAGCGCACCGCGGTCACCATCTCGCCCGCCAGCGGGCCGTTCATCGATATGGTAAGGTTACGATAGCGCAGCGATTTGAGCGCCTGGAACGCGATATTGCCCCAGATCCCCAGATCCTTCTGCGTCAGGTCGCCTACATAGGCGATGCTGCCCCCGCCCGGCCGCACCGTCAGCCGCCCGCCCTCGATCCGCCCACCGTTGTCGTCGAAGATCATCGGCAGCTCGCCGTCGAAGATGCCGGTGGCGTCGAGGTTCTTGAAGTCGAACTGCTGGAGGAACTGGTCCGCCGCCACCCCGTCCAGACGGAAGGTCAGCCGCCGCTGTCCCGCCTGCGCGAAATCGAGCGTCGTCGGCAACAGCGTCATCGTGCCGCCCGCGAACGGCCAGACGCCGCTGTCGATCTGCACGCGCTGTTCGGGCAGCAATTGGTAGACGATCGTGCCGTCGGTCACGGCGATGCCGGGGTTGATCGTCTTCACCGTCGCCACCTGCGCGGGCGCGCTGGCCAGGCTGAGCAGGTCGCTGAAATGGATCGTCGTGCTCAGGCCCGACACCGGGCCGAACGCCGCGGCCAACGCCGCATCCTTGGTCGCGAAGGTGCCGGAGGACGTGACGCCCTCGGGCGTCCAGCCGATGTGCGCATCGCCGGTGACGGTCGCACGCACCTCGGCGACGACGCCGAAAGTCAGCCGGGTCAGCAGGTCGGGCTGGAAATCCTTGGTGAAGACGATGCCCGGCACGGTGAGATCGGCGGTGCCCGCCCCCGCCGACAGGCGATGGACGATGCGCACGTCGGCGACCTTCACCGCCTTCGTCGGCTCGTACAGCGTGCCCCCCGCGGTGATCGTGCCATCGGCGAGGCGCAGCGTGACATCGCGCGCCGCGAGCGTCTTGAAGCGCGGATCGGCCGCCGCATCGTCCACCGTCATCGCGCCGGTCAGCGCCAGCACGCCGCCGCGCAGGCTCCAGTCGCCCGCCGCCGCGCCCAGCAGCAGCGGCACGTTGCCGATCTGGCCCGATCCGCCGGCGAACTGACCGGCGACCCCGCCACCCGCGATCCGGCCGGTCAGCTGCCCCAGATCGATCCGCGTCACCCGCTCCGGACTGCCCAGCCGCGCCGCGACGCCGCTCAGGGCGAACCCGTTATCCTCCAGCCGCAACTCGCTGCCGCTCGCCGCCAGCGTCAGCGGCGTGCCGCCCAGTCGCCCGGTCAGCCGCGTCGCGGGCAGGCGCACGCCGCCGCCGATCCGCCCGCGCTCCACCGTCACCACCGCCGCCGCACCGCTGCGCGGGCACACGCGAGTCCGCAGCGGATCGAGCACCAGCCCCGCCACCGCGAGCCGCTGAATCGCGACGGCCACGCACCCCGGATCGACGCGCAACCGCCCGCGCCCGTCCCAGTCGAGATCGAGCGGCGCCTGCAACCCGTCGATCCGCCCGTCGCCCAGCGGCCCGCTAAGGTCGATCCGCGTCGTGATCCGCGTGACGCCGCCGCTGCCCGCGCTGAACGTCACGGGGGCCAGCGCCAGCCTTGCCCCACCCGCGGCATAAGGCGCGACGATCGCGCGTCCGCGGATCGGCGCGCCCGCGCGGGCCTGTGCCAGCTGCACGTCCGCCTGCGGCAGGCCACCGCCCGCGGTCTGCACCGCGGTATCGATATGCACGCGCGCCTGCGGCCAGCCGTAGGCGATGCCGCTGCCGCCCCCCAGCCGCAGCCGCGCGCCGCTCGCCGCCGCCAGCGCCGCGCGCGTCACGCGCAGCTGGCCGCTGCCACCCGCCTGTCGCACCGCCAGATCGGCGCTGCCGTCGATCGCCTGCCCCGCTTGGCGCAGCGCCAGGCTGAGCTGACGCACCAGCGGCGCGACCGGCGATCCCGCGCCCGTCCGGGCGTCGAGCACCGCCAGCATCCGCGGCGCGATCTGCCCCCCGGCCACCGTCACCGTACCCGCAAACAGCTGCTCCGCCCCGATTCGGTAGCGCCCCTGCACCGCCAATGTACGCGCCACACCACCCGGCGCACGCACCGCCGATGCGGCAAGGTCCGCCTGCCCCTCGGTCGCCGTCGCATTGCCGTCGAACGTCGCCGATCCCTTCAGCGCCTTGGCGGACGCACCCGCCCCCGCCACCGTCCCGCTCGCCAGCCGCGCCGAGCCACGCCACGCATCGAACGCCGGCGACAATCGCGCGTCGATGTCGGCCGCTACGCTCGCGATTCGGTTCGTCCCGCACGCGCCGCGCGCCAGTCGCACCGGCCCGGCCACCGTCGGCGCGCCCTTGGCGACCGTCACCCGCAGCGCCGCCTGCACGCCGCGCGCAACGCAATCGTTCAGCCGCAGCGTATCGCCGACCAGCGCGACATTCCCCGCAAAGCCGTCGTCCAGCCGCCCGCGCCCGCTGACCTTCAGCCCCAGCACGCCCGCCGGCGTTTCGACCCGCAGCCGCGCATCCTCGGCTTCGACGAACAACGCCGGCAGCGCGAAGGGCGTCGCCTGGCCCGACGGCGCCGGCAGCAGCCGGTCGATCGCCCCGAACGACAGCTTGCCGCCCACCCAGCGTGCGCGCAGCCGGACATGCCCCGCCCGCACGCCGACCACCTTGGCGCCGTCCAGCCCGATCCGCGTCTCCGCCTCCAGCCAGTCGGCGACGAGGTCGGGGTCGGCCGGATCGCCGAGCACCACGTTCTTGAGCCGCTGCCGCCCCGTCCCGAAGGTGCCGATCGTATAGCGCGCCGGCACGCCCAGCTTCGCCAGTTCGCGGTCGATGACGCGCGCCGCGATCGGCCGCCGCGCGCTCCACAGCGCGATCAGCGCCGCCAGCACCACCAGCGCCACGCCGAGCGCGATGCTGCGGCGCCGGCTGAACGCACCGAAGCCCCGTCGCCGGCGGGGCAGCGTCTCGCGCGGCGGGTGGGCGGCATCGTCCATCACCGCCTTCATAGGCTTGGGCCAAGCGCGGGCGCAATCGTTGCACCCGCTCCGGCCGCGTCATAGGATCGCAGGCCATGGCCCCCGCCCCGCCCCCCGACGATGCCGCCGGTCACCGCAAGCGCCTGCGCGGGCGACTGCTCGCCGGGGGTGGCGACGCGCTGCTCGACCACGAGCTGATCGAATATCTGCTCACGCTCGCGCTGCCGCGCATCGACACCAAGCCGATCGCCAAGGCGTTGTTGCGCGAATTCGGCGGCATCGGCGGGCTGCTGACCGCCGATCCGGAAGCGCTCGCCCGCGTGCCCGGTGTCGGCGACAGCGCCGCGGCGGCGATCAAGATCGCGCACGCCATCGCCATCCGGCTCCTGAAGGCAGAGGTCGCCGAGCGCCCCGTGCTCGGCAATTGGCAGGCCTTGCTCGATTATCTGCGCGCCGACATGGCGCATCACGTCATCGAGCGCTTCCGCGTGCTCCACCTCAACACCCGCAACATGCTGATCCGCGACGAGGTGATGAGCGAAGGTTCGATCGACCAGGCCGCCGTCCACGTTCGCGAAGTGATCCGCCGTGCGATGGACCTGGGGTCGGCGGCGATCATCCTCGTCCACAATCACCCCTCGGGCGATCCCTCCCCCAGCCGCGCCGATGTAGCTATCACCCGCGCCATCGCCGACGCCGGCGCACCGATGGGGATCGTCGTCCACGATCACATCATCATGGGGCTCAGCGGCCACGTCAGCCTGAAGGCGCAGGGGCTGATCTGACCCCCCTCGTCACCCCGGACTTGATCCGGGGTCCCGCTAAACCTTCGGCGGCGGAAGAAGCGGGACCCCGGATCAAGTCCGGGGTGACGGGAAGGCGGAGGGCGCCCGCCTGCCTCAAAAATCCGGCGCCGGATCGGCCGGCCCCACGATCGTCGCAGGCACGTACATCCGCCCGCCATTGGCGAAGTTCAGCGTCAGGTTGAAGATCTTGCCCGGCTTCGCCCGCGGGTTGATGTCGAACAGCATCACATGCTTGCCGCCCGGCGCGAACACCACCTTCGCTCCCGCCGGCACCGCCACGCTCGCCAGCGGCTTCATCCCCGCCATGCCGCCCGCGCCGCTCATGCTTTCGTGAATCTCGGCACGGACCGCGACATCGGCGCTGACGTCGATCAGCGTCGCATCGCTGCGGCCGCCATGCAGCGTGAAATAGGCCGCCCCCGGCCGCCCCGGCGCGGCAGGCAGGCGGATCCACGCATCGTCCGCGGTCACGCGATCCGGTCCGCCACAGCCCGACAGACCCGCGGCCATCACGCCAGCCAGAACCATCGCCCCCATAGCCTCGCGCCGTCGCATGTCCATATCCCTTCCCGAAACGGGATCGTTTCACCCGCAGTTCCTATGGCCCGCCCCGTCTTGCGGCAAGCGCAACCCCACCTATATCGCGCCCATCAACGGGCACCTTTCGTCGCCGTAACGGGGCAAAAGGTTCCCTTCTCGTTTGTATTTTTTTGTTCGTGAGGGGCTCAGCAAGCACACATGGCTAAAGTAATCGGCATCGATCTCGGCACCACCAACAGCTGCGTCGCAGTGATGGAAGGCGGCAAGCCCAAGGTGATCGAGAATGCGGAAGGCGCGCGTACCACGCCGTCGATCGTCGCCTTCGCCAAGGACGGCGAGCGTCTGGTCGGCCAGCCGGCGAAGCGCCAGGCCGTCACCAATGGCGACAACACCATCTTCGCGGTGAAGCGCCTCATCGGCCGTCGCTTCGACGATCCGATCACCAAGAAGGACACCGAGCTGGTTCCGTACAAGATCGCACGCGGCCCGAACGGCGACGCGTGGGTTTCGGCGGGCGGCAAGGATTACAGCCCGTCGCAGATCAGCGCCTTCACGCTGCAGAAGATGAAGGAAACCGCCGAATCGTATCTCGGCGAGACGGTCACGCAGGCGGTAATCACCGTGCCGGCCTACTTCAACGACGCGCAGCGCCAGGCGACCAAGGACGCCGGCCAGATCGCGGGCCTCGAAGTGCTGCGCATCATCAACGAGCCGACCGCGGCGGCGCTCGCCTATGGCCTCGAGAAGCAGGACGGCAAGACGATCGCCGTCTACGATCTCGGCGGCGGTACGTTCGACGTCTCGATCCTCGAGATCGGCGACGGCGTGTTCGAGGTGAAGGCGACTAACGGCGACACCTTCCTGGGCGGCGAAGACTTCGACAACAAGCTGGTCGATTACCTGGCAGAGGGCTTCAAGAAGGATGAGGGCATCGACCTCACCAAGGACAAGCTCGCGCTGCAGCGCCTGAAGGAAGCCGCGGAAAAGGCGAAGATCGAGCTCAGCTCGGCAGCGTCGACCGAGGTAAACCTGCCCTTCATCACCGCCGACCAGAACGGCCCGAAGCACCTCGTCAAGACGATCAGCCGCGCCGACCTGGAGCGTCTGGTCGACGACCTGATCAAGCGCACGATCGAGCCGATGAAGAAGGCGCTCGCCGATGCCGGCGTCAGCACCAGCGACATCAGCGAAGTCGTCCTCGTCGGCGGCATGACCCGCATGCCGAAGGTGCGCGAGGCGGTGAAGCAGTTCTTTGGCAAGGAGCCGCACACGGGCGTCAACCCGGATGAGGTCGTCGCGATGGGCGCCGCCATCCAGGCGGGCGTGCTGCAGGGCGACGTCAAGGACGTGCTGCTGCTCGACGTGACGCCGCTATCGCTGGGCATCGAGACGCTGGGTGGCGTGTTCACCCGCATGATCGACCGCAACACGACGATCCCGACGAAGAAGTCGCAGACCTATTCGACCGCCGACGACAACCAGGGCGCGGTGACGATCCGCGTGTTCCAGGGCGAGCGCGAGATGGCGGCGGACAACAAGCTGCTCGGCCAGTTCGACCTGGTCGGCATCCCGCCGGCGCCGCGCGGCGTGCCGCAGATCGAGGTCACGTTCGACATCGACGCCAACGGCATCGTCAACGTCAGTGCCAAGGACAAGGGCACGGGCAAGGAACAGCAGATCCGCATCCAGGCCTCGGGCGGTCTGTCGGATGCCGACATCGACCAGATGGTCAAGGATGCCGAGCGCTTCGCCGAAGAGGACAAGAAGCGTCGTGCCGGCGCCGAGGCGAAGAACAACGCCGAATCGCTGATCCACACCACCGAGCGTCAGCTCGCGGACAATGGCGACAAGGTCGATGATTCGCTGAAGTCGGAAATCCAGTCGGCGATCGACGCGGCCAAGGCGGCGGTCGAGGGCGGCGATGCCGACCAGATGAACGAAAAGGCGCAGGCGCTCGCGCAGGTTGCCATGAAGCTCGGCCAGGCGATCTACGAAAAGTCGCAGGCGGCAGAGGCGTCTCCGCAGGGCGACGCCGGTGCCGAAGCGCCCAAGGACGACGTGGTCGACGCCGAATTCTCGGAAGTCGACGACCACAAGGCGTAAAAGCCACCCTGTCCCCCTGCCCGCAAAACACATGCTTCGGCGTGACTTTTGTGACTTTCCGGCAGGGGGACAACGGGGTGGAACGTGGGGTGATATGACGGCAGCCTACCCCCAACCCGTTCGCCCTGAGCCTGTCGAAGGGCGTGTGCCCCAAGCGAGGCGCTCGCGGAGAGCCGCGCTTCGACAGGCTCAGCGTGAACGGAATACTGGTATGGCCGTCCGATCGTCTCGCGCTAGAGGACGGGCATGAGCACCACAATCGACTATTACGAGCTGCTCGAATGCGAGCGGAATGCCGACGGCGCGACGATCAAATCGTCGTACCGCAAGCTCGCGATGAAATACCATCCGGACAAGAACGCCGGGTGCAAGGATAGCGAAGCGCGCTTCAAGGCGATCAGCGAGGCCTATGACGTCCTGAAGGACCCGCAGAAGCGCGCCGCTTATGATCGCTTCGGCCATGCCGCCTTCCAGAACGGCGGCGGCGGTGGCGGCGGGGCGCAGGACTTCGGCGGCTTCTCCGACATCTTCGAATCCGTCTTCGGCGAATTCATGAACGGCGGCCGCGGCGGCGGGCGTCAGCCGCAGCGTCGCGGTGCCGACCTGCGCTACGACATGGAAGTGACCCTCGAAGAGGCCTACCATGGTAAGGCGACCGAGATCACCGTCGACGTCTCGGCGCAGTGCGATACCTGCCACGGCACGGGCGCCAAGCCCGGCACGCACGCCTCCACCTGCCGCCATTGTAACGGCCATGGCAAGGTGCGCGCGCAGCAGGGCTTCTTCGTCGTCGAACGCGCCTGTCCCGTCTGCCAGGGCTCGGGCGAGATCATCGCCGATCCCTGCCCCGATTGCCGCGGCGAAGGCCGGATCGAAAAGACCAAGACGCTCAGCGTCAACGTCCCCCCCGGCGTCGACGAAGGCACGCGCATCCGCCTGAGCGGCGAAGGCGAGGCCGGTCCGCGTGGCGCCCCTCCGGGCGACCTCTACATTTTCCTCCACGTCGCGCGGCATCCGATCTTCGAACGCGAAGGCACGACGCTGTTCGCACGCGCGCCGATCAGCTTCACCACCGCGGCGCTGGGCGGCACCTTGTCGATCCCCGGCCTCGATGGCGCCCGGCACGACATCAAGATCCCCGCCGGCATCCAGTCGGGCAAGCAGCTGCGCCAACGCGGCGCCGGCATGCCCGTGCTGCAAGGCCGCGGCCAGGGCGACCTCGTCATCCAGATCGAGGTCGAAACCCCGACCAAGCTCTCGACCCGCCAACGCGAACTGCTCGAACTGTTCCGCGAAACCGAAACCGGCGACGAATGCCCCGAAAGCCAGGGTTTCTTCGCCAAACTGAAGAGCGTCTTCGCGGGCGAATAAGCCGGGATGGGGGGCGGCGGGGCGCATGGTCCCCCATCCCGTCACCCCGGACTTGATCCGGGGTCCCGCTTCTCCACCGCAGCAGAAGAAGAAGCGGGATCCCGGCTCAAGGCCGGGATAACGGAAAGAGGCAATGGGCGCACTCAGCCACCCCGCCAGCCACCGCGACATCACTTTCCAATCCGAAAAATTATCACTTGCCGAATCGGAAAGTCGCCGCCACTCTCTTTCCAACTTGGAAAGGGAACGTCATGGACCATAACAGCGCGAACGCCGCAGAGGCGCTGGCCTTCATCGAACAGTCGCGCCTGCGCCTCGCCGCGGCGTCGGACGTGCCGCCGATCCGCCATGCCGCCTTCGCCGCGCTGATGGGCGGGATGGTCGCGAGCACAGCCGTGCCCTTCCCGCTCCGCTTCGCGATGATCGCCGGCCTGTTCGCCGCCATCGCCTGGATCGTCCGCTGGGACCGGCGGCGGATGGGTATGTTCATCAACGGCTATCGCGCGGGCAAGACGCGGCGGGTCACCGCGGTGATGCTGCTCGTCATCCTGCCGATCCACCTGCTCGGCGTCTGGCTCGCGGCCGATCGGGGCGTGACCTGGGCCCCGCTTCCCCTCGCGCTCGTCGCCGCCGCCATCGCCTATGCCGGCAGCCTGTGGTGGTGCCGCGTCTTCCGCCGCGAACTGCTCGGCAGCCTCGCATGAGTGGCTTCGATCCGGTCATCCACCCGCCCGCCCGCCTGCAGATCATGGCGGTGCTGACGGAGGTGCAGGATGCCGAATTCGCCCTGCTGCGCACCACGACGCAGGTCAGCGATTCGGTGCTGTCGAAACATCTGTCGGCGCTGGTCGACGCGGGCTACGTCAGCCTGCGCAAGGCGAGCAGCGACGGCCGCTCGCGCACCTGGGCCGCGGCCACGCGTGCCGGACGCAAGGCCTTTGCCGCGCATGTCTCCGCGCTCACCACGCTCGCCCGCCTGACCGAACGCCTCGCCGCCGAGTAGCCTCTTGCGCGCCGGCGCCTGATCGCCACAATACACCGCGAACGAGCCGGGGAGTGGGCATGCGCGGACAGGTGTTGGGTGTGGATACGCGGAGCGGCGAGGGGCTGGTCGCGGGCGATGACGGCAAGCGCTATCGCTTCACCCCCGAAGACTGGGCGCAGCGCGGCGAGCCCAAGATCGGCGTGAAGGTCGATTTCGAAGCGGAGGGCGACCGCGCGCTCAGCGTCTTCCCGATGCCCGCCGACGAGGGCACCCGCCACGTCCTGGCACCCCCGCCGCCCCGCGCGCCGGTGAACGATCGCAACAAATATGTCGCCGCGATTCTCGCCTTCCTGCTCGGCACGCTCGGCATCCATCGCTTCTACACGGGGCGGACCGGATCGGGGATCGTGATGCTGGTCCTCAGCATCACCGTCGTCGGCCTGCTCGTCACCGCGCCTTGGGCGTTCGTCGACATGATCCGCTATCTGATCATGTCCGACGACGAATTCGCCGCCCGTTACGAACGCAGGCGCTAGCGGAACAGCGAGCCGATCGCCTGGATCACCGTCGCGCCGCCGATCGGCGCGACCAACAGCAGCAGCACGTTGACGCCGATGATCGCCGCCAGCGCATTCTGCTGGCGCGGCGTCAGTTGCGGCCGCGGATCGGGCCGCTTGGGCGGCTGCCACGGCGGTGGCGGCGGCACATCGCGAAAGTCGACGAACATGGCGCGACGACGCGCAGGCGCAGCGCTGGTTCCGGCGGCCAACGAAAACCCCGCCGGCCCTAGCCGCCCCCTCGACGCCATCAGGCGAAAAGCGGGCGGACGGGCTGATGGGTTACAGGGCGGAAATGATCACCCCGACCACCAGCGCCTGGGCCGCGATCGCCAGCACCGAGCTGGCCGCGGTTTCGAACATGCGCATGGAAGGTCTCCGTGCCGGCGGAATGGCCGGCCCCCGCGATATGTAGATCGTTACACAATCACGCAATATTGTTGCTTGCAATGACGGATGCGCTTCACGCAACTGTAACAAACCTACGACGCCGCGGCGGTGGCGGCCGAGAAAGCCGCGCTTTCCGCCGGTGCAGCACGCGCCACCTTGCCAACGCGGACGCCAGCGGCTGAGATCGGCCTTTCCCTTGTCGGAGGTGTCGATGTCCCGCCCGCTCATGCTCGCCCTTGCGCTCGCCGCTACCCTGCCGGCGGTTGCCGATGCCCGCGTCGCCGCGCCGCGCGTCGCCATCGCGACGCTCAACCAGCTGCCGCAGCCGCTGCCCCTGCCCTATGACGGCACCGCCGACGCCAAGGCGCAGGTCGCCGCCGCCAAGGCGCGCGCGCTGAAGGGCCACAAGAAGCTGCTGATCGACATGGGCGGCAATTGGTGCCTCGACTGCCGCCTGCTCGCCGGCGTCATGGAGCTGCCCGCGATGCGCGGCTTCATGGCGAAGCATTATGAGGTCGTGACGGTGGACATCGGCCGCTTCGACAAGAACCTCGAGATTCCCGCGAGCTACGGCATAAAGGGGCGCCTCGCCGGCGTGCCGGCGTTGCTGATCGTCGACCCGAAAACCAACCGCGTCGTCAACGCCGGCCGCGAAACCGCACTCGCCGACGCCCGCTCGCTCTCCCCACAGGGCCTCGCCGACTGGCTCGCGCAATGGGCGTAATCCAAATCCTCCCCCGCCAGGGGGAGGTGGCAGCGCGCCAGCGCTGACGGAGGGGAGGACAGGGTGCCCTCCGCCTCGAAGCGCATCGCGGACCGCCCCCTCCACCATTCGGCTGACGCCGAACGGTCCCCCTCCCCCTGGCGGGGGAGGACTTAGGATCAGCCAAACACCCGCGCGAAGATCGTGTCGACGTGCTTCAGGTGATAGCCCAGGTCGAACTTGTCCTCGATCTCCGCCGGCGACAGCGCCGCCGTCACCTCGGCATCGCCCTTCAGCAGCTCGAGCAGCGACAGCTGCCCGTCCGACTCCCACACCTTCATCGCGTTGCGCTGCACCAGGCGGTAGGCGTCCTCGCGGCTCACCCCCGCCTGCGTCAGCGCGAGCAGCACGCGCTGCGAATGGACCAGCCCGCCCATCTTGTTGAGATTCTTGTCCATCCGCTCCGGATAGACGAGCAATTTCTCGATCACGCCCGTCAGCCGCGCCAGCGCGAAGTCGAGCGTGATCGTCGCGTCCGGCCCAATGTACCGCTCGACCGACGAATGGCTGATGTCGCGCTCATGCCACAGCGCGACATTCTCCAGCGCCGGCGTCACATAGCCACGCACCATGCGGGCGAGGCCGGTGAGGTTCTCGGTCAGCACCGGGTTGCGCTTGTGCGGCATCGCCGACGAGCCCTTCTGGCCGGGCGAGAAATATTCCTCCGCCTCCAGCACCTCGGTGCGCTGCAGATGGCGCACCTCGGTCGCCAGCCGCTCGATCGAGCTCGCGATCACGCCCAACGTCGCGAAGAACATCGCATGCCGGTCGCGCGGGATGACCTGCGTCGAGACGGGCTCGACCGACAGGCCCAGCTTGGCGGCGACATGCTCTTCCACCGACGGATCGATGTTGGCGAACGTGCCGACCGCGCCACTGATCGCGCAGGTCGCGATATCAGCGCGCGCCGCGATCAGCCGCGTACGGCAGCGATCGAACTCGGCATAGGCCTGCGCCAGCTTCAGCCCGAACGTCACCGGCTCGGCATGGATGCCGTGGCTGCGGCCGATCGTCGGCGTCATCTTATGCTCGATCGCACGCGTCTTGAGCACGCCCAGCAGCTTATCGAGATCGGCGATCAGGATGTCCGCCGCCTGCGCCAGCTGCACCGCCAGCGCGGTGTCGAGCACGTCGGACGAGGTCATGCCCTGGTGCATGAAGCGCGCCTGATCGCCGACATTGTCCGCGACCCAAGTCAGGAAGGCGATGACGTCGTGCTTGGTCACCGCCTCGATCGCGTCGATCGCAGCGACATCGATCGCGGGGTTGGTGTTCCACCACGCCCACAGCGCCGCGGCGGCATCCTTGGGCACCACGCCCAGCTCGGCGAGCGCGTCGGTGGCGTGCGCCTCGATCTCGAACCAGATGCGGAACCGGTTCTCGGGCGTCCAGATCGCGGTCATTTCGGGGCGGGAATAGCGGGGGACCATGGTGTTCCTTCGTCCTGACGGCTGCACGGTTCGTCGTGGCCGCATCGGCCGCGACTCGCGGATTTCCGCGGGTTCCTAGCAGCGGGGGTCGCAAGCCGTAAACCCGTCAGACTTGCGTTCAAATTATAATTCCCCATTTTAAGACGACGCGGCGCACGGTGAAATGATGCGCGCCGCTCAGTTTGAATGACGATGGGAGACCAGCAATGCTGAAATATGCTCTTCTCGCCGGAGTGATGACGATTGCTTCGCCGGCACTGGCGCAGCAAACGACCAATACTGCGCCGACCCAAGCCACGACGCAGACCGCGCCGCAAACTCAGGCACCCGCCGGATCGCCGGTAACCGACGCCCAGCCCGCGGCCACGCCGATGGATTCGGCAACGGCAGCAGCAGCGCCCGCCGACGCGACGCAGACCGCGGCTGCGCAGCCGGCCACCACGCAGCCGGCGACCGGCGCGGATCAGGTGGCGAGCGTCGTCGAAACCGAGTTCCCGACCTATGACGCGAACAAGGACGGCAAGCTGGAAAAGGCCGAATTCGCCAGCTGGATGGTCAAGCTGAAGCAGGCGAGCGACCCCAAGGCGACCGCCACCGACGCCAAGACCAAGTCCTGGGTCAATTCCGCCTTCGCCCAGGCGGACAAGGACAAGAGCAAGTCGGTGTCCAAGCCCGAACTGATCGGCTTCCTGAGCCAGGGTCAGTCCTGATCCTGACCGATCGATGAGAGGGGCCGCCGGAGCGATCCGGCGGCCCTTTTCGTATGCGCCCTCCGTGGAGGGCGAGAGCCTCCGCCCTCCCACTCCGTCATTCCCGCGAAGGCGTGAATCCAGACACGCTACCGTCGCCCCTCCAGCCGCAAGGTCAGAGGTTATGGATTCCCGCCTTCGCGGGAATGACGAATGGGCAAGTCTAGTGCGCGACCGGGCGCGGGCCGAAACTGCCAGAAGGACCGCCCACCACCCCCGTCACCCCGGACTCGTTCCGGGGTCCACCGGGCCGCAGGGGGTGGCAAGAGGATGGAACCACCCCCTCGCCGCAGAGTGGACCCCGGACCAAGTCCGGGGTGACGGAGAATAGGTGTCAACGCGCCCCACCACTGGCACACCCCCACCCCGCCCCCTATCTCCGCCGGCAATGCCGCACCCCACCCGCCCGCTCACCGACGGCGAACGCGCCCTCGCAGCGTCGGTCTTCCACGACACGATCGACTATGACCGGGTGACGCTCTCGCGGAGCAAATGGGCCTTCTTCCAGCCCCGCGACACGGTGATGGCGCCACGCGGCTGCATCCATTTCCACCCCAAGGGCCAGGGCTGGCGCGACGACTTCGCCGCCGCCGCGCTGACCGACCAGGGGCTCTTCATCCACGAGATGGTGCACATATGGCAGCATCAGCGGGGCATCTGCCTGCCGCTCGCCCGCCACCCCTTCTGCCGCTACGATTATGCGTTGAAGCCCGGCCAGCCGCTCCACCGCTACGGCATCGAACAGCAGGGCGAGATCGTCCGCCACGCGTTCCTGCTCCGCCAAGGCGCCCGCATCCCCGGCGCGCCGCCCCTCGCCCAATACGAAACGCTGCTACCGTTCGGCTAAGCCCCCGTCACCCCGGCCGAAGAGCCGGGGTCCCGCGTCTCCTCAACGTCCCGAAAAAGCGGCCCCCCAGCTCGTCGGCCGGGATGACGATCACAACGCGCCGAGGTCGATCGCCCCATGCCGATCGAGCCACGCCGGCGCCTCCGGCATCGGATATTTCAGCCCCGTCGCGCAGTTAAACAGCACGACGCGCTCCTCCTCATCGACCTCGCCATCCCGCAGCGCCTGACGATAGGCCGCCAGCGTCGCGCCGCCCTCGAGACACAGCAGCAACCCGTCCTTCTTCGCGCAATCGTCCACCGCGGCCAGGATCGCGGGGTCGCCGACGCCCACCGCCTTGCCGCCGCTCTCGCGCACCGCGCGCAGGATCAGGAAGTCGCCGACCGCGCGCGGCACGCGGATGCCCGCAGCGACGGTATGCGCGTCCTCCCACCGCTCCGCATGCTCCTCGCCCGCCTCGAACGCGCGCACGATCGGCGCGCAGCCCGACGCCTGCACCGCATACATGCGCGGCCGCTTCGGCCCGATCCAGCCGAGCCGCTCCAGCTCGTCGAACGCCTTCCACATGCCGATCAGCCCGGTGCCGCCGCCGGTGGGATAGAAGATCGCGTCGGGCAATTCCCAGCCCATCTGCGCGGCCAGTTCCAGCCCCATCGTCTTCTTGCCCTCGATGCGATAGGGCTCCTTCAGCGTCGAGAAATCGAACCAGCGCCCCTCGGCGGCGCCCTTGCCGACGATCGCGCCGCAATCGTCGATCAGCCCGTTGACGCGATAGACGCGCGCGCCCTGCATCGCGATCTCGCGGACGTTCACCTCGGGCGTATCCTCGGGACAGAAGACGATCGTCTCGATCCCCACCCGGCTGGCATAGGCCGCCAGCGCCGCGCCGGCATTGCCGTTGGTCGGCATCGCGATGCGCGTGACGCCCAGCTCCTTCGCCATCGCGACCGCCATCACCAGCCCGCGCGCCTTGAAGCTGCCCGTCGGCAAGCGGCCTTCGTCCTTGACGAGGACGTTGCCACCGCCACCGCTCTTCACCAGCGGGATCAGTGGCGTCTCGATCTCGCCCAGGCTGACGACATTCTCCGTGCGCCGGACGGGCAACAGCTCGCGCCACCGCCACAGATCGGTCGGCCGCGCCGTAAGTGCGTCCTTCGCCAACGCATGCGCCACGCCGTCGAGGTCGTAGCGCACCAGCAAGGGCCGTCCGGCGCGCGACAGGCCATGCAACTGGTCCGCCTCATAGCGCTCGCCGGTCAGCGAGCATTCCAGATGGGTGACGAACGTCTGGCGATCGGCGGTGAGATTGGAGTGCATGCCAATCTCTTAACCCGACCTAGTCGCCAAACTCCAGTGCCGCCGCGGCGCCGCCCGACAGGTCGAGCGGGCGGTTCGGTTCGACCGGGCAAGGCTCGCCACCCGGCTCGTCGCGGCGCCGCGGCGTGTGTCGCCGGCGGCGCGATGCCCATGATCGTGCGAACGTATCCAGCGCCTCGGCCAGCGACAGTTCTACGGGCCGGCCACTGGGCGGATCATGGCGCGGCCTCATCGGATCAATCCGGCTTCTTCGCCACGCCGACCAACGCCGGGCGGAGCAGGCGGTCCTTGATCATATAGCCCGCCTGCATTTCCTGCACGATCGTGCCCGGCGCGGCATCGCTCGGCACTTCCATCATCGCCTGGTGCTTGTTGGGATCGAGCGTCGCGCCCATCGCCTCGACCTTCACGATGCCGTTGCGCGCAAACACGCTGTCGAGTTCGCGGCCGGTCGCTTCCAGCCCGGTGACGAGGCCCTTCAGCTTCTCGTCCGCCCGCAGCTCGGCCGGAATCGCCGACAGCCCGCGCGCCAGATTGTCCGCCACCGACAGGATGTCGCGCGCGAACGACGTGGTCGAATAGGCGCGCGCATCGGCGATTTCCTTCTCGGCGCGACGGCGCACGTTCTGGATTTCGGCCTGCGCGTACAGCACCTGCTGCTTCGCGTCGGCCAGCTGGTTCTCCAGCTCGGCCACGCGGTCATGCTCCGCCACTTCGGGCGCCGCCGCCGCCGTATCCTGGCGCAGCGCCTCGGCGTCGGTCTTCGTCTCTTCGGTCATGTACATCCCTGTTTGTCGTCGTCAGCCCATCAGACGGGCAAGCGTTGCCGCCGTGAAATCCACCATGGGCACGACGCGCGCATAGTTCAACCGCGTGGGGCCGATCACGCCGACCACGCCGACCACACGCCCGCCGGGACCGCGGAACGGCCGCGCGATGACGGAGCTGCCCGACAGCGCGAACAATTTGTTCTCCGCGCCGATGAAGATGCGCGTCGCATCGCCCGCGCGTGCGCTGTCGAGCAGCTGCGCGATCTCCTGCTTGCCCTCGAGATCATCGAGCAGGTCGCGCAGGCGTTCCAGGTCGGCGGCGGCGGCCGCGTCGATCAGCCGCCCCTGCCCGCGCACGATCAGCACCGGGCGGCGCGCATCGTCCTCGCTCCACACCACCAGCCCCGCCTCGACCAGCGCGCGCGCCGCACCGTCCAGCGCATGGCGATCGGCGGCCAGCTGCCGCTCGATCCGCGCGCGCGCCTCGCCCAGCGTCAGCCCGGCGAGCGTTGCGGTCATGTAATTGCCCGCCTCGATCAGCGCGGACGGCGTCATGCCGGCAGGCAGTGCGATGACGCGATTCTCGACGCTGCCGTCCTCGCTGACCAGCACCGCCATCGCCTGCGTCGGCGACAGGCCGATGAAGCCGATCGAGCGCAACGGCACCTCGCGCTTGGGCACCATCACCAGGCCGGCACAGGCCGACAGGCCGGACAAGGCTGCGGTCGTCGCCGCCAGCGCCTCCTCGACCGGGCCATGGTGCCCCGCACGCGCCTCGATCGCCGCGCGTTCCTCGGCGGAGGGTTCCAGCGCCTGCATCATACCGTCGACGAACAATCGCAGGCCGCGCTCGGTCGGGATGCGCCCCGCGCTGGTGTGCGGGCTGGCGAGCAGCCCCAGCTCCTCCAGCTCCTGCATCACCCCGCGGATCGACGCGGGCGACAGGTTGAGCCCCGATGCCGCGGCGATCGTCTTCGACCCCACCGGCATGCCGCTCTCGACATAACCATCGACGACGGCACGAAAGATATCGCGCGCGCGGTCGGTCAATTCGGTGACGGGCGGAGCCATAGGTGCAATCTAGGGCAGTTTGCGGGGCGGGCAACTGCCCCTTCTTCGTCTCCTCTTCGTCACCCCGGCCGAAGAGCCGGGGTCCCGCTTCTTCCCCTCGTCCACGATAAAGCGGGACCCCGGATCACGTCCGGGTGACGAAGGAAAAGGCACCAATAGCAACACCGCTGGCATCCCCCCGCCGTCCGGTCTATCGCCACGCCACATCCCAAGGAGACCCCCATGCGCCCCAGCGGCCGCGCGCCAGACCAGATGCGCGACATCACCATCACCCCGAACTTCACCCGCCACGCCGAAGGATCCGTGCTGGTCGCGTTCGGCGACACCAAGGTGCTCGTCACCGCCAGCGTCGAAGAGCGCGTGCCGCCGTTCCTCCGCGGCAAAGGCGAAGGCTGGGTGACCGCCGAATATGGCATGCTGCCCCGCGCGACCCACACCCGCGGCAACCGCGAAGCCGCCAAGGGCAAGCAGTCGGGCCGCACCCAGGAAATCCAGCGCCTGATCGGTCGCAGCTTGCGCTCGGTCGTCGACATGAAGCTGCTCGGCGAACGCCAGATCACGCTCGACTGCGACGTCCTCCAGGCCGATGGCGGCACGCGCACCGCGGCGATCTCGGGCGCCTGGGTCGCGCTGCGCCTCGCGGTCAACACGCTGCTCGCCAGCGGCAAGCTGACCGCGGACCCGATTCTGCAAAAGGTCGCCGCGGTAAGCTGCGGCATCCACCAGGGTACGCCCGTCCTCGACCTCGACTATCTCGAGGATTCGGCCGCCGACGCGGACGGCAATTTCGTGCTGCTCGAAAACGGCAACATCGCCGAAGCGCAGGCGACCGCGGAACACGCGACCTATGACGAAGAGGCACTGCTGCGCCTGCTCCGCCTCGCCCGCATCGGCTGCGCCGAGATCTTCGCCGCGCAGGATCGCGCCGTCCGATGAGCGGCGAGGGCGACATCCCGCAGGCGATCCGCAAGCTGCGTCCCGGCCAGCTCGTCATCGCCAGCCACAATCCCGGCAAGGTGCGTGAGATCGCCGAGCTGCTCGGCCCCTATGGCATCGAGCCGATCTCGGCGGGCGAACTCGACCTGCCGGAGCCCGAAGAGACGGGCACCACCTTCGTCGCCAATGCCGAGCTGAAGGCGCGCATCGCCGCCGACCTCAGCGGCCTGCCCGCACTTGCCGACGACAGCGGCCTGTGCGTCGATGCGCTGGGCGGCGATCCGGGCATCTTTTCGGCACGCTGGGCCGGTGAATCGAAGGACTTCGACATGGCGATGCGCCTGGTCGAGGATCGGCTGAACGAAGAACCCGACATGGCACGCTCGGCGCATTTCGTCTGCGCGCTGGCGCTCGCCTGGCCCGACGGCCATGTCGAATGGTTCGAAGGCCGCGTCGACGGCACGCTCGTCTGGCCGCCGCGTGGGGGCAATGGCTTCGGCTATGACGCGATGTTCCTGCCCGACAATGGCACCGAGACGTTCGGCGAAATGGACGCCGCCGCCAAGCACGCGATCAGCCACCGCGCCGACGCCTTCCGCCAGCTCGTCGCCGCGGTGTTCTGAGGCAAGGGTGGGGAGCGCACTCTCTCCACCCACACTTCGTCACCCCGGACTCGTTCCGGGGTCCATCGGGCCACGGGGAGTGGCCGGAGCTTCCAGCCTCCCCCTCGCCGCAGAGTGGACCCCGGACCAAGTCCGGGGTGACGGAGGGGAGCAGGCGAGGCCACCCCACCCCATGACGCCCCACCCAGACCCCGCCCTCGTCCGCGGCTGGCTCGCCGCCCGCTCCCTCGCCCGCGGCCTCCCCGCCCCCGTCGCAGACCACGGCGGCTGGCGCGTCGACACCGGCACCGAGCCCGAGCGCCAGCGCTACGTCTTCGCTGCAGCCGGCCCCGGCCTCGCCCATCTCGCCGCAACGATCACCGAACCCGCCACCTTCCTCAAACTCTGCGCCGATGCCGCTACGTTGCGCGCGATCCTGCCGCCGCGCTGGACGATCACCGACGCCAACCGCATGATGGTGACCGACGGCCCGCCGCCGCCCCGCCGCCCGCTCCCCGCCGGCTATATCGCCACCACCACGCACACTGCGGGCGTCGCCCATGTCGCGATCACCGGCCCCGCCGGCGACCTCGCCGCGAGCGGCTATGCCGCCGAATTGGACGACGTCTTCGTCTACGACCGCATCGTCACCGCCGAAGCCCACCGCCGGCGCGGTCTCGGCCACGCGCTGATGACGACGCTCGCCACCACCCGCCGCTCACCCCGCGCGCAACAGATCCTCACCGCCACCGACATGGGCGCAGCGCTCTACGCAAGCCTCGGCTGGCGCGAATATTGCCCGTACACGAGCGCCGCGATCGTTTGAGTTCACGCGAAGACGCAAAGACGCAAAGATGTGATCGCTCGCCGCGACAGCGGCTTCTCATCGAAAGCGACACGCAGGGCGGGAGCGCTGCCGCGCTCGAGCCATCTTTGCGTCTTCGCGTCTTCGCGTGAGTTCACCCCTCCGCAGCAAACGCCTAAAACGCTACCTGCCCGAATACATTCCCCGGCGGCGCATAGCGGCACACCAGAAAATCATCCGTCCGGCTGCTCGCGATCGCGCAGCCGACCGCGGTCGATCCGCGCCACACCATCTGCGTATAATGCCCCACGTCCTGCCACCGCCCGGTCCGGCTGAAGTTGGGCGTCGGCAGGTTCACGAAGTCCCGCTTCTCCGCGATCCAATGCCCCGCCATCTCGTCAAAGCGATAGGCGCCGCGCGTGCCCGTCCACAGATTTTCGCCCTGCCGCCCCGGCCCCATCGGCTGCGCGGCATGTTCGAACCGCCCGGTCCGCGCCATCTCTTCGGCATAGCCGCGCGCCGAGCTGGCAAGCGTATCGCTCCACACCAACGGCGCCACGCCCACCTCCCCCCGCGCGCGATTGTGCGCGGCAAGCATCACCGACTTCAGCAGCACCGACCCGCGCGGCGCGGCGGAGGCACTCACCCGCGGCTCGATCACCCGCTCCGGCCCCTCGGGCGCCTGCGCACAGGCCAGTAACAAGAGCGGCAGCGCAAGCGCGCGGTAGCGTTTCGCGATCATCGCCGCCATATCGGCACCATCATGACCCCCGACAAGACGCCGGCAGCCCGGCCCCTGGCGCTCTACGTCCACTGGCCGTTCTGCGTTTCCAAATGCCCCTATTGCGACTTCAACAGCCACGTCCGCGAGAGCGTCGACCAGCAGGCGTGGCGCGACGCGCTGCTCGCCGACCTCGCGCATGAAGCCGCGGCACTGCCCGGCCGCACGCTCGGATCGATTTTCTTCGGCGGCGGCACGCCGTCGCTGATGCCCCCTTCGACCGTCGCCGCAATCCTCGACGCCGCGCAGACGCATTGGACGCCCGCCCCCGATATCGAAATCACGCTGGAAGCAAACCCCTCGTCGGTCGAGGCCGCACGCTTCGCCGATCTCGCCGCCGCCGGCATCAACCGCGTCTCGCTCGGCCTGCAGTCGCTCGACGACGCGGCGCTCGCTTTCCTCGGCCGCGCGCACAGCGTCACCGAAAGCCTGCGCGCGCTCGACACCGCGCAGGCACATTTCGGCCGCGTCAGCGTCGATCTGATCTACGCTTTGCCCGACCAGAGCCTCGCCGCGTGGGAACGCGAACTCACCCGCGCGCTCGGCTTCGGCACCGAACATCTGTCGCTCTACCAATTGACGATCGAACCCGGCACCCGCTTCGCCACCGAAGCCGCACAGGGCCGCCTGACGATCCCCGACGGCGACACCGCCGCCGATTTGTTCGAGATGACCCGCGCGACGACCGCCGCCGCCGGCCTGCCCGCCTACGAAACCTCGAACCACGCCCGCCTGGGGGCGGAGAGCCGCCACAACCTCACCTATTGGCGCTACGGCGATTACGCGGGCGTCGGCCCCGGCGCGCACGGCCGCCGCGACGGCCTCGCCACGCAGCGCCGCCGCAAGCCCGAAAACTGGCTATCCGCCGTCGCGCGCAACGGCCACGGCCTCGAGGTGGAAGAGCCGCTCGCCCCACACGACCGCGCCAGCGAAGCGCTCGTCATGGGCCTGCGCCTGCGCGAAGGCGTCGACCTGGACTATGTCGCCGCCCTGGCCGGCGGCACCGCCCCAATCGACTGGCGCGCGGTCGAGCGCCTGTCGCGCCAAGGCATGATCGTCCACGAAGGCCACCGCCTCCGCGTCACCGAAGCCGGCGCACTCCTCCTCGATTCGATCCTGCCGCGGGTCGTAGCCGACGCCTAACCCAGTCCTCCCCCGCCAGGGGGAGGTGGCAGCGCGCCAGCGCTGACGGAGGGGGAGGACACGAAACGCCTGCTCCGTATCCTCCCCCTCCGTCACGGCTACGCCGCGCCACCTCCCCCTGGCGGGGGAGGACTGGAGTCACGCAAAGCCGCGAAGCCGCAAAGAGGGCACGCCCGCGGCGCAGCCGCCGCTCTTCATCACGGTCGCACCAAGCGGTGCCGCGTGAATGGAGAAAGTCTGCGGCAGCAAACGCAACACCTTAGCGTCTTCGCGTCTTCGCGCGAAAACCCCTTACTTCCCGAACCCCGAAGGCGCCGGCGATACCGTCACCAGCCCGCCCGCCTGGATCTCCTGCACCTCCAGCGCCCGCTCCGCCACGCCGTCGCGACCGAAGCGGAACGCGCCGTCGATGCCCGCAAAGCCATCGCCATCGCGCAGCTTGCCCTCCGGGAACGCCCGACCCACCGGCCAGTCGCGCGCGATCCGCACCGTCAGCAGCACCGCGTCATAGCCCAGGCTCGACAGCCGATACGGCCCGGCATTGTAGCGCGCACGGTACTTGGCCGCATATTGCCGGTACAGCGTGTTGGACACGCTCGCGAACCACGCCCCGCTGAGTGCCGGCTTGGCCGCCAACCCGTTCTCCGAATTCCACAATTCGGTGCCCAGGATGCGCGTCGACGCGCCGCTGCCGCGCTTGATCAGCGGCGCCGCCACCGCCGCGGTCGTGCCCGCATCGGCGACCAGCACCGCGTCATACGGCGCCTTGGCGTTGAGCCGCGTCACCGCGCCGGTCACGCCGCCCGCGGTCCGGCCATAGGTCTGCAACGACACCACCGATCCGCCAGCGCCCTCCACCGATCGCAGGAACGCGGTGGACGCGCGCTCGCCGTACAGGCCGTTGGGAATCAGGCCCGCAAAGGTCGAAACCCCGCGGCTACGCGCATATTGCACCACGCGATCGATGGATTGGCCGGGCACATAGCCCATCAGATACACGCCATTGCCCGCCACCGACACGTCGTTGGAAAAGCTCAGCACGGGCACGCCCGCCGCCTTCGCGATCGGCGCGACGGCGCGCACGTCGTCGGCCAGCAGCGGCCCCAGGATCAGCTGCGCGCCCTCGGCGATCGCACGCTGTGCCGCGGCCCCCGCGCCGGTCGCGGTATCGTAATTGGTGATGCGCACCTTGTCGGTGCCGGTGTCGAGCACCGCCAGCATCGTCGCATTGGCGATCGATCGGCCGACGCCCGAATTGGCGCCCGACAGCGGCACCAGCAGCGCGACGCGGTTGCGCTGCGTGTCGCGCGGCAGCCCGGCCTCGACCGGCGCATCGGGTCGCTGCGCCTGCGGGCGGCCCGGCCGGGTCGGCGCCTCCACCGGTCCGCGCGGCACCACGGTGGAACAGGCCGCGAGCAGCCCCGCCCCCAGGATCGCCAGCCAGCGCTTGACGCCGCCGCCCTTCGCAGGCTGTCCAACCGCGCTCGCCTCTGTCATGACGTTCCCCGTGACCATCGTCGAAAATCCCCTACAGCCCGGTCTTTATATCGTTGCGACCCCGATCGGCAATCTTGCTGACCTATCGCCCCGCGCCGCCGACATCCTGTCGCGCGCCGACGTCGTAGCGGTCGAGGACAGCCGAGTCACCGCCGGCCTGCTCCGCCATATCGGTGCAAAGCGCCCGATGGTTCCCTATCACGACCATAATGCCGAAGGCGTCCGCCCCGGTCTGATCGCGCGCATGGGGACGGAGGCGGTCGCACTCGTCTCGGACGCGGGCACGCCGTTGATCTCGGATCCCGGCTACAAGCTCGTCCGCGACGCCCGCGCCGCCGGCCATACCGTCGTCACCATTCCCGGCCCCTGCGCCGCGATCGCCGCGCTGACGCTGGCGGGCCTGCCCACCGATCGCTTCCTGTTCGCCGGCTTCCTGCCGAGCAAGGCCAAGGCCCGTGCCGACGCCATCGCCGAAATCGCCCCGATCCGCGCGACGCTCGTCCTCTACGAATCCGGCCCGCGCCTCTCCGCCTGCCTCACCGCCCTGGCAGACGGCCTCGGCGACCGCGAGGCCGCGGTGACGCGCGAGATCACCAAACGCTTCGAGGAAGCGGTAACGGGCACGCTATCGACCCTCGCCACCCGCTACGCCGACGCGCCACCCAAGGGCGAGATCGCCATCGTCATCGCCCCGCCGGGCGAAGCCCCGCCCGCCGCGATCGAAGACGCCGACGCCGCTCTGGCCGACGCCCTAACCCGCCTACCGGTCGCAAAGGCGGCAGGCGAGGTCGCCAAGGCTTTCGGCCTCGACCGAAAAGAACTGTACGCGCGCGCGCTGGCGATGAAGGGGGAAGGTTAGACTTCAGAACGGCCGAAGGCGCGCCAGCAGATCGCGTGCGTCACTGACCCGCGCGTCGTTCACCGATCTCTGCAGCGATCAACAGCAAGGCACCACCAGCCACACCCAAGCCCCACGCCACCCAATGCATCCGATCCGAATGCCGGAAAAAGGGTGCTGCAGCGATCACCACAGGCAACGGTGCCGCCCGTCGCATCCACGTCCAGCCACCCGTGCGATCCAAGACATGACCTAACTATCCCGCCCGGTGGCCGGCCGACGCCAACGCATTGCACTGTCCCACGAAGCGCGAATGTCGGCAAATAGGAGGAAAGCTGCCGATCCTATCACCACGGCGGCAAAGGATAGTGTTTGTGGTTCCAATCGACGCTCACCCGGCCAAACCCGGCGCGTCTAGCCGCTTCGGCAGCAAGGGACGCACACTGCTTCGGCACGCGTCCGTCAAACCAGATACGGATGGGAATTGATTTGTCCCTCCAGCCTACAAAAAACATGTGGAGGTCGTCGGGCACGCTCATCATCAAACGTGGAGGAAAGCTTGCGACACAATTACCCTCGACTAAAGATAGATCGACTTGAAGTGTCGTTTGGACTTTGGTTGCGACAGATTTTGCAGCAGGGCCCGTGTCATCATGCATCGCTAACAGTGCTATCAGAACGGCATAGAGCATCGCGCTTAGTACCAGTCTAAACATTCACGAGCAATGTCCGCTATTGGGCGGAAGCTGCCCGTCGGCTTCTCGACGACACGGCCCACCCAAAACCTTGCGACCGTCGGCGTACTGCGCCACCCTCCCCCCATGCCCCGCCCGCCCCGTCGCCGCACCACCCAGGCGCGCCAGTCCGCCGAAGCCGCTGGCCGACGGGCTGAACGGATCGCAGGCTGGTGGTTGCGACTGAAGGGCTGGCGCATCCTTGATCGCCGCGTGCGCACGCCGGCGGGTGAGGTGGACATCGTCGCCCGCCGCGGTGCGCTGATCGCCTTCGTCGAGGTGAAGACCCGCGCCACCGCCGCAGACCTCGACCACGCGATCGACGAACGCCGCCTCGCCCGCGTCGCCGCGGCGGCGGAGGTGTTGATGCCGCGCTATGCCGGGCCGGGCGACGACATCCGCGTCGACGTCATCCTGCTCGCCCCCGGCACCCGGCCGCGGCATATCGAGAATGCCTGGATCGGCTGAGCGTGTTGGATCACCCGCACCGCAAGTGACGGATCGGGCGACGGAAAGCGGGACACGCTGTCCTACGCGCCGCGGCGTCGATAGCCTTCACCCATGCCCGTCCCGTCGCCCCGCCCCACAGCGCGTCCCGTCCAAGACGCCCAATCCATCCCCCCTGCCCCATCGTCATCCCAGCGCAGGCTGGGATCTCCCGATTATCGCGCAGCAAGCGCCGCGAGAGACCCCAGCCTGAGCTGGGGGTGACGGTTGGGGGCGATCTCACCACAGGTCGAAAGGCAGGACGATGCTCGCGCAGAGGCGCGGAGACCGCAGAGGGGCGCGCCTGCCGTACCGATGCGATCCGCCACCCCCGTCGGCTATAAAGCGAAACGCTGCGTCGCGCGACACACCTCCGCGCCCTCCGCGCCTCTGCGCGCAAACCCCTTGGCCTCCCTCACAAAAAAGACGTTCCGTCCCCCGCCTCCCGACAACGACGTATCGTCCACTTCGTCCACTTCCGCGCGCGCTCCGGGTGACATTCCACCGCCCGGCCCCTAAGTCCCACCCCGAACCAACCCACTCGCGAGTGTGCCCATGACCCTCACCGTCGCCGTTCAGATGGACCCGCTCGATCAGATCAACATCGCCGGCGATTCGAGCTTCGCGCTGATGCTGGCAGGCCAGGCGCGCGGGCACCGGCTGTTCCATTACCTCGCCGAGGACCTGAATTACGCCGACGGCCGCGTTTGGGCGAAGGCGCATCCGGTGACGGTACAGCGCCCGGCGGCATCGGGCGCGGGCGAGCATTTCCGCTTCGACGCGCCCGCCAGCCTCGATCTCGGCGAGCAGGCCGACGTTGTGCTGATGCGGCAGGACCCGCCCTTCGACCTGGGCTATATCACCGCCACCCACCTGCTCGAGCGCATCGCCGATCGGACGCTGGTGGTGAACGACCCGCACAGCGTCCGCAACGCACCCGAAAAGGTGTTCGTGCTCGACTATGCGCAGTTCATGCCGCCGACGCTCATCACCCGCAGCCTCGACGAAGCACGCGCCTTCCTGGCGCAGCATGGCGAGATCGTCGTCAAGCCACTGCACGGCAACGGCGGCAAGGCGATCTTCCGTGTCGGATCGGACGGTGCGAACCTGTCCGCGTTGATCGAGGTGTTCAACCAGACCTGGCGCGAACCGCATATGATCCAGGCGTTCCTGCCCGCGGTGGCGAAGGGCGACAAGCGGATCGTGCTGATCGACGGCGAGGTCGCCGGCGCGATCAACCGCCTGCCGGGTGAAGGCGAAATCCGATCGAACCTCGCGGTCGGCGGCTCGGCGGTCAAAACCGAACTGACGGAGCGCGAGCGCGAGATCTGCGCCGTGCTCGGGCCGGAATTGAAGCGCCGCGGGCTGCTGTTCGTCGGCATCGACGTGATCGGCGGCGAATGGCTGACCGAAATCAACGTCACCAGCCCCACCGGCATCGTCGCGATCCAGACGTTCGACGGCACCGACGTCGCCGGCCTGATCTGGGATGCCATCGAGCGCCGCGTCGCGCAGCGCGCATCGAATGGCACTGCAGCGGAACGCGGCTGACCCCCGCGCCGTTACCCCGGGCCATGACCGAGTTCATCCTCAACGCCATCGCCCAGGGCGGCTATATCGGCATCTTCCTGCTGATGGCGCTGGAGAATATCGTCCCGCCCATCCCGTCGGAGGTGATCATGGGCCTCGGCGGCATGGCGGTGGCGCGCGGCGACATGGCGATCGTGCCGCTGGTCCTGTGGGGCACCGCCGGCACCACCGCGGGCAATTACTTCTGGTATTTCATCGGCCGCCACATCGGCTACCAGCGCTTCCGCCCGTTCATCGAACGCCACGGCCGCTGGCTGACGATGGAGTGGGAGGATGTCGAAAAGCTCCACCGCTTCTTTTGCAAGCGTGGCGGCGGCGTGGTGTTCGTGTTCCGCTTCATGCCCACCTTCCGCACGCTCGTATCGCTGCCTGCGGGCATGACCTGCATGCCGCTGTGGCGCTTCCTCGTCTGGACCTTTGCGGGCAGCCTGATCTGGAACAGTATGCTCGCCGCCGCCGGTGTCTATCTCGGGTCGAATTTCGAGGCGATCGACCGCTATGTCGGCCCCGCCGCCGTCGCGCTCAGCGTCGCGATCGTCCTGGCCTACCTCTATCGCGTCGTCACCTGGAAACCGCGCGCACGATAGGATCGGGACGCCGGTAAGGACCTGAATGCGTTCAGAAATGCTAGGCCCGCTGTCCTACAGCTACCCAATCCGCTAACGCCAGCGATCCGCGATTCCCGCGTCATTGCGAGCGGCTGAACAGCTCTTTCGATGGGTGCAACAATGGAAACGATCACCCGCAATCGTTTCGCCCAAGGTGTTCCAGTCGTCCATCTTCGCCGGCCATCAAGCCCGAGGATGCGCGTTCCGGTACACGTCCAGCAGATGCGCCGCATCGACGGCGGTATAGATTTGCGTCGAGCTGAGGCTCGCATGCCCCAACAGCTCCTGCAACGCGCGCAGGTCGGCGCCGCGGCCCAGCAGATGCGTCGCGAAGCTGTGGCGCAGCGCATGCGGTGTGGTCCGCTCGCCGAGCCCCAGCCGCCCGCGCGCCGCACGCACCGATCGCCGGATCATCCCCGGCGACAGCGGCCCGCCCTTCACGCCACGGAACAGCGGCTCATCCGGCGCCAGCGCCCAGGGCATCTGCGCCGCATAGGCCTCCACCGCGGCGCGCACCTGCGGCAGCAGCGGCACGATCCGCGTCTTGTCGCGCTTGCCCGTCACCGTCAGCGTCTCCCCCAGCGGCAGCACGCGCGCCGGCAGCGCGATCGCCTCGCCGATGCGCAGCCCTGCGCCATACAGCAGCAGCAGCACCGCCCAGTCGCGCGCGCCCACCCAGGGTTCCGCCGCCTCCTCCGCCACCTCGCCGGCCAGCGCCATCACCTCGTCCGGCGCGATCGGCCGCGGCACGCCGGGTTTGACGCGGGGGCCGCGCAGCCGGGGCATTGCCGCATCGGGCGCCACGAACGCCAGGAACCCGCGCACCGCCGACAGCTCACGCGCGGCAGAGGCATTGCCCAGCCCCTCGCCACGCCGCGCCGCCAGAAAGGCCCGCAGGTCCGCCGCGCTCACCCGTGCCAGCGCCGCCGCCGTCGGCCGCTCGCCCCAATGCGCCTGCAGGAACGCGACCAGCCGCTCCGCACTGGCGCGATAGGCGCGCACGGTATGCGCCGACCGACGCCGGTCGCGCGCCAGATGCGCCGCCCATTGCATCGTCAGGGGCATCGTTTCGTAAGGATCGGTCTCGCTCATTCCGTCGCGGTTGTGGCTCGGACCGCCCCGTGGGGGAAGGACATTTTAAGACCTTGGATGGCATGGGAAATGTCATGAACGATGCTGTCCTTCCCCCACAGGCGGCCTATGACGAAGCCGGTCGCCTGGCGGCGCTGCACGCGCTCAACCTGCTCGACAGCGAGCCCGAACGCGAATTCGACGCGGTGGTCGCGCTGGCCGCAGACCTGCTCGGCTGTCCCACCGCGCTGATCAGCCTCGTCGATCGCGAGCGAATCTGGGTCAAGGCGATGAACGCGCCCGGCCCGAACGAACTTGGGCGCAACGTCGCGATGTGCGACCGCACCGTGCGACAGAATGAGCTGATGGTTATCACCGACATGACGCTGGATGCGCACTATCGCACCAGCCCGGTGGTGACGGACGCGGGCAACCGCTTCTACGCCGGCGTGCCGATCCATGTCGTCGATGGCCAGGGCGTGACGCAGCCGATCGGGACGTTGTGCGTGCTCGATGTCACGCCGCGCTCGCTCAACGCGGCGGGCGAAGCGGCGCTGCGCCACCTCGGGACACTGGCCGAGGTGCTGATCGCCGCACGGCGGAATGCGATGGAGGCGATCCGCATCGCGACGACGGGCGAACAGCTGGTCCGCGACCTTGCGCGGCAGGACAAGATCTTCCGCCAGGCCGAACGTATCGCGCGGATCGGATCGTGGCGCCTGTCGCTCGGCGATTCGCAGCTCGAATGGTCGGAAAATGTCTTTCACATCCACGGTGTGCCGACCGGCGACCAGCCCCCGCTCAGCAAGGCGCTGGAATTTTACCCGCCGTATATGCGCGATCAGATTTCGGAAACGATCAGCCGCACGGTGCGGACCGGCGAGCCCTTCGACTTCGAATCCGCGCTGCACACCGCCGACGGGCGGCTGTTGCAGGTGCGCGCGGCGGGCGAGGCGGAGCGTGGCGAGGACGGCAGCGTCCAGGCGCTGGTCGGCGTGTTCCAGGACATTACCGAACGCCATCGCCTCGAAACGCAGCTGCGCCGATCGGCCGATACCGACGCGCTGACCGGCATCGCCAACCGCGCCGCCTTCGACCGTGAGCTCGATGCCGCAATGACCCGCGCCCGCGCCGACGGCAGTCCGCTGATGCTGATGCTGATCGACCTCGACGGGTTCAAGGCGATCAACGACGCGCTGGGCCATGATGCGGGCGACGACGTGCTACGCCTGACCGGCGCGGCGCTGACCCAGCCGTGGCTACGCGACTGTTTCGCGGCGCGGATCGGCGGCGACGAATTTGCCCTGATCGTCACTGCGACCGCGCTGATCGCCGATCCGGAACGGCTGTGCCGCGGCCTGGAAGCCGCGCTGCGAGTCCCCGTCACTGCGGACGGCATCACGATGACGAGCGCGGGGTCGATCGGCCATGCGATGTTCGATACCGACTGCCACTCGCTGCGCGACTTCGCCCGCCGCGCCGACGCGATGCTCTACGCCGAAAAGCGCAAGCGCATCGGCCGCACGCCCACGGCACAACGGCGCGCGGGTTAGCGCGCCGCCTCCAGCATGCGCCTGCCGCGCAGGTACATCTCCAGCCGCTGCGCCGCGAACAGGCCCAGCGCCAGCGCCATCAGCACGTCGGTCGCTGCCATCGGATCGAACGCGCCGCCGCTGTAGCTCATTGCCCCCCGCGCCCCGCTGCGCACGACGATGAGGACGACGATGAACAGCAATGCGGCGGGCGACGATGTCTGGTTCAGCGTATGCGTTTCGGGATCGAACATGATCCGCATCATCTTGCCCCGCTGCCAGCCCAGCGCCGCGCCAAGCCCCAGCGCCAGCAGGCAGAAAAGCCACGCCAGCCCCTTGGGCGGGTGCATCGCAAAGGCGAAGACGACGAGTGCGGCATAGGCGGCGGGCAGCATCCACAGCCGCTCCAGCTTCAGCGGCGTCACCCGGCTCATTCGCTTCCACCGGATCGCCACGACGATCGCGATGACGACGAACGGGATCGCATAGCTGATCCAGCCGCCCGCCTGATGTACCTGCATTCGCTACCCCTGCCCTGTTCGGACGCAGGGTAGCGAGGGCAGGGACCCGACGGAAGGGGAGACGCCGTTACTCCGCCGCCGCGGCCAGCGGCTGCTCCTTCCACACCAGCACCGGCTTGCGCGCCGCCAGCGTTTCGTCGAGCCGGGCCCGGGGGGCGAAGTGCGGTGCGGTCTTCAGGCTGGCATCGCCGGCCTTCGCCCGCTCCGCCACGCTGCGCAGCGCGCCGATGAACTGGTCGAGCGCCGCCTTCGATTCGGTCTCGGTCGGCTCCACCAGCATCGCGCCATGGACGACGAGCGGGAAATAGACCGTCATCGGGTGGAAGCCCTCGTCGATCAGCCCCTTGGCGACGTCGAGCGTCGAGAAGCCCTCAGCCAGGTTGGCGTCGCTGAAGATCGCCTCGTGCATGCACGGCCCCGCCTTCGCGAACGGCGCGTCGAGCGTGCCTTCCAGGCTGCGCAGCACGTAATTGGCGTTGAGCACCGCGTCCTCGGCGACTTGGCGCAGGCCGTCGGCGCCATGACTGAGGATGTAGGTGAGCGCCCGGGTGAACATGCCCATCTGGCCGTGGAAAGCGGTCATTCGCCCGAACGTGTCGGGATGGTCGTCGCCCGCCGTCTCTTCCTCGATCAGCTGGATATGACCGTCCGCCATCCGCGCGGTGAACGGCAGCGGCCCGAACGGCGCCAGCGCTTCGGACAGCACCACCGGCCCGGACCCCGGCCCGCCGCCGCCGTGCGGCGTCGAGAACGTTTTGTGCAGGTTGATGTGCATCGCATCGACGCCCAGATCGCCCGGACGCACCCGCCCCACGATCGCGTTGAAGTTCGCGCCGTCGCAATAGACGTAGCCGCCCGCCGCATGCACCGCGTCCGAAATGCGCTTCAGATCGCGTTCGAACAGGCCGCAGGTGTTGGGATTGGTGATCATCACCGCCGCCACGTCCGGCCCCAGCCGCGCTTCGAGCGCCGCGGTGTCGATACGGCCGTCGGGCGTCGCGGGAATGTCCTCGACGGTGAAGCCCGCGAAGGCGGCGGTCGCCGGATTGGTGCCGTGCGCCGATTCGGGCACCAGCACGACCTTGCGATGCCCCTCGCCGCGCTTCTCCAGCGCCGCCTTGATGCACAGGATGCCGCACAGCTCGCCATGCGCGCCCGCCTTGGGGCTCATCGCGACGCCGTACATGCCGGTCAGCTTGATCAGCCACACCGCCAGTTCGTTGATGACGCCCAGCGCGCCCTGCACGGTATCGACTGGCTGCAACGGATGGACGTCGGCAAAACCCGGCATCCGCGCGACGCGTTCGTTGAGGCGCGGATTGTGCTTCATCGTGCACGAGCCGAGCGGGAACAGCCCCAGGTCGATCGCGTAATTCTGGCGGCTGAGCCGCGTATAATGACGGATCGTTTCCGGCTCGGCGAGGCCCGGCAGCCTGATCGGCTGCTTGCGCGTCAGGTCGCCCAACCGCGATCCCGCGACGTCGCCGTCCGGAAAGTCGACGCCGGTCGTCTCGGTCGAGCCGATCTCGAAGATCAACGGCTCTTCCAGCATCAGCGCGCGATTGCCGGTGAAGGTCTGGCCCGCCGCATCGTCACGCGCAGTCATCTCGGGGCGCCAGCCGCTCTGGTTGATGCTCATGCCAAAACCTCCTCGAGTGCGGCGGCAAGGGTTTCGACGTCCTCCGCGGTCGTCGTTTCGGTGACCGCGACGATCAGCCCGTTGGCGAGGGCATCCTCGCCTGGATACAGCCTGCCAAGCGACACGCCCGCCAGGATGTCACGATCCGCCAGCGTGCGGACGACGGGACGCGCTTCCTTGGGCAGCTTCAGCGTGAATTCGTTGAAGAAGCTCTGCGTCACCAGCTCGACGCCCGGCACCTTGCTCAGCCGATCTGCCGCACGGCACGCGCCGGCGTGGTTGATCGCGGCGAGCCGGCGCAGGCCTGCCTCACCGAGCAGCGTCATGTGGATCGAGAAGGCGAGCGCGCACAGGCCCGAATTGGTGCAGATGTTGCTCGTCGCCTTTTCGCGACGGATATGCTGTTCGCGCGTGGACAGCGTCAGCACGAAACCGCGCTTGCCATCGGCGTCCACCGTCTCACCGCAGAAGCGACCCGGCATCTGGCGGATATACTTCTCCTTGCAGCCCATCAGCCCGACGTACGGACCCCCGAACTGCAGGCCGACGCCCAGCGACTGGCCTTCGCCGACGACGATATCGGCGTCCATTTCGCCTGGGCTACGGATCGCACCCATCGCCACCGGCTCGGTAACGACTGCGATCAGCAGCGCCTTGTTCTTGTGGCAGGCGTCGGCCAGCGGCGTCAGGTCGGCGATGCGGCCGAGGATGTCGGGATATTGGACGACGACGCACGACGTATCGCCGTCGATCTTCTCAATCAGCCGGTCGATGTCCATCTCGCCGGTCAGCCAGGGCGTCGTCGTGTCCAGCGTATCGCCGGTATATTTCGCCATCGTCTTGGCGACGCTGACGTAATGCGGGTGCAGGCCAGCCGACAGGATCGCCTTGCCGCGCTTGGTGATGCGCCGCGCCATGCCGATCGCTTCCCAGCAGGCGGTCGAGCCGTCGTACATCGACGCGTTCGCCACGTCGGTGCCGAGCAGGCGCGCGACCTGCGTCTGGAACTCGAACAGCATCTGCAGCGTGCCCTGCGCGATCTCGGGCTGGTACGGCGTATAGGCGGTCAGGAACTCGCCGCGCTGGATCAGGTGATCGACCGTCGCCGGCACATGATGCCGATACGCGCCCGCACCGAGGAAGAAGGGCACTTCGCCCGCGACCGTGTTCGCCCGCGCGAGCTTGGCCATATGCCGCTCGACCGCGAGTTCGGTGGCGTGATTGGGCAGGCCATGGACGGGGCCGTCGAGCCGGGCAGCCTTGGGCACGTCGACGAACAGATCGTCGATGCTGGCGGCGCCGATGACGGACAGCATCGCCTCACGGTCGGTTTGGGTAAGCGGCAGGTAGCGCATCATAGGCTCCTCCCCTCCCTGGAAGGGAGGGGTCGGGGGTGGGTAGCGTCCTGGTGGTACGGCAAGGCTTGCCCGGCGCGGCGGCCGTATCGCAAGCACTCCACCCACCCCCAGCCCCTCCCTTCCAGGGAGGGGAGCAGGTCTTACAGCTTCGCGACGAACGCTTCGTAGGCGGTCTCGTCCATCAGCGTTTCCAGCTCGGACGGATCGCTCAGCGTGATCTTGAAGAACCAGCCCTCGCCCTCGGCGTCCGAGTTGACGAGGCTGGGATCGTCGGCGAGCTGGCTGTTGCCTTCCAGCACGTTGCCCGACACCGGCGAATAGACGTCCGACGCCGCCTTCACCGATTCGACCACCGCGGCCTCGTCGCCCTTCGACAGCGCCTTGCCGTCTTCGGGAACGTCGACGAACACGATGTCGCCCAGCTGGCTCTGCGCATATTCCGAGATGCCGACCGTGCCGATGTCACCATCGACGTCGACCCATTCGTGATCTTCGGTGAAGTAACGGCTCATCTTGACTGGCTCCAGAAAGCCTACGCCTTGCGGACGTAGCGGTGGGGAACGAAAGGCATCGGGGTGACGATGCCCTCATGGATCTTGCCGCGCTGGACGAGGCGGACGGCGGTGCCGGCGCTCGCCAGATCGGCGGGGATATAGGCCATCGCGATCGGCGCGCCGACGCTGGGGGCAAAGCCGCCGCTGGTGACGCGGCCGATCACCGCACCCTCCGCATCGACGACGCTCGCGCCCTCGCGCACCGGTTGGCGCCCGGCGACCGACAGGCCGACGCGCTTCACCGCCGCGCCGCTCTCGCGCTCGGCGAGGATGCGGCCGGCACCGGCGAAGTCACCCGCCTCGCGACGCCGCTTCGACAGCGCGAAGCCAAGGTCCGCCATCACCGGCGTCGTTTCGGGATCGAGGTCGTGACCATACAACGGCAGCCCGGCTTCGAGCCGCAGCGAATCGCGCGCACCCAGGCCGATCGGCTTCACCTCGGGCTGTTCGCACAGCGCATCGGCGAAGGCCGCGGCTGCCTCGGCAGGGATCGAAATCTCGACGCCATCTTCCCCAGTATAGCCCGAGCGGCTGATCCACAGCGCATGGCCGTTCCACTCGAACGCACCCGCGGTCATGAACACGAGGCTCTCGACACCCGGCACCAGCCGCGCGACCGCTTCGACCGCCTTCGGCCCCTGCACCGCGAGCAATGCCTGCTCGTCCATCAGGTTCAGCGTCACATCGTCGGGCAGCACGTCGAGCAGATAGGCGAGGTCGTCGTATTTGGTCGCGCCGTTGACCACGACGTAGTAGCTCGCCTCGCCGAACGGATGCGCGCCGTCTGCCGGCAGCGTCGTCACCATCAGATCGTCGAGGATGCCGCCCTCGTCGTTCAGCAGCAGCGAATAGCGGATCTTGGTCGGCGCCAGGCCGGCGATGTCGCCCGGCAGCACCGCTTCCAGCGCCTTGGCGATCGCCGCCGCATCCAGGCCGTCCCCGGTCAGCGTCACCTGCCCCATGTGGCTGACGTCGAACAGACCGGCCGACTCGCGCACCCACAGATGCTCGGCCATGATCCCTTCATACTGGACGGGCATTTCGTAGCCGGCAAACGGCACCATGCGGCCGCCGCGGGCGCGGTGCCAGGCGTCGAGCGGCAGGTCCAGGATGGCGGGTTCGTCGCCCTCGTCGATCCCATCGAGCGGGTCGGGCAGGGTTTCCGTCAGCGTCTCGCTCATCAACCGTCTCCAGATCAAGGCCACGCGACCGTTCCTGCGGGGGCATACCCGCCGTCACGATCCGTCGAACCCCCTCTGTCACGGGAACCTGAGAGCTTTCGCCGGCACCGCCGGCTTACCCCTTCGGTGGCCCCTAGAAGGGGCGCTTTCCAGAGTATCGATAAGGCCTGCGCGGTCCGTTTGCCTGAGAGATTCCGGGGTGGTTGCTCCTTCGGCGGCCCCTTTCGTGAGGGGCTCTCTCCCGCGCATGCCCATGACGGTTTGCACCGCCATCGACAAGCGCCGCTCTGGCGAGCGAGGCCGGTTTAGTCAATTGAGAAAGCGGCCGATCGGGCCAAGTTGGGTAAACGAGACGACCGCGCCATCTCCCCCGTCACCCCGGACGTGTTCCGGGGTCCACCGGGCCGCGGGGGAAGGCCAAGAGCCTCGAAACATCCCCCTCGCCGCGAAGTGGCCCCCGGAACACGTCCGGGGTGACGACGGGAAGGCGGTGACCGCCCCGGCCCTTACCGCTGCGCGTTATACTTGAGCTGGTCGTCGGTCAGCTGGAAGCCGACGAGCGCTTCGAACGTCGCGCGCAGCACGGCGCTGCGCACCTCGGGCTTGGTCAGCGGATCGACCGCGGCGTCCTCGTCGCCGGCCTTGCGCTTCTTGGTCAGTTCCTCGCGCACCGACTCCGGCAGCGTCGCCGCGGCACGACCAATCGTGGTCGATGCGGTGCCGCTCGCCTGTGCGCGGGTCTGGCCGGCATCGAAGTGCACCGTCACCGTTCCCTTGCGCTTCGCGGTCACCGCCGTGCCGCCGCGCACGATCGCGATATAATAGGGGAGCGTCAGGTCGCGCGCCGCATCGGCGCGAGCACGACGGGCGAGCACGTCGAAGGTGATCGTCGTCGTGATGTCGTCGCCCACATCGGCGCAGGTGCCGCGGACGTGCGTCATGTTCGCGACCACGTCGATCGCATTCTCGTCGCGGCTGGTCGCCGGATCGAACAGCGTGACGTCGCCGGTGCCCGCCGCGACGCCCACCGTCGGGCAGGCCGAACGCACGGCGGTGATGCCGCCTTCCACGATCTCGCCCTTGCCCGCGCAACCGGACAGGATCAACGCGAGGGCGCAAAGGCCGATTGCCGGGGTTTTCACGAGGACGCGTACCTTTGTCGAACGAGCAGGACCAGCGCCGGCACGGGGCCGGCGTTGCGGCGCGCACCATAGGAACCGCCTTTCGCGCGCGCAAGCAATCGCGTAAGCGGCAGGACATGGCCTCCATCCCCGCAGACGCCGCCGCCGGCACCGCCCGGCTTCCGCTCGACCTGCTGATCGCCGCGCCGCGCGGCTTTTGCGCCGGGGTCGACCGCGCGATCCGCATCGTCGAACTCGCGATCGAAAAGCACGGCGCGCCCGTCTATGTCCGGCACGAGATCGTCCACAACAAGTTCGTCGTCGATACGCTGAAGGCGAAGGGCGCGATCTTCGTCGAAGAGCTGGACCAGGTGCCCGACGGTGTGCCCGTCGTTTTCTCCGCGCATGGCGTGCCCAAGTCCGTGCCCGCCGCCGCCGAGGATCGCGGCCTGTCCTATCTCGACGCGACCTGCCCGCTGGTGTCGAAGGTGCATCGCCAGGCCGAACGGCTGGTCGATGCCGGCCGCCATATCGTCTTCATCGGCCATGCCGGCCATCCGGAGGTCATCGGCACGTTCGGCCAGGTGCCCGAAGGCGCTATGTCGCTGATCGAGACGGTCGAAGACGCCGAGGCTTTCACCCCACCCGATCCCGCCAACCTCGCCTTCCTGACGCAGACGACGCTGTCGGTCGACGATACCGCCGCGGTCGTGGCGACGCTTCAGCGCCGCTTCCCGCTGATGCAGGCGCCGCGCGGCGAGGACATCTGCTATGCGACGTCGAACCGACAGGCCGCGGTCAAGGCGATCGCCGGCCAGTGCGATGCGATGCTGGTGATCGGCGCGCCCAATTCGTCCAACTCCGTCCGCCTCGTCGAGGTGGCGGAGCGCGAGGGCATCCCCGCGCGCCTGATCCAGCGCGCCGCTGATCTCGACTGGTCGTTCCTCGACGGCGTCGGCACGCTCGGCATCACCGCCGGCGCGTCGGCGCCCGAACAGCTGGTGCGCGAACTCGTCGACCTGCTCGCCACCCGCTACGACGTCACCGAGCGCGAGGAAGAGACGACGCGCGAAACGATCGCCTTCAAGCTGCCGCGCGGGCTGGAAGCGGCGTAGGCGCTTCTCCCCTCCCTATGAGGGAGGGGACGGGGGTGGGTGGTGTCCAGGCAAAACGGCCACCGGGCGCCCGACGCCGCCGCATCACGAGCACGCCACCCACCCCCAGCCCCTTCCTGAGAGGGAGGGGAGAAAGAGAGACCGTCATGGCCGTCTACACGCAGGTGTCCGCCGAATCCCTCGACGCCTTCCTGCGCCGCTACGACGATGTCGGTGATCTCGTCTCGGCCAAGGGCATCGCCGAAGGGGTGGAGAACAGCAATTACCTCGTCGACACCACCACTTCGCGCTTCATCCTGACGCTGTACGAAAAGCGCGTGGATGCGGGCGACCTGCCCTTCTTCCTCGCCCTGCTCGATCACCTCGCCACGCGCGGTCTGCCGGTTCCGCCGGCACTCGCCGATCGCGAAGGCGTCGCGATCCAGACGCTGGAAGGGCGCCCCGCCTGCCTGATCCGCTTCCTGACCGGCATCTCGCTCTCGCGCCCCACGCCGCAACAGGCGGTCACCGCGGGCGCCGCGCTCGGCCGGATGCACGGCGCGGTTGCCGATTTTGCCGGGCAGCGGCCCAACACGCTGGGGGTGGCCGACTGGCGCCCGCTACTCGACCGCTGCGGTCGCGACCTCGATGGCATCGCACCCGGCCTCTACGGCCGCATCGACGCCGCGCTGGCCGCGGTCGAGGCCGCCTGGCCACGCGATCTCGCCACCAGCGTCATCCACGCCGATCTGTTTCCCGACAATGTCCTGATGCTGGGCGACCAGGTGACCGGACTCATCGATTTCTACTTCGCCTGCAACGACATCCGCGCCTATGACGTCGCGGTGATGCACACCTCCTGGGCCTTCGATTCCATCGGCGCGCCGCTCGATGGCGTCGGCTCCGCGGTGCTCGCCGGTTATGACGCGGCATTCGGCTTGTCTGCCGAGGAGCGCGCGGCACTGCCCGTGTTGGCCAAGGGTGCGTGCATCCGGTTCCTGCTGACCCGCGCGTGGGACTGGCTCAATACCCCAGCCGATGCGCTGGTGACGCGCAAGGATCCACTCGCCTATCTGCGCCGCCTCGACTGGTATGACGCGCATCCGGAGGCTTTCGCATGACCGAATCGCAACTCGTCGAAATCGCCACCGACGGCGCGTGCAAGGGCAATCCGGGCCCCGGCGGCTGGGGCGCGCTGCTGCGCTTCGGCACCCACGAAAAGGAATTGTCGGGCGGCGAGACGCTCACCACCAACAATCGCATGGAGCTGACCGCCGCGATCGAGGCGCTGCGCGTCCTTACCCGCCCGTGCCGCATTCGCCTGTCGACCGACAGCAAATATGTGATGGACGGCCTGACCCGCTGGATTCACGGCTGGCGCAAGAACGGCTGGCGCACCGCCGACAAGAAGCCGGTGAAGAATGCCGAACTGTGGCAGGCGCTGTTCGCCGAAACGCAGAAGCACGAGATCGAATGGGTCTGGGTCAAGGGTCACGCCGGCCACCCCGACAACGAACGCGTCGACAAACTCGCAAGCGATGCGGCGCTGGCAGCGAGCCGCCCGGCGAGCTGACGCATCCCGCCCGCTACCCCGGCCGCGGAGCCGGGGCGGCGACAAGAGGCTGCCCCTCAGTCCTCCTGCACCTCGGCGGTCGGCCCATTCTTCAGGATCGAAGCGATCGCGTTGCGCGCCGAGGCACGGCTTTCATAGCCCTCGGTCCACCAGATCAATTCGTTGTTGAACTTGAACTTGGCGACGAACTCGCCCGCCTTGTTCTTCTCGATCACGAACCTGTGCGCCACGACGACACTCCCGCTGATACGATGCGCAGCGCCATAGCAAAGAAACGGGCGCGCTAGAAGCGCGTCGGCGCGTACCGCTCCGGGTCTACGCCCACCAGCCAGTCGGGCAGGCTGCGCCCCAACAACAGGCTCGCCGCCAGCGCGGCCGCGGCGGGCGCGGTCTGGATACCGAAGCCGCCCTGGCCAGCGCACCAGAAGAGGCCCGGCACGTCGCGATCGAAGCCGTACACGGGCAAACGGTCCGGCGCGAAGCTGCGTAGCCCCGCCCACCGCCGCTCGACCGCATCGACGCGCCAGTCGACGACGCCCTCGAACCGTTCGATCGCGATGGCGACGTCCATTTCGTCGGCAGCGGCATCGCCTGGTTCGACCGGCGTCTCGTCATGCGGGGTCAGCCACAGCCGACCGCCCACCTCCGGCTTGAAGTAGAAGCGCCCGCCGATGTCCTTGACGTGCGGCATTGCCGGCGGTGCGGCGGGATCGGTGCGCAGTTGCACCATCGTCCGCCGATAGGGGGCGATGCCGAGCGGCCGGGCGCCCGCCCGCACCGCCACCGCATCCGCCCACGCCCCCGCCGCATCCACCAAGACGCGGGCCCGATAGGGGCCGGCCGCCGTCTCGATCGTCCATACGCCGTCCGCGCGATGGGCTGCGATCAGTCCGGCCCGTGTCACGATCGCGCCGCCCATCCGCCGAACGATGCCGAGGTACGCGAGGTGCAAAGCGGCGACGTCGATATAGGCGCAGCTCGGCTCGATTACGCCCAGCGTCCAGTCGGCACGCAGGCCGGGTACGTATTCGCGTGGATCGACCCGCGCCAGCGCGACCGGCGTATCGGCGAAGGCGGCGAGCAGCGCGTCGATCGCGCCCCCATCCTCGGCGCGCCCGATATGCAGCGACCCCAGCGGCGTCAGCACGTCATGCGCGCGCAAGCCCGCCTCCGACGCGCTGGTCAGCGGCTGGATGCCCGGCCCGCCATAGGTTTCCGACCAGAACGCTGCCGACCGACCCGTCGCATGGTATCCAGGCTGATCCTCCGCCTCGAGCAGCAGTACGCGGGCATCGCGCCCGATCGCCGCGGCAAGGCTCGCGCCGGCGATCCCTGCACCGACGATGGCGATGTCATGGATCATGCCGCCAGCCGCTTGGCGAGGAAGGCATCGATCAGGCGATAGGCCCGCAGCCGCACCCCATCCGCCTCGCGCAGGATCTCATGCGCCGATTCGGGCCCGAACCGCACCAGCTCGACATCGGGCAGCCGCCCGGCGAGCCGCACCGCGGCGGCGGGATCGACCAGACCGTCTTCGTCGGCGACCAGCATCAGGATCGGCGTCGTCAGCGTGGCGAGCCGCGGATCGGCCTGCAACCGTGCGCCCGACGCGAACGCCTCGGCCACCCATCCCCAGCTCGGCGGCCCCAGCCGCAGCGCCGGATCGCGCGCATACCAATAGGCCTCGTCCGCATAGCGTGCGTGCGAATGCGTCAGCAGCCGCTCGCGATGCCCGGCGGAGGCCGCATCGCCGCGGACCTTCCACGCCGCCCGCGTCGGATCGAGCCGCGCCAGCGCCCGCGCCAGCAGCGCGCCCAGCCGGTTGCCGATCGGCGAACGGATGCCGACCATCGGCGCGACCAGCACCGCAGCATCGGGATCGACCCGCCCCTCGATCAGCGCCCGCAGCACCAGATGCCCCCCCATCGAATGGCCGAGCAGCGCCACCGGCGTATCCGCCTCCGCCCGCCACGCGCGCCAGAAATGGCCGAGGTCCTCGACCCAGGGCGCAAAACTCGCCGCATGGCCGACGTGGGGATCGGCACACAGCCGGCCCGACCCACCCTGCCCGCGCCAGTCGAATGCGGTCACCGACCAGCCGTGATCATGCAGCCACCCCATCGTCTCGACGAATTTCTCGATGATGTCGGCCCGCCCGCCCTGCACCAGGATGCGCCCGCGCGGGGCGGGATGCGTCCAGTCGAACCGGCGATGGCGCCAGCCGTCGGGCGCCACCCATTCGGACAGGCGCGACCCCGCAGGCCAGTCGCGGCGCAGCGCGTCGGGATCGGGGGATACGGTCGTGCTGGCGGCGGTCATGGCGATGGAGTCATGCACATCAGGGTCATCGCCATCATGGTTACGGTTTGGCAAGCCATGCCGTCTACCAGTGATCGCGTGATGGGATGGAACGCTTTCGCGATCGTCGGACTCGCCGTGGTCCTGGCCGCACTGCTGCTGGCGGCGGGGATCGAGGATGCGCGCACCCGCGAGATCGCCAATGCCAAGAATGCGGCGATCGCGCTGCTCGCGCCACTATGGTGGTGGGCCCTGGGCTTGGGCTGGACCGACGTCGGCGTGCAACTGCTCGTCGCCGCCATCGTCTTCGGGGTCTTCGTCGGCGCCTTTGCCGCCGGCTGGATGGGCGGCGGCGACGTCAAGATGATCGCCGCCATCTCGCTGTGGCTGCCGCTCGGCAGCCTCGTCGACATGCTGATGGTGATGGCGGTGCTGGGCGGCGCGATCACCGTGCTGATGATGATCGACCAGCGCCGCCGCCGCGCCTTCGGCACGATCGAGGTGCCCTATGGCGTCGCCATCGCAGCCGCCGCGCTGCTGGTGCTGCCGGCGATCCTGCCGATCGACGGTCCTGTGCCGGCTGCGGCCCAAGTGGCGCAAACCCGATCTTAACCACTCCGCTGCAATGATTACCGTCGGATCAACCACCGGCGACCTGAAAGGCCCGATGAGACATGGATAGTCGCAAGATCGTTTTGCTGGTGGGCGCGCTGTTCGTGGCCGGCATTACGGCATTCTTTGCTCGCACGCTCGTCGCCGGGTCCGCGGCACCGCAGGCGGCTGCCATGGGCACGCCGCCGCCACCGCCGCCCGTCACCGGCCCCGAAGTGCTGGTCGCGACGCGGGCGCTGCCCGTCGGCACCATCCTGGATGCGACCGCGCTGAAGTTTCAGCCTTGGCCCAAGGAACTGGTCGACGGCGCCTATTATCTGAAGCCGACGACGGACATCACCAAGCTGCAGGGCACGGTGGTGCGCAACGCGATCACTGCCGGCCAGCCGCTCACCAAGGGCGCGCTCGTCTTGCCCGGAGACCGCGGCTTCCTGGCCGCGGCGCTCGGCCCCGGCATGCGCGCGGTCACCGTCGCCGTGTCGAATCAGGCCGCGGTGGCGGGCTTCGTCTTTCCGGGCGACCGGATCGATCTGGTCCTGACGCAGACGGTTGCCGGCGGTGGCGACGGTCCGCCGCTGAAGGTGTCCGAAACGATCATGCGCAACGTCCGCGTGCTCGCCACCGACCAGCGCACCGACAATGTCGTCGGCGAGGACGGCAAGACCAAGGTCAGCACCTATTCCACCGTGACGCTGGAGGCGACGCCCAAGATGGCCGAGCAGGTCGCCGTCGCGCGCACGATCGGCGAACTGTCGCTGTCGCTGCGCGCGCTGGCCGACAATCCCAGCGAACTCGAAGAAGCGATCGCCAATGGCGCGGTGAAGGTGCCGGGCGATGCGAAGGGCGAAAAGGCGATGATGCTGCGCGTCGCTGCCCAACCGCAAAGCGGCAGCTCCAGCTTCGCCACCGGCGCCGACGTGTCGCGCTACCAGCGCAGCACGGTGCCGAGCGGCAAGGGCAATGGCCCCGCCTCGGTCCAGGGCGTGCCCCTACCGGGTGCGGGTGCGCCGGGTGCGGCAGCGGGAAGCACCGCCGTCGCCATGGGACCCGTCGTGCGCGTCGCGCGCGGCAACAACGTGACCGTCGTTCCGGTCGGGGGGAAGAATTAAGATGCGCACCACCGTATCTGCCGACGCACGCCGGCGCATCGCGCCGCCGCGCACGGCATCGCTCGGACTGGCGCTGGGCCTCGTGCTCGCGGCCGGCAGCCTCGGCGGCAGCGCCGATGCGCGCCTGCCCGCCGGCGGCGCCAGCGTGGCGGGATCGTCGATCGTGCAGGTCAACACCGGCCGCGGCCGGCTGGTGACGCTGCCGCGCGCGATGAGCGACGTGTTCGTCGCCGACGAGACCATCGCCGATGTGCAGGTCCGCTCGCCGACCCAGCTTTATATCTACGGCAAGAAGACCGGCGAGACGACCATCTCCGCCACCGCCAAGGGCGGCGCGGTCGTCTATGCGACCACGGTCCGCGTCGGCCAAAACCTCGATTCGATCGGCACGATGCTGCGTCTGGCGATGCCCGATGCGCAGTTGACCGCGACGCCGATGAACGGCCTTGTCCTGCTCACCGGCACGGTTGCGGGGCCCGGCGATGCGGCGGAAGCGGAGCGCCTCGTCCAGGCCTATGTCGGCGATACCACCAAGGTCCTCTCTCGCCTGCGCACCGCGACGCCGCTGCAGATCAATTTGCAGGTCCGCGTGGCGGAGGTCAGCCGCAACTTCATCAAGAACGTCGGCGTCAACTGGCAGACCAACGACGCCACCAGCGGCTTCAAATTCGGCCTCGCGCAGGGCCGCGGCGCCAGCACCAATTTCACACCCGGCGGGCAGTTGGGCACGGGCTTCACCACCCCCGCCACCGGCAGCAGCATCATCACCCAGGCCGCGAACAGTGCGACTTTGGGCCTCGCCAGCAAGCTGTTCGGCGTCGACGTGATCGGCGCGCTCGACCTGGGCGAAACGACGGGTCAGGTGACGACGCTCGCCAACCCCAACCTCACCGCTTTGTCGGGTGAGACCGCCACCTTCCTCGCCGGCGGCGAAGTGCCGGTGCCGATCGCGGGCGGCTTCGGCACGACCTCGGTCGAATACAAGCAATATGGCGTCAGCCTGGCCTATACGCCGACGGTGCTGTCGGACGGGCGCATCTCCCTGCGCGTCCGCCCCGAAGTGTCGCAGCTCGATTACGCCAATGCCGTCCAGCTCAACGGCACGCGCGTGCCCGGCCTCACCACCCGCCGCGTCGAAACGACGCTGGAACTGGGATCGGGCCAGAGCATGATGATCGGCGGCCTGCTGCAGAACGGCCACAACAACACGATCCAGAAGACGCCGTTCCTCGGCGACCTGCCGATCATCGGCTCGCTGTTCCGCTCGAACGGCTTCCAGCGCAACGAGACGGAACTGGTCATCATCATCACCCCGTATCTGGTGAAGCCGGTCAACAGCCTGTCGCAGATCGCGATGCCGACCGATGGCTATCGGGCACCGACCGACGCCGAACGCCTGCTGCTCGGGCAAATATCCGGCACGCCGGGTGGCCCGCGACCGGGACCGGTGATGGTGCCGGGTTCGCCGATGGCGGTCTCGCCGACGATCGGAGCCGCCGCCGCGGTGCCGGTCGGCCGCGCGCCCGTCCCCGCCTCGCCGCGCACCAGCGCCGATCCGCGCGCGACCGTGCGCCGGGCCGGAGCGGCGCCCGTCCCCGGCTTTTCCAACTGATGGCTTGCTCCAAGGACATGGCTGCGATGACCAAGCGTTCGATCCTTCCTGCCACGCTGCGCGCGACGCTCGCTGCGCCGGCCTTGCTGCTCGGCGGCTGCATGGGCACGCAGAATCCGGGGATCACCTCGGTGCATCAGCCCGTCGTCTCCCGGCAGGATTATGCTCTCGACGTCGCCACCGTGGGCGGGCGGCTCGCCCCCAGCGAAGCGCGCCGCCTGTCGGACTGGATGAACACTATGCATCTGGGCTTCGGCGATCGCGTCGGCGTCGATGCCGGCGGCCCGATCCCGGTCGCGGCGCGCGACGAAGTCGCCGCCGTGGTCGCCAGCTATGGCCTGCTGCTGTCGGACGATCACCCGGTCACTGCCGCCCCCGTGACGCCGGGCACGATCCGCGTCGTGGTCAGCCGCATGCACGCCCGCGTTCCCGGCTGCCCCGACTGGAGCCGCGACGCCTCGCACGAATTCGACTCCAATACCTCGTCGAACTTCGGCTGTGCGGTGAACACCAATCTGGCCGCCATGGTCGCTCGTCCGGGCGATCTGGTGCGCGGCGTCGATCACGATCCGATCAGCGATCCGGTGCTTACCGCCAAGGCGATCGACGCCTATCGCAAGAAACCGGCGACCGGCGCAGGCGCGCTGGAACAGGTCAGCGCCAAGGGGGGCCGTTGATATGAACGCGCCGTGGAAACCGGCCGGCATCGTCAGCCGCGATCCCTTCGCCGCCTATGTCTGCGACGAGGCCAGCGCCGAAGCGCTGCGCCCGATCGCCGGCGACATGGGCTGGTCGATCGACAAGGTCTACAAGGGTGGCCTGCGCAACGCGGTGCAGTCGCTGTCGGTCTCGGCAAGCCCGCAGATCCTGTTCGTCGACCTCGCCGAATCGGGCGATCCGCTCAACGATATCAACGCGCTGGCCGAAGTCTGCGAGCCCGGCACGGTGGTGATCGCCGCGGGCCAGGTGAACGACGTGCGCCTGTATCGCGATCTGATCGCGAGCGGCATTCAGGACTATCTGCTCAAGCCCTTGCAGCCCGACGCGCTGCGCGAATCGCTGGGCCACGCGCATGCGATGCTCAACGCGCCCAAGCCGATCGAAGCGAGCCTCGACCGGCCGCATAGCGCGATCGCCGTGATCGGCACGCGTGGCGGCGTCGGTGCGTCGACGATCGCGACCTCGCTCGCCTGGCTGGTCAGCGACAAGGAAAAGCGCACGACCGCGCTGCTCGACCTCGACGTGCATTTCGGCACCGGCGCTCTGACGCTCGACCTCGAACCCGGCCGCGGCCTCACCGACGCGATCGAAAACCCCAGCCGCATCGACGGCCTGTTCATCGAACGCGCGATGGTGAAGGCCAGCGAAAAGCTCGCGGTCCTCTCCGCCGAAGCGCCGATCAACACGCCACTGATGACCGACGGCACCGCCTTCCTCCAGTTGCAGGAGGAAATGCGTGCGGCGTTCGAGGCGACCGTGGTCGATCTGCCGCGCAGCATGCTGATCCTCTACCCGCACCTCATCCGCGACACGCAGTCGATGGTCGTGGTGACCGAGCTGACGCTCGCCGCCGCGCGCGACACGATCCGGCTGCTGTCCTGGCTGAAGGCCAACGCACCGCAGACGCAGGTGACCGTCGTCGCCAATCGCGTCCACGCCGCCGGCCAGCTCGAAATCAGCCGCAAGGATTTCGAAGGGTCGATCGAACGCAAGATCGATTTCCTAATCCCCTTCGACCAGAAGCTCGCGGCGCAGGCGGCCAAGCTCGGCAAGCCGCTGGCCGAGGCCGGCAAGAATTCGCGCACCATCGCGCCGATCATCGCGCTGACCCGCCATGTGCTCAACGCCGCCGACGACATGGTCGTGGGTGACGATGACGGCGGCACCGGCAAGCCCAAGAGCAAGTCCTTGCTCGGCGGCATGTCGGCGATGCTGTCGAAGCGCAGCAAGAAATAACGTCGGGCAAGGGCGCCGCGATGGATCTGTTCTCCCTTCTGATGCTGGGTCTCGGCGCGACGATCTCGCTGGGCATGGTGCTGTTCGTGTTCGCCGGCCCCTCGCCGCAGCGCGCACAGACGCGGCGCATCGCCGCGATGCGCGAACGGCACGGCGACAGCGGCGTCGTCGCCGATGCGCAGATGCGACGGATCGCGGCGGGGCGTGAACAGACGCGGTCCGACATTGCCTTCGGCCGCCTGCTGCCCAACCCCGAACAGCTCGCCAAGCGACTGGCGATGACCGGTCAAGACTGGACGGTCGGCCAATATGGCATGGTCAGCGCCGGACTGGTCGCCGTCATGACCGGCCTGCTGTGGCTGAAGGGCGCGCCACTGCTGCTCGCACTGCTGTTCGGCCTCGCGGTCGGCGCAGGCATACCGCATTGGCTCGTCGGCCAGTTCATCAAGCGCCGAATCGCCAAATTCACCGCTAAATTCCCTGACGCGATCGAACTCCTGGTCCGGGGTCTGCGATCGGGCTTACCCGTCAGCGAGACGATTCAGGTCGTCGGCAACGAAGTGGAAGGCCCTGTCGGCGAGGAATTCCGCATGGTCGCCGACAAGATGAAGATCGGCAAGTCGATGGACGCGGCGTTGCAAGACACCGCCGATCGGCTCGGCACGCCCGAATTCCAATTCTTCGTCATCACCATCGCGATCCAGCGCGAAACCGGCGGCAACCTTGCCGAAACGCTCGCCAACCTCGCGACGGTGCTGCGCCAGCGCGGCCAGATGAAGCTCAAGATCCGGGCGATGTCGTCGGAATCGAAGGCGTCGGCCTATATCGTCGGTTCGCTGCCCTTCATCGTCTTCACGATGATCTGGTTCATCAACACCAGTTACATGCAGAACTTCTTCGTCGACCCGCGTCTCATCATCACCGGCCTCGGCGGGCTGCTGTGGATGGGAATCGGCGTATTCATCATGGCCAAGATGGTCAGCTTCGAAATCTGACGGCGGGAACGGGTAGAGACATGCAGGCTTCCGGTCCGACACTGATGGGTATCGACGTGCTGTGGGTCGCGACGATCCTGTCGGGCGTCGCCGCCTTCGCGGTGATGATCGCAATCTACGCGGCGACGACGGTCAGCGACCCGATGAGCAAACGTGTCAAGTCGTTGAACGACCGGCGCGAACAGCTAAAGGCCGGCATCACCGCCTCCACCAAGCGGCGCGCCAAGCTGATCCAGCGCAACGACACCACCGACCTGATGCGCACGATGCTGTCGTCGCTGAAGGTGCTGCAGGACAGCCAGGTCAAGGAAGCGCAGCTCAAGCTGATGCGCGCCGGCATCCGGTCAAAGGATTGGGCCGTCGGCGTCATCTTCGGGCGAATGGTGCTGCCGATCGTGTTCGGTGGGATCATGGCGTTCATCGTCTACGGCACCTCGACCTTCGACGATTGGTCCGCGTTGAAGCGCTATGCTTTGGTCGCGGGGACGCTGGTGCTGTCGTACAAGGCGCCCGACATCTATCTCAAGAACGCCATCACCAAGCGCACCGATGCGATCCGAAAGGGGCTGCCCGATGCGCTCGACCTGCTGGTGATCTGCGCCGAAGCCGGCCTGACGGTCGACGCCGCCTTCCATCGCGTCGCCAAGGAACTGGGCCGCGCCTATCCCGAGTTGGGCGACGAATTCACGCTGACCGCAATCGAGCTGGGCTTCCTCACCGAACGGCGTCAGGCGTTCGAGAATCTCGCCACGCGCGTCGAGCTCGATGCGATCAAGGGCGTGGTCACGACGATGATCCAGACCGAGAAATACGGCACGCCGCTCGCGTCGGCCTTGCGCGTCCTGTCGGCGGAATTCCGCAACGAACGCATGATGCGCGCTGAGGAAAAGGCCGCGCGCCTACCCGCAATCATGACGATCCCGCTGATCCTGTTCATCCTGCCGACGCTGTTCATCGTCATCCTCGGCCCGGCGGCCTGTTCGATCAACGACGCCTTCTGACGGATGGGTGGGGTTCGAGGGCTTACCCCTCGAACCGCCATCCCACCGTATCGCCGGCCAGGAACGGCACGACCGACGTCTCGCCCTCGCCGATCCGCTCGGGCACCGTCACCGTCTCGCGCACCAGCGTCACCGTGCCCTCGTTCAGCGGCAGGCCGTAGAAGCGCTGGCCATGTTCCGACGCGAAGCCTTCGAACCGGTCGATCGCCCCGTCCTCGTCAAAGGCCTGCAGATACGCCTCGAGCGCAAAGGGTGCGTTGAAGATGCCCGCGCAACCGCAGCTCGACTCTTTTGCGCCGACGACGTGCGGCGCGCTGTCGGTCCCCAGAAAGAATCGCGGACTGCCCGACGTCGCCGCGCGCCGCACGGCCAGCCGATGCGCCTCGCGCTTTAGCACCGGCAGGCAATAGGCATGGGGCCGCAGGCCGCCGTCGAACATCGCGTTGCGGTTGATCAGGATATGCTGCGGCGTGATCGTCGCGGCGATCGGATGATCGACTTCACCGACGAAAGCGGCCGCTTCCGCGGTCGTGATATGCTCCAGCACGACCTTCAGCGCCGGATAGTCGCGGATTAGCGGCATCAGCACGCGCTCGATGAACACCGCCTCGCGATCGAAGATATCGACCGACGTGTCCGTCACCTCGCCATGGATCAGCAGCGGCATGCCGATCCGCTGCATCGTCTCCAGCACATCGGCCAGCGCGCGGATATCGGTGACACCATGCGCCGAATTGGTCGTCGCATGGGCCGGGTATAATTTGCAGGCGGTGAAGACGCCGGCCGCATGTCCCGCCGCAATTTCCGCGGCGTCGATGCCGTCGGTCAGATAGCAGGTCATCAGCGGCGTGAAGCCGCCACCGTCGCCGACCGCTGCCAGGATCCGCTGCCGATAGGCCTCCGCCGCGGCGACGCTCGTCACCGGCGGGGTCAGGTTCGGCATCACGATCGCCCGGCCGAATTGCCGCGCGGTGTGTCGCGCGACCTGCGTCAGCATCGCGCCATCGCGCAGGTGAACGTGCCAGTCGTCGGGGCGGCGGATGGTCAGGCGATCGGTCATGCGCCCTCCTATCGTCGTCGGCGCGGTCTCGCCACCTTGGAAAATGGCGGCGACAGCCTAGGTGCAGTGGCATGAACGCCACCACGCTCACCGATCGCGCCGTCATCCGCCTGTCCGGAGACGATGCACGCGGCTTCCTGCAGGGCCTCGTCACCAATGATGTCGCCGGCGCCTTGCCGGTCTGGGCGGCGCTGCTGACGCCGCAGGGTAAGGCGCTGTTCGATTTTCTCGTCTGGGCCGATGGCGACGACCTGCTCCTCGACGTCGAAGCGTCGCAGGCGGAGGCGCTCGTCCGACGGCTGACGCTCTATCGCCTGCGCCGACCGATTCGGATTGCGATCGACACGGGGCTGGCGGTGCATTGGTCGCGCGATGGGACGGAAGGGGTCGCCGACCCCCGCCTGTCCACACTCGGACAGCGCTGGATCGCGCGCCCCTCGCCACCCGTCGACGGGTGGCAGGCCCACCGCCTGTCGCTCGGCGTGACCGAAGGGATCAGCGAACTCGGCAATGGCGAAACGCTCTGGCTCGAATGCAATGCGCGCGAACTCAACGGCGTCAGCTTCACCAAGGGCTGCTACATCGGCCAGGAAAACACCGCGCGCATGCATCACCGTGCCAAGGTCAACCGGCGCCTGGTCGTTGCGCCATTGACGGAGCCGGGCGATCGCACGCGGGCGACCTATCCCGACCTCGGCCTCATGATCGAACACCGCCGGGTCGAGGCCCTCGGCGATGCGCTGATCCCCGGCTGGCTCGCCCCGGCGCTCGCCTGACGCTCAGCGCCCGACGGCGGTATAGGCGAAGCCGGCGGCTTCCACCTCTTCGCGGCGGTAGACGTTGCGCAGGTCGACCAGCACCGGCGCGGTCATCAGCGTCTTGAGCCGCGTCAGGTCGAGCGCGCGGAAGGCATCCCATTCGGTGACGATCACCACTGCGTCGGCGCCCTCGGCCGCATCATAGGCGTCGCTGCAATAGGTGAGGTCCGGCATCATCCGCCGTGCCGGCTCGACGCCTTCGGGATCATAGGCCCGCACCGTCACGCCCTCGTCGAGCAGCGCCTGCGCGATCGCGATCGACGGCGCGTCGCGCATATCGTCGGTGTTGGGCTTGAAGGTGAGGCCCAGCAGCGCGACCGTCTTGCCCTTGGGCGCATCGCCCAGCGCGTGCAGGACCTTGCGACCCATCGCACGCTTGCGGCTGTCGTTCACCTTCACCACCGCCTCGACGATGTGGATCGGGCTTTCGAAATCCTCGGCGGTCTTGAGCAGCGCCAGCGTGTCCTTCGGGAAGCACGATCCGCCATAGCCCGGGCCGGCATGCAGGAATTTCTTGCCGATGCGGTTGTCGAGCCCGATGCCGCGGCTGACGTCCTGCACGTCCGCCCCCACCGCTTCGCACAGGTCGGCGATCTCGTTGATGAAGGTGATCTTGGTCGCGAGGAAGGCGTTGGCCGCATATTTGATCAGCTCGCTGGTGCGGCGGCTGACGAACAGGATCGGTGATTCGTTGAGGTAGAGCGGGCGGTACACGCCGCGCATCACCCGCTGCGCGCCCTCGTCATCGGTGCCAATGACGATGCGGTCGGGACGCTTGAAGTCGCCGATCGCGGCGCCTTCGCGCAGAAATTCGGGGTTGGAGACGACCTGGACATCGACCTCGGGGCGCTTCTCCCGCAGGATCGCCTCCACCTTGTCGCCGGTGCCGACGGGGACGGTCGACTTGGTGACGACGACGGTCGGGCCGGTGACCGCCGCGGCGATCTCTTCGGTCGCGGCAAACACGTAGCTGAGGTCGGCATGGCCATCGCCGCGGCGCGAGGGCGTGCCGACCGCGATGAAGATCGCATCGGCGCCCGCCACGGACGAGGCCAGATCGGTGGTGAAGGTCAGCCGCCCCGCCGCCACGTTGCTCGCGACCAGCGTATCGAGACCCGGCTCGTAGATCGGCATCCGCCCCGCCTTCAGCGCGGCGATCTTGCCCTCGTCCTTATCGACGCAGATCACCTCATGCCCGAAATCGGCAAAGCAGGCGCCCGACACCAGGCCGACATAGCCCGAACCGATCATCGTAATGCGCATCGATACCTCGTCGTGGAGGGGTGATCCCCAATCACGCGCTCTCTAGCGAAACAGGGCGCGATTGCCACCCTCCCAACCGGAAGGGCAGGAAACGCCTCATCGTCAGCACATTACGACACGAGCGTGGATCGTACGAAGCGAACATCATGATCGATACGCGTGCGCTTGACGGTAATTACCGACCCCAAACGAAAGGGGAGGCCGGCTTGCGCCGACCTCCCCGATCGTAATCCCAACGGTGGGACTGGTCTTACTGACCAGCGCCCGGACCGTAGGTGATCTCGACGCGACGGTTCTGCACTTCGCGAACGCCGTCGGCGGTCTGAACGCGCAGACGGGTTTCGCCGAACGCTTCGGTCGAAATCTGCGTGGCCGGGACGGCGTGCGAGGTCATGTACGCCTTGACCGAGTCGGCGCGACGCTGAGACAGACCCAGGTTGTACTTCGGCGTACCCGACGTGTCGGTGTAACCCGCAACCATAACCTGCGCGTTGTTGCAGTTCTGGTACTGGCTGACCGCGTTGTCGAGGATCGACGCTGCTTCCGGCGTGATGTCCGACTTGTTCCACTCGAAGAACACGATGAACGGACCGGGCGAGCAGGTCGGTGCTTCGGCCACCGGGGGCGGCGGAGCAGGAGTCGGCTCCGGAGCGGGCGGCGGCGCCGGCGGCGGCGGCGGCGGGGTCGGCGAACCGAAGTTGTAGGTGATGCCGCCCAGGATGCTGTGCGAACGGAAGCGACCGTCGAACGTGCGGTTGGTGACGTCGACCAGTTTGACGTTGTCGGCGTTGAAGAAGCGATACTTCAGCGTCGCGTCGATGTGGTCGGTCAGCGGAGCGCGAACGCCCGCCAGGCCCTGCCATGCGAACACGGTGTCCGAATCGTCGACGAAGTTACCGCGCTGGTTCAGCTGATAGTTCGCCTTGACGCGAGCGACACCGACACCGCCGCCGACGAAGCCCTGGATGCCGTCATCGTCACCGAAGTCGAGCAGGCCGTTCAGCATGAAGCTGAGCGCCGAGGTACGGCCGCCAGCGTAGCTGTACGAACCGGCCGGAACGTTCACGAGCGCACCCGTCGACGTGTAGGCCGGGGTGGTCAGCGTCGAGGTGTAGCCATCGACGGTCGCGCTGCGATAGCCGACTTCGGTTTCGACGCGGAACCCGCCGAAATCGTAGCCGATCACGCCATCGACGTCATAGCCATAGTTGTGATCGACGGTGGCCGCATTGCGCGACGCGCCGATGTCATAGTTGATGTCTTCGACGATCATCGCACCGCCTTCGACGCCGACGTACCACGACTTGTCGCGGGCGAGGGCGGGAGTGGCGAGTGCGGTGGAGGCCAGTGCCAGAACGACGGCAAGCTTCCGCATAGAAGTCCCCTTTCTTGAGTGTCACTACGGACAGCGCAAACTCACTATCGGAGGGTTGGTTTCCACGCAAGCCGACAAAAGGTTGGAACTGTTGCGCCAATGTCACAGGTCAGCTGGTGCCGATCAGACCGTGGCTGCGCAGCGCAGCAAGGATCGCGACCAGGGTGGAGCGCGCGACGTCGTCGATCGTGCCTCCGCCCTGCGGGTCGGCAATCGCGCCCTTGCGGCTGCCGACGACCTGCTGCCCGCCCACCGTCAGGCGCGCGCCGCGGACGTCACTTTCTTGCCACAGCCCTCCCCGATAAGCGATTGGTATCGCTTGCGAAACGTCCCATACGATCAGGTTCTCGCGTGGGTCGACGAAGCGCCATCCCCCCTCGCTCCAGCCTGCCAGTCGATTGGCCTGGCCCTCCCACGTGCCGGTCGGATTGGCCCCGACAACCCAGCATTGCCCGACGCCGGGCGTAGTCGGCGGAACCGACAGCCCGACCGCCTGGACGAGCGGATGCAACAGCATATCGATCCGCGTCAGCGCCTCATTGTGCGTCAGCTCCTTGTCCGCCTGCCCCGCTGCCAGCAGCGGCAGGGCGAATCGCGACGTCGTCAGACTGTTCATCGATCAAGCTCCCAGATCGGAAAATGTCACGTGCCCCGGCGGCGAGATCGCGAGCGTTCCCTGTTGCACGACGGTGACGACGGCACCGGCATCGCCTGCCTCGATCGACAGCGTTGGCGGCGTCGTCTCGACGCTGCGCACGCCGCCATCCGGCCGCGCGATCGTCACGCGATAGCGTTCGCTCTCTTCCCCCACGGCCGCGTCGAGCCCATCGCGCCAGGTCCATCCCGCGCGACTGCGCCGGATCCAGCCCAGCCGCCGCCCGCCGTCCGCATCGCGCTGCAGCCCCAGATGCACCGGCGACGGCGGCGCCACGGACGCGCCGGTCACGATCACCGCGGCGGTGGCGGGCGCGGCGGCATCGCCCACCCCGCTGGCCATCAGCCGCACGCGCCGCCCGATCGCCGTCACCGGCAGGTCGATCGTCGCCACCGCATCGCGTTCGATCAGCGCAAAGCGATCGCCCGGCCGCTGCGTACCGATCGCCGCCTCGGTTCCCCGCACGCCACGCCGCAGCCCGGTCAACGCCCAGCGCCCCGCACCCAGCGGCTCGGCAATTGCGAACCGGATCAGCTCGTCACCGACCAGCGCCAGATTGCCGCCCTGTGCCAGCCGCGTCGCGTCGGCATCGCCGAGCACCATGTCAGCCCGCATCAGCCGCACGATCAGCCGGCTGCGCGAATCGATCAGCCAGGGAGACGCTACCTCCGACACCCCCTCGATCACCCCGATCGTCGCCGGCGCCGCCGTCCCGCCCGCGCCCGTCCAGCTGGCGCCATCGTCGAGGCTGTAGAGCAGCGCCGCCTGTCGCCACCCCGCCCCCTCACCACAGGCCAGAACCGACACCCGCGGCTGGCTCAGCGGCGGATCCTCCAGCCCCGGCCATTCCGCGGCGACCAGCAGCGTCCGGCCGATGCGCACGTCCGCCGCCGCCGCGACCGTCCCGCTGCTCGCCCGCATCGGCAACGCGGCCGGCGCGAGCGGCACCAGGTCCAGCGTCGTCGCCAGCCCCACCATAGCGGCCTGCGCCACGCGCCACCGCCCCGCCTCTCCGGCGATCGTCACGATCGCACCCGGCGCAATCCCCAGCCCTTCGCGACCCAGCGTCACCCGTCGCCGCGTCCGCTCGCTTTCGCCCCGCGCCAGCAGCGCCGCCGCCACGCGCTTCGCTTCACTCGCGGCCAGCACCACCGGCAGATCGACGCGATCGACCGTCTGGCCCGCCCCCGGCCGCCGCACGCGCTGCACGCCGATCTGATAGTCCCGCGCCGGGTCATGATGCGCCACCGCCACCTCGCGCACGGTTCCGCCCGCCGCCGCGACGCTGCGCCTGCGTTCCTTGCCGGTATCGGCGATCGCCACCGCCGCCCCGCCGGCATCGCTCCGCACCAGCGTCGCGCCCTCCGCCCGCCACCAGCCGCCATCGATCGTCGTCAGCGTGTCCAGCACGCCGCGCACGCTCGCGCCCGACGCCGCAAAGCCGCCCAGCATCACCCCGTCCGCGCCGCGCACCTCGGGCGCCAGCGCTGCCGCGACCGCCCCGCTCGCCACCGGCGCCGCGTCGGCCTCCACCTCGAAGGTCAGCGAGGGGATGCGGTTACCGTAATCCGCCAGTTGCATCCCCTCGAACACCGCATAGGCGATGCCACGATACGCCGGCACCGCCCCCAGGGCCGAAGCGATCAGCGGATCGGCCGCCTGATCCTCGCCACCCGTATGCAGCCGAAACCCCGTCACGCTCTTCCAGTCGCCCGCCGCCCCGCGCAGCAGCTTGCCCTCCGCCCAGATCCGCCGGACGCTGCGGATCGGCCGCGCCGACAGCGCCACGGCGAAGGACACGCTATAACTATAGGTGTTGGTCCCCGGCTGGCCCTTGCCGCCGCGGCTGGTGGTGCGCGTCTCGATCAGGTCGGTCGACCAGATCACCGTCCCCGCCACCCGGATCGTGCCGAACAATTTGGGGATCGGCGTGCCATAGCTCGACGTCTGCACCGACAGGTCGCTCAGCCGCGGCCCCTCGCGCGCCGCCCCGCGGAACAATCGCCCGTCGATCGCCTGCCCCGCCAGCGCACCCAGCGCACCCCCGATCGGTCCGCCGATCGCCCGCCCGACCGTCGTCAGCACCAGCGTCGCCATCCGCCCCTCCCCTGATATAGCGCCACGCCCCGATCAGCGGCCAGTCCGCCGCCCCCGGTCGCTCGACCACGCAGCGCAATCCCGCATCGGCATGGACGAAACCCGCCGCCGTCTTCACCGCGCCGTGAATCTGCCCCGGCCCCACCGCGAACAGCAGCGCATCGCCCGCTCGCCGTCCGTCGCCCCGCGCCAGCACCGCATCGAAGCCCGCCGCCACCACCGCCGGATCGCCGCCGCGCAACGGATAGCCGCTCGGCACCTCCCCCTCCCAGCCGGCACCCCGCAGCGCCGCCGCAATCACCCCAATGCAATCGAGCCCATACAAAGCATCCCGCCCGTGCAACCGGAACCGGGTGCCGACCAACGCCAGCGCCGCGGCCGCAACCGCATCCGCCGCGCCCTCACCCACCGGGATAGCGCGTCAGCAGATCGATCCCCGGCAGATGCGGCTCGCCGCGAAAGTTCACGCCATTGCCGAACCGCGCCACACAGGTGGCAAAGCTCTTGTCGCATCCCTCGCTCACCTCGACCAACGTGCCCGCCGCCACCGCAAAGGCGGGCACCGCGCGCAGCGTCACCGTCGCGCCGTCCGACGCATCGATGCTCTGCGACAGCCCCGCATTGCCGTCGCCGAACCAGCGCAGCACGCCGCCCGCATAGGCCCCCGCCACCGGCTCGCCCGCATCCAGCGTCACCACCCGCTCGACCGCCGACACCACCCGCGCGAACCGCCGCCGCCCCGCCATCGCGACCCGGCAGCGCGCATCGCCCAGATCGGCGCGGCATTCGGCGGACGTCTCCTCCACCACCGCGCGCGCTAACGCCGCGCTCACGCCCGCCAGCTCCGCGGTAAAGCCATGGTCGGTCAGCTCGACCGCGCCGATCCGCCCCTCGCCCAGTTCGGCCAGCCGATCGCCCGTCTCCCAGTCGATCGCAAACACCCGCACCCGCGCCCCGTCCCAGCGCCCCGCGAGCAGGTCCGCCTCACCGATCGCCGCGCTGGTCAGCGCGCCGCCGATATCCATCGTGTCCGCCTCCAGCCCATCGGAGCGCTCGATCGCGGACGGCACCATGCCCGGCGCGGCGCGATGGATCAGGCCGTCGACCGTCAAATCACGGTCATGCGTCGTCAGCCCGATCGCGACCCCGTCACGCCGCTCCACCCGCCAACACAGGGCGATGCACGACAGCGCGCTCACCCGCGCACCTCGATCAGCGGCACCGACACCGCCTCGCCCGCCAGGAAGGTCGATCGCGCCACCCGCAACCGATCCTCGGCAAAGCGCACCATCACGTCAAAGGTGAAGCTCGCCCGCACCACCGCGCCCTTGGCCGGCGCCACGTCGAGCACCACCACGCCATTGGCCTCGACGCTAAAGCCCTGCGTCGCAACGCCATCCACGCCAATCCGCACGCTGCCCGCCACCGGCCGGACGATCCGCCGCGTCGCCGCGCCATAATGGCGGACCAGCTCGAACCGCCGCGTCGCGCCGTCGCCCGTACCGATCACCTCGTCCACGCCGCTCGCATCGAACGGATCGCGCAGCCGGAACGCCCGCGCCGGCCCCATCCGCGCGCGGAAGAAGGCGAGCAGCGTCGCGATATCGGCCTCGGACCGTATGCCCGGTCCGACATCGTAGCTCGTCCGCGCTTCCGCCCAGCCCGCACTGCGCTGCTCCGCGCCACCCGCCGCGGTCAGGATCGCGGTGGAAAAGGCCGGCGCCACCTCCGCCTCGCGCCCCAGCGCCAGCGGGAACAGCACATCGTCATAATCCTGCATGTCGTCTTCCCCCTCGAAGCGGACGAAGCCGTCGCGCATCACCTGCGGCAGCGCCCACAGCACCACCGACGCGACGCCGCGGGCGCGCGCCACCTGTCCCGCCGTCTCGATCAGCGCCCATTGCGCCGCCTGGTCGGGGCGCAGCACGAAGCCCGACAGATAATGCTGCCGGTCGCGCGGATAGCCCAATCGCGCCTCCGCCGCCGCGACACCCCGCGCGGTCGCCGCGGCATCGCCCTCCGTCACCCAGTCGTAATCCTCCAGCTGCAACACGTCGAAGGCGGGATACGCCCAGCCCAGCGGCATGTTGGCGCGCTTCAGCTCCGGCGCCGCCCGATCGAGCACCGTCGGCAGATAGGTGAGCAGCAACGTCTGCGTCCCCGGAAACGCCGCCTTCACCCATCCCGCCAGCGCCGCGGTCGAGGCGGACAGCGCCGCCCCCGCCCGATCCATCGTCGCGCGCTGGCTGGCGTCCATAGCCCTACGCACGCTCGGAATCGCCACCGGCGCCAGCGCCGCCACCGCGGCGGCGTCGTACAGGCACGGCCGCCCGTCCGGCATCGTCCACCACCAGGGCTCGCCGATCTGGAACTTCGGCCGCAATCCCGCCGCGACCCCGATCCCGACGAAGGCCGCCGCCACCTGCCGCAGATAGCTCATCGCGCCCTCGTGGCACGGCGACAGCAAGGTCGACGGCGGCTCCCACCCGGTCAGCGCCGGCGCGCCATCGGCCGCGCGCTGCTTCCAGTCGTTCCAGCAATGCGCGTCGAATAGTTCGTAGCTCAACGACCAGATGACGTCATAACCCAGCGCCTTCGCGCGGGCCGCAAAGTCGCGATGCCACGCCGCGCACGCCACGTTCAGCACGCCGCCGGTCAACCCGACGTAGAAGCCGCCGTACAGCGCATCGAGCCGGAAATAATGGCTCATCCCGACATAATGCGTGATTGCCCCGCGATAGCCGAGGTGCAGCGCATTGCGCAGCAACCGCGCCGGCGTCAGGTTATAGCTGTCGTCATAGCCGCTCGCGATCTGGAAGCCGTGTTCGGGCAGCACCGCCTCGCCGATGCCGATCACCGCCCCCGGCCCCTCGCACGCCATCCCGGTCAGCTCGACCCACGCCTCCTGCGCTGCGGCCAGCGGCACGTCGGTCTCGTCGAACTCGGGCGCGACCAGCGATACGAACATCCGGTCGACATCGCCCGCCCATACCGGGTCCGCCTCGCTCGGCAGCGCAAAGCCGCCCACGACGCTCGCAAAGTCGATCGCGACACTGGCATCCTCCGGGTTGCCGGTCGCATAATTCCACAGCCGCACATGCCACACGCGCGCGTTGCCCGCCGCATCGCGCCCCTCGATCGTAAGTGTCGGCCCCCGGATCGCGTCCAGCGGCTTCACGCCTGCCGACCGCCAGCGGAACCGGAGCCGACAGCCCCGAAAATCCCGCGCCGTCTCGTACCGCAGCAGCGGATGGTCGAACCGATCCTCCGCCTCCCAGATCAGCCCGGCCAGATCGCTCCGCCGATAGAAGACGGCATCCACCCGCAGCGCATCCGGCGCCGGATTGGTCACCGCCGCCATCATCGGCCGCGGGAAATTGACCGTCCAGAACCGTGGATCGAACCGGCTGAGCACCCCCGCCTCCTGCTCCACCCGCTGCGAACACAGCCAATGCGCCATGATGATGTCTCCCGATGATGAGGGGAGGCGACGGAAGCAGCGACCCTCGCCCAACCCACCCCGTCACCCCGGCCTTGAGCCGGGGTCCCGCTTCTTCTCCCCCGCCCGTAAAAGCGGGACCCCGGATCAAGTCCGGGGTGACGCGGGATCGCAGCGCCCCAAAATTCCTCCCTCGCGTCAGCGGGAGCGCAGGGTTGGATTGCCCCCAGCAATCCAAGATCATGCCGGGGGCATGATCGACCGTGCGCTGGGACCGTTCGCGAAGCGAATGGTGGAGGGGGCGCTTCCGCACGCCTCGACGGTCGTGACGTACCGCCCCCTCCGTCACCGCTTCGCGGCGCCACCTCCCCCTGGCGGGGGAGGATTGGAAAGCCCCCTACCCCTCCAACGCCGCCCGCACCGCGCGCGCCACCTGCCGGCTCGACCGCTGCAACGCCGCCGGCGCGTCCCCCGCCCCCGCCTGCACATGGATCGTCACCCGCACGTCGCGCGCCGCCGACGGCACCGCCGACGGCACCGCCGCCTCCACCCGCCCGCTCGTCGTCGGCACGAACAGCTCCGGCCCACGCTCGCCGACGACATAGCCGCGCCCCGGCGTCACCGGCCCGCCGGTCGCCCGCCCCGGCAGCCCACCCAGCAATCCGGCCAGCACGCCGCCCAACGATCCCCCGCCCGACGCCGCCTGCACCCCGCCACGCACCGCCGCGCGCGCGATCTCTGCCAGCACCCCCAGCGCGGTCGCCTTCAGGTCGTCGAACCCGAACTGCCCGGTCCGCGCCGCACGCAGCAGCGCGCGTTCGATCGACCGCCCCGCCCGATCGGCCCCCGCGCCCAGCTCACCCTCCAACGTCGCGCGCATCGTCTCCACCTCGCGCGCGAAACCCGCGGTGTCGGCGCGCACGCCCACCGCCATCCGCTCCACCTCATCCATCAGGATCGGCCCTCCGCATCGCGGCGATCGTCGTGGCATCGGGCGGCGTCACCGCCGCCGCACCGCCACCACTCGCCGCCGTCACCACCGCCGCCAGCTCGGCCGGCGTCGCCCGCCAAAAGGCATCGGGCGTCCAGCCCAATGCCGCGCCGGCAAAGCCCGCCAGCCGCACCGCACTCATCCGGAAGTCGCTCACCGCCCGGCCAGGATCTGGCCGAGCAGCACGCGCAGCACCGGGGTCAGCTTGGCAAGCCCCAGCGCCGCGAGCGCCTCACCCAGCACCTCGCGCGTCACCTCTTCCGGCACCTCGCGCAGGCAGTGCCAGAACAGCGCGACCAGCTCGCCGAACCCCAGCTTCCCCGCCGCCGCCCGCTCGACCAGGGCGAACAATGGTCCCAGCTCCGCCTCCGCCGCGACCAGCGCCTGGAAACTCGGCCGCAGCACCAGGTCGCAGCCGTTGACCCGCACCGCGCATTCCCCCCGCGCCTCGTTCGCCCCGCTCATGCCGCCACCACCGGGCCGGAGCTTTCCAGCGCGATCATGTACGACCGCTCGCCATTGAAATCGCCGGCATAATCCAGCCGCGTGACCAGGAACCGGCCGGTCATGCTCTCGCCACTCTCGAAGCTCAGCCGATAATCGTCGATAATACCGCCGAGCGCGCTCGCCTTGATCCGCGTTTCCGCCGCCGATCCGGTAAAGACGCCCGCGCCGCTCACGCTGACGCTGCGCACGCCCGCGCCCGACAGCAGCTGCCGCCAGCCGCCCGAATCCTTGGTCGTCACCACCACCGCTTCGCCGTTGACGCTCAATTGCGTCGTGCGTAGCCCCGCCACCGTCGCGAAGGCCGGCGTCGCCGCCCCATCGCCGACCTTCAGCAGGAACGCACTGCCCCGTTCCACCGCCATCACGATTCTCCTGTTATTGAACCCGGTACATCCGCACCGCGAATTCGCTCGACGCGACCCAGCGGTCGCCCTTGCCGCGCTGGATCCGGCTTTTGGTCAGCCGCAGCCCGGTGAGCTGCCAGCCTTCGCCCAAGGCCCGCGGCACGCCCGCCGCCGCAGCCTCGACCGCGCCGACCAGCGCGCGCAGCCGCGCCGGGCTTTCGCCCGTGTCGACATAGTCGACCGCGATCGTGCCGGTCCGCCCGCTCACCCCAGTGGCATCGCTGGCGCCCAACACCGCCTCGCCCAGCACCGCGACCGGCATCGCCGCCCGCGCCGTCGGCGCGTCGAACACGCGGCACGCCGCTTTCAGATGCGCGAGCACCGCCGCATGCAGCACCGCCCCCGCGCTCATGCCCGCGCCTCCACGCTCAGCCGCATCCGCCGATACGGCCGCCACAGCGCCGCCACCGCCGCGGGCGGCATCGCATCGCCATCGCGCCGCTCGAACAGATGCGCCGCCAGCAGCACGACGCCCTGCATCACCGCTTCGGGCAGCGCCTCCCACGCCGCCGCCAGCCCCGCCGAATAGCGCACCACGATCTCGCCGCCGTCGACCTTCACCCAGCCGACCCCGCCCGCATCGATATCGATCCCCAACCCGGCGCCTCCGGTGATCGCACGCACCGGCATCGCCGCCAGCCGCTGCCATCCGGCGCGCGGTTGCAACCGCTCCTCGCAGTCGCGCGCCACCAGCATCTGTCCGCAAAATGCCTCCGCCAGCCCCAACGCCGTGCCGCTCGCGCGCAGCAGCACTGCATCGGGTGCCTCGCCGGTCCGCAAATAGGTCGCCGTCGCAGCCGCCGCGTTCGCGACCGCCGCGGCCGGCATCGCCGCCGCTCCCATCCCGCTCTCCCCGCAAAAGAAAGCGGCCCCCACCCATCCCGACGGGGGCCGTACGCCATCAGGCGGTGGCGATCTTCATCAGCTTGATCGCCGCGCTGTCCGCGACACAGCCGCCGACGCGCTTGGTCGCGTAGAAGCTGACGAACGGCTTGTTGCTGTACGGATCGCGCAGGATCGCCGTCTCGCCGCGTTCGGCGATCAGATAGCCCGCCTGGAAATTGCCGAAGGCGATGCTCAGCGCATTGGCGGCGATGTCGGGCATGTCCTCCGCCTCGACCACCGGATAGCCGAGCAGCGTCGCCGGCTGCCCCGCCGCCAGGCTCGGCTGCCACAGCGGCATGCCGTCCGCGGTCTTGAACTTGCGGATGCGCGCCAGCGTGTTGGCGTTCATCACGAAGCTCGCACCCTGCCGGTATGGCGCCCGCAGGCTATGCACTAGGTCGAGCAGCCGCTCGTCCGGCGCCGTGCCGAAATCCTCCGCCGCGCCCGACGGCAGATATTGCAGCGTCCCCAGCGCCCGCGTCGCGTCCTTCGCGGTGGAGATCGGCGCGGTCAGGAACCCCTTGGGCCGGTTGACGCCGTTGCCGCCGACGAACGCCGCCCCTTCCGCGCGCGCGAACTCGGTGGCGATCTCGCCCGCCAGCCACGCCTCGACGTCGAACGCCGCATCGTCCAGCATCGCCTGGCTGGCGGAGGGGTTGGCGTACAGCTCGCCCATCGGCGGCACCAGCTCGGCGAACACCGGGCTCGCCGTCTCGGGCCGCGCCGCCGTTTCGCTCGCCCAGCCCGATGGCGTGCCGCCGGTGGTGATCAGCTTGCGATAGCCCGCCGACCCCACCGTCACGACATTGGCGATCGCGCGGATCGGCGAGATGCCCTTCAGCACCCGCGCGATCTCGCCGTCCACCTCGCGCGGCACGGCATAGCCGCCCGCATCGCCGGTGACGCCGGTGAAGGCCTTCATCTCCAGCGCCGTCCCCGTCCGCACGAAGCCCGCAAACGCCCCGTCCGTCTGCTCCACGCGTGCGCCATCCAGCGCCGGCCTTTCGACCACGTCCATACGTCTTCTCCTCGTTGAAACATTCTGAGGGCGGTGCTGGCCCGCCGACCGAAATCAGCCGATCTGCGTGATCCGCGCGAGCGTCTGCATCGGCACCGCCACCAAACTCACCTCGGCCAGCGCCACGCGCAGCAGCTCGCGCCGCGCACCCTGCCGCACCACCAGTGGCCGATACCCCACCGACAGCCCATCGACCGCGCGCGCCGTCACCAGCCGCGCAACCTCCGCATCGTCGATCACCCCCGCGACCAGCAGCCCGCGCGCGTCTTCGGCCAAAACGTCGATCCGCCCCACCGCGCGCCCACGATGCTGCCACAGCAGCGGCACCGGCCCGGCGCCCGCAAAGGCCCCCGACCGCACCACATCCCCCGCCCGATCGACGCAATCGAACACCGCGGCGTATCCGGCGAACCTCACTCCAGCCACCCGCCGAACCCCAGCTTCACCGCCAGCCCCGTCAGCAGCAGCGCGCCCGCCAGCCGCACGCACCACCCCGCTACCGCCTTCCAAGCCGACCGTTTGGCATCGCGCCACGCCCCCAGCAGCTCGCGCAGTTCGGCCAGGTCCCCCCGCGCCGCCTCGTCGCTGAGGCCCAGCCGGGTCAGCGCGCGCATCGCCGACAGCTCGCCCGCCTCCTCGGCGATGCCGCGCATCGTCGCCAGGTCCGCGCCCTCGCGCGCCGCCTGCGCCATCAGCTGCGCCAGCACCCCCGTATCCTGTGCCGGCCCGCTCATGCCCCCACTCCCAGCATCGCCCGCTTCTCCTCGACGCTCAGGAAATCGGCACCCGACACGCTGCGCCACAGCCGCTCGCGATCCTCCGCCAGCGCCGGCACGCGGTCGAGGTCGACCGACAGCGCCGCCCCCTCGAACCAGCCCCCCAGCCCTTGCGCCAAGGCGGTCAGGATCGTCCCCGCCAGCGGCAGCACCGTGAGCCGCCACAGCGCCCGGTTCGCCTCGCGATAATTGGCATAGGTCGCGTCCCCGGGCAGGCCAAGCAGCATCGGCGGCACCCCGAACGCCAGCGCGATCTCACGCGCCGCCGCTGCCTTCAGCCCGACGAAATCCATATCGGCGGGCGACAGCGACAGCGCCTGCCACTTCAGCCCGCCTTCCAACAGCATCGGCCGCCCGGCGTTGGTCGCGCCCGCGAACCCCGCCTCCATCTCCGCCTTCAACCGCTCGAACTGTTCCGCCGACAGCGCCGCGCCATCGCCCGGATCGTAGACCAACGCGCCCGACGGTCGCGCCGCATTGTCGAGCAGCGCCTTGTTCCACTTGCCCGCCGCATTGTGGACCGCGACCGCCCCGGCGGCGGCACCCAGGCACCCCATGCCGTAATGATCGTCGATCGGATTGAAGCTGCGGATATGGATCACGTCCGGCCGCGACCCCTCCGCATCCAGCCGCACCCGCCGCTCGCCCACCGCATAGCGATAGGCGGTCGGCCAGCCGCCCGCGTCCACCTCGACGCTCACCCGCTCGGGCCGCAACGCATATAGCGCGCCGACCTGCCCCTCGGCATCCCGCAGCACCTGGACATAAGCATTGCCGTGCAGCAGCAGCTGCGCCGCCACCGCCTCCAGCAGCACCTGCCCGCCCGATCGCGCCGCCAGCAATGCCATCATGTCGGGCACGCTCGCCACCACAGGCGCACCCGCCACGCTTTCGGCCACCAGCTTCACCGCCCGCTGCGCGATCGCATTGCCCGCATAGGCCTCGCGCACCTGCGCCTCATAGCTGCGCGGCCATTCCCCCAAGGCCACGCCCGCGCCGCCACGCGACAACGCCGGCCGCGCACCTTCGCGCAGCCCCTTCCGCCCGAACAACCACATGTCGAATCTCCCGTAATGCCGTTCCGGCAAGGGCGAGCCCACGCCCCCGCCTCGTCATCCCGGCGCACGCCGGGATCCATGGTCGCGGGCGGCCAATGGGTACGCGCCGACGCCAGCGTCGCGTATCCATGGATCCCGGCGTACGCCGGGATGACGAAGGGAAACGCCGACGCCCCGCCCTACAGCCCCCGCACGCCGGCCTTGCCCTGCGGTCGCAGCATCAGTTCGCTGACCGCCCACACCAGCGCATCCGCGCGATCCGGCGACCGCCCCGGCCCCTGATAGCCGCCCCCGGCCACCAGCCCGCACATCTCGTCCTCCAGCGCGGCGAACCGTCCGCAATGCCGCACCCGCCCGCGCGCGTAGAGTGTCGCCACCGGCTCGGCCCGTGCCACCTTGCCCCGGCTCGCGCGCACCAGCGTCAGCGGCAGCGTCACGTCGGCGGCCATCAGCACCGATCGCACCATCGCCCCGCCCTGGTTCGCCTCCGCCACCACCCGGTCGGCGCGATGTTGCGCGGCGCAACCCGCCACCGCGCGCGCCCAGCCCTCGGGCGAAGCGGCGGAGACGCTTGCATCGTCCAGCACATGCGCGACGCCGTCGCCGTCCAGCCCGACCGCGACGATCCCGCAGGCATCGCCCGTCGCGCCGTCCTCCAGTCCCCCCGCCGGCGGATCGACGCCGACCACGACGCGCACCAGATCGTCGGGTAGGTCGCCCCGGCACGTTTCCAGCAGCGCGCGCGACCACAAGGCGCCGGCCAGATCCTCGACCATCTCGCCGTCCAGCTCCTGCCGGCCCAGCGCCGTGCCGGCATAGGCCTCTTCGATATGATCGACGAACACCTGCGGCAGGAACGGATTGTCGCGCGTCGTCCCGCGCGTCTCGACCAGCCCCTTCGATCGTAGCACGCGCTTCATCAGATTGGTCGGCCGCGGCGTCGTCGTCACCAGCACGCGCGGGTCGGTCCCGCGCCTGAGGCCCATCATCAGATTGTCCCAGGCGGCATCGCCGCGCCGCCACTTGGCCAGCTCGTCGCACCAGGCCGCGCTATGCTCGGGCCCGCGCAGCTGCTCGGGCGCATCGGCCGAATAGACATAGGCGACCGCCCCATTGGGCCAGCGCACCTCGCCCTTGTGGATCGTATAGCGTGGGATCCGCCCCGTCTTGGCGACCGCGCGCAGCCCGCTCGGCCCGTCGATCATCACCCGCCGCACGTCCGCCTCGGTCGCGCCGACCAGCGCGATCGCCGCATGCTTGTCCGCCGCCAGCGTCGTCACCCATTCCGCGCCCGCGCGTGTCTTGCCGAATCCGCGCCCGGCGCGGATCAGCCAGATGCGCCAGTCCCCCTCCGGCGGCGCCTGCCCCGCCCGCGCCCAGCCGCCGATCCAGCGTTCCGACAGCTCGCGCCGCATCGCCGGTGTCAGGCGGCGCATCACATAGTCGCGATCGTCCGGCGTCAGCCCGGCCAGCACCGTGACGGCATCGATCGCCTCCCCTTGCCGGCTCATGCGCCACCCATCGGCAGCAGCGCCCTGGTCCGGCGCGCCGCCAGCGCCGCCAGCCCCGCCACGATCGCGGCATCCGTCTCCTCGCGCGTCGCCGCCTTGGGCGCTGGGCCGCACGGCTTGCCCCGCCCCTCCCGCCGCGCGCGGTGGATGGTCAGCAGCTTGATCGCCCCCTCCCAATGCACCGGCCCCAACGCATTCGGATCATCGGGCGCGATCGTCTCGCCACCGCCCGCCAGGACATAGCCCAGCAGCCGCATCTCAAGCAGCTGATAGCCCGCCTCGATCGCATCCGCCCACAGCGCCGCGAACTGCGGGTTGGTGCGGCGCCGGTGCTGCACCTGCGACGGGCTAAGGCCGATCGCGGCGGCCGACGCGGCGATGTTACAGCTTCCGGCAAGATGCGCGAAGAACGTGTCGCGCATCGCCGCATTCCACCGCGCCCACCGCTTGGTCGGCCGCTTGCCCTGCGCGATGAGCGCCCCCGCTGCCTCGCGTCGTTCGTCGGCGTCCGCCGTCGACCGCTCCATGCCCATACGTTCATCCCCCCTCGCCCCGGCCCCGAAACGCAAGTGGCCGAGCGCGACGGGGATCGATCCCCACCACCCTGGCCCGACTCGCAATTCTTCAGCGTTCCCGTTATGTACCGAACGAGCGTGACGATGTCAAGCGCTTTGTACCAGATAGGTTACAATTACCCATCCTATCGCCGGATCGCCACGGCCGGGCACAAGATATGCTACTAAGGTACAATAGTCTGACAACGGGTTTCATTTTGCCACGAAAGGCCGCTATCGTACGCTATGCCGTATCGATCAGGACATATCGGCCATGCGCTGATCAACCGCCGCAGGGACATCGTCGATATCGACGACGGCTATGAAGCGCTCGTCGGCATCGGGCGCGATGCGGTGATCGGACGTCCGGCGAGCGAATTCGCCCATCCGACCGAACGGCTGATCGCGGACGCATTCCTGCAGACCGCGTGGCGCGATCCCGCCCAGAAGACACATCGCGGTACGCTGCGCTGCATGCAGGCCGATGGCGGCGTCGTCTGGATCAACGTCTCCGTCTCGCGGCTGGGCCAGGGTGACGCCGCCTTGCTCGTCCTCAGCGCCCGCCTGCTCTGCCGCCATGCCGAAACCGAATCGGTCCATAGCTATTGGCGGATGGCGCGGATGTTCCTGCAGGCGGTCAGTGGCAGCAAGCGCGCATTCGGCCCGGCGCTGGCCGGCAATCCCGCCTGCGAGATTCTGTTGATCGCCTATCTGGCAGAGGCGGAGGCGAGCTCGGTCACGGCCGCCGAACTCGCCAAGCGGATCAGCACGTCGCAGGCGCTCGCCAACCGCTGGATCCTGGCGCTGATCGATGCTGGTTTCGCCGAGATGGAGGCGCCGGGCGCGCTTGGCCCTGCGACGCCCATCCGCCTGTCGCCGCTCGCGCTGTCGCAGATCGAGGCGCTGTTCAGCTCGCTCGGATCGGAATTGAAAGGCATGCGCGTTCCCGCCTGAGCGGCACGCTCAGCCCCGCGCCTCGCGCAACCGGCGCAAGGCCAGGCGCGCCCGCGCCAGCCACCCGGCCGGTGGCGGTGGCGCCAGCGGCCGCAGCAGAGGTTCGAATTCGTGCGGTTCGAACGGCACCCGCGAGAGGTCGAGCATCAGCCCGGTGACGTCGCGGCTCAGCGTCGCATGATTGTCGGCATCGAAGGTTGCGCGCAACGCGACCGCTACCGGGTATAACTTACCCTCCGGGCCGTCATCGGCCCGCGTGCCCGTCCATACTTCCGTATCGCCCGGACCATGCCCACCGGGCGTCGGGTCTTGCGCCTCGTCCGCCATTCCTACCTCGCCCCCCTGCAACGCATGGGAATCGCGAGGGTTCACCCGGTCCGCGTCACGCCACGCACGGCACCGGCCCGTTCGCCGCGAGGATCAGGCGGCGTCGGCCTCGTCGGCGGGCGCGGCGGGGGCATCCTCGGCCGGGCTGCCGTAGCAGCGGTCCAGATAATGGTTGGCGATGATATAGTGCGCGCGCACCGCCAGCGGGTGGGTGGCGCGCTGCGCCAGTTCGAGCTCGGTTTCGGCCCGGTCGTAGAAATAGTTCGAATCGTCACGCATCGTGATACTTTTCTCTAAGCGGTACGGGAGGATGCGCCCAAAAGGGCGACCCTCGCCTTCAACTGGATCAGGTCTGGGGCGGGTCAGCGGCTCGCGGCGTCGGCTAACTGCGCCCAGGCGGCGATCTCCGCATCGGCATGACCCTCAACGCGCAAGTTTCCCGCCTGCTCCGTCATTAGGTCGATGTCGACCGATCCCCGCCATTCCCAGGTCGCATTGCCCGACAGGCTGACCATCGCGTCCTCGGCGACGACCGCCCGCACCAGCCCGCCTTTGTTGAACACCGTGATCGGGGCGCCATAGGCCAGCCGCCCGGTCAGGCAGGCGGCGAAGCTCGACGCTGCCATCGCGCTGCCGCAGCTGTCAGTCAGCCCGACACCGCGTTCGAATGTCCGCACGAACAGATCGCCACCGCGCACTTCGACGAACGACACGTTGGCGCGATTGGGCAACCACGCGGGTGCCGCTTCGCACTGCTCGCCCACGGCGACCAGCTCGGTCTCGTCCACGGCATCGACGAACGTCACCAGATGCGGGTTGGGCATCGATACCGCGGTGAACAATCGGTCGCTCTCCAGCGGCGGCACCACCGCCTCGACGATCCGCGGCCCAGCGCCGGTCAGCGGCCACGCCGCCGCATCCAGCCCCGCCGGCCCCGCCGTCTCCCGCACCGTATAGACGCCCGGCGCCACATCGGCATCGCGCTCGACAAAGGCAGTCGACGTCTTCAGCGACACATCGGCGGCGTCGATCCTCAGCGCCTCGAACCCCGCCCGCGCCACGCAGCGCAAGCCGTTCAGGCACGTCTCCGCCTCGCTGCCATCCGAATTGAACATCCGCATCGAAAACGCAGCATTTCCAGCGCCTTGCCCCAGCAGCAGCAGCCCGTCACCGCCCACCGGCCCGCGCCGGTCGGCCAGCGCCCGCGCCACCGCCGCCCAGTCCGCATCGGTGAGCGACAGCGCACGCGCGTCGATCAACGGAAAGTCGTTGCCGGACCCATGACATTTCACGACGTCGAACCGCACTGCACCCATCCCGTCATCGGCACGTATCCGTGCCACTTATGTTCTGCTTGGCGCGCGCCCTACACCCACGCGCGCCGTCAGGCCAGCCGGTAATGATCGGCCAGCCGGTCGAGCGCCAGCGTCAGCACCAGCCGCCCCGATCGCACCGGCCAGCCCAGCGCCTTTTCCGCCACCGGCAGCGCCTCCCCCGCACAGATCGTCCGCCACGCAATATCGGACAGGCCCTTGCCCGCCGCGTCGAGCGCCGCATCGAACCGCCGCTTCGCCGCGATCTGCGCGGTCGTCGGGTCGAGGCCTTCGCCCGCCCCGCCGTCGACGCGTGGCGACCACCGCATCGTCACCCGCGGCCCCAGCGCCGCCGTTTCGTAATCGCCGCGCAGCCGCTCGCCCGCCTCGAACTGCCGCGCGTCCACCAGCCCACGCGCCTTCAGCCACCCCAACGGTGATTCCGCCACGTTCACCCGCACCCGCCGCGCATCGCCGATCGTCCGCTCCACCAGCTCCCGCATATCCCGCGCTCCTTCGCTTTCCGAGTCGCGGGGGCTTGCCATATCGCGCACGTTGTAGGACAGCGAAATAACCACACTGGTTAGAGAGCCGCCATGATTACCGCGATCCGTCAAGTACGTAGGGCCAAGGGACTGACCCTCGAAGAGGTCGCGCAGCGGTGCGTCCCTCCAACAACCGCCCAGACGATCGGCCGTCTGGAAACGGGGACGCGGACGGTTTCGGTCGACTGGCTGAACCGCATCGCCGCGGCGCTGGAGGTCGCGCCCGCCGATCTGGTGACCTTGCCCGAACGCACCGCGCTGCCGGTCGCCGCGACGCTGGACAGCGACGGCACCCACGTGCCCCGCCGCGAAATGACGCTCCCCGCACCGCAGCCGAGTAACGGCGGCATCGCCATTTCGGTGACCGGCAGCGTCGGCGATTATCGCGCCGGCGACGAAATCTGGTGCGACCTGCGCGCACCCGACGGCTTTGCCCAAGCGCTCAACCGCGACATCCTGCTCCCCGAACCCGCCGGCCGCTTCCTGTTCGCACGGCTCATCGGCATCGACGGCGAGGCGCTTCTGGTCCTCCCCCCCACGCCCGCCGCCCGCCCCGTCTCGATCCCCTCGCCCCCCTGGATCGCGCAAGCCGTCCGCCTGATCCGGTCGTTTTAATAGGGTTCACGCGAAGCCGCGAAGTCGCACAGGGCGCGCGCCGCAGGCACGCTCACCGCTCACCCTGCCTTGGGCAGACCGGCGGCGCCAAGCCCCACTCTCTTCGCGTCTTCGCGTCTTCGCGCGAACACCCCGCCTTCCCGCCCGCTTTAGCTGCAACGCAACATCTGCTATGGGCCTCGCCCATGCTCAACCTCAACGGCATCACCGTGCGCCTCGGCGGCCGCACGATCCTCGACGGCGCATCCGCGGCGCTGCCGCCCGGCAGCCGCGTCGGCCTGATCGGTCGCAACGGCGCCGGCAAGTCGACGCTGGTCCGCGTCATCGCCGGCATGCTGGAGCCCGACGACGGCAGCGCCGACATGCCCAAGGGCGCGCGCCTCGGCTATATCGCGCAGGAAGCCCCCTCGGGCACCGCGACGCCCTTCGACACCGTCCTCGCCGCCGACGTCGAGCGCGCCGCACTGATGATCGAGTCGGAGACGTGCGAAGACCCCGACCGGCTCGGCGACGTCTACGAGCGCCTGATCGCGATCGACGCCTATACCGCCCCCATGCGCGCCGCGCAGATCCTGCTCGGCCTCGGCTTCGACGAAGAGATGCAGCAGCGCCCGCTCGACAGCTTCTCGGGCGGCTGGAAGATGCGCGTCGCGCTCGCCGCGCTCCTCTTCTCGCAGCCCGACCTGCTGCTCCTCGACGAGCCTAGCAACCACCTCGATCTCGAAGCGGTGATGTGGCTCGAGGATTTCCTGGTGAACTACAAGGCGACGATCGTCGTCGTCAGCCACGAACGCGACTTCCTCAACAACGTCGTCGACCACATCCTGCACCTGCAGAACGGCAAGATCACGCTCTACGCCGGCGGCTACGACAGCTTCGAACGCCAGCGCGCGGAACGCATGGCGCAGCTCGCCGCCGCCAAGGCGAACCAGGACGCGCAGCGCGCTAAGCTCCAGGACTATGTCGCCCGCAATTCGGCCCGCGCCTCCACCGCCAAACAGGCGCAGAGCCGGCAGAAGATGCTGGCGAAGATGCAGCCGATCGCCGAACTCGCCAACGATCCGACTCTGTCGTTCGACTTCCCCGATCCCAGCGAACTGCGCCCCCCGCTCATCACGCTCGACATGGCGAGCGTCGGCTATGCCGACACGCCGATCCTCAAGCGCCTCAACATGCGCCTCGACCCCGATGATCGCGTCGCGCTGCTGGGCCGCAACGGCAACGGCAAGACCACGCTCGCCCGCCTGCTCGCCGCGCAGCTGACGCCGATGGACGGCGAGATGAACGCCACCGGCAAGATGAAGGTCGGCTATTTCACCCAATATCAGGTCGAGGAACTCGACGCCGACGACACGCCGCTCGAACACATGACCCGCATCATGCGCGGCGCCAGCCCGGCGGCGGTGCGCGCGCAGCTCGGCCGCTTCGGCTTTTCGGGTGACAAGGCGGTGGGCAAGGTCGGCAAAATGTCGGGCGGCGAAAAGGCGCGCCTCGCCTTGGCGCTCATCACCCGCGACGCGCCGCACATGCTGATCCTCGACGAACCGACCAACCACCTCGACGTCGACGCGCGCGAGGCGCTGATCCAGGCGCTCAACGCCTATTCGGGCGCCGTCGTGCTGGTCAGCCACGATCGCCACATGCTGGAAATGACCGCCGACCGCCTCGTGCTGGTCGACGGCGGCACCGCGAAGGAATTCGACGGCAGCCTCGACGATTACATCGCCTTCGTCCTCGCGGGCGACAAGGCTCCCGAAGACAAGAAGGGGAAGAAGGACAAGGCCAAGCCGATCGACCGCGACGCCGACAAGGCGCGCCGCAAGGCGATCCGCGACGCGGAGGCGGAGATCGCCAAGCTCACCACCGAACGCAACGCGCTCGATCGCGCCATGTTCGATCCCAAGACCGCCGAGCCGCGCTTCGCCAAGCTCGCCATGGGCGACCTGATGAAGCGCCGCGCCGACGCGCAGGACCGCATCGACGCGCTCGAAGCGCAATGGCTGGAGGCGACCGAGGCGCTCGAGGCGGCGTAACCGCCGCCGACGGACCCGCTACCGCAGCGGGTCCGCACCCGGCCAGGCGAAGGCGAGGAACTGCGTCGTCTCCTCCGGATTGAAATTGTCGTCCGCCACCAGGATCAGCGTGCGCCGCCCGTCCGGCAGGCGCGGGCCCCACGCCATCCCTTCCAGATTGTCGATCAGCACGCCGTCATATCGGCCGGGCAGGTCGAGCAGCACCTCACGCGTCATCGGCACCGCGGCGCAGCGCGGCAGCGCCGGGCACGACAGCACGTCCGTCGTATCGTCGGCGATCCGCGACAGCACGATCCGCGCGCGCACGCCCTGCCGCATGTCGAACGGCGCGACGCGCTCGATCGACAGGAAGCGCCGGTCGTCGATCGCCAGCAATTCCGACACGCTGTAGCGCGCATCCGGCACGTCATAGACATATTGGCGTAGCGGCCGCCCGGTCCGCGGATCGAAGCGGGTCAGGCGATGAAGCGCGACCCCATTCGCCGCCCCATCCTCATAGGCCGGCACCTCGTTGATCGCGAACACGCCGCCCTTGGGCGCGACCGCCAGCCCCTCCAGCACGCCGTTCGAAGCCGCCCCGCGTGTGCGATTGTCCGCATACAGATAAGCCGACGGTAAATCGAACTGCCGCAGCACACGGCCTGCCGCATTGCTTTCGTAGATCGCCGGCTGCACCCGTAGCGCGGGGTCCTCGCTCCACGTACCCTCGGACGACCACAGGATATGCCCGTTCGCCAGATGCCGGATGCCTTCGGGATCGACGACCGCGCGGTCCATCGGGAAGCGCGCGCCCCGCACGTCGCGCAGCGGTGTCTGGCGTTCGACCCGCACCGTCATCGCGCGATGCGCTGGATCCAGCCCGATCGATAGCTGATAGAAGCGCGGCGGCCGGCCATCGCCCTTGTCGTCCGATATGGCGAGATACTGGTCGCCGCGCAGCCGATCGAGGCCCGACAGTCCGCCGATCGTGATCCCGTCGAACCGGCTGTCGAACGGAATCTGCGTCGTGCCGATCAGCTCCAGGCCCGGCTCGCTGGCGACCGCCGGTCCGGCCGACAGCATCAGCGCGCCCGCCACCATCGCCATCACGGCCCGCCCTGCCCGGTTCATGTCTGCCTCCGACGCTCGTCCATTTACACCGGCCATCGCACCCGACGTCCCGGGCCAATCATGCCGCCGCATTTTGACGGTTTTGCGTCCACCGGCGCCCGGCTCAGCCCCAGGCAGACCGTCCCCGCGTCGACCGGCCATGCGCCACAACGCGGTCATCACTGCGGCCAAGGACCTGCGCCACGTACGATGGCAACGATGGCGTTGCCTATCCACCGTACGTCGATCATAAGCAACCAGAGGGTTGCCAGCGTCGCAACCGTTTGGTTGCCCTGTCGGCATCCTGACGGTTGCCTGGGCAACCGGGAGGTTGCCGATGTCCGTTCCGCCGTCCGTCGCCAAGCCCGTGCAGGCCGCGCGGCTGTTCGCCATTCTCGGCGATCCCACGCGGCTGCTGCTGCTCGTGACCCTACGCAGCGGCGTCGCCCGACCGATCGCCCGGCTGGCGACGCATGCGGGAATGACCCGCCAGGCCGTCACCAAACATTTGCACCTGCTCGAACAGGCGGGCCTCGTCACCCGGACCAGCGCAGGGCGCGAAACCCACTATCGCTATGTACCAGGAACGCTCGACGTCGCACGCCAATATCTGGACGCGATCGCCGGCCGATGGGATGCCATGTCCCCACCGGCGGACACCAACGTACCAGATCGGTAATCCTGCGCAACCCTTTTGCGGCGTGCGTCACTGATAGGCGGCGCCAATATGGTTAACGACCGTTTGGCCATGATCTGACCCGCCCACCTCTCGCCGACTTTGCCACTGCGGGCTAGGCGGCCCCTATCGCCACTGCCAGCGCGCCGCCCAAGCGAACCACACCCACCCCTGCCATCACGCGCGCCGCTCACCAACGACGTTCAGCAACGCGCAAGATTTCACCGCGCAGATTGCCGGCGCCTCGCCCGCGAAGGATGCATGCTTATGCCGCTGCTCGCCCTGCTCCTGGTCGCCGCCTCCAGCCCCGCCGCGCCCCCGCTGCCGGCCACAATCGACCTCACCCGCCCCTTCGCCACCCGCACCCCGTGGCGCCTCGCCGCGACGCAGGGACCTGCCATCCCCGATCCGATCCTCGGCGACGGCACCGTCCCCGGCGCGGTCCGCCTGTGCCTCGGCCATCCCGGTGGCACCTGCCAGCCCGATGTCGCGCGCCTGCTCACGCCACCCAGCGGCGCCGATGCCTATGGCGAGCCGCACGATTTGCTCGCCGCGCGCATCGTCCACCCTCGCGACCATGTCCCGCTGCTGCTGCTCCGCGTCGGCAGCCTGCACGGCGCCAACGGCGACCAGCGGATCGCGACCGCGCTGTTCGCCTACGACCGGACCGCCGACCGCTTCACGCCCGTCTTCACGCGCCAGACCGGCCGCAACAACAATCAGGAGGTGCGCTATATCGACGCCGGCCCGCTCGCCGGCGACGTCATCGTCGCAGAGCCGACCCGCACCGCTCCCTTCGCCTATTGGGTCACCGTTAGCGCGCCCGGCACCGGCGCGCACCCCTATCGACAGCTGCTCCGCTATCGCAGTAGCGTGCGCTACGGCGACGGCGATCCCCGCCCGGTCATCGATGCGGAGATGCCAGCGATCCTACGGCATCTGTCCAAGCGATAAGCCGTCCCCGCAGGAGGCCGATCCCGATGTCCCACCATGTCGTCGCCATCGTGCCGAGCACCGATCTCACCGCCAGCACCGCCTTCTACGCCCGGCTGGGTTTCACCCTCGCGTCCGATTGGGGCGAATATCGCATTCTGGAGGACGGCCGTGGCTGGCACCTTCACCTGCGCCACGCGCCCGGCTGGCCAGCCAACGTCGAGGACAATCCCTTCGGCCTTTATCTCTATGTCGACGACGTCGACGCGATCGCCGACCGGGTGCGCGAGCTCATCATCCTGCCCGACACGCCCCACCCCACCCCCTGGGGCACCTACGAATTCGCGGTCAGCGATCCCAGCGGCGTCCTCGTCCGCATTGGCCGCGTCTTGGGCTGACGCGGCTGGGCATCGATCCACCCGTCTCGAACGTCATCCCAGCGCAGGCAGGACCTTCGTGGAAGCGCCTCCGCTCGCCACGCGTGATCCGTCACCCCGGACTTGGTCCGGGGTCCACTCCTCCACGCAATCGGGAGCTTCGGCCCCTGCGGCCCGGTGGATGCCGGAACACGTCCGGCATGACGGGGAGGCTTTTTCCGTAGCTCCCGCTTCAACTCGGTTCGATCCGCCTACCCCAAAACGTCACCCCAGCGCAGGCTGGGGTCTTTCGCGACTCCCGATGCGCCCTAACCGAACGATCCCAGCCTGCGGATGACGCTTGGGCACAGCAGCCACCCTTCACACCGTCACACGCATCACCCAGCAAAAAGGGCGCACCGGTTCCCCGCCACGCCCTCACGGTCTGCCAGTCGCGATCGGGGCTTAGCCCTCGGCGCTATCCTCAGCCTCGGCCCCTGGCGCAGGCCGTTCGAACCACGCCTCCACCTCGCCGGTCAGCTTGATCGTCAGCGGGCGGCCGTGGCGGTCGACCTTCTTGCCCAGCGCGACGCGGATCCAGCCGGCGGCGCGGTCATATTCCTCGACGTCGTGGCGCTGCTTGCCCTTGAAGCGGATACCGATGCCGCGCTCCAGCGCGGGCTGGTCGAAATACGGGCTCGACGGGTCGGTCGACAGGCGATCGGGGGGCGTATCGGTCATCCGCGCGCGCTTAACGCCAATGGCGCGCGCCCGCCACGAAAAAGCGGCGCGGGCATCGCTGCCCACGCCGCCTTCCCGACGAAACCGCTGCTATCAGTAGCCGTAGCCATATCCGTAGGACGGATAATTGTAGTTATAGTAGCGCTCGCGCACCACGACCCTCGGCGGGGGCGGCGGCGGCGGCGGCGCATAATAGCGGTCTTCATACACGACGCGCGGCGGGGGCGGCGGCGCATCGTAATAATAGCCGCGATCGTAATAGCGCGGACGGTTGCTGCTCGCGATCGCCGCACCGATGCCCAGGCCCAGCACGCCGCCCAGCAGCGCACCGGCAACGGCATCGCCGCCACCACGGTTATAATGGCGATAGCCGCCCCAACGCTGCGCATCGGCCGGCGCCGCGGCGGTCAGCGCGGTGGCGGCGAGCGCCACACCCAATCCTGCCTTCTTCAAAAACCCGTTCATGACGAACCTCCTCACTGACGACGTCCGGGTTGGGCCAAACGCACAACGGTCCGAGCGTGTTGCCAGTGCTCTAGGTGATTCGGGCTGAACCGAGCCGGAATGCGGCGTTCATCCGCGGTTTACCGTCCGCCCGGACACATATGTTCACGAAGACGACACAATCCGCGCTTAGTCGCGCGACAGCCGCAGGGGGCGCCATCCGATACGACGGGCATTCGCGAACGGGATCACCCGCGCGCCTGCCACGCGAACATGGTCCCCTCGCGCCAGATCATAAAGGGGAATTTCGTGACGTCTCGCCTGTTCAAGACCATGCTGCTGCTCGGCGCCGCCGGCCTCGCGGCGCCCGCCCTCGCCCAGACGGCGCCTGCGCCCGTTCCCGCCCCGGCCGATGCCGCGCCGCAGGCCGACACCGGCGATCTCGGCGACATCGTCGTCACCGCCGAACGCCGGGCCGAAAACCTGCAGCGCGTGCCGATCTCGGTCGCCGTCGTCGGCGGGCCGGAACTGCGCAATCTCCAGTCGGGCGGCGAGGACATTCTCGCGCTCTCGGGTCGCGTCCCCGGTCTCTATGCCGAAACCACCACCGGCCGCATCTTCCCGCGCTTCTACATCCGCGGCTTGGGCAACATAGACTTTTACCTGGGCGCCAGCCAACCAGTCTCCATCATCCAGGATGATGTTGTTCTGGAACATGTCGTCCTGAAATCCAATCCCGTGTTCGACGTACAGCAGGTCGAAGTCTTGCGCGGTCCGCAGGGGTCCTTGTTCGGTCGCAACACGACCGCCGGTATCATTAAGTTCGATACGATCAAGCCTTCGCAAACCTGGCAGGGTCGCGTGTCGGCGTCGGCCGGCAGCCTCGGCACCTTCACCTATGACGCCGGCGTCGGCGGTCCGATCGTTCAGGACAAGGTCGCCGTCCGTCTGTCGGGCCTGATGCAGCACCGCAACGACTGGGTCGACAACACCTTTGCGGGCTACAGCGCCGACAGCACGCGCACGCCGCAGAAGAATGCGATGGGCGGCTTCACCGAAAAGGACGTGCGCCTGCAGGTGCTGCTGACGCCGACCGACGCCTTCTCGGTCAACGTGTCGGGCCATGCGCGCGGCTATCACGGCACCTCGACGATCTTCCACCGCGCGGCGCTGAAGAAGGGCTCGAACTCGGTCTCGGCCGAACCGCGCGACCGGATCGCGCTCGACGAAGGCAACGACAACCCGCAGGATTACGACACCTACGGCACGTCGGTGAACGCCGCCTACGACTTCGGGCCGGTCACGCTCACCTCGATCAGCGCGTACGAGACGACCTCGGGCTACAGCCGCGGCGATACCGATGGCGGCGCGGCGGTGAACTATCCGTTCAACGGCCGTCCCAATGGCTACGGGCAGAGCCAGGGCAACATCCGCGGCCTCGACCAGTATACGCAGGAAGTCCGCCTCGCGTCGGCCGCGGGCCAGCGTTTCACCTGGCAGGTCGGTGGATTCTACTTCAACCAGAAGGACACCACGGAATTCTACCAACGGTCCTACTTCCTGACCGGCCCGGATGCCCTTGGAAACACGCGCAATCCCAACAACTGGGTGCGTCTGCGCGACGTCAACACCAGCTGGGCGGCCTTCGGTCAGGCCAGCTTCAAGGTGACGCCGGACTTCACGATCACCGGTGGCGCGCGCTATACCGAGGATCTCAAGAAGACCGCGCTCGTGAAGCCCGTCTATGATGTTACCGGCACCGTCGACCAGTTCCGCCGCTTCAACCCCACCGCCCCGACGTCGGTGCGCCTCGAGGGCAAGGAGCCGAGCTGGGACGTCTCGGCGCTCTACGCGATCGACGGCCAGAACAGCGTTTACGCCCGCGTCGCGCGCGGCTTCCGCGGTCCGACGATCCAGGGTCGCTCGGCGGTGTTCAACTCGCCGTTCAGCACCGCGAACAGCGAAACGATCACCTCGTGGGAAGTCGGGTCGAAGGGCCTGTTCCTCGACGGGCGCCTGCGCATCAATTCGTCGCTATTCACCTATGTCGTCAACGACATCCAGCTGAACGGCAATGACGTGAACGGCAATGGCGTGCTGTTCAATGCCGACAAGGCCCGCGCCTATGGCGTCGAGATCGATAGCGAATTCCGCCCGATCCCGAACCTGACGCTGACCCTCGGCGCAAGTGCATTGGCCTCGAAGATCCGCGACAAGCGGGTCTATGCGCAGGTCTGCATCCTCAACGGCGTGGTCGTCTGCACCGTGCAGAATCCGACGATCAAGGTCGGCGCCAACACCTTCGCGGCCGTCGACGGCAACCCGCTGCCCAACGCCCCGCGCTGGAACCTCGACGCCACCGCGCGCTACGACGTGCCGCTGTCGAACGGCGGCAAGCTGTTCGCCGCGACCGACTGGAACATCCAGGGCTATACGAACTTCGTGCTCTACAAGACCGCGGAATTCTATTCGAAGGGCAATTTCGAAGGCGGCCTGAAGATCGGCTACACGACGCCGGACGACAATTACGAAGTCGCCGCCTTTGCCCGCAACATCACCAACGAAAAGAACCTGAAGGGCGTGATCGAAAACTACATGGCCGCGGTGTTCAACGAACCGCGCATCATCGGCGTCTCGGTCAGCGGCCGCTTCAAGTAAGCAATTTGCCCTGACCTAAAGCAGGGGCGGCACCACAAGGCGCCGCCCCTTTTTTTGCGCCCCGTCGTCGCCCCAACCACACCGTCACCCCGGACTCGTTCCGGGGTCCACCGGGCCGCCAGGGGGCGGCAAGAGGCGCAAAACGCCCCTCGCTGCAGAGTACCCGTCCGGGATGACGGGGAGGTCAAGACACCTTCCACCCGCCCCATCGGCGAGCGCCCACGCCCGACAAGCGATCGCCACCGACGGCAGGCGGCGGCACCGCAAAGCGTCGCATATTCCGTCCCCCGCCCCCGTCACCCCGGGCTCGACCCGGGGTCCCGCTTCTTCTTCTCCGCCCCGCCAAAAAGCGGGACCCCGGGTCAAGCCCGGGGTGACGAGGAGGGCGAGATCACCGGTACGCTCACCGCACACAAAAAAGAGGGCGCCCGATCGCTCGGACGCCCCCTCCTCAAACCAAAATCCGAAAGCGTTACGCCGCCATCTTGGCGCGCGACGCCTTCTTGCGCTCGTGCGGATCCAAGTGGCGCTTGCGCAGGCGGATCGACTTCGGCGTCACTTCGACCATTTCGTCGTCGTCGATGTACGCAATCGCCTGTTCCAGCGTCATCTTCTTCGGCGGCGTCAGGCGGATCGCATCGTCCTTGCCGCCCGATGCGCGGAAGTTCGTCAGCTGCTTCGCCTTCATCGGATTGACCTCCAGGTCATCCGTCTTGGCGTTCTCACCGATGATCATGCCCTCGTACAGCGCCTCGCCGTGACCGACGAACAGGATGCCGCGATCCTCGAGCGGGCCGAGCGCATAGCTGTTCGCCTCGCCCGCGCCGTTCGAGATCAGCACGCCGTTCTTGCGGCCTTCGATCTGGCCCTTGTGCGGACCATAACGCTCGAACAGCCGGTTCATGATGCCGGTGCCGCGCGTGTCCGACAGGAACTCGCCGTGGTAACCGATCATGCCGCGGCTGGGCGCCGAGAAGGTGATGCGCGTCTTGCCGCCGGTCGACGGACGCATGTCGGTCAGCTCGGCCTTCCGCAGGTTCATCTTCTCGACGACGGTGCCCGAATGCTCCTCGTCCACGTCGATGATGACGGTTTCGTACGGCTCGGTCTTCTTGCCGTCCTCATCCTCGCCGAACAGCACGCGCGGGCGGCTGATGCCCAGCTCGAAGCCTTCGCGGCGCATCGTCTCGATCAGCACGCCCAGCTGAAGCTCGCCGCGGCCGGCGACTTCGAAGCTGTCACGATCGGCGGCTTCGGTCACCTTCACCGCGACGTTCGATTCCGCCTCGCGGAACAGACGGTCGCGGATCATGCGGCTCGTCACCTTGCTGCCCTCGCGACCCGCCATCGGCGAATCGTTCACCGCAAAGCGCATCGACAGCGTCGGCGGATCGATCGGCTGCGCGTGCAGCGGCTCGCTGACGGTCGTGTCGGCGATCGTGTTGGCGACCGTCGCGACGGTCAGGCCGGCGAGGCTGATGATGTCGCCCGCGCTCGCTTCGTCGACCGGCACGCGATCGAGCCCGCGGAACGACAGGATCTTCGACGCGCGGCCCGTCTCGATGATGTTGCCATCATTGTCGAGCGCATGGATCGGCTGGTTGGTCTTCACCGTGCCCGAATTGACGCGGCCGGTCAGGATGCGGCCCAGGAAGTTGTCGCGATCGAGCAGCGTCACCAGGAAGGTGAACGGCGCGTCCTTGTCGAGGTTGGGCGGCGGCACGTGGTTGACGATCGTCTCGAACATCGGGATCAGCGTGCCTTCGCGCGCGTCCATGTCAGTCGAGGCATAGCCGTTGCGGCCCGAGGCATAGAGCACCGGGAAGTCGAGCTGCTCGTCGTTCGCGTCCAGCGACACGAACAGGTCGAACACCTCGTCCAGCACCTCCTGGATGCGCGCGTCGGGGCGGTCGACCTTGTTGACCACGACGATCGGCTTCAGGCCCAGCGCCAGCGCCTTGCCGGTCACGAACTTCGTCTGCGGCATCGCGCCTTCCGACGAATCCACCAGCAGCACGACGCCGTCGACCATGGAGAGAATGCGCTCGACTTCACCACCAAAGTCGGCGTGGCCCGGCGTATCGACGATGTTGATGCGCACGGTCTCGCCGCCACCGGGAGGCGCCCAGTCGACCGAGGTCGGCTTGGCGAGAATGGTGATCCCGCGCTCCTTTTCGAGGTCGTTCGAATCCATCGCGCGCTCTTCGACACGCTGGTTGTCGCGGAAGGTGCCGGACTGGCGGAAGAGCTGATCGACCAGCGTCGTCTTGCCGTGATCGACGTGCGCGATGATCGCCACGTTGCGGAGGCTCATGGGAATTCCTGATCTATAGGGTATCGCGGGCGCCCATAGCCGAAATGTTGCGTCGCGGGAAGGGGGCGGGGAGGGGCGGCTTTGCGCCAGCTTGAACGCGGCGCCGGTAGTGGCGACACCGCTTAAAGATCGATTGCTTGTAATGGCGGCAGTGACGCGCTGGACGCCTCAGGGAGATCGTCTTCAGCGTCTAGCGGGACCATTGCCCGAAGCGCATCCAGCAGGCTTGGTTTCAACGCGACCGCATCGATAGCCTTGTCATACCTTTGATCCGCAGAGATTGTAAGTACATCAGTCCAAATGCCTTTACGAAGTGGCGCAAGCTGTTTCGTCGGGGACTAGCACCTCCGCAGCATCCCATTTCGACATGATGATAGCGGCGCGCATCGCAATCTCCACGCATCGCTGCAAGGGCAACACCTGCTGCGTATGTTGAATGGATCGTACCGCGCGTGCGATGGCAAGATGCCTGGAGGTGACCGGTACGTTGTTGCCATCAAGAATTAGGACGATAGCCGGCCATAGCCGTTGGACGCTTGTGACCATGCTGCCGATGGCCGGCGGCGTGATCTCATTGGTCAGGACAGCGATAGCGTCTGAGAAAAACGGCTTGATGTCCGCCACTGGGGCACCATCGCCCACGATGCTCCATACCGACGTCTCGTCTTCGGCAAGCGGGCCGTTCAAATTATCGCCGAACTGGAGCACGCGCCCGTCTTGCAGCGTGACCTCCGCAAAGCCTGAAGGCCGTCCCTCCAGCGAGGTCCGGTCCCGAACGACCATCTGGCACGCGAACCCAGCCAGGGCGCCCGATACGCATAGTAAGTCCGTGGTTTCAGCGCCGAACGAATTCAAGAACCGCTGAACGGATGAAGCTCCTGCCTCCAGTGGATCGTCCGAAACAGGAATGCCGCGTTCACCCTCCTCCAGTTTAGACATTGTGCGCGTGTTGAACCACGCCCATCCAACAAAGACGCAAGTGAATGCGGCAAAGCTTACCACGACAAAAATCAATACCGGCGACAACGCTGTTTCCCGGATCGGCCGCAAACTCAACGAAACGAGCGCCAGGAATGTCACCGCCGGCATGATAAATAGCAAGCCGAGCTGGTTTCTCATGGACCGCAGCCGTGTCTGTGATTCCACTACGTAGCTTCCGCCCCATAGCCCATACGGCATGAAGACGGGCCGACCGTCAGATGTATGTCCAAAGCTTAGATCGGCGAATGCGCCAGGCAAGCCCCACAAGTCCCGAAACGCTTGGATTAACACTCGCACGATCCGCCTCCCTGATGCGCATCATCGACCTACGACGCATGAAAATTAAGAGACCAGAGTTAACAATTTGCGCGCGATAGTTTCAGCGCCTTGGTGATCCGATATGCAAGCCGCGCGGCATACAAACATGTTTTACCAAGCGAGTTATTTTCTCACGGCTGTAGCGCCATACTTTCAGGGCCTTAATCTTCACTGTCCTACACGCCCCCGATCCGCTATACTGCCGCCATGGCCACGCCCATCCTCGCCCTGCCCTTGTCCGGCAGGCGCAGCACGGGTGGCATTTCCGACGATGACGTACCGTCCACTTCGTCCACTTCCGCGACCCGAATCACCCCCGGCATCGCGCGCCAGCGTATTATTCACATGACACACTTGAACCCCGCCCCCGCAACCGGCACATTGCGGGGCAACGGGCCGATGCCCGCTGGAGGACGATGATGGCGACGAGCGCCGATACCTTGAGCGCACCTACGCAACCGGGGCTGGTGCTGACCCCGCCCGATCCCGTACCCACCGTGCAGGCGGAGCGCGCCGCCGGACTCGTGCCGATCGACGATGCCAAGAAGACGCAGCTCGAAACCCGCGTCGATACCTTCGTCCGCGATCTCGTCGCCGAAGACGTCAATAGCCCCGAATTCGGCAAGCGCGTCGATGCGATCACCGCGATGGGCGCGAAGGAAATTCGCGAGGCGGCGGGCCAGTCGAACCGCTTCCTCGATCGCCCGATCCGCGCGATGGACAAGGAAAGCGGCGTCGGTGCCGACCTTGCGCAGCTACGCCGCGTGATCGAAGACCTCGATCCCGGCCGCAAGGGCGCGCTCTCGGGCCCCAAGAAGATCTTCGGCATCATCCCCTTCGGGTCGAAGATGCGCGACTATTTTGAAAGCTATCAGTCGTCGCAGACGCACATCAGCGCGATCTTGAAGAACCTTGCGTCCGGCAAGGACGAACTGCTGATGGACAATGCCGCGATCGATACCGAGCGCGCCAACCTGTGGGGCGCGATGGGGCGCCTTGAACAGATGATCCACCTCAGCAAGGCGATGGACGCCAAGCTGGAGGAGACGGCCGCCGACCTCGACCACACCGATCCCGCCAAGGCGAAGGCGATCCGCGAGACCGCGCTGTTCTACACGCGCCAGCGCACGCAGGACCTGCTGACGCAGATGGCAGTGACGGTGCAGGGCTATCTCGCACTCGACCTCGTCAAGAAGAACAACGTCGAACTGGTGAAGGGGGTCGATCGCGCCAGCACCACGACCGTCTCGGCGCTGCGCACCGCGGTGACGGTGGCGCAGGCGCTGACCAACCAGAAACTGGTGCTGGAATCGATCACGCAGCTCAACACGACCACGGCCAACATCATCGATTCGACCGGCAAACTGCTGCGCAGCAACACCGCCGCGATCCACGAACAGGCCGCCGCCTCGACCATCCCGCTCGAAACGCTGCAACGCGCCTTCCAGAACATCTACGACACGATGGACGCGATCGACACGTTCAAGATCAAGGCGCTCGATTCGATGAAGACCACCGTCACCGCGCTCGGCAGCGAGGTGGAGAAGTCGAAGGGCTATATCGCGCGGGCGGAAGGCGCCGCGCAGGGGGCGCTGAAGGGTCCATCGACCGACAGCTATCGCTTGGAGTCGCTGTGAGACTGGCATGACCGAGGTCGACGAACAGATCGCCCGCGCCCGCGCGACGATGGCCCGGATCAGCGAGGACTATCGCGGGCCCGTCGCCGAGAAGCTCGGCACCGTGTATCGCGCGCATGGCAAGCGGCTGAAGCGCAAGGCGGTCGGTGTCGGCACGCGCTTCGCGATCATCTGCGCGGTCAATGCGATCATCCTGATCGCTGCGGCGGTGGCGGGCATGGTCGTGCCGCTCGGCCTGTTCGGCGGGCTAGCCGTGCTGCTGCTGATGGCGGCGGTGACGATCGCGATCGCCATCGCGCCGGCCGCCCGCGCGCCGAGCGAAAAGGTGCTGCGCGAAACCGACATCAAGACGTTGCCCGCCAAGACCGAACGCTGGCTCGATGCGCAGCGCCCGATGCTGCCTGCGCCGGCACGCGGGCTGGTCGACCAGATCGGCGTCCGTCTCGAAACGCTGTCGCCGCAGCTCGGCCGGCTCGATGGCCGCGAGGAAGAGGCCTATGAGGTCCGCCGCTTGATCGGCGAACAGCTGCCCGCCTTCGTCACCGATTACGCGCGCGTCCCCGAACCGCTCCGCCGCGTCGAGCGCAACGGCCGCACGCCCGACGCCGAACTCGTCGCCGGCCTCAAGCTGATCGAGCAGGAGATCGCCGACATGACCGCGCGGCTGGCGCAGAACGACCTCGACAGCCTGTCGACGCGCGGTCGCTATCTGGAGATCAAATATCGCGACGAGGGTGGCGATCGACCATGATCGGTGGAATAAACCAGTCACGGTCGCGACTTGCCTGTTGGGGCCGACTGGGCCATGCCCGAATCCATGGCTGATGACTCCCAGCACCCCACTGAACGCACCGCGTCCGACGCGCCCCTGATCGGACAGGCGACCGGAGTCCCGTCCGCCGGCACGATCGACAGCGGGCACGACGACCCGATCGGCCGCCCGGGCCTGCATCACTGGCGCGAAAGCACGATTACGCGCCCCGGCCTCGACGATCGCGGCAACGTCTTCTTCGCCGCGATCGAGATGACGCGGATGCCGATGATCCTGACTGATCCCAATCAGGACGACAATCCGATCGCCTTCGCCAACAAGGCCTTCCTCGACCTGACGGGGTATGAGGAGGCCGAGGTGCTGGGCCGGAACTGCCGCTTCCTGCAGGGGTCGCAGACCGATCGCGGCGCCGTCGCCGAACTGCGCGAGGCGATCGAGGCCCGCCAGTCGATCGCGCTCGAATTGCTCAACTACCGTCGCGACGGCTCGCCGTTCTGGAACGCGGTATTCATCGGCCCGGTTTACGACGTCGAGGGCAACCTCCTCTATTTCTTCGCCAGCCAGCTCGACGTCACGCGCCGCCGTAACGTCGAACAGAGCTACCGCCAGGCGCAGAAGATGGAATCGATCGGCCAACTCACCGCCGGCCTCGCACACGATTTCAACAATCTGCTCCAGGTGGTGAACGGCAATCTCGACCTGCTGTCCGCCGTCACCGACAGTGACAAGGCCAAGCGTTACGTCGCCGCGGCGCAGTCGGCCGCCGAACGCGGCGCCAAGCTGACGCGCCAGTTGCTCGCCTTCGCCCGCAAGACGCGGCTCGAACCGCGTGCGATCGATCTCAGCCACCTCGTCACCGAGTTCAGCGAGGTGATCGAAAGCTCAGTGTCGAAATACGTCGACCTGCACCTCAGCCTGCGCCGCGGGCTGCCGCACGTCGTCGTCGATCCCGATCAGCTCGAAATGGCGCTGCTCAACATCGTCAACAATGCCCGCGACGCCATGCCCAATGGCGGCGAGGTGACGATCGGCACGCGCCGCCTGTCGCTCACCCCTGAAACCGCGCGCGAACTGGCGCCCGGCGACTATGTCGTGCTCGAGGTGAAGGACGAAGGCACGGGCATGCCGCCCGAGGTGCTGGAACGCGCGGTCGAACCGTTCTTCACGACCAAGGGCGTCGGTCAGGGCACGGGGCTCGGCCTCGCCATGGCCAGCGGGTTCCTGCGCCAGTCCGGCGGCCGCCTCGATATCGAGAGCGAGGACGGTCGCGGCACCAGCGTCATGATGATCTTCCCCGTCGCACGCCCCAGCGAAGAGGCGGGCACGTCCGATGCCAGCGTCGACGCGCTGAACGCGGCACCGGCCCAGCCGCGCGGCTATGTCGAACATGTGCTGATCGTCGAGGATAATGACGAAGTGCTGGCGGTGGCGAGCGAGATCCTGACGAGCGCTGGTTATCGCGTCACCACCGCTATCAGTGGCGAACAGGGCCTCAAGCCTGCATTCCCCAAGTGGCGTGGCGTTTGAGGTGAAGATCGCCTGTATCCGAGCGCTAGACAAGGATTTTCTGCCGCAAGCGGCACCTGCGGTCGCGCAGACTGCTGGATCTGGACG